>NZ_FOUZ01000019.1 GCF_900115015.1 Algoriella xinjiangensis | reverse complement strand
CTGCCTGCGCCGATGGTACTGCTATTGCGGGAGAGTAGGTCGTCGCCAGTTTTTATAAAGAGTCTCAAGATTTATTTCTTGAGACTTTTTTTATGCAGTAAAGTCTGGGAAAGAGATTTAAGACTTAAGATTTAAAGACTTATTACTTAGAACTCAAAACTTAACTTGCGTTCCTGAAACGAGTTCAGGATGACGGGATGGATAAATTGATTGTATTGTCAAATAGATTGTGATAGGATTCTTCGCTGCGCTCGGAATGACAAGGTGAGTTTTCTTATAAACTTAGGACTTAAGTCTTATATCTTACTTCTAAAAATTCATCACTCAATACTTAATCTTCTTGCATTATTTCTTTTCGGTGGAGTTTTCCCCAATCAACTAAAACGTTGATTATTTCTTTTGTAGATTCACCGTATTTGGTAATCGAATATTCTACGGTTACAGGTTTTGTGTCTTTAACTTCGCGATGAACCAATTTATTAGCTTCCAAATCTTTTGATAACATCTTTGCAGAAATTCCTGTAATATCACGCTCCATTTTTTTGAAAGTATTACTTATATCTTGTCGTTGAATAAGATAATGTAAGATTAATAGTTTCCATTTTCCTCCTAAAATATCTAATGTATCATTCATTGCCAGTAGATTTGTACTGCATGCTGGTGGATCTGAAATTGGTTTTTTCATCTGGTAGTTTCTTTTAGGTTACTAGTTACCAAAAGGTAACTCATATCAAATATAATTTAAATAGGTGTAATTTTATTGTAGAAATCAATTAAATAATGAAAGAGACTGTTTTAATAACTGGAGCAAATAGTTTTATTGCAAGCCATTTAATTCCAATTTTAGAAAAAGAATATACTGTAAAATTATTAACAAGAAAGCCTAAGTCAGCCAATGAGTTTGAGTGGGATGTTCATAAAAAAACGATTGATACAAATGCTTTAGACGATGTAAATTACATTGTGCATTTGGCAGGATCTAAGTTGAATGATGGTACGCCATTAACAGCAGAACGCCAAGCGTTGGTGTACGAAAGTAGAATTGGTACAGCTAATTTTTTACGAGATGAATTAAAAAAGCGCAATCAAACGCTTAAAGCTTTTGTTTCGGCTTCGGCAATTGGTTATTATAGTTTTCAAGATAATACGCTCGAGATTGACGAAAATGGAGAAAAAGGTTCTGGTTTTGCTGCCGATTTGAGTGATGATTGGGAAAAAGCTGCCGATTTATTTAAGATAGATAATGTTGCAGCGCATGTTTCTAAGATTAGAGTTTCATTGGTTTTGGGTACAAATGATGGAATTTTACCAATGTATGAAAATATTTTAAAATCGAACCCGCAAGCTGTTTTTCAACCTAACGATAGTGCGGTGGCGTGGAATCACGTTGAAGATATGGCGGGTATTTTTGCGTTTGCTGTACAAAATCAACTCGATGGTGTATATAATTCAGTAGCACCAAAAGCGGCTTCTCAGCAAGATATTTACAAAGCAATTTCGGATGAATTAAACTTAAATTCGCCACAAACTATTCAAGCATTTCGTGGTCAACATTTGGTTTCAAAAAGTATTCAAGGAAAAGGATTCGTATTTAAGTTTCCTGAAATTCAAGGAGCGATTCATAATTTATTACAAAATCAATAAGCTCTCAATCACAATCTAAACAATTATGTCAACAAGAAATATAGAAAAATTATTGCATCCCGGAACGTTCAACTGGGTTGGAAATGCATTTTATACGACTTCATTTATCGGTAAAGGAAATATTTCGCATCGTAGAATGGATCCTTTTTTTGCGATTGGTTACAATGCAGATATTGATTTTGAAGCAGAAGAAATTCCAAGAGGTGTTGGTGCGCATCCACACAAAGGTTTCGAAACGGTGACATTAGCCTATAAAGGTAAAATTGCACACAAAGATAGTCGCGGTAATCATGGTGTTATTGGCGAAGGCGATGTGCAATGGATGACGGCTGGTTCTGGTGTTTTGCATCAAGAATACCACGAAGAAATTGGGCTAAGAATGGCGGAACTTTTCAGATGGTACAAATGTGGATGAATTTACCAGCTAAAGATCGCGAAGTAAAACCGCAATATCAAGATTTATTATTTGATGAAATGACGCGTGTTAATTTAGAAAATAATGGTGGTTTTGTAAATGTAATTGCTGGCGAATACAAAGGAAATAAAGGAAAAGGAACTACTTTTTCGCCAATAAATTTATTTAATGTTTATTTGAATAATGGTGGAAAAACTGATTTTGAATTTCCAAATACATACAACACGGCATTTTTAGTGATTAACGGTGATGTTCTTGTAAATGGAACAGAAAACGTAAGCAAAGATAGTTTTGCAATGCTAGAGAATGATAACGGAGATATGTTTACTTTAGAAGCTACATCAAATCATACAATTATTTTGGTGATGAGTGGCGAACCGCTAAACGAGCCAATTGCGCATTATGGTCCGTTTGTGATGAATACGCAAGAGCAATTAAAAACTACTTTTGAAGAGTTTAAAGCAGGAAAATTTGGCACATTATAAATTAAAAAACTCGCTTCAAAAGAAGCGAGTTTTTGTTAACGATTATATGAAATGAAACAAATCTCGGTCATTTAAAAAATTAAAATGAGTGCGGGTTTTATCTTGTTGTTCTTTATCAATTTCGAATTGTAGAATTTCGGGATGATTATTTAGTTGTACTACATCTTCGCCCAACGTATCAAACAAATGCGAATCACCTTTGTAATCTAAATTATACCCATCTACACCAATTCTATTAACGCCAGCAATAAAACTCATGTTTTCTATTGCACGTGCTTTTAGAAGTGAAATCCAAGCTTCTCTGCGGGCTTTTGGCCAATTGGCATTGCATAAAATTAAATCGTACGGATTTTCTTCTGTATTTCTAATCCACGCTGGAAATCTTAAATCATAACAAACAATTGGTCTAATTTGCCAACCTTTATAATCTATCGTTACAATTTTATCACCTGCAGAATATACGCCAGCTTCTTTTCCGTAGCTAAACAAATGTTTTTTATCGTAAATATAAATGGATCCGTTTGGGCTAATAAAATAAAAACGATTAAAATATTTATCATTTTCGTGCGTAGAAATACTACCAGCAACCGCTGTATTTAATTCTTTCGCTTTATGTTGCATCCATTCAAACGTTTTACCAAATGGCTTTTGCGCAATTTTTTCGACATTCATAGAGAAACCCGAAGCAAACATTTCTGGTAAAAGAATAATATCTGTTTGATGATCTTTTAGTAAAACGTCTAAATAAGACTGATTAGCTTCTGCATCTTCCCAAATAATATCAAATTGAATTAAAGATATTTTAAGTTTATTTTGATGTTCCATTGCCTATAAATTTTTGATCCAATTTTGGATTATTAAATGTATTGATGATGTAATATGTAAAGATAAAAATAAAAAAACCAATCATTGCGCCACCAATTGTATCGATAGCAAAATGGCGCGATAAATAAATTCGACTAATTGCAATACTAGGAAAAAGTAAAGAATAAAAGAATTGCAACCAACGATTTTTGGTTAATAAACAAAGCATCATTCCAATCACAACAGCGGTTAGCGAATGTCCCGACGGAAAAGTTGATAACATTTGTACAGGATAATCTTTCACCAAATTGATGTGAATATTTTTGAGCGTAAAATAATATCCAGGACGTAAAATTTGGTCAAAAAATTCTTTCTTAAAAAATACACTGATAATAGATGCGACAGATTCTGCAACAAATAAATACCCAAACATGCGAGGTGTTTTCTTGAATAATAAGAAAGCCAAAACGATAAAGAATAAATAATAGGTACCAAAATCGGT
Organism: Algoriella xinjiangensis; assembly: GCF_900115015.1. GTDB lineage: Bacteria > Bacteroidota > Bacteroidia > Flavobacteriales > Weeksellaceae > Empedobacter > Empedobacter xinjiangensis. The sequence goes on along the minus strand of NZ_FOUZ01000019.1, from coordinate 34,444 downwards.
ATAAAAAACAAAGAATTTATCGAAGAATGAATCGTGATATTGATTAAAATATAAATGTAATTCGTCTCGACCAAAATATTGAGTCAAAGCTAATGCTGCAAAATTGTAAATAAAAAATACAACAAAAAAAGGCCAAATACGAATAAATAAATCTTTTTGAGAAGTCATTAATGGTAGATTTATTTCAAAAATAAGCAAAAAAAAACTTGGCACAAGCCAAGTTTTAAAACGTTTTAATTATGTGATATAAATTATTTTACTTTTTCTACGATTGCTTTGAAAGCTTCTGGTTGATTCATCGCTAAGTCAGCTAAAACTTTACGATTTAATTCTACACCAGCTTTTTTAACAGCTCCCATGAATTGAGAATAAGACAATCCGTGTAATCTTGATCCAGCGTTGATTCTTTGAATCCATAACGCTCTGAAATTTCTTTTCTTTTGACGTCTATCACGGTAAGCATAAACTAAACCTTTTTCTACTGCATTTTTAGCAACAGTCCAAACATTTTTTCTTCTTCCGAAATATCCTTTAGCAAGTTTTAAAACTTTTTTTCTTCTAGCTCTTGACGCAACTGCGTTTACTGATCTTGGCATAATTTTTAATTTTTTTGTACTAGGCGAGCAAAAATTGCTTCTTGATTAGCCTATTTACAGGGTTAATGTTTAATTAATAAACCAAATAAGAACAAGTTCTTATTTTAATCTTAATTGTTGTTTTACTGATTTTAAATCAGCTTTGTCAACTAAACCAGTTTGAGTTAAATTTCTCTTTTGTTTAGTCTCCTTTTTTGTTAGGATGTGGCTTTTAAAAGCGTGTTTTCTTTTAATTTTACCTGTTCCTGTTAATTTGAAACGTTTTTTCGCTCCAGATTTTGTTTTTAATTTTGGCATGATTACAAATTATTAAAAATTAAAACGTTTTTATTTTTTGAGACGATAAAACCTAAATTATTTTTTAGGTCCCATCATCATAATCATTCTTTTACCTTCAAGTTTTGGCAGTTGTTCTACTTTACCAACATCTTCCAATTCTTGTGCTAAACGTAACAATAAAATTTCTCCTTGATCTTTAAAGATAATAGAACGTCCTTTAAAGAAAACATACGCTTTCAATTTTGAACCTTCTTCTAAGAAAGATCTTGCATGACGTTTTTTGAAATCATAATCATGGTCATCAGTTTGCGGACCAAAACGTATTTCTTTTACGACAACTTTTTGTTGCTTAGCTTTAAGTTCTTTCTCTTTTTTCTTTTGTTCGTATAAGAATTTTTTATACTCTACGACACGACAAACAGGTGGAATGGCTTTTTCACTGATCATTACCAAATCCAAATTTTGCTCTTGAGCTAACTCTAAAGCTTTTGAAATTGGATAAACTCCAGGTTCAATACCTTCTCCGACAACGCGTACTTCTTTTGCGTCAATCTTATCATTGATCTTGTGTTGATCTTCCTTAATTACTCTGGCTGGTCCTCTGCCGCCTTTTCTTCTTATTGCGATAGTATTCTGTTTTTAAATTATTTTAATTTGATTTGCTCCTTCATAAAAGCGATAAACTCTTCGATAGTCATCTCTCCTAAGTCACCTTCTCCGTGTCGTCTAACAGAAACTGTTCCGTTTTCTGCCTCTTTTTCACCGATGACTAACATGAATGGAATTTTATTGATTTCGGCATCACGAATTTTTTTACCAGTTTTCTCATTTCTACTGTCAATCAATCCGTTAATTTCTTCCTCAGCCAGCAAATTTAAGACTTTTTCTCCATATTCTACATATTTTTCGCTAATTGGCAAAATTGTGTATAAATCTGGTGTTAACCAAAGTGGTAAATTACCTGCTGTATTTTCTAACAAAATAGCGATGAAACGTTCCATAGAGCCAAATGGCGCACGGTGAATCATTACTGGTCTGTGTTTTTCGTTGTCTGCTCCTACGTAAGTTAAATCAAAACGTTCTGGTAAATTATAATCCACTTGGATTGTTCCTAATTGCCATTGACGTCCTAATGCATCTTTCACCATGAAGTCTAATTTTGGACCATAAAAAGCGGCTTCACCATATTCTACAACAGTTGATAAACCTTTATCGTCTGCTGCTGTAATAATAGCTTGTTCTGCTTTTGCCCAGTTTTCATCAGATCCGATATATTTTTCTTTGTTCTCTGGATCTCTTAATGAGATTTGAGCCGAATAATTATCAAATCCAAGATTTTTGAATACATATAAAACTAAATCAATTACTTTTTTAAATTCTTCTAATAATTGATCTGGTGTACAAAAAATGTGTGCATCATCTTGTGTAAATCCACGTACACGTGTTAATCCGTGTAATTCGCCTGATTGCTCGTAACGGTAAACTGTTCCAAATTCTGCATAGCGTTTTGGTAAGTCGCGGTACGACCATTGCGAAGTTTTGTAGATTTCACAGTGGTGAGGACAATTCATTGGTTTTAACAAAAATTCTTCTCCTTCGTTTGGTGTTTTAATTGGCTGAAAACTATCTGCACCATATTTTGCATAATGACCAGATGTTACATACAATTCTTTTTGACCAATGTGAGGTGTTACGACCATTTCGTAACCTAATTTTGTTTGTTGCTTTAATAAGAAGTTTTCTAATTTTCTTCTTAATGAAGCTCCTTTTGGTAACCATAATGGTAAACCAGCACCAACTTTTTCTGAGAAAGCAAATAAACCTAATTCTTTACCTAATTTACGGTGATCACGTTTTTTGGCTTCTTCTAAAAGTTCTAGATATTCTGTTAAATCTTTTTGTTTTGGGAATGTGATTCCGTAAACACGTGTTAACATTTTATTTTTTTCGTCTCCTCTCCAGTATGCTCCAGCAACGCTTAAAATTTTAGCAGCTTTTACAATTCCTGTGTTTGGAATGTGACCTCCACGACATAAATCTGTGAAGTTATCGTGTGTACAAAATGTAATATCTCCATCAGTTAAGTTAGAAATTAATTCATATTTGTACTCATTGTCTTTGTAAGTTTCTAATGCTTCTGCTTTAGAAACTGAATATAATTTGAATTCTGCTTTTTTCTTTGCGTTTTCAAGCATTGCTTTTTCAATTTTCGCAAAGTCAGCTTCTGTCAATTTATCTTCACCAAAATCAACATCGTAATAAAAACCTTTTTCTATTGCAGGTCCTATTGTTAATTTTGCATTCGGATAAAATTCTAAAATAGCCTGTGCTAACAAGTGAGCAGATGAATGCCAAAAAGCTTTTTTACCCATCTCATCATTCCAGGTCAACAATTTGATCGTAGCATCCGTCGTAATTGGGGTTGTTACCTCAACTTGATTATCGTTTACAATAGCCGAAATTACATTACGTGCTAAACCTTCACTAATGCTCTGAGCAATCTCCATAGGAGTTACACTACTCTCATACTGTCTTACACTTCCATCTGGAAGAGAAATGTTTATCATCTTTCTTTTAGAATTTGTACTAAGATGCAAAAATACGTTTTTTATCGTAGTTCTAAAAATTTTTAAAGGGTTGATTTTAGCTGAATTCAAATAAAAAATTATGCAGGGAAATTACAGCGTAAAACTGATGAATAAATTTGAATGAAAATGATTGATTTAGAACATGAAAAAACCTATCAAAAGTAGATAGGTTTCTGGTATTTTATGTTTGCAAAATATAGATTTATACGGCAAATTATGTAAGTTTTATTCGTGAGAAGAAAGTAGAAGTGATGTTAATTTATCCATTAAATCTAATTCTCTTAATTTGTTATGAATAGCAGTTAATTCGTCTTCATTTGGTGTTTTGTTTTTACTAATAACATCGTAACCTTCTGGCGTAAATAATGTTTTTTCGAAGTGAATAATTAACCAATCTAAATTTTCGGCTGTGTATATAATTTCCCAATTACTGGTTATTATACTTTTTAATCCTTCACCACGCCACATAAAAGATGTATTGTCTTTATTTAAAGATTCGTCCCAACCAATTATGCTTTTTATTTTACCATTTGACAGATAATTAACTTCATCTTTTAAACCTAAAATTCCATTTCTTTCTTCGGTTATATAGGTAAAAGTTGGGCGTATTTTATCTCCTTTTAACCACATTGGGAAATTCGTATAAATTACAGACCAAACTCCTTCTAATTGTTCTATTTTCATATTTGATTTGTATTATGATTCATAATATCAATGAAATAATCAGTCCAAAGGACAATACGAAATGTTAAGATTTAGTAAAAATGATTTGGTTATGAGTTAATATTTGACTTTAAAACACAAAAAAACCTATCTGACGTAGATAGGTTTTTTGATTGTATATTTTAAGTTCGTGCTCTTCGTATGTAGAGGAATAAAGTTAATAAACCGAAAACAATATTCGGTATCCAAGCCGCTATAAATGGAGAAACGTATCCTTTTTCTGAAAAAGTAGATGTTGTTTGCGAAAAGAAAATGTAGACAAATGCCAAGGCAATTCCGACCGCTAAATTCATTCCAATTCCACCACGACGTTTTTTTGATGATAGCGATAATGCTAAAAGCGTCAAAATAATGGTCGAAAATGGATTACTAATTCGCGCATTTAGTTCGTTTTCGTAGGTATTTACGTTGGCAGAACCTTTTGCTTTTTGCTTCTCAATAAATTTATTTAATTCAAATGTATTCATTGTTTCGGCAACATATTCTTCAGGCAAAATTTCGTCTGGCGTTGCAGGAAGTTTCATTTTAAAATTAGGTAAATATTCTAATTTCTCTGTTTTGTCTTTGTTTATTTCGCGTTGATAAACGCTCATCAAAGCATAAGTAGAATCTTTGTCATCCCAATTAAAACTAGATGCAATAACTTGTTTTTTAAGCTCTGTCGAATCAAATTTTTGATACATAAATGAGCTTCCTAATTTTTCTGTTCTGTCATAACTATCCACAAAAACAAATTCGTTAGGCGAAACTTGCGAGCCAATTCGTTGCCTTTTATAATATTCCTCTTTATCGGTATTACTAAGTAAATGGACGTATTGATATTTATTTTTATTGATATTTGCCCAAGGCAATACAATGTTACCGACAAGCATTGCCGAAACTGCAAGAAATATTGCGACCCAAAGATAAGGAAGCGTAAAGCGATAAAAACTAATACCACCCGAAAGTATACCTACAATTTCTGTTTGCATTGTTAAACGCGAGGTGAAATAGATAACGGTGATAAAAACAGCAATTGGTAAAAATGTGTTGACAATCCAAATTGTCCAAAACGGATAAAATTCGGTTAAGGCAACAAATGCTGTGGAACCACTATCGTTAATACGTCCTAATTTCTGACTAAGATCGACGATTACGGCGATTGTTGACAGGATTAAAACCATAAAGATAAAGGTTCCGATAAAGTTTCGGATGATGTATTTATCGATAATTTTCAAACTACAAGCGTTTTTTTAGTTGAGGCACAATTTGTTCTTTCCATTGTGCGAAATCTCCTGCTAAGATATGTTCTCTTGCAACTCTTACCAAATCTAAATAAAATGCAAGATTATGGATAGATGCAATTTGTTTTCCTAAAGATTCGTTGGCATTAAACAAATGACGCACATAGGATTTTGAATAAAAACTATCAACGTAACTTGTTCCACTTTCGTCTAAAGGTTCAAAACAATCTTTCCATTTTGCATTTTTCATGTTCATTACACCGTTCCATGTAAACAACATACCGTTACGTGCGTTACGAGTTGGCATTACACAGTCAAACATATCAACACCAAGTGCAATACACTCAATAATATTCCAAGGTGTACCAACACCCATTAAATAACGAGGTTTATCTTGTGGTAAAATTTCGGTTACAATATCCGTCATTTCGTACATTATTGGTTCTGGTTCACCAACAGATAATCCACCAATAGCGTTTCCTTCAGCTCCAAAATCTGAAATATATTTGGCAGATTCCTGACGCAAATCTTTAAAATCATTTCCTTGTACAATAGGGAAAAGAGTTTGTTTGTGTCCGTAATATTCAGGATTATTATCTAACCAAGTTCTACAACGCTCTAACCAACGATGTGTAACATGCATGGCACGTTTTGCATCGTGATATTTTGCAGGAATACCAGTTAATTCGTCAAAAGCCATAAAAATATCACCACCAATAAAACGTTGAATTTCCATTGATTTTTCTGGTGTAAACATGTGATAAGATCCATCGATGTGCGATTTGAAACGTACACCTTCTTCAGATTTTTTGCGACTTGTTGACAAAGAATAAACTTGAAATCCACCAGAATCTGTTAAAATTGGTTTTTGCCAGTTCATAAATTGATGCAAACCACCTGCTTTATGTAAAATATCGGTTCCTGGACGTAAATACAAATGATAAGTATTTCCAAGAATGATTTGGGCTTTTATATCTTCTTCTAATTCACGTTGGTGAACAGATTTTACTGTACCAACTGTACCAACGGGCATAAAAATGGGTGTTTGTATTTTACCGTGATCGGTTTCTACAACTCCAGCTCTTGCCTTAGAAAATTCGTCTTTTTTATCGATTGAAAATTTCATAGTGTGCAAAGATATTAATTGTTTATATTCTTGCGAGTTGGTTTCGAAAAAAATAACAAAAAAATAAGGATAAAGTTTCCCTTACCCTTATTTTATCACCACAAAAATTATATTATTTTGTAAAACGTAATGACATTTTACGGTCCGAAGCTCTTTCTTCATCTGTAGCAGTTTCTGCCACTTTCGCAAATTCAGAACCATAACCTTCTGCACTAATTACTTGTGCACCAACGCCAAGTTTAGTTAATTCAGATTTTAAGTAATCTGCACGTTTTTGAGAAAGTTGTTTGTTGTCTTCTGCTTTTCCAACTTTGTCCGTATAAGCACCAATTTTGATTTTTGCTGCAGGATATTTTTTAAGGATAGCTGCTAAATTATCTAATTGTACTTCAGATCCTGGCTCTAATTGATCTGTTTTTCCGAATACGAAATTTACATTATCAAAATTGAACCATTTTTCTTTTAATTGATCTTCTGTTAAGTTGGCATAATCAGGAGATTTGATAAATGTTATAACTTGTTGCTCTAATCCGTTTGCGTATGCTTTTAAGGCAACACCATCTAAATCTACAGTAGAAATTGTTCGTGTTGTTGTTACTACAGCTGCAGTATCAGTTAAAATTGTATCAGTTGTAGTTGTTGTGTTTGTAACAGTTGCATCATCTTTTTTATTGCAATATTTTAACAATAAAAATGCACCTAAAGCAACAATTAATAATGGAATTAACCATTTCCAAAAGCTAGAACCTCCACCATCAGTATTGTGTGTTTCTGCGTAAGCATCAACTGGCGCTACATAAGGTGCTTCTACTGGTTCTACATCTACTATTTTTTTAGTTTCAGTAATTGTTTCAGTAACTTTATCTTTAGCAATATCTATTGTTTCAGTAATTTTAGGAGAATCATGAAAGAAACTTCCTAAACCTAATGCTCCAAGACCTAAACCTGCAGGTAATAATGCAATAATTTTGTCTTTTGCTCCTTCTAAAAATCCGAAGAAATCATTTTCTTTTACATGTTGAAATTCGGCTTCTTTACCAATCGATCCAAAAGTTGTTAAAGCAGTAATGTCTAATAATTTTGAAGAAGAACTTGTAGAAATACCTGCATATTCTGCAACTTTAGAAATAATTGGTTGTGCGTTACTTCCTAATAAATCTGTAATAAGTTCTTTGATTGTGTCTGGTGTAGTAGCTTCTGCATTAATATTAGCTAAGCCGCGCGAAGCACCAAAAGTTTTGATGGTATGAAATAAACCTGTAGTCGAATTCTTTTTATCCAATACACTTCCTAATAAAATTGGAATAAACGCATTGATGGCTTTTGATACGCCAGAGTCGCTTTCTCCTAATTCTGAAGAAAGGCTCGAAATAAGATTTGGAGTAAAATGCTCCTTTACTAAGTCAATAATGTTCATAGTCTTAAAATTTTTGTAATTAAATAGTTTTATTGGTTGTAATTGGTTCTTTACTAATATTGTACCAATTTTTATAATCTATTAAAAATAGTTAAAAAAAACATTAAAAACTCATTTTTTTGAAAAGATGTTAGTTTGGTATTATTTTTATGCACAGAACAAGAAAAAAATTATGCAAGAACAAGATCAGGTTGATAGTTTACAAGATGTCATCACAACGCCATTTAAAGATTTAGAGTATTTAACAAATATCCTTGTAACAAAAGGATCAGAAATAGGTTGGAGTTTAGTTTCTGCCCTTTTAACCTTAACAATTGGATTATGGTTAGCAGGAAAACTAAAGAAATTAATCGAAAAAAGAATGATTGCCCGAAATGTAGATTTATCTATTCGTACATTTCTTATTCCGATTATAAACATTATCCTGAAAATGATGGTAATTGTCTTTGTCGTTTCCCGATTAGGATTAGACGCATCAGGATTTATTGCTGCTTTAGGTGGCGCAGGTTTAGCAATTGGTTTGGCTTTGCAAGGTTCTTTATCCAATTTTGCAGCCGGAATTTTAATCATCCTTTTCAAACCTTTTAAAGTTGGCGATTATATTGTTTCGCAAGGAAATGAAGGAAGTGTAGAATCTATCAGTATTCTAAATACGGTTATTGTAACTGCAAAAGGACAAGTTGTTACGTTGCCAAATGCCAATTTATTTAATAATCCAATTATTAATTATTCGATAAAAGAATACCGTCGTTTAGATATTAATATGGGAATTTCTTATGATGACGATTTTGAGAATGCGCAAAAAGTTTTGTTAGAAGTTTTAGAGAAAAATGAATTGGTAGATGATACACAACCCAAAACGGTTGAAATTTTAGAATTTGCAGCAAGTAGTGTTAATTTAGCGGTAAGATGTTATGTGAAAAATAGCGATTATTGGACGGCTTATTGGCAATTGTATCGTGCTGTGAAAAAGGCTTTAGATGAAAATAACATATCTATGCCTTATCCACATACCGAAATGATTATCAAAAACGAAAATTCGACAACTATTCCTTTTGATAACAAAGATTAATGAGAGTTTTTATCTTAATAATTTCAATTTTTTCTTCTGCGCATCTTTTTGCGCAGAAAGAATTAATTGATACACATCTTAATTCAGATTTTTACGCCACACAATTCACCGGATTTTATCTTTATGATCCTGCAACCAAAACAGAAATCTATAATTATAACGGTAACAAATATTTTATACCAGCTTCTAACACCAAGATTTTTACGTTGTATACAGCAATGAAAATGTTGAATGATTCGATTCCTGCGTTTAAATATCAATTTGTAGGAGATGAATTGCATATTGAAGGAACGGGCGATCCGACTTTTTTGCATCCAAAATATAAAAATAATAAAGCAGTAGATTTTTTAAAGAATAAGGGAACTAAAATCGTTTTTCATTGGAATAATTTTGATGAAGAATCTTTTCTACCAGGTTGGACTTGGGACGACTTTAGAAAAGATTATTCACCCGAGCGAAGCCAATTTCCAATTAACGAAAACATGGTTTCTATTTCTAAAATAGGAACTGCAATCAAAACTTTTCCGATTTATTTTGAAGGTTTAACCGAAATAAAAGAAGCTATAGAACCGAGAGATTTTTATGATAATAAATTTTATATCAGTCAGAAAAAACGTTCAGAAAAAGTTCCATTTATTGTAAACGAAACGGTGATAGAAAAATCGTTGTCCGAGATTTTAGGAAAATCGGTTGACATGGTAAAAACGCCAATGTTACAAAACCCGAAAGTGTTTTATAGTTTTAAGACAGATGATGTTTACAAAGAAATGATGGAAAATAGCGACAATTTTTTAGCAGAACATTTGTTGCTTTTGGCATCGAGTACCATGCAAGGAAAATTGAGTAGTAAGCAAGTTATAAATTATTCGAAACGAAATTTTTTGAAGGATTTAAAACAACAACCCGAATGGATTGATGGTTCTGGATTATCGCGTTATAATTTGTTTACGCCGCAAAATTTTGTACAAGTTTTAGATAAATTATACAATGAATTTTCTACAGAACGTTTGTTTGCTATTTTTCCGGTTGGTGGAAAAACGGGAACAATTAAAAATAGATACAAAGATGTTGCCGCGCCGTATTTGTATGCAAAAACGGGCACATTGAATAATAATGTAACGTTGAGTGGTTATTTGAAAACGAAAAGTGGACGAACGTTAATTTTTAGTTTACTGAATAATAATTCGACCAAAGATTTATCTTTAATTCGAAATGAGAACGAAAAATTGTTGCGAATTGTACGCGATAATTACTAAAATAGAAAGCATAAAAAAACCTCTAAATTTGGAGGTTTTTTTTATATTATTTAGAATGTCATTTTTAAGACTTCGTTTCCGCTTGTTAAGGAAAATGTTTTTCGATTATTTTTGACATCAACATTTACAATATTTTGTTGATCGTTAAAAACATCTGTCAACAATCCTATTCGCATTTCTAACGAACTGATATCGCTAACTTGTCCTACCTTATAAAAAATACGTGTTGATTTGTCGTTTACAGAATAAATGAAATCCGTCGCATTTACACTTTTTCCGTTTACTTTAACATCAACTTTATTATTTACATAAGCTTTCAGTTTATTTTCGAAAGCAGATTTGTTAGCCACACTTTCTCCTACAGCTTTTTCTAAATGTGCTGTAAAAAAACGATACGTAATGTTTAGTGTACCCGTTTCTTGTTCGTAATCAACTTTTATATTTGAGGTATGAAAGTCTTGCGCATTAAGATTAAGAGCGACAAAAACCAGTAGTAAAGAAAATAGATATTTAAAGTATTTCATTTTCAAATTATTTTATACTTATCTAATTCAAACCAAGTGCCAAAGAGACAAAAGTTTGTAATAAGTTTATTTTTGTTTGATTTAAACGTAATTATAGTGATAAAATTATGTGTTATCTCGTAAAATAAAAAGAGTATTAACGTATTAATACTCTTTCTGTAGATATTTTAAATTTTAATTAAGCAAACCAAACGTTGTATGGTATTCTACTTAATATACATGCTAATCCAATTAGTGCAAAAACAGTAACTTTCATTGGTACAGTTGTCGATCTTTTAAGTTTTGCGTTTGCAATTGTCATAAAGATAACACCAGCAATCATCATCATTGGATGTTCTACAAAAGTTAATCTTAGTCCTTTGTCAGCCATAATATTTGATGGTTCTAAAGAAGTAAACATCATAATGTAATACACTAAACCTACTAATAATTGTACGTGAAAAGTAATTGTTGTAAATAAACCAATTTTTTTAATTGTTGCGTCAGTATCTTTTTTAGAGATTGCATAAATCAATGTTGAGATAACAAAGACAACACCCATCAAGATTGTTAAATAAGCCCAACCGCTATGAAATTGTTTGATAAAATCCATTTTTCTAATTTTAATTTTTCAAGACAAAAATACTAAACCTTTTCACAAAAATACTATCTCCTGATATTTATGTGTTTTGGAAACAAAAAATTAGGGTTTTTTAGATTAACGAATTTCTTGTAATTTCGCGCAAAATAATTATCCGAAATGGGAAAAGATAAAATCAGAAGATTTAACGAAAACAAAACTTTTGACAATGTAGTTCAGCCAACAAGAGACGAAGCATTAGATAATTTTGCATTAAAAGGAAATTGGAATAAAGATTTTTTTAAGAATGATAATCCAATTGTTTTAGAATTAGGTTGTGGAAAAGGAGAATATACGGTTGCAATGGCGCGTAGAGATCCTTCTCGTAATTTTATTGGTGTAGATTTAAAAGGTGCAAGATTTTGGCGTGGTGCAAAAACATGTTTAGAAGAAGGTATAACTAACGCTGGTTTTTTACGTACACAAATCGAAATTATAGATGATTTATTTGCCGAAAACGAAGTAAGCGAAATTTGGATTACTTTCCCAGATCCACAAATAAAATTTAAAAGAACAAAACACCGTTTAACTCATCCCGAATTTTTGAGACGTTATAATACAATTCTTAAACCAGAAGGAACAGTTAATCTAAAAACAGATTCTGAGTTTTTACACGGTTATACGCATGGTGTAATTCAGTTAGAAGGACACGAAGTTGTTCGTTCTACACACGATGTTTATCACCCAGATCATTCGGATATTCCTGCAATTGTAACGGAAGTACAAACGTATTACGAATCGATGTTTTTAGAAGAAGGTAAAAAAATTACATTTCTAAAATTTCAATTAAAATATTAAATTCAAAATCCATCTTTTTAGATGGATTTTTTTATGCCAAATAAATTATAAGTTATTAAAAATCATATCTTCGTATTACACTAATATGATTTTTATGAAACTAAATACTTTACTTTTTACATTACTCACTACATCGTCTGTTTTTTTATCAGCTCAAGAAAAAGAAGATTTTATTTATGCAAATATGGAAACCGTAAATGCAAATCATCTTCAGCAAGAAAATCCGAAATCTATTCAAATACTTTCTTCAAAAAATGGAATTTCGGCCATTTATTTTGATCCAGAAATTGCGCATAGTTTACACCATAAATTTGCGCACGGACATGGTTATATTTATAGAGAATCAGAAAATTCTGCAATTAATTCTTTAGAAGTTGTAACTAAAAAAGTAACTCAACAATTTAATTATACCATTACAGAACAAGTTTACGTAAACAAAATTCTGAATGATGTTGATCCAAAAGAAATCGAAAAAAATATTTTGCTTTTAGAAGGGTTTAAAACACGCTTTCATAAACGACAAGAAGCAAATGATGCGGTTTACAAAATGAAAGAAGTTTGGGAAAAAATAATAGCAGATTATGGACGAACAGATGTTGCAGTGAAAGTTGTAGACCACGTTGGGACACCAATGAAATCGTTGATTTTAACAATTAATGGAAACTCTAAATCTGATGAATATGTAATTATTGGCGGACATATAGATTCTATTGTTAGTTGGGGAGATGGAACGCAAGAAAATGCACCTGGAGCAGATGATAACGCTTCGGGAATTTCAACAATTACAGAAGTGATTCGTGTTTTGTTAAAAAATAATTTTAAACCAGAACGCACAACGCAAATGATGGCGTATGCAGCAGAAGAAATTGGCTTGGTTGGTTCGTCGGAAATTGCAAAACAATATGCCGCAGATGGTAAAAATGTAGTGAGTTATTTACAATTTGATATGACGAATTACAAAGGTTCTGCAAAAGATGTAATCTTGATGACAGATGCTTATTGCGATGCGAATTTAAATGCTTATTTAATGCAATTGATGGATGTTTACAACACATCTGGTATGCATCAATTTACGTATGATACATCAAAATGTGGTTATGGTTGTTCGGATCATTATAGTTGGGCAGAAAATGGTTTTCCCGCAACTTTACCATTTGAATCAAAAATGAATGAAGATAATCCAAAAATTCATTCAACAAGTGACACCTATGCGTTTATGGGAAATACAGCAAATCATGCTGCGAAGTTTACAAAATTAGGAATTGAATTTGTTGTAGAAACGGCTAAATCAGCAACTTTATCTACAGACGATTTAAACGCCGTTTTATCAAAAATTTATGTAGAAAATAAAACACTGAATTATAGATTTAATACAAATTCTAATTATTCAATTCAAATTGTAGATGCTTCTGGTCGACAATTAATAAATCTTACCAATAAATCTGCAAACGGAAATGTAGATTTATCAAATTTAAATGCAGGATTTTATGTTGCAGTTTTTAAAGATAACTCTGGTAAAACGACATCACACAAAATAATTATCAAATAAATTATTTCAACAAGAAGCTAAAATATAAAACAATAAAAAAGCAAGCTTTTCAGCTTGCTTTTTTATTAAAATTTTATCTAAATCTTAGTTGTTTAAACTTTGTAAATAAGAAACCCAACCTAAAGTTTGGTATTCTTTTGCAGCAGTTTTTACATCAGCCGCTTTGTAAATTCCACGACCAACAATCATAAAGTCGGTATGGTAATTTTTAAAAACCAATTCAGGCGTATTGTATTGCTGACCTTTGCTATCTCCAGTCGAAGAAATATTAACACCAGGTGTAAATAACAATAAATTATCTGGAACTTGGCGTTGCGCAACAGCACCTAAAACATTTCCTGATTCTTCTGAAACATTAATTGCTTTTGTAAAATAATAATCATCTGTTAAAGTTCCTTTCGAAGACATTTCTACAATTGTAATAACACCTGTGTTTTCAAAAACTTTTAACGATTCTAAACCTCCAATTGGATGTACAGTTACTAAATCTGCCCAATCAGAAATTTTATAAATAGATTTTTTAAATTGTAATTCTTGTGTATTTCCGATATCTCCAAACTTGCGATCTTCAAATAATAAAAATTGTTTTTCGCGTGCGATTTCTTTCAATTCTACGATTAAATTATCAGAGAAATCTTGAATAATATCAGAATGTAATTTTAAAGCAACAATATGATCACCAACTTTCTTAGCGAAATCAATAATCTCTGCAGAAGTAATCAAATCAGCAGAAGCAATCAAGTTTGATTGTTTTCTTAAAGCCAATTCTACCAAACGTTTTCCTACCGGATGAACGATTTTTTTATTTTCTAATGCAATACGTTGTTTTGATGGAGCTGCTTCTGGTGGTAAAGCCAAAAAGTCTTTTATTTTTTTTGTTTCAGCATCGCTCAAACGGTGATATTTATGTAAAATATCAATTACTTCGTTTATTGTAAATAACGTTTTTACGTTATAACCTTGCTCTTTTAATTTATCAGAACCACCTTGTTCACGATCCAAAACGACAACTAAATCTTTTACACGTAAACCTTCGCGCTCTACTTGATCTATTGTTTCTAATAAAGATTGTCCCGAAGTAATAACATCCTCAACCAAAAGACAAGATTGTCCTTCTGCAAAAACACCTTCTACCATACGTTTTGTACCGTAACCTTTGTTTTCTTTACGTTTGATGATTAATGGAATGTTAGATGTTAAACTCATTGTAGTTGCCATTGGCAAAGCCGCGTAAGGCACACCACAAATCAAATCGTAGTCAACATCTTCTACTAAATCTAATAAATTATTTGCTAAAGTTTTTAGTAATTGTGGACTTGAAGCTAAAGGTCTTAAATCGACGTAGAAAGGAGATTCAATACCACTTTTTAAAGTAAAATTTCCAAATTTTATAATTCCAAGCTCGTAAGCTTTCAACAAAAAATCTTCTCTTGGTTGCATTTGCGTAATGTTTGAGCAAAGTTAATAGGTTTTTGAGTGATTTGTAGCATTTTCTAAAAAATTCTTTTCAATTGAATAAAAATTCAATATTCATACATTATAAGCTCAAAAATCGTTTTTAAATGGAATTTTATAAATTTTTGACCAACAATTTGCGATGGTTTTAAATAAAAACTTCATAAATAAACTTTACTTTTGACTATTAAGAACAATCACAAATGAAAAAATATATTTTAGCTAGTTTCGCATTGGTTAGTGTGCTAGCTTCTGCACAAGAAACACCATTCAAATTCAAAGAATTAGTTAACAACGCTGCTTTGCCAATTATTAGCCAAGGAAAAACGGGTACATGTTGGTCATTTTCTACGACGTCTTTTTTAGAATCTGAGGTAAAACGTTTAACAGGAAAAGATGTTGATTTGTCAGAAATGTACAATGTTCGTTATACCTATCCTGTAAAAGCGTATAATTATGTTTATCGCCAAGGAAAAGCGCAATTTAGCGAAGGTGGTTTGTCGCACGATGTTTTAAATTCTGTTCGTAAAAATGGATTGGTTCCAAATTCAGAATATACTGGTTTTACTGCTGGAACAGATGAAAAACATAACCATGAAATGTTAGTAAAAGATTTAAAAGTTGGTTTAGATTCAATCGTTAAAAATCCTAAAAAGTTTTTGACAAAAGATTGGAAAACAAATTTTGATCAAAAATTAAATAAAAAGTTAGGCGTTCCTCCAACAAAATTTAAATTTGAAGGAAAAGAATATACGCCAGAAGAATTTGCAAAAGCACTTAAAATTAACCCAGATAATTATGTTACGCTAACTTCTTTTGAGCAAGCGCCATATTATTCTCAGTTTATTTTACAAGTTCCAGACAATTTTTCAAACGGTTCATATTATAATTTACCGTTAGACGAATACATGAAAGTTTTGGACGAAGCTTTGTACAGCGGTTTTACAGCAGCATTTGATACAGATGTTTCAGAGAAAACATTTTCTAAAAAATATGGAATGGCAATTTGGCCTTCAGAAGGTTTAGAGAAAGATTATTTTACAGAAATTTTACCAGAAAAATGGGTGACAGCTGACGAACGTCAAGCAGGGTTTGAAAATTATTCGACAGAAGACGATCACTTAATGCACATTACAGGAATTTTGAAAGATCAATTGGGAAATCAATATTATGATGTTAAAAATTCTTGGGGAACAAACGATTTAGGAAATAATGGTCATATTTATATGTCAAAACCATTTTTCAGAATGAAATCTATTGCTTTTACGGTTCACAAAGACGCGTTGTCTAAAGAAGTAAAAAAGCAATTGGGTATAAAATAACAACTACAAAGAGACAAAATGAATACAGTAGAACAAGCAATTGAAAAGTTAGATTATAAAGGTTATTTGGATATTGAAATTCCGAAAGGAATCGATTTAATTGCCGAAATTAATAAACTAAAGAAAGAAAAAAATGCGGTTATTTTAGCGCATTATTATCAAACTGGCGAAATTCAGGATTTAGCAGATTATTTGGGCGATTCTTTACAATTAGCACGTGCAGCAGCTAAAACTGATGCCGAAATGATTGTTTTTTGCGGTGTTCATTTTATGGCAGAAGCAGCTAAAATTGTAAACCCAACAAAAAAAGTGGTTTTGCCTGATACAAAAGCAGGTTGTTCTTTGGCAGATTCTTGTTCTGCAGAAGGTTTGCGAGGTTTGCGAGAGCAACATCCAAATGCAATTGTTGTTAGTTATATTAATTGTGATGCAGGTGTAAAAGCGGAATCGGATATTATTGTAACGTCGTCTAATGCTGAGGTTATCATTAATTCGTTGCCAAAAGATCAAGAAATTATTTTTGCGCCAGATCGTAATTTAGGTCGTTATTTAAATCAAGTTTGTAATCGTCAAATGATTTTGTGGGATGGCGCTTGTATGGTGCACGAAGCTTTTTCGTTAGAGCGAATTGCACAACAAATGGTAGAAAATCCGAAAGCTAAATTAATTGCTCACCCAGAAGCACAAGAAGATTTACTAAAATTTGCACATTTTATTGGTTCGACATCTCGCTTGTTAGATTATGTTGTAGAAGATGATGCAACAGAATTTATTGTAGCAACAGAAGAAGGTATTTTGCATGAAATGGCAAAGTTGGCACCAAATAAAAAATTAATTCCAGCTTTGGTTCAAGATGAATCATGCAATTGTTCAGAGTGTTTTTACATGAAATTATCAACATTAGAAAAGTTGTATTTATGTATGAAATATGAATTGCCAGAAATACAAATTGAAGAAGAATTACGCGTTAAAGCATTAGCTGCAATTAACCGAATGTTAGAATTATCTGAAAAAATAAAATAATGGCGATTCAAGATGTATTAGTTGTAGGTTCTGGAATTGCAGGACTTTCGTATGCACTAAAAATTGCGATTCGTTATCCCGATGCTAAAATTACCATTGTAACCAAAGCAAACGAAGACGAAACCAATACCAAATATGCGCAAGGTGGCGTTGCTGTTGTAAGCGATTTTGAGAATGATAGTTTCGAAAAACATATCGAAGATACTTTGCGTGCAGGTGATGGTTTGTGCAAAGTTGAAGCGGTAGAAATTGTAGTAAAAGAAGCGCCAGAACGCATCAATGAAATTATTGATTGGGGAGTTCGTTTCGATAAAAATCATGAAGGCATTTATGATTTAGGACGAGAAGGTGGTCATACCGAAAATCGAATTGTTCATCACAAAGATATTACGGGTTGGGAAATTGAGCGCGCAATGTTAGAAGCGATAAAAACTTACCCAAATATACAGATGTTAACGCATCATTTTGTGGTCGATTTAATTACAGAACATCATCTTGGTCAAGATAAAAAAGAAAAAACAACATGTTATGGCGCATATATTTTAGATTTAAAATCGGAGAAAGTAGAGCGTCATTTAGCAAAAACAACCTTGTTAGCAACGGGTGGTGTAGGGCATGTTTATAAAAATACAACAAATCCTATTATAGCAACAGGAGATGGAATTGGATTGGCTCGTCGTGCACAAGCAACAGTTTCTGGAATGCAATTTATTCAGTTTCATCCAACAGCTTTTTATAGCGAATTTGACGGTCAATTGTTTCTTATTTCTGAGGCTGTTCGCGGTTTTGGAGCTAAATTAAGAACAACCGATGGCGAATTATTTATGCATAAATATGATGAACGAGAAGAGTTAGCTTCGCGTGATATTGTAGCGCGTGCAATAGATAATGAAATGAAATTGCGTGGAGATGATTATGTTTACATTGATTGTCGCCATTTAGAACGCGAAAAATTCTTAGATCATTTTCCAAATATTTACGAAAAATGTAAGTACGAAGGATACGATATGTTTACAGAATTGGTTCCAGTTGTACCTGCTTCGCACTATTTGTGCGGCGGAATTGATGTAGATTTAGATGGTAAAACATCTATTGATAATCTGTTTGCGGTTGGCGAATGTTCTAATACTGGTTTGCATGGTGCAAATCGTTTGGCGTCAAATTCATTGTTAGAAGCAATGGTTTTTGGACATCGTGCGGCGCTAAAAACAGTCGAAAAATTAGAGAAAGATCAATTCTTGATTTACGATTTTCAGTTTCCTGAATGGAATGAAGAAGGTATGAAAGTACAAGAAGAATTGGTGTTGATTTCTTATTTGCGTAAACAGCTACAAGCCATGATGAGCGAGTTAGTCGGTATTGTTCGTAGTAATTCTCGTTTAGAAATTGCTCAACAACGTATCAATGAAATCGAGAAAATGGTGAAAGAAATTTATAATTTCTCTATTATTTCTCCAAAATTATTAGAACTAAGAAATTTGGTTGATGTTGCGCAATTAATCATTCAGCAAAGCATCAGTCAAAAAGAAAATAGAGGAACTTTTTATAATAAAGATTTAAAAGATTTATAATTAATGAAGAATTTTTTTCTGTTCATTGCCTATTTTATGACAAGTTTTTTGTTTGCTCAAAAAATTGCGACAATCAAAAAAATGCCTGTTTATTTTGGATGTGAATCTTTTAGTGAGAGAAAAGATTTAATCTCATGTTTGAACAAAAATTTGAACAATGATGTACAAAAGGAAATTGAGTTTTTCTCGAACATTGCAGATTATTTACATATAGAAACGGCTCAATCTAAATTAAGTTTTGTAATAAATAAAGAAGGCGATTTTAGTGATATTTCTGCGGATGGCGCAAATCCAATTTTTAATAGTGTAGCCATGTCAAGTTTAATTTTATTGCAAAATAAAATGAATCGCGCTGAAGTACATATCCAGCCCGGGAAAGATGAAAAAAATGATCCTACAAATGTTCATTTAAATCTTCCGGTTCGTTACGAAGCAGTTTCAAAAGACAATGATTTTGATAAATTCCCTGCTTTTGAGCGAGTTTTATTTACCTTAAAAACCGATGATGAAACAATAGAAGTTAGAATTGATAAAGATTTTACAATTCGAACAATAGGTAATAATGGTAACCGCGAATATTTTTTGGGAAGCTATTCTAATTTATTCGAAATGGCTTCTGTCGATCCTTATGCAACCGCTTTTGAAAATGCATTTAAAACTGGTTTGATAAATGTGACGAAAGGAAAAGTAGACGATAAAGAATATCAAATTCAAATCAAAAATTTCTTTGAAAATGATGCCAATGCCAATGTTTCAATACTTGTTTTTAGAGAAGAAAACGGAACGTGGGCAGAATATTACGAATACAAAACGAAGAAAGAATTTAATCAGTCAAAATTTGCACAATTAACGTATAGATAAAATGAATTTTCCAAAATATATAACCGAAGAAAAACTACAACAATTTATTCGTCAAGCTTTTTTAGAAGATGTTGGCGATGGCGATCATTCAACTTTAGCATGTGTTCCTTATGACTCGATTCAGGAAGCTGAATTGAAAATAAAAGATAACGGAATTATTGCTGGAATAGAATTAGCAAAAATAATTTTTGACACGTTTGATCCGGATTTAAAAATAGAACAATTTTTAAATGATGGCGATAAAGTACAGTTTGGCGATGTAGCTTTTAAAATAAAAGGTTCGTCGCAATCTATTTTAACTTGCGAACGTTTGGTGTTAAATTGTATGCAGCGCATGTCTGGAATTGCAACTTACGCTAATCAAATGATGGATTTGGTGAAAGGAACAAATGCCAAAATTTTGGATACACGTAAAACAACGCCTAATTTCCGAATGTTAGAAAAATGGGCTGTTTTGATTGGTGGCGCAGAAAATCATCGTTTTGGTTTATACGATATGGTAATGTTAAAAGATAATCATGTCGATTTTTGTGGAACAATTACTAAAGCTGTTTCTCAAACCAAAGAATATTTAAAAACAAATCATTTAGATTTAAAAATAGAAGTTGAAACAAGAAATCTAACCGAAGTAAAAGAAGCTTTAGAGGCAAATATTGATGTAATTATGTTAGATAATTTCTCGATAGAGCAACTGAAAGAAGCTGTAGCTTTTATTAATCATCGAGTAAAAACAGAAGCTTCGGGTGGAATTACAAAAGAGTTAGTGCGAGAAATTGCCGAAACTGGGGTTGATTTTATTTCGTCGGGTGCAATTATTCATTCTGCTCCAAATTTCGATTTGAGTTTGAAAGCGATTAAGTAAGAATTGAGCATTTTGTTTTTTTGAATCTGTTAAAGGAAGCAAAATGTTAACATTATTACGAATAAGGTGAATTAATCAATTAACACAATATTTATAAGTGATGAACGTTTTTGAAATGATTTCTAAATATTTAAAACATACAATAATCGCAAAAACGTTAGTTGTTTAATTAATAGTTGTTTACGGTTTTTGTAAAATACCGATTTTAACTAAATATTATTAATACTGGTTCTAAATAAAGTTTTTTAATGCTTTTAAGGAAAAAATATTTTAGAATAATTTACTTAAAACGGAATAAAACGTGGAATTTTTTACATGTAATGTGTTAATTAATTGATGTTTTTTCTTGAATATTTTATTGTATTGATATTTTAAAGTGTTTTTATTTATTTAATAGTCGAATTAATACTCTATTTTTTATTAATTACATATTTCTGTTAAAAATCATTTCTTAAATGTTAATTTATTAACGATAACTTAACAATAATCTCATCTAATCTGTTGAAATTTGCCTTGTAAACTTTTAAAACTATTTCAAAAGATGAGGTTAAACTCAACTAAGCTTTTACTTGTAGGAGCTTTCGCCTTAATGGCATCATTTACTTTCGCTCAAGTTGTTGAACCAACAGATTCTACTAAGGTTGAACATGACGAAAACGTATCTTTAGGAGAAACATTAATTATCGGTAAAGGAGTTATTGATGTTGCTGAGGGTAGAAAAACTCCAGTTGCTAATACTGTAATCACTAGAGAAGAGATTCAAGATAAGGCAGTTGGTAACGTAGAGTTTCCAGAAATTATGAAAAACTCTCCATCAGTTTATGTTGCTGACCAAGCTTCAGGATTTGGGGATGCAAAAATGTTTTTACGTGGTTTCGATCAGTCAAATACGGCTTACTTATTAAATGGGCAACCAATTAATGGAATGGAAGACGGAAATGTATATTGGTCTAACTGGCAGTCTATGACAGATGTGGCTAATGTTATTGATGTACAACGTGGTTTAGGTTCTTCTAAATTAGCAATTTCTTCTGTTGGAGGTACAGTAAACATCGTTACTAAAGCTACAGATCTTAAGCAAGGAGGATTTGTACGTTACGTGGCTGGAAATGATTCTTATCAAAAAGCTACAGTAGGTTATAATACTGGGATGAAAGGTAAATGGGGAGCATCTATTTTATTAGATTATTGGACAGCTCACCGTAAATATGCTCGTGGTACAGGTGGAGAAGGTCAATCTTATTTTGTGTCTGTAGGATACAAGCCAAATGATCGTCATCAATTTAACTTTATGCTTTTTGGAGCACCACAAGAGCATGATCAAAATTACTCTAAACCATTAGTTACAACAAAAAATAGTAATGGAACTATTAATACACCGGGTTATGATATAACAGGTCGTAAAGGTAACTCTAATTATGGTTTCTATAAAGGAGAAGCATTATCTTTAAGAACTAATTATTATCATAAACCAGTTACTAACTTAAACTGGGATTATACGATTAATGAAAATGCATCTTTATCTACAGTTTTGTATGCGTCTATGGGACGTGGAGGAGGAACTGGTAACTTAGGTAGAGGTTTATTTAGTTTATCTCAAAGTGGTTACAATGTTTTTACTGACGAAGGTGCTATTAACTGGGATGAAGTAGAAAGATATAACAAAACGATTGTAGGTGGTATTGGTACTGGTACATCATCAACTTCTTCTAAAGGAATGGTGTTAAGAGCATCAGTTAATAATCATTTATGGTATGGTGGTGTAACTAATTTTAACTACGATACAAAAACAGGATGGGCATTTAATGTAGGTGCTGACGTTCGTTTTTATGAAGGAGATCACTTTCAACAAGTTGTTAATTACTTAGGGTTAGATGGTCGTCAAGAAAATAATAAAAACAGAGAGAATAACTTAATTACAAATACATATAAAGCTAACGCTTGGAGTTCTTTATTTGACTCAGCCGATAAAAAGGATAGAGTAAACTATGATAATTCAGAAAAAATTAATTATCAAGGTGGATTTGGTCAAGTAGAATATTCTAATGATATAGTTTCTGGATTTGTACAAGGATCTGTTTCTAATCAATCTTACCAAAAATTTGATCGTTGGAATTATAATGACAAAAGTGTAGGTGTAGTAGATGGAGAAATCTCTTATAAAGATGGTGAAGCAAAATCTAAAGTACGCAATAAAACAGGATGGAACATTAAAGCAGGTTTAGCAGTAAATATTACTCCAGAAAACAAATTATTTGTTAATGCAGGTAAATATTCTCGTCAAGCTTTCTTAGATAACGTTTTCATGCAAAATACTGTTGAGTTTATTGACCCAGCTGTTGATAATGAAGAAATCTTAGGATTAGAGGCCGGTTATAAATATGTAACTCGTAATTTAAAAGTAAACATTAATGCTTACTATACTAAATGGGAAAACAGAACAGACTCTTATACATCAGGTAACTACTATGACATCAATAATGTAAAAGTTACTCAAGATGTACGTTACTTATTAACAGGAATTACGCAATTACATAAAGGTGTTGAAATTGATTTCAATACAAAAATACAAAAAGGTTGGACTTTAAGAGGTTATACATCTTATGGAGATTGGAAATATGAAGGTAATGCAGATTATAGAATCCAAGATCAAAACAGTAACTCAATCTTAGTAGGTAATAGAGATATTGAATTAGATAAAGTTAAAGTAGGTAATGCAGCTCAATTTACGTTTGGTTTAGGAACAAAAGTTGATGTTACTAAAAACTTCTCATTTGATACAGATTTTAATTACTTTGCTAGATTATACGGAAATGTAGATGTAGAAAGCATTTTAAAAGATCAAGTAGTTGGGAAAAAATTTACAGGAGAAAAGTTAAGTCCTTACGCAATTGTAGATTTAGGAGCTACTTACCAAGTTAAATTTGGAACTCAAAAATTAAGATTTAGAGGAAATATCAAAAACTTATTTAATGATCAATATTTATCAAGAAAAGATGCATATGGTTATTTCTGGGGATTAGGTAGAACATGGAATTTAGGTGTTCAATACAGTTTCTAATTAAATAATAATAAATATAAAAAGACGAACTAAAATAGTTCGTCTTTTTTTTTGTTAATACATTGTGATGTAATTATTAATAAAAGAGATCAATATTATTCTGTAAATAATTAAAACTGATTCTAAATAATATATTTAATGTATATATATACGATTAAATATACATGATTCTAGATTTTAGGTTTATTGTCATTTTGTATTATTGATTTTTTGTGTTAAAAATAATTGGCTTAATTTGAGAAAAATTTATAATTTTATTTAATTAATTATTCTTTCAGTAAAATTAATCTTAATTGATTGCAGTAACTCAATAGTTGATATTTATACGTTTTTTTAAAGTAAACTGTGCATTGTTTAACAAATATACTCCTCAACTTTGCAGCGGTAAACTATAAAACTATTTCATAAGATGAGGTTAAACTCAAAAAAACTTTTATTCGTAGGAGTTTTCGCCTTAACGGCATCATTCACTTTCGCTCAAGTTGTTGAACCAACAGATTCTACAAAG
Source organism: Algoriella xinjiangensis (assembly GCF_900115015.1). Taxonomy (GTDB): domain Bacteria; phylum Bacteroidota; class Bacteroidia; order Flavobacteriales; family Weeksellaceae; genus Empedobacter; species Empedobacter xinjiangensis. Next base: position 10,011 of record NZ_FOUZ01000019.1, on the reverse strand, counting down.
GTTGAACAAGACGAAAACGTATCTTTAGGAGAGACATTAATTATTGGTAAAGGAGTTATTGACGTAGCGGAAGCTCGTAAAACACCAGTTGCATCAACAGTAATTACAAGAGAAGAAATTTTAGATAAAGGTGTAGGAAACGTAGAATTTCCTGAATTGTTAAAAAATTCACCATCTGTTTATGTAGCAGATCAAGCAGCAGGTTTTGGAGATTCTAAAATGTATATGCGTGGTTTTGATCAATCAAACACAGCTTTCTTATTAAACGGACAACCAATTAATGGTATGGACAATGGTAGTTTATACTGGTCTAACTGGCAATCTGTTTCTGATATCGCAAATTTAATTGATGTACAACGTGGTTTAGGTTCTTCTAAATTAGCAATTGCATCAGTTGGTGGTACAGTAAATATTGTAACAAAAGCAACAGAGAAAAAAGAAGGAGGTTTTGTACGTTATTTAACAGGAAACGACTCTTACCAAAAACAAACTGTAGGTTATAATACAGGAATGAAAGGTAAATGGGGAGCTTCTTTTATGTTTGATAACTGGTCTGCACACAGAAGTTTTGCACGTGGTACAGAAGGTAAAGGGCAATCTTACTTTGTATCTGTAGGATATAAACCAAGCGAACGTCATACATTCAACTTTATGATTTTCGGTGCGCCACAAGAACACGATCAGAATTTCTCTAAACCAATGGAAAGAGAATACCTTACAGACAGTAAAGGTAATATTACAGATATTATTAAAACTCCAGGTTATGACATGACAGGTCGTAAAGGTAATTCAAACTACGGTTTTTATAATGGAGAAGCGCTTTCTGGAAGAACAAATTATTACCATAAACCAGTTGCTAACTTAAACTGGGATTTTACAATTAACGAAAAATTATCTTTGTCTACAGTTGTTTATGCGTCAACAGGAACAGGTGGTGGAATAGGAACTTTAGGTAATGGACCAGGTTATACTTTAGATGGATATAAGTCTAATGGAGAAATTAACTGGGATCTTTTAGCTGCAGGAAACAAAGTTTTACCTAACGGAGTTTCTACAGGAAACAATGGTACAGTATTAGCTTCTTCAGTTAACAATCACTTTTGGTATGGTGGTGTAACTAATCTTACATTTGATACTAAAAAAGGATTAAAATTTGATGTTGGTGCTGATATTCGTTTTTATCAAGGAGAACACTATCAACAATTAAATAATCTTTTAGGAGCTTCTGGTAGAACAGCAACTAACGCACAACGTGCAAAAGATTATATGGTATCAAAAACATATAGTTCAAGTCCTTGGAACTCTTTATTTAATAAAGCAGACAGAAGCGAAAGAATTGGTTTTGATAACTCAGAAACAATCAACTACCAAGGTATTTTTGGACAAGCAGAATATTCAAATAAAGTATTTTCTGTATTCTTTCAAGGAGCATTATCTTGGCAAGAATATGAAAAATTTGACAACTGGAATTATACTGCAGAAAGCGCAGCAAAAGCAGGTGTAAAATTCAAAAACGGACAAGCATCTTCAGGTGAGCGTACAGAATTAGGATACAACTTAAAAGCTGGGTTCTCATTTAACTTAAACGAAGAAAACAAATTATTTGTAAATGCAGGTCGTTTTTCTCGTCAACCATATCTAAACAATATGTTTGTTCGTAACACCGTAAAATTTGTAACACCAGATGTTAAAAACGAAGAAATTCAAAGTATTGAAGCTGGTTATCGTTATAAAACACGTACATTAAAAGTTAATATCAACGGATATTACACGCAATGGGATAACAGGGCTGACACTTATAATGGACAAAATTATAAGGATATAAACGGAGATTCTCATAGAAATGTTCGTTATTTATTAAATGACTTATCGCAAGAACACAAAGGTATCGAAGTAGATTTCGAAGCTAAAGTTACACGCGATTGGACTGTTAGAGGGTATACTTCTGTTGGAGATTGGAGATACAAAGGAGATTTTACTTACCAAGTTCAAGATACAGACACACAAGAAATTGTTGCTGGAACAGAAAATGGTAAAGGAAATTTAGATGGAGTTAAAGTAGGTAATGCTGCGCAATTTACATTTGGTTTAGGTACTAAAGTAAAAGCAACAAAATCGTTATCTTTTGATGCAGACTTCAACTATTTTGCACGTCTTTACGAAAATGTAAACGTTGCAGATATTGCAAAAGCTAACATTGCAGGTACTACATACCAAAATGAAACAATTAGACCTTATGCTATTGTAGATTTAGGAATGTCTTATAACTTCAAGTTAACAAGCAGTCAATCAATCAGATTTAGAGGAAACATCAAAAACTTGTTCAACGATCAATACATCTCAAGAAAAGACAACTACGGTTATTTCTGGGGTAACGGAAGAACTTGGAATGCAGGTGTAACTTACAACTTCTAAGAAATTAAACTTCTTAATTATATAAAAAGACGAACTCATGTAGTTCGTCTTTTTTTTGTTTTTACCTTTGATAAAATTTTAATTAAAAATGATTCAACCCGATTTTTTAAAAGAAGGTGATAAAATAGCCATTGTAGCACCAGCAAAACGAATGTTACAAGGCGAATTAGACGAAGCAATTGCATTAATAAAATCATGGAAATTAATTCCAGTTTTAGGAAAAAACATATATGCCGAATTTGATTTTGGATACCGATATGCAGGCACGGATGAATTAAGAACTGACGATTTTCAATGGGCTTTAGACGATTCATCAATCAAGGCAATTTGGTGTGCACGTGGAGGATATGGTTCAGTCAAAATAATTGATGAGTTAGATTTAACTGCATTCAAAAAATCTCCAAAATGGATTATTGGTTATTCTGATATTACCGTTTTTCACAATCATGTTAACCGATTAGGATTTCAAACTTTGCATGGTGTTACAGCCAAAAAATTAGCAGAAACCGAGTATCATCCAACATCATATCAAAGTGTTTATGATACGTTGTTTGGTAAAGAAATAACATACGAAATACCATCACATCTGTACAATAAAACTGGAGAGACAGAAGGTCAATTAATCGGAGGAAATCTATCAATTATTTATTCGCTTTTAGGAAGCGAATCAGCTATAAATAATCCTTCGGATAAAATTTTGTTTTTAGAAGATTGGTTCGAGAATTGGTATGCAGTTGATAGAATGTTGATGAATCTTAAACGTAATGGCATCTTAAATCAAGTAAAAGCAATTATACTCGGAAGTTTTACACACATGGATACGGAAGAAGAAAATGCGAAGAATTATAACGATTCTTACGATCCAAAAACCTACGAAGTTATCAATAGTTTTACACAAAATTTAAATATACCAATAGTTTTTGGCTTTCCTGCAGGGCACACAGGGCATAATGTTGCATTAAAAATGGGGGCGAATGTTCGGTTGAATGTAACGTCAAAAAACGTAAATTTGAACTTTATAGATATTCAAAAATGAAAACAGATAATTTAACCGTAATTAATCATCCATTAGTTAAAGCTAAAATTACGCAAATGCGTGATAAAAAGACGACAACAAAAGAATTTGGAGAATTAGTTGACGAAATTTCGGGATTAATGTGTTACGAAATTACACGTAATCTTGAATTAGATGAAATAGAAGTTGAAACACCAATTACCAAAACTATCGGGTATAAAATTAAGGGAAGCGATATGGCTATTGTTCCTATTTTGCGCGCTGGTTTAGGAATGGTAAAGGGAATTCATCAATTAATACCAACGGCAAAAGTTGGGCATATTGGGTTGTATCGTGATCACGAAACATTGCAACCCGTAGAATATTTGTGCAAATTACCAACAGATTTAGAGTCGCGCGATGTTATTTTGGTCGATCCAATGTTGGCAACGGGAGGTTCTGCAATCAAAGCCATCGAAATTTTAAAAGATAAAGGAGCAAAATCTGTACGTTTAGCTTGTTTAGTTGGTTGCCCAGAAGGTGTAGAAGCTGTTCAAAATGTTTATCCTGATGTGCCGATTTTCTTAGCAGCGTTAGATGAAAAATTAAACGAAGACGGTTACATCGTTCCTGGTTTAGGAGATGCTGGCGATCGTTTGTACGGAACAAAATAAACTCTTTTTGTGAGCATTAGTTATGATTTTGGCAAAGAAGCAGAGGATTTTGCAGCGAATTATCTTTTGAAAGGAGGATATCAAATATTGGCTCGAAATTACTTTTCCGGAAAAGCCGAAATTGATATTATTGCACAATTTAATCACGAAATTATAATTGTAGAAGTTAAAAGTCGATCAACAAATATTTTTGCAGAACCAGAATTGGCTGTTAATACAAAGAAAAAGAAATTGTTAATTCTTGCAGCAGATGATTTTATTCAGAAAAATAATTTTATTTCTGAAGTAAGATTTGATATTTTAGCACTTTTAAAAACACAACAATCTTGGAGCGTCAATCACATCATAAATGCGTTTAATGCTTCAGAAATTTAATCAAACTTTATGGAAGTAGTAATGAGTCTTTTTGACTTTATCATGCATATTGATCAACATTTGTCAGAATTTGCAAATGAATATGGATTGTGGATTTATGCCATTTTATTTTTAATCATTTTTGTAGAAACAGGTGTCGTTGTTATGCCTTTTTTACCTGGTGATTCGCTTTTATTTGCAGCTGGTATGTTAGCTGCACAACCAACAAATGATTTGAATGTTTGGGTGATGATCGCCATTCTTTTAGTCGCAGCCATATTGGGTGATACGCTAAATTATCAAATAGGAAAACGAGTTGGGTATAAAGCAACTAAGATTAAGATTTTTGGTAAAAACTTTGTAAAAGAAGAACATTTAGATAAAACACATGCATTCTACGAAAAATACGGCTCTAAAACAATTGTAATCGCACGTTTTGTACCAATTGTACGCACGTTAGCGCCATTTGTTGCCGGTATTGGTAGTATGTCTTACAAAACGTTTCTTACGTACAACGTAATTGGCGCAATTTGTTGGGTTGTCGGAATTACATTGGCAGGATATTTATTAGGTGGAATAGAATTGGTGAAAGATAATTTCTCTAAAATTATTTTACTAATAACAGTTCTTTCAATACTTCCAATTATTATTGAGGTGCTCAAAGAAAAATTTGGAAAAAAATCTACAGCAGAATAAAATATTTAACTCGACTTCGGTCGAGTTTTTTTATACCTTTATTTTATGGAATTTTTAGATTATTTACTTCATATTGATAAATATCTCGAAGTAATTTTAAACGACTACCAAAATTGGTTTTACATTATTCTTTTTCTATTAATTTTTATAGAAACAGGTTTGGTTGTGATGCCTTTTTTACCTGGCGATTCGCTTTTATTTGCCGCAGGTATGTTGGCTGCTGCTTTTCCAGATCAACTTAATATTTACCTTGTTTTGGCTATTTTGTGGCTTGCTGCAATTTTGGGTGATACCGTAAATTATACAATAGGCAAAACGTTAGGAACAAAATTAGTAACAGCTAAAATTTTTGGTAAACGAATTATTCAAGATTCAGCGATTCAAAAAACCGAAGATTTCTTTCAGAAATACGGTTCTAAAACAATTGTAATTGCTCGTTTTGTACCAATTGTACGCACATTAGCGCCATTTGTAGCAGGAGTTTCTAAAATGCATTATGGTACATTTATCAAGTACAATTTAATTGGCGGTACAATTTGGGTGATTGGAATAACGCTTGCAGGTTATTTTTTAGGTACAATTCCTATGATAAAAAACAATTTTGAAATTGTTGTTATACTCATCATTCTATTTTCATTACTTCCTATTATAATCGAATTTATAAAGTCAAAATCAACGAAATAATTCGGTCTATTCTTAAAATATTTCATAACTTTTAGGGTAAATTAATCCTAAGCTTATGAGATATTTCTTTTTTATATATTCTTTCTTTTTATCAGGGCAAATTTTTGCGCAACATGGTTATCCAGTTCCGCAGAAAACAGCCAATCATTTGTTTTACATTCAGCACAGCGAAAACAAAAATACATTTGTTTATGACGCTATTTTTGCAAATCAAGGTGTTTTAAATGATTCTGATCCAGTTGATATTTATAGAATTTTATATGCAGAAGAAGGTCAAAAAAAGCCATTAACGCTTACACAGCAAAAATTTGCTTATGGATTAAAAATTTCTAAAATAGATAAAAATATTTTTCAATTGCATTTGGTTTCTTATCCAGCTCAAAAATTAACCTTAAAATTAAATTCAAATAAAAATCCAATTGTTCAAACTAAACTGAATAACAAGACGATAACTCTAAATCGCGTGTTTTTAAAACAGAAAGATGGAACTTCTGGTTTATCAACAAAAATTGAGTACATGATTTTTTATGGAAAAGATAGTAACGGAAAATCTGTACAAGAGAAACTTGTTCTCTAAAAAATTCGTAGTAAATTACTTTCTCGTAACAAAACAGTTGAATAGATGATAGAGATAAAAGAGGCGAAATCTGCTAAAGAAATGAAGCAATTTGTTGATTTGCCTTTCGATGTTTATAAAAATAGTCCGTATTGGGTTCCGCCAATTAAGAAAGATGATTTGGCGAGTTTTGATCCTAAAAATGATATTTTTAAAACAGTAGATGCAAAATTTTTTCTTGCGTATAAAAATAACGAATTAGTTGGACGTGTTGTCGCCATTATAAATTGGAAAGAAGTTAAAGAACTTAATAAACCAAAAATACGTTTTGGTTGGTTGGTTTTTAAAGATGATATTGACATTTTGAACGCGTTATTAACAACTGTTGAAAACATTGGAAAACAAAATAATTTGGCTTATATAGAAGGGCCGATGGGATTTTCGAATATGGATAAAGCGGGAATGTTAACAGAAGGTTTCGATAAAATAGCAACATTAATTGGACTTTATAATTACGAATATTATCCAAAATATATTCAACAATTAGGTTATGAACCAGAAGCCGAATGGTTAGAATATTCAATAGATATTGCTAATTTAGGAACTGTAAAACAGATGGATAAGTTGTGCGAAATGATCAGAAAAAGGTATGAAATTGATACTTATCATTTCAAAACAACAAATGATTTATTGCCTTATGTCGACGAAATGTTTGATTTATTGAATGTAACTTATGCTGAATTGCAAAGTTTTGTTCCGATAGAAAAATTTCAAGTAGAACATTACAAAAAGAAATATTTAAAATTTTTGCATCCCGATTTTATTTCGTGTGTAAAAGATAAAGAAGGAAAAATGATTGCATTTGCCATAACAATGCCTTCATTTTCGAAAGCTTTTCAGAAAGCAAAAGGAACTATTTTTCCGTTTGGTTGGTGGCATTTGATGAAAGCTCAAAAACAAAACGACCATGTCGAATTTTATTTGATTGGCATTGATCCACATTATCAAAGTAAAGGTGTAAATGCGCTTATTTTTAAAGAATTATATGACCGATTTACAGCGCGTGGAATAAAAACATTGGAAACAAATCCGCTTTTAGAAGAAAATCTTAAAGTGCAACAATTATGGAAAAATTTTGATCCAACAATTCATAAACGTAGGAAAACGTTTAGTAAAAAATTGAATTAAATAAAAAAGGTTAGAAATTAATTTCTAACCTTTTTTATTATTTGTATTGTAAATCTTAATTAAGATTGTGGTGTTTTTAAATCTTCATCAGAAGCATCATCATCTTTCCAATCTTTAATAAATTGTTCGATTTGATCTTTTGTTTGACCTGTTTTTTCTTGAATTTTCCCTACGATTTCGTCAAATTTACCGTTAGCAAAAGTATCGTCATTATCAAACCAGTCTCCAAATTTTTGTTTAACTGATCCTTTGATTTGATTCCATTTTCCTTCTAATTCTAATTTGTCCATGATTGATTGTTTTAATTGTTGATAATAGATTGAAGTATAATATTACGAAAATTATAATCGACTAAGAACGAATTAGTAATAAAATAATGTTAAATATAAGGTGAAGAAAAAAAGGTAGTAGGAATGTAGAGAAATGTTTTTAAAATACGGCGATGTAAATTAAGATGATGATTACAATAACAACAACTATAAATTCGAAAATAGGAATATTTCGTCCGCCTGATTTTAAATTTTTCTTCTTTTTAGAGTACATACCAACCAATTTGACGTTAAATATAAAAAATATTGCGAAAATATTTCGCAATAAACCATAAAAAAAGACTTAAACAATTTTGTTTAAGTCTTTTTTAGTACCCACGATGAGTGCCATACCGAACATTTTGAAAAGCTTGTTTTATGGGTTAGACGAGTGTATAAATCGGCATAAAGTATTTATATTTTTATAAAATTATTCATATATACTTCTATCCTAATTTTACAGAGATTTATTAATTTAAATAGAAAGAAAGATCAATTCCTTCTTTTCTTTTTTTTTAAATTTCAAATATTCTAACTATTTTCCTTTTAGCTATATTTACGGATATTTAATCCGTAAAAGGATTTATTTTAATATAAATAAATTTAATATTAAAGGTAGTCATGGCTCACAATCCAAAACTAAATGTGTATATAATTGAATTAAGAAAAAAAGATAAATCTTCAAGTTGTTCTTTTTTTGATTATTATAAGACAATGTCTAATAAGGAATTTAAGATAACTGATAAAAAGGATGTTTTTGAGTACTTTATGGAATCTTTTTCAAAATTTATTGGAGGAAAAGAGAAGTTTTCTGAAGACAATAATACAAAGAAAGTTTTTGGAATAGATAATGTTGAAAGTAAATTAAACCTTAAAATAGATATTGAAAATTTCATATTATCTGGTCTTTTAGAAGGGGGTAAATATGGAATAAGTAGAGAGTCAGCAGATATTAAAAAGAAAAATAAGAGAAAAAAAATACCTGTAACAGATGCAATCCTTGATAAGTTTTATTTTTTATTACACACTCCATTAAATTCTAAATATGGATATTTAATTATTCAATCTTATACTGAAGAAACAATATTAGGATTATTCTTAAACAAATTAGATGGTTATTTTTATCTGCGTCCAGAACAATATTTTTCTCCAAGAATGGAATTATTTGTACCAGAAAAATTTATTGAAAAATTTAAAAGAGAAGCTTTTATTAGAGATATAAAATTTACTTCTAAGATAATAAGTAAAGATTCTTATGGAGATAATACAGTTGGAATTGATTTAAATGAATTTGATTTAGTAATTTCTCTTAAACCTAAAGGAAAGGTCAAGCCTGAGAATAAAGATAAGATTTTAAAGAGTATTTCTGAGTGGATGTTTAATAAAATTAAGTTGAAAAATTTTCATGAAGGAAGGGTTTTTATACAAGATGATGGAAAGAAAAAAGCAAATTTTGATATTAAACAAGATATTGAAAAAATAAAACCGACTATTTATTTAAAAGATACTGATGTGAATATAAATGAGAATGGCGTTCCTGATTATGATTCTATACATAGTTATTGCTTATCTTTATTGAAAGAAGTAGATGCAGAATTTAAAAAGAGTATAAAACATTAATTTGAATTTACGACGAAATATATTAGAGCTTATTTCATATGGACATAAGTATCAGTATTATAAAATTAATATTATAAAAGAAGAAGATAATAAAAGATTAAAACCTAAACTTTACTTCTCAAAATATCAATTTTTTATTATACTTTCTTGTGTAGGTATAATAGTGTTTAACGATAACGCTTTTAGCAATGATTTATCTGGGTATATTATATCAGCATTATCATTGTTTATAGGTTTATTTTTTACGTTTATTTTTACTCTATTTGATAAATATAAATCAAAATATACAAATGATTTTCTATTAACGTCAACAGATGAGGAAAAAGCTGTAAATGATAAAAATATTAATTTTTATAAAAAAGTTAGTTATCTTACTTTATACGCAATTTTAATAGCTATAATAACAATTATATTATTTTCAATTAATTGGATATGCAAACAAAAATAGGAGTATTAGTTAAGCTACATTTTTATAACTAATTTTTTGTTGATTAAATTCTTCAATCGTTTTATAATTTAAGG
>NZ_FOUZ01000005.1 GCF_900115015.1 Algoriella xinjiangensis | reverse complement strand
TTGGGCGTTTGGGGTGATAAATTGGAGGGAAAAGTGAGACTATTATATAAATGATGTCATCCTGAAACGAGTTCAGGTGGACAAAAAGAATAATTATTCTATATATAAAAGATATATTAATATTTGAGATTCTTCACTGCGTTCTGAATGACAACGGGATTTTTGTTCTTATTATATAGGATAGTTTATGAAAAATAAATTCTACTTATATTATAGTATAAACTAATTTACATTCTCGTAATCGTGTTTTTCTGCAATATGATCTACAAATGAGACTTTGCGAAGTTTTGCATTTTTGGTTGGTATAATTGGATAACCTTTACATTCGGCATATACTTTTGTAAATTTCGCACCGAGATATATTATTGTTGCTACATAATAAATCCACAATAATAAAATAACTAAAGATCCTGCTGATCCAAAAATTGTTGTGTAGCGTGTGTTTGCAATATATATTCCTATAAAATATTTTGCAGCAAAGAAAAGAATCGCTGTAAAAATTGCTCCTATAAAAGCAGGTTTTGTTTTGATGCGCGCATCTGGCAAAATTTTGAACAGAATATAAAATATCATTATTGAGATAAAAATACTCAATCCGTTATTTAAAAGAATCAAAGATGTTTTGGTAATTACGGTATCCAATTCTAAAAAACTAAAAATTTCTTCTCCAAAACTTACTAATATTCCATTCAAAATAACTGTAGCAATTAATACTAATCCTAAAATTAGAATCACAAGAAAAGATAATCCTCTATTTATTATAAATTTTAACCATGCTTTGCGCGGAACTGCTTCTACACGCCAAATAAGATTCAAACTATCTTGCATATCGGTAAAAAGCGTTGTCGAACCAAAAATTAATACACCAATACCAATATATAAAGCCACAGAACTGTCGCCCGACAAGGTTGAATTGGCTACGAAATTTTGAAGAACTAAGGCTACATCTGGACCAACTACATTTTTCAATTCATAATACATTCGGTTTTCTATGGCATCTTTCTTAAAAAAAAGACTTGCGCTAGAAATTACAATCAAGATTAATGGAGAAAGAGAAAAAAGTGCGTAATAGGTTAACGAAGCACTTAATTTCATAATTCGGTCTTCTCCAAATTCGAGAATTGTTTGTTTTAATATATTAAAATAGAATTTTAATTGTTGCATTTAGTAGGTTTAGAGTTTAAAAATACGAAACATCTATAGGAACTACAACAAAAAAAAGACCATTCATTGAATGGTCTTTTAAAAAGTATATTAAATTTTTAAAAATCTTATACTAACATTGTAACTGGATTCTCGATATACATTCTTAACGTTTGTAAGAATTGTGCACCTGTTGCTCCATCTACAGTTCTGTGATCGCAAGCTAAAGACAATTTCATTGTATTACCTACAACAATTTGTCCGTCTTTTACCACAGGTTTTTCTATAATTGCACCAACTGATAAGATACAAGAATTTGGTTGATTGATAATCGACGTAAATGATTCAATACCAAACATACCTAAATTAGAAACAGAGAATGTAGATTTATCCATTTCGTCTGCTTTTAATTTACGCTCTCTTGCACGACCTGCATAATCTTTAACTTCTGCAGAAATTTGAGTAAATGATTTTTGTTCTGCATTTTTAACTACAGGAACCAATAAACCATCTTCTACCGCTACTGCAACACCAATATTGATTTCTCCATGTTGGATAATTTCTGTATCAGTCCAAGTCGAATTAACTCCTGGATGCAAACGTAAAGCCATTGCACATGCCTTAACAACAATATCATTAAAAGATACTTTTGTATTAGGAACTGCATTTAATTGTTTACGCGCCGCAATTGCATTGTCCATATCCAACTCTACATTTAAATAATAATGAGGAGCTGTAAATTTAGATTCTGCTAAACGTTTTGCGATTATTTTTCTCATTTGAGAATTTGGAATCACTTTATCTTCACCAGAAACAAATGATTGAACAGATTGAACTGTTGCTGTTTTTGCTTCTGCTTTTGGTTGAGCTACTGGTTGATAATTTTCGATATCTTTTTTTACAATTCTACCGTGATCACCAGAACCTTTAACCTCAGCCAAATTAATTCCTTTATCTTTTGCAATTGTCTTAGCCAATGGCGAAGCAAAAATACGGTCCGTAGAAGTTGTTTCTTCTACTTTATTATTTACTTCTAATTGTACAACAACTGGTTTTTCGTCATCAACAACTTCTGTAGAAGTTGCAACAACACCACCGTTTGCTACGATTGCAGAAACATCTGTTCCCGCTTCTCCAATAATTGCTAAAATAGAATCTACTGGTGCAGGCTCATTTAATTTAACACCTTGATACAATAAAACACCGTCAAATTCTGACTCGAATTCTTGAACTGCTTTATCAGTTTCAATATCTGCTAAAATATCTCCTTCAGAAACTTTATCTCCAACATTTTTATGCCAAACAACCACAGTACCTTCTTCCATTGTATCAGAAAGACGAGGCATTGTAATTACTTCAACATTTGTAGGAATTTCTACAGCAGATTTTGCTTCAGTTTTAATTTCTTGAGCTGGTGATTCTTTAACTTCTTCTTTTGTTTCAGTTGTAGCTTTTCCACCTCCAATTAAACCAGAAATATCTTCACCTTCTTGACCGATGATTGCTAAAACCTCATCAACATTTGTTGATGTTCCTTCTGCAACACCTTGAAATAATAATACACCATCAAATTCTGACTCGAATTCTTGAATTGCTTTATCCGTTTCAATATCAGCTAAAATATCACCTTCAGCAATTTTATCTCCAACATTTTTGTGCCATTTTACAACAGTACCTTCCTCCATTGTATCGCTTAAGCGAGGCATTGTAATAATTTCTGCCATGTTTTAGTTGTTTTCTATTTTATCTAAAAATGGATAATCTTTTTCAGAATAGATGTAATCATACATTACATTTTCTTCAGGATAGCTAGAGTTTTCAGCAAATTCTGCACATTCCTCAACCATAACTTTCACTTCTTCTACAATTGCATCCAATTGTTCTTTCGTAGCCCAGTTATTAACTAAGATGTGATTCTCTACATTTAAGATAGGATCTTCTTGCTTATAATTTTCTACCTCTTCTTTAGTACGATAAGGTTCTGCATCTGACATAGAGTGACCTCTAAATCTGTACGTACGTACATCTAAGAAAGTTGGTCCATCTCCACGACGTGCTCTTTCTACTGCTTCGTAAGCTGCTTCTGCAACTTTTACAGGATCCATACCATCTACTGGCATACAAGGCATGTCATATCCTAAACCTAATTTCCAGATATCTTCGTGGTTAGCAGTACGTGAAACTGAAGTTCCCATAGCGTATTGATTGTTTTCGCACACAAAAACAACTGGTAATTTCCAGTTCATAGCCATGTTAAACGTTTCGTGTAATGTACCTTGACGAGTTGCCCCATCACCCATTAAACAAATCGTTACTCCATCACGATTAAAAAATTTATCCCCAAAAGCTATTCCAGCTCCTAAAGGAATTTGACCACCAACGATTCCGTGTCCTCCATAAAAATTATGTTCTTTACTGAATACGTGCATAGATCCTCCTAAACCATGAGAAGTTCCTGTTTCTTTTCCACATAATTCGGCTAAAATACGTTTAGGATCTACTCCTAAAGCCATTGGCCAAACGTGGCATCGATATGCAGTAATTACATGATCTACTCCAGGTTTCATTGCGTGAATAAAACCAGCAGGTAGAGCTTCTTGTCCATTGTATAAATGTAAGAATCCTCTAATCTTTTGCTTTAAATATAATGAACGACACTTGTCTTCGAAGCGACGCCAAAAAGTCATATCACGATACCATTGTAGGTATGTTTCTTGCGTTAATTTTTCCATAATTGCACAATTCCGTTGGAACAAATTTAAACTAATCTATTTAGTGTACAAAATTGCTACCCTAAAAATTCATCTGTAAAATGCAATGGAAGCAAATCCTTTGCCGAATTTAGGACAAAAACTTCGCCTTCATTACCTGATAAAATCACCTCTATCGACGATTCTTGTTTCTTTTCCATCTCCAAAATATATTGGCGACACATACCACACGGAGGCAGCGGAAAGTTAACGTTGGGCGTAGATACAGCCAATTTTTCTATTTTTATATTTGGGAAATTTGCGTTCACATAAGCCAATAAACCTCTCTCGGCACAAGTACCCACAGGGTAGGAAGCATTTTCTTGATTTGAGCTCGAAAAAATTTCTCCATTTTCTAATTGTACCGCAGCACCAACTTTAAAATTTGAGTAAGGTGCATAAGCATTATGTGATATTTCAAAAGCTCTATCTACTACTATTTTTTGTAAAGCTCCTAATTCTGATTTGTTATCGAATCGATCAAATTCAAAAGAATATTTTTCTTTTTTCATATAGAATGAACACCGAAGTGTTTTTATTTAATTGATTATTAAATATTTAAATCCTCTCAGCTATTTTATTCAATAGAAAAAGGAAGTAAATTTATAAAAAAATCATTTCATGTTGGTAAAAATTTTTGCAAGTGCAATTTTTGGAGTTTCTGCTCAAACCATTATTGTGGAAGTTAATATTGATCAAGGTGTTGGTTATCATTTGGTCGGTTTACCCGATAGTGCAATCAAAGAAAGTAATTTTCGGATTAATGCAGCGTTAAAAAATTCGGATCTAAAATTACCCGGAAAAAAAATTACAATTAACATGGCGCCTGCCGATTTACAAAAAGAAGGTTCTGCCTACGATTTACCAATTGCTATAGGAATATTAGCGGCTTCGGAACAAATAAAATCTGACGAAATTGGAAAATATGTGATGATGGGCGAATTGTCTTTGGACGGAACTTTGCGTCCCATAAAAGGCGCGCTACCTATTGCGATTAAAGCAAAAGAAGAAGGTTTTGAAGGAATTATTTTACCAAAACAAAATGCAGATGAAGCTTCGGTTGTACAAGGAATTAATGTTTTTGCGATTGATACCATTAAAGAAGTTGTTGATTTTTTTAATGATAAAATAAAATTAGAACCTCATCAAGTCGATTTAAATCAATCTTTTCTTGATCAAATGAATAATTATCCGTTTGATTTTGCTGATGTAAAAGGACAAGAAAATGTAAAACGCGCCATGGAAGTTGCTGCAGCAGGCGGACACAACATTATTTTGATTGGACCGCCAGGAAGTGGAAAAACAATGTTAGCAAAACGTATTTCATCTATATTACCACCATTAACGATTGACGAAGCACTCGAAACTACAAAAATTCATAGTGTTGCAGGAAAACTTGCGAATAAATCATTGGTTACAATTCGTCCATTTACATCGCCGCATTCGACGATATCTGATGTTGCATTAGTTGGAGGTGGTTCTTATCCTCAACCCGGAGAAATTTCTTTGGCGCATAATGGTGTTTTATTTTTAGATGAACTTCCCGAATTTAAACGTTCTGTTTTAGAAGTGATGCGTCAACCTTTAGAAGATAGAGAAGTGACGATTTCGAGAGCAAAATTTACGGTTAATTATCCTGCAAGTTTTATGTTGGTTGCTTCGATGAATCCGAGTCCGAGTGGTTATTTTATGAATGATCCCAACAATACCTCTACTCTACCAGAAATGCAACGTTATATGAACAAAATTTCTGGACCTTTATTGGATCGTATAGATTTACACATCGAGGTTAATCCTGTTCCGTTTGATGATTTATCACAAGAACGAAAAGGAGAAAAAAGTGAAGTGATTCGAAATCGTGTGATAAAAGCAAGAAATATTCAAACCAATCGATTTGAAAACACAAAAGTGCATTATAACTCGCAAATGGGTCCAAAAGAGTTGGATAAATATTGTGAATTAGATGATGCTTCTAAAAATTTAATTAAAATTGTGATGGAGCGTTTAAATCTTTCGGCGCGCGCATACGACCGTATTATACGCGTTGGACGAACAATTGCAGATTTAGATGAATCTGAAAAAATATTATCTAAACATATTAGCGAAGCTATACAATATCGCAGTTTAGATCGTAATCAATGGATGTAATTGAAAATTATGAATTATGAGTTTTGAGTTATTAAATTATAAGATAAAAGGAACCTCTTTCGAGATTCCTTTTATCTTATGCTATATACTTATCTATGTTTTTAAAATTCAAATTCGCCAACTAAAATTCCATCTCCTCCACGATCTGGATTATCATTTTGGAAAGTTATCATCTTTTTAACTTGTTTTCCTGAACTGTAAAATAAATAAATTTCTGCAGAAATAGTTGTTGCGCCCGAAATACTCATTTGATTTTCTCCAAAAAAATTAGTCTGTATTTTATACTTTCCTTTTATTGCTTTCTTCAGTAAAAATTGTTCTGGTCCAAAACCTTGTGTCACATCATCACTAATTCGTCCACCAATTGCTGTTGTTTTATTCGAATAAAAACATTTTTCTCCATTCGGATCTGTAACCCACAAATCAATATCAGTCATATCTTTGTTCCAATTCATCACCACACGAATATCCACGGGAATATCTACCAAAATATCTTTATTAATTGCAGAAAGATTTAAATCTTTGCGATGTAAAGCAACCAAATTATTAATTTCTGGAACAATAATTTCTGTTATATCGCGGTCTCTATTCGCAATTTCTACCGAATAATCATTTGTCAAAACTTTGTATAAATTATCCAAAGCTTCCTGATAACGTTGATTATCTTGCAACGCCAACGCATAATCTCGGTAACTTTGTGCATCAAAAGGTCGCCAATCCAACACTTTTTTAGTGATAAATAATTCTGTTGGATACTCTTCTATTTCTTTTAATTTATATGCCAACATTTTATACAATTCTGCATCTTCTAAACCTAAATCTGCAATAGAACTTAAAATTTTAAGTCCAGTTACTTTGTCTTTTTTCTGAATAAAATAACTTGCAACGTCAAAATAAAAACTTGGTGTTTCGTTATAATCTTTTCTCAAATCTAAATATGTTTGATATGGATTTTTAGACGCTTCTATCAATTTCATATATTCTTTATCAGATTTGATATTCACCATTTTAATTTCTGGAACAAATGAAGATTCATCTTCCTTCATTTTTTTATCACTAGCAACATTCGCATTTGCATAACCTATAGATCTTTGGCTTCTTGTAATTCCTTGCGCAGTTACAACTTCAGCTTCAGCATCCGAAAGTCTTTCCAAGCTAACTTCAGCCATATCAGCTTGAACTCCTGGAACTATACCTTGCAACATTTCATTTACAGACGTACTATCCGCAACAGGTTTCGGATATTTTTGTTTCACAGGTTTAAAATCTATTTTCCACCATTCCTTCAACTCTTTTGCTTTTATAATCGCATTGTTCACTAAATCTGCTTTTCTAGTTTCTTTATTTTCAAAACCTTGTTTCATCAATTGATTGTATTCATTTTGCAATTCTGCTGGCGGATTTATTTTATATTTTACATAATCTGCCACATTTTCTAAAACAATCAAACTTGTGTTAGCCGTTACAATAGAAAATTGTTTACCTATTTCCTCTATATCCGTTTTATTTTGTGTAGCATTCAATTCCAAATAACTAATTTTATTTTGCGCCCAAACTTTACTAATTTCAAAACTTTGCGAAGCTTTACTTAAATCTAATTCTTTCTGAAAATCTACTTTTCCATTTCGACCAAACATCAAAGTTAATTTTGCATTTGCAACTTGCGAAATTCCCGAAACCGAAAAATCTTGCGTAATTTCTGTCCCCGACATCGGATAAACTTCTCCCGCAACATTGTTTATAATTCCTAAAAACTGAATATTATTTTGATTGATTTGTTCAAAAGCTTTCTCAACCGAGTTTTCATTTAGATTAATAAATTTTCCATAATCTTTTTGAGCAATCATTTTTAAAACACCAAAATTTGAAATCGGTGAAGACGAAATTGTATAAATTGGTTTATGAAACGAAAATTGATTTGCTCCAAAAGATGAAATTCCGTCCGAAAACAATAGATATTCGTCTGCATTTAAAGTTGTCGAATTAATTTTTGAATAATTTGTTCCTCCATCGTAAACAATCGTTTCCAAATATTTTTTTAACTCACTCCAATCTCCATTTTTTATTTGGAAAGATTTTCCTTTTTCTAACGTAATATTCAACAATCCAACCTCAATGTTTAGATTTTTTTGCTGATTGATTAATTTTCCTAAAAACTCTATTTCTTTTTTATGATCACGTTTTAAACTACTCAACGAATTATCCCAAATAATTCCGATATTTTTTGACCAAACTTTTGGTTGAGATTTTGTATCAATCAACATATTTGCATAAAAATAAACCGATCCGTCTAAATTTTTCTGAACAAATGATTCAATTTTATTCGCTGGTTTTGGCAAATTAATAGTTAATGATTGTGTTGGTTTAAAATCTGTTTTCGATAAACTTGCTTCATACACATTACTATTCTCCGAAAAATTATACGAACCATCTGGCGATTCGACCAATTGTGGTTTTTCCGAAGCTTGATAAACTTTTGTCGTTAAATTAAACTTCGCAATTTTTGAAGAATAACTTAAAGGCAAATGATATTGATAAACCGAATTATTCAGCTTTAATTCTTGATAATATGAAATCTGAACCGTACGCGAACCTTTTGCAGGAATCGGAGAAATACGCGTTCTGAAATTATTGCCTTCTACTTTTTCTATAATTCCGGGATCTACATTTTGTTTCTGTATACTTTCAAAAATTTCTACAGCACGCGCTTTTGTAACTGGAACTGCATTTCGCAACTTACCGTTAATATCAATCGCATAACCGCTGATTGTCGTATTTTCTGGTAATGGAAAAACTAAATTTCCTTCTAAATTCCGACTAGAAGTGTTGGAAAAAGTTAACGTTGAAGTTGTTTTGGCAAGATTACCAAAAATCTCAACTTGAATATCCATGTTTTGTAAAACAACAGAATTTTGATCGGGACACGAACCAATTTCAATGCGTGGAAATTGTCCAAAAACTTTCGCTGACTGAAATAGCGCAACGAAAATAAATAAAATAGAAAACAACTTTTTCATACGGTTTAATTTATAAGATAGATGCCGATTTTTGTAAAACGGTTGGTTGAGAATAAAATTATTTAGAAAAATAGCATTAAAAAACAAGAAACGCCAATTGACATAATCAATTGGCGTTTCTTGTTTTATTTCTTAATATCTATTTTTTCTCTTTCTTTATCTTCGTTCGTTTTGTATGCTTTTAATACTTCTCGAACAATTTTGTGTCGCACAACATCTTTATCATCCAAAAATATAAAACCGATATCTTTTACATCTTTTAAGATTGTTATTGCTTCACGCAAACCAGATTTTTGTTTTGGTGGTAAATCTACCTGATCTGGATCTCCAGTGATAATAAATTTAGAATGTTTTCCCATACGTGTCAAAAACATTTTCATTTGCGCATAGGTTGTGTTTTGCGCTTCATCTAAAATAACAAATGCATCATCCAACGTACGACCACGCATAAATGCTAAAGGTGCAACTTCTATCACGCCTTTTTCTGTGTAAGAAGAAAGTTTTTCAAACGGAATCATATCTCTCAATGCATCATACAAAGGTTGTAAATATGGATCAAGTTTATCTTTCATATCTCCAGGTAAAAAACCTAAATTTTCTCCTGCTTCTACAGCAGGACGCGTCATAATAATTCGGCGAACTTCTTTATTTTTAAGCGCCTGAACTGCCAAAGCTACAGCTGTATATGTTTTTCCTGTACCTGCAGGTCCAATGGCAAAAACCATATCTTTATTGTAAACTTTTTGCACCAAATCGTATTGACCAGGCGTTTGAGGCTTTATTATTTTACCATTTACACCATGAACAATAATTGTGTCTTCTTTTTTCATTTGAAGCATTTCATTATTATCCTCAGTCATAATGATTTCGAGATCGCGTTCAGAAAGTCGATTATACTTGTGAATATGTTGAATTACCTTCTGCATTTTTTGGTCAAAAACTCGCAGAACATCTTCATTTCCAAAGACTGCCAAATTTCTTCCTCTAGCAATAATTTTTAATTTAGGATAGTATTCTTTTATCCTTTTTAGATGTTCATTATTAGCTCCGTAAAAATCTTGGGCGCTAATTTCAGCTAATTCGATGTTAATTTCTGTCAAATGTGGTTGTATTTTTGGTTCACTTACACAAAAATAAACAATATATTTGCTAACTATTACAGAATAATGGCAATTATTACATTAACATCGGATTTTGGTCTCAAGGATTACTTTGTATCCAGCGTAAAAGGCGCAATTCTAAAAGAATTGGCTGATGTTACAATTGTAGATATTTCGCACCACGTAAATCCCTACGATTTGTCTGAAGCCGCCTATATTATTCGAAATTCTTATGAAGAATTTCCGAAAGGGACAATTCATATCATTGCTGTAAACTCATTGAGTACACCATTTCAGAAACCAATTTGTGCATTGATTAACGGTTATTATTTTATTTGTGGAGACAATGGAATTTTATCTTTAATCTGTCAAAAAAATCAACCAGAAGAAATTTACGAAATCACAGCTTACCCAGAAGGAATAGATAGTTTGTTCCCGATGCGAAATTGTTTTGTACCTGTTGCTTGCCATTTGGCACGTGGCGGTGTACCTGCACTTTTAGGAAATAAACGTACAGAAATGAAACAATTGAATGAGTTGAAACCAATTTATCGTGATGATAAATTTATAGTTGGTAATGTGATTTATATTGATCATTTCGGAAATGTGGTAACCAATATTACACGAGAATTTTTTGAAGAAATAGCTGCTGATCGAAAATACAAGATTTTGCTTCGTCAAAAAGATTTTTCGATTACAGATATCAATATCATTTACGATCATTACAACGAAGTTGTGCAAGATTTTAGTAAAGAAGTGCAAGCTTTTGGACGAACGTTGTGTTTGTTTAATGCAGCAGAATTTTTAGAAGTTACACTTTACAAAAGTAATCCCGTGGTTTCTGGTGGCGCAAATCAGTTAATGGGATTAAAAAAAGGCGATACAATTACAATTGAGTTTGATAATTAACGCTAAAAAAAGACAAAATAAAGACGTTTAACACATCAAAATGGCATATAATTATTTAATATATAAAGCAATACACGTAATTTTTGTGGTTAGTTACTTTGCGGGATTATTTTATGTTGTTCGGTTGATGATTTATCATACCGAAACACAAAAAATGGAAGATCCTAAAAAATTGATTCTTCAGGAACAATATACGTTCATGGAAAAAAAATTATGGAATGTTATTACTGCGCCTGCACTTATTATTTTAGTCGTGATGGGAATTAATATGTTGATAAAAAATCCTGCATTATTACAACTTCCATGGATGAAAAGTAAATTAGGAATGGTGAGCGTTCTGTTACTTTACCATTTTTGGTGTTGGAGAACTTTAAAACAAATTCAAAAAAATATCTACAAATACACTTCGGTACAATTAAGAATGATGAATGAGGTTGCAACAATTTTATTGTTTGTAATTGTATTTGCAGTTATTCAGAAAACGCAATTTGGTCAAGACTGGTATTGGTCTATTGTTAGTTTCTTTGGCTCTGGTGTAATACTTATGCTTATTGTTCGTTTAATAAATAGAAATAATAAAAAATAATATGTGGACAATCTTTAAAAAAGAATTTTCCAGTTTTTATTTAGGTTTTACAGCCTATTTAGCAGCCGCAACTTTTGTCATCGTTTCGGCTTTGTTTCTTTGGTTTTTTGACAATGAATTCAATGTTTTTAACACAGGAAATGCATCATTAAGCAGTTTCTTTTTTATTGGACCATGGATTTTGTTATTCATGATTCCTGCATTGACCATGAAATTAATCGCAGAAGAACAAGCAAACGGCACATTATTGTGGTTATTTACACTACCTATAAAAAATAGCCAAATTATTTGGGGCAAATATTTAGCAGTAGTCGCCGTTGTTGTATTTTGTTTACTTTCTACTTTTTTGTTTACAATAACACTTCAAGAATTTTTAATGCCCGAACAAGAGCTAGATTATGGTACTATTTTTTCGGGATATTTAGGACTTTTCTTTTTAGGATGTCTTTTTGCAGCAATTGGATTATTTACTTCATCTATCACAAAAAATCAAGTAATGGCGTATGTTTTAGCCGTTTTCTTTTGTTTTATTATTTATTATGGATTTGAAGGTTTAGCATCCTATAATTTACTAGGTTCTGCCGATTTTTACGTTCAGAAAATAGGAAGTTATACACATTACAACCAATTTCTGAAAGGAATTTTAGACACAAGAGATTTACTTTATTTTATTGTTTTGATTGCAATTCTTAATCAATTTACAATCGTTAATCTCGAAAATAAAAAGTAGTGTTATGAAGAAATTAAATAAATCAAACCTAATTATTTTCGCGGGATTAATTGCACTTTTTATTATCGGACAATTTATATACAATCGTTTCGATTTAACAAAAGACAAACGTTTTACATTAACTTCTACCACAGAAAAATTAGTAGAAAATGTAAAAGAACCGCTTAAAATAGAAATTTTATTGGGCGGAGAATTACCAGGAGATTACAGAATTCTAAAAAATGAAATTCAATTTTTATTAGACGAATTACGCGAAAAAAATAGCAATATTTCTTATTCTTTTGTTGATCCAGTAGATTTAGGACAAACCGAATTAGAACAAAATAAATTAGCGCCAATTCCGATCAAAACTGATAAAGGAACACTAAATATTTATCCTTATGCAAAACTAACTTATGATGGAAAAACATCGTATATGGAAGTTTTAGTTAACGATCCATCAATTCAATTTAATGAATTGGCTTTAGCTTCTACAGAAAAGTTAGAATATTTATTTGCAGAAAAAATTCAGAAAGCAACAAATTTTGATCGTAAACGAATCGGTTTTGTTGTTCATCACGACGAATTACCCGAAGCTAATATTCAAAGTTTAGGACGCGCTTTATCCGAAAAATATGATGTTGAGATTTATTTAAATCCAATTGTTAACAAAACATTTTCGTTTCAACCAGCAGATTTAGATAGTTTAAAACGTTTTGATGCCTTGATTGTAGCAAAACCAACTTTACCTTTTTCGGATATGGACAAATTGGTTTTAGATCAATATGTGATGAATGGCGGAAAAATGTTGATGGCGATAGAAACCGTTGATGCCGAAATGGATTCTATTTTCAGAAGTGGTAAAATAGTTGCATTTCCTCGCGATTTGAAACTAAATGATTTCTTATTTAATTACGGTGTGCGTATTCATCCCGCTGTAATAAAAGATTTAAACGGTGCGCAAATTGTTTTGGCCGATGGCGAAACTGCGGGTAATACGAGTTATAATTATTACAATTGGCCTTATTTTGAATTAGGAATTAGAGGCGAAGAAAATCCAATTACAAGTTCTATAGATCCAGTTTTATTTCAATTCGCAAATCCGATTGAATTATTAAAAAATCCAGCAATTAAGCAAACCGTTTTATTAAGCTCGTCTGAACAAACAAGTTTGAAACCTGCTTTAAATTATATTCAGTTAAACGAAGTTGAAATTGAAGATCAGCAAGAATATAAAATGGGTAAAATACCGATGGCAGTTTTGTTAGAAGGTAATTTTAATTCCGCTTATTCTATGCGTTACGAGCGCAAAGAATTTCCAAACTTTAAGGCAAAAACAACCAACGGAAAAATGATTGTTATTTCGGATGGTGATGTGCTTAAAAATGCTTTATGGCGAGGAATGCCAATGCAATTGGGCGAAAACAAATATTCGGTTCGACCAGATAATCCAGATGGAAAACCAAAAACGTATGCCAATCAAACTTTTTTGATGAACGCGATGGATTATTTGTTAGGCGACGAAGATTTTTTAGCTTTACGTAATCGTAAATTAGAAATTCCGTTGTTAAGTGAAACAACTGTTTTACAAGAAAAATCGACTTGGCAAATAATGAATTTAGTTATACCAACATCTATAATTGCTTTGTTAGGAGGAATTGGATTTTGGATTAGAAAAAAGAAATACGCAAGATAAACGTTATCTACCGCAATAGGGATTGAAGTGGAAATCCTTTTTTGTAAAAAAAAGATTGAAATAAAAAGCCCGCCCGAAGGGATTGCCCAAAATAACTTTTAAAAAATAAATAATAAAAAACCTCGAACAATGTTCGAGGTTTTTATATGTAAAGTTGTGACGATCTTACTCTAAGTGCATAAACGCTTTCTTGCTCAAAAGACGTTCTTCGCTTTCTACGTGGTTATCATCAGGCACACAACAGTCCACTGGGCAAACTGCCGCACATTGTGGCTCTTCGTGGAAACCTTTACATTCTGTACATTTATCTGGAACAATGTAATAAACTTCATCACTAACAGGATCTTGCACCGCATCGGCATCAAACTCAATACCATCAACGTTTACAATAGATCCAGTAAGAGAAGTTCCCTCAGAATATTTCCAATCAACAGCAGCTTCATAAATCGCGTTATTTGGACATTCTGGTTCACAAGCTCCACAATTTATACATTCATCTGTAATAATTATAGCCATTGTATCTGTTTTTAAATTTCCTACATTTGCAAATACAAAATTACATTTAATTTTCAGAAAAAATGACATTTGAACAAAGGATTTCAGCATTTAATGAGTTAGGTCAGTTTTTTAATTTTATTATAGATAACGAACCGACTACGGATGAAAAATTGACTCAAAAATTTGAGAAATGGAAAGAGGAAGCTGAAAGTGCAATTCGCAATGCAGAAGCGCACAACAATTGGTTTATAAAAGAAAATACTACACTTGCTTTTAAAAGCTGGGCGACTGCCTTAACAACTGAAAATTTAACAAATTGGACAAAAGATTATCCGTTTGCTAAACAAGCCAAAAATGTAGGAATAATAATGGCTGGTAATATTCCGTTAGTTGGTTTTCACGATATGCTTTCGGTTGTAATTTCAGGAAATAATGCGTTAATCAAAACATCGTCTAAAGATGATAAATTGATGAAATTTGTGATAAAATATCTTTATTCTATTGATGAAGAATTTGAATCAATCATAAAAATTATTGAGCGTTTACAAAATTTTGACGCTGTTATTGCGACAGGAAGTAACAACACAGCGCGCTATTTTGAACAATATTTTTCTAAAGTTCCGAATATCATTCGTAAAAACAGAACTTCAGTTGCTGTGCTAAATGGAACAGAAACGACAGAAGAATTAACAAAATTGGCTGATGATATTTTTAATTATTTCGGATTAGGTTGCAGAAATGTAACGAAGATTTATTTGAATGATGAAAAACAAATTCCAACCGTTTTTGAATCGTTATATGATTGGGGCGTAAAAGTAATTAATCATCCAAAATATGCGAATAATTACGATTATAATCGTGCAATTTATTTGTTAGGAAAAGATGATTTCTTAGACAATAATTTTGTTTTACTTAAAAAAGACACCAATTTACATTCGCCAATTGCTGTTGTTAATTTTGAGATTTATAAGGATATTAATGATGTTAAAAATTATTTAATAGAGAACGAAGATCATATACAATGTGTGGTTGGACATGATATGAAAGAAAATCCAAATCATGTAGAATTTGGGCAAACGCAGTTTCCTAAACTTACAGATTACGCGGATAATATTGATACACTACAATTTTTAGCAGAAATATAAAACAAAAAAATCCTCACAAATTGTGAGGATTTTTTTTATCTATTTATCAATTTCGATGATTTTTTATTCATTAAAAAGTTGCTGCACCAGCAGTTTGATTTTGTAATTTTCTATCAACATTTGTCTTTTTACCCGTCGAAAAATCATAACTAAAACCTAATACAAACATATTTTTATTGTTCCAAATTTGGGTATGACTTGTATAATCTACCAAACTTTCTGACAAAGATTTTGTTTTATATTCCGAAGGCATTCCAATCCAATACATTCCGGTTGAAAAAGTAAAATTCTGCTTTTTATAACTCATAAAAAGATGATTATTGTTTTCGTTTGTGCTTAGAAAAGCACCGTTTAATGTATATGTCGGAATGTTAAACATATAATTTACACTAAAGTTTTTATAAACAGATGCTATCGAGAAATAATTACCTATATAATCATTTTTAATCGTTTTTCCTTCTTTCGTTTTTACACTTTCTGAAGATGGCGATAAAACAATTTTCAGTGTTAATAAATCTGTTCCAAATGGTTTTACAGAACCTGAAACTTGCACACCATATTGTTGCGAATTTTGAGCATTTTCGTATGTTTCGGCAAAACCAATTAACTTATTATCTGAATTATAAATTTCTTTATATAACCCATTTATTGCATCTTTTCTGTACCAATAAAACGCATTTGCATTGATATCTATATATTTAGAATTGTATGAATAAATTAAATTATTACCAAAAGATTTCTGAATTTTAAGAAATGGATTTCCTGTTTTTACTATGTTTGGAACGACTTGTATTACATTACTACTCAATTCATCACTATAAATAGTTCTTGGTTTATACGAACTTGTAAATCGCAAGCTTTGATTTTTTGCCAATTCATAACCCAAAACTAATTTCGGCGTAAATACCCAATTATTTGTACTTTCTTCTTTACTTTGATTATGAATATTTGTAATTCCTGCGCCTAAACGGTACATTAATTTCTTGGTTTTTCCTGAAAATTCTGAATAAAAATACTGTTCCAAATAATTTACATTGTAATTATCTGTACCCAATAAATTTTCGAGATTATTATCAATTGAGTTATTCGAAATACGATAACCTGAGCTTAATTTTCCTTTTGTAAAATCATGTGTATGCGCAATTTCTCCAACCAAACCAGTTTGCTTTGCTTTTAAATTGGTGATGTATTGATAAACTTCTTCGTTTGTATTCGTTTTCCATTCATGAGAAAAATTATATGAATTCGTCGTGTAATCTGCTCCAACAAAATTTAAACTAACTTCATCTTTTTTACCAAATTTTCTAGAATAATATAAATCTAAAGTTGGTTTTGTATAATGTTGATTATTGTGTTTATAAACGGTATGTTGTTCTGAGTTTTGATTCGTAAAAAAATTACTATTACCATTAACATCAGAAAAACTTGTCAAAATATCTAAATTTAACTTTGCTTGAAATGTATATTTATCCGAATCTGTATTTGTATATCTTAAAAGCACATTTTGATAGGTATAACCAAAATGATCAAATCTATTTTCATCCGTTTTATAATTAACCATTTCATCTAAATCATTTGGCAAAGTATAAGCGTAAGAATTGTTATTTTCGCGGTTATCATAATCTCTCAAATTAATCGAATATTCTAATCCAAAATTATTTTTACCTCGTGTAATATTCGCATAAGCCGAACCATTTACAAAACCTGTTGACAAAGCCGAGGTCAAATCTGTACCAAAAACATAACCATTTTCGGGATTTTTAGTGACTAAATTAACCACTTGATCTACTCGATTTGAATAACGTGCAGGTGGAATATCAAAATATTCTACACGAACAACATCTTGCGGTTTTATAGATTTTATTTGATTGTCTGTTGCCTCAACTCCATTAATTAACATCAAAGTTGTTCCACCTTTTATACTTTTTATTGTATTAGAAATTGGATCGACATTCAATTCTGGTAAAGTATTTAATAAATCTTTTGCATAGCGTGCCTTATCCAAAGCATCTTTATCAAACGTATAAACCGCCTTGTCCGCAAACATCTTTTTACGTTGCGATTTTATCAAAACTTCTTTTATTTCGATTGGATTATAATCTGTCGAATCTTGTTTTTCTTCTACTTGTGCAAAAGAAAAAATAGCTGTTAAGGAAATGGCAAGTACAAAAAAATTTCTCATAGTTTATATTTTTATGCTATTAACAAATATTGTGTTATTCTTAAGACGTGAGAACTTAGAAAATGTTACACTATTTTTGAAATTATTTTCGATAACTTTAACCTGAATAAATAATCAATTTTGAAAAAATCAGTTTTAATTCTTCTCCTATTTTTAGGATTTAACCTAACAAATGCACAAGAAATAGCATCTATACCTTTAACAGAATATAAGGTAGAAAGTTTTCAGACTTCTTTGGTTACAAAAAAAATGATGTTTGATTGGTTCGGAAAATGGGACAAAGTTGCCTACACAAAAAACAATGATATCATTTTAATTTGGACAAATAGAAAGATAATTAATGAAGCAAATGAAACTTTTATGATTATTACTTCGAGCAAAGAAAATGAAGACGAAATGTATGGAACAATACAAATTTTGAGTAGTAATAACCAAGATGCATTAGCCGAAAATTCGCCTTATCGTGAATATTTAACGGAGTTTTTGAAAACCATTTCGAAACAAGAGAATAAAAATAAAAAATTTTATAAAGAATATTTAAAAGTTGAGTATTAATGATGTGTTTCATGTGATTCTGAAACAAGTTGTTAAATTGAATTTAGTTAATCTTCGCATTGCAGAAAACTCAATTATTTTATCACAAAAAAATCCCTTCAATTACTTGAAGGGATTTTATATATTAATTAATCTCTTAATTATTTCGTTTGAAGAAAGAATCCACAAATTCCATTTTATTGAAAGCTTGTAAATCATTAATTCCTTCGCCTACTCCAATATATTTTACAGGAATCTGAAATTGATCAGAAATACCAATCACAACACCACCTTTTGCAGTTCCATCTAATTTTGTAACGGCTAAAGCTGTAACTTCTGTTGCTTGTGTAAATTGTTTCGCTTGCTCGAAAGCATTTTGACCTGTTGAACCATCTAACACCAACAAAACTTCGTGCGGCGCATCTGGAATAACCTTTTGCATAACTCGTTTTATTTTTGTCAACTCATTCATCAAATTTACTTTATTGTGCAAACGTCCCGCTGTATCAATCAAAACAACATCTGCATTTTGCGCAACTGCCGATTGAATTGTATCAAACGCAACCGAAGCCGGATCTGAACCCATCGCTTGTTTTACGATTGGCACATCTGCACGCTCTGCCCAAATAACCAACTGATCTACCGCTGCTGCACGAAAAGTATCTGCTGCTCCTAAAACAACTTTCAACCCATTCGCTTTAAATTGAGAAGCTAATTTACCAATTGTTGTCGTTTTACCAACTCCATTTACACCAACCACCATAATTACATACGGCACGTTTTTCTTTGGAATTGTAAAACCATTTGTATCTTCTATATTGTTTTCGGAAAGTAGACCTGCGATTTCTTCTCGCAGAATAAGATCTAATTCAGAAGTTGAAACATATTTGTCTCTTTCAACACGCTCTTCTATTCTTCGAATAATTTTCACGGTTGTTTCTACGCCGACATCAGATGAAATTAATACTTCTTCTAGATCATCTAAAACCTCATCATCTACTTTTGATTTACCTACAACTGCGCGGCTAATTTTATCAAAAAAAGACGATTTTGATTTCTCTAGACCTTCATCTAATTTGTCTTTGTTTTCTTTACCTAATATCTTTTTGAACCAACTCATTAAAAGTTAATTTATCTTAAAATTCTGTACGAAGATACATAAAATTAAAGGAAATAAAAAAGCTGCTCTTTTTAGAGCAGCTTTTATTAACCTTAATATTTTTTTGTTAAGCTAATAATTATTTTGCGTAGAATGCATCTACTTCGTCAGCGTTAACTACTTTTTCTACGAATACGTAAGCTCCAGATTTAGGAGATTTTACCATTCTAATTACTTTGGTCATTTTCTTAGACCCTGTTTGAAGGGTTGCTACTGTCTTTTTTGCCATCGTCTAAAATTTTATTATTTGATCTCCTTGTGAACTGTATACTTTTTCAATACTGGGTTGAATTTTTTCAACTCAATACGATCTGGAGTATTTTTTTTGTTTTTTGTAGTGATGTAGCGAGACATTCCTGGCATACCACTCTCTTTATGCTCTGTACATTCTAAAATAACCTGTACTCTGTTTCCTTTTTTTGCCATGGTGTATTAAATTATTTGATTAAACCTTCTTTACGTCCACGTCTAACAGCCTCATCAACACCTACTTTGTTGATAGTTTTTAAACCGTGTGCAGAAACTCTTAAAGTAATCCACTCACCAGCTTCTGGCATAAAAAATTTCTTTGTGAACAAATTCACTTCAAAAGTGCGTTTTGTTTTATTATTAGCATGAGAAACATTGTTTCCCACTAATCTCTTCTTACCTGTAATCTGACAAATTTTTGACATCTTATATTTACTTATTGTCTTATTTTAAACGGAGTGCAAAGTAACAATTTATATCTTACTTATACAACAGTTTAAGGTTATTATTTAATATTTTTTTTCTTAACTTGCTTATATAGTAACTTCTGAGCGAGTGTATAAGCTAAGATAATTCCCATTATCAATAAAGCTACTCTTGCTAATACGTCACCATATTTTGTATAAAACGTTAACTCACTATTCATCAAAACTGTACCATTTAAGGCACCTTGCTCTCCATAAGGTAATGATTTCATTATGTCTCCTCGCTGATTAACGAAAGCCGAAACCCCTGAATTTGCTGATCTAACAATAGCGCGTCTATTTTCAATAGCTCTTAAATTACCATATAATAGTAATTGTCGATGACCATCAGTAGAGCCCCACCAAGAATCGTTGGTCATTGTGAATAAAACATTTGCGCCTTCTCTCACATATTCTGTTGTGTATTCTCCGTAAATAGATTCGTAACATATAATCGGAGCAACAGCGGCTGCATTTGTTTTATTTTTGAAAACAGAACGATTAGGTTGTGTACCTAATGTTTTTGTTGTGCCGCCAAAGTTAAGCATAAATTCTCCAATAATTGGCATTAAAAATGAACGATATGGAAAATTTTCTACTCCTGGCACTAATTTACTTTTGTGATAGATCTGAATAGAATCGTTAGAACCTAATTGTAATGCAGAGTTATAGGCGTCGTACCATGTAATTCCGTCTTTCATTACTGAGGCAGATTCTGTTGCTAAAGATGCTACTGGATAAATTCGCATAACCGATGCGCCCGTTACAAAATGTAAATCTTTTTTACTATTTGTCCATTGCTGAATATCTTGAATGATTAAATCATTGTATAAATTATCAAAAACTAAGGCAGATGAGCCAGGAATTGCAGTTTCTGGTGCTACAACAAATTGTGTATTGGGTTGCATATTTTTTACAGCCAATTGTTTTAGCTCGTCATAAATCTGCAAACCATCTTTCATATACTTTTCGTTATATGGATCTAAATCTGGTTGAAGAATCAAGGCGTGTAATGCTTTTCCTTTTTCTTCGTAGTTGGCATAAATAATATATGATATCCCGATTGGAACAGCTATTAATAATCCTCCAAAAATTCCTAATTTATTTAGATAGTTTATTTCCTTCTTATTAATGTATGCTGTCAAATAATAAAAGATAACTAAATTGGTTACCCAAATCCACAATGTTCCTCCAAAAGTACCGGTGTATTCGTACCATTGTACCCATTCGTACCATTTTGCAAACCCGTTACCTAAATTAAACCACGGCCAAGTTAATTCCCAATTTAAATGTAGTTTCTCAAAACTAATCCAAATTGCAGGCAAAAAAACAAGTCCATATATATTACCTGCTTTTGTTTTTACCCAATGATAAATTTGAAAAACAATTGACATAAAAAATGCGTTGGCTATAACTGGAATCAAATAAGCCAACCACGAATTTTGTAAATCACCATTTGCATCGGTTTCTTTTGCAAAATGCAACCACCAAATTACAATAGCATTCCATATAATGAAGGCTAAAAATGATAATCCAAAAATTTTGCGTCCCTTCTTTTTAAATTCTGCGCGTTGCGAGATCTGATGCTCTGTTAACAACAACGGAACAAAAGCTATGAATAATAACAAAGGAAAACCGTGCGATGGCCAACCTGCTGTTAATAATAATCCTGAAGCTATTGCGTATGCAATGTATTTTTTCATGCGACAAATTTAATGTATCATCCATCAATAATCGATGATATTTGTTTGGTCTATTTTATTTTACGATTGATGTTTTTATGTAATAATTTGGATTAACCTCTACATCCGAAACTTTTTTTATAGTTGATTGATTAAGCACTTGCCAATCTTTTGTTGGATAGATTGTAATCTCCGAATTATTTAATCGCAAAGGCATTTTAAAACCTTCGACAATAGTAGTATATCTGTAAATAATTTGATTATCTTCTTGTTTAATTTCTAGGGTCGGAATATCAATTGTTCTTAAATATTGATTGAAAAATGCAGTTAAATCTAATCCCGAATTTTGTGCAATATAATTTTCTATTTGCGCTGTAGTTACAGTTTGATGATAAAATTCTTTGTTCAAACCACGTAAAATTCCTCTAAACTTTACATCATCATTCAACCAAGTTCGCAACGTATGAATCATATTTGCGCCTTTGTAATACATATCGCCACTACCTTCTTGGTTTACGCCGTAAACACCAATAATCGGAATATCATTTTGAATTGCATTTTGTGTTCCGCGCACATATTCGTCCGCAGCTTTTTTACCATAATAGGTTTCTGTAAATAAGGTTTCAGAATAAGCAGTAAACGATTCATGAATCCACATATCAGCAACATCTTTCTCTGTAATATTATTTCCAAACCATTCGTGACCAGCTTCGTGAACAATTATAAAATCCCATTTTAATCCCCAACCAGAACCTGACAAATCGCGACCTAAATATCCATTTTTGAATTTATTACCATATGCAATTCCAGATTGATGTTCCATACCCAAATGTGGTGCATCAATAATTTTGAACGAATCTTCGTAAAAAGGATAAGGTCCAAACCAATATTCAAAACTTTTTAGCATCAATTTAGCTTGTTCAAACTGTATTTTTGCTTTTTCTAAATTATAATCTAAAACATAATAATTTAAATCAAGTTTTCCTTTTTCGCCTTGATATGTATCTTTAAAGTTGACATAATTCCCGATATACGGAATAATATTATAATTGTTGATTGGATTGACAACTTTCCATTTATAAATCTTTTTATCTTTAATTGTCTTTTCCGAAACTAAACGTCCATTACCAACACCAACCAAATCTTTTGGCGTCACAATTTCTAGTTCCATTCCATTATCGGGTTCATCACCCAAATAATCCTTGTTCGGAAACCACGCACTTGCTCCTAAACCTTGTACTGCAACAGACATCCAATCTCTACCTTTTTCGTCTTTGGTAAAAATCCAACCGCCATCCCAAGGCGCTTTTATTGCAACACGAGGATTTCCTTGATACTGCAATTCTAACAGATTATCTTTTGCTTTTAATTTTTTACCAACTGTAATAAAGTAAACATTTCCGTCATGTTTAAATTCTTTAATATCTTGTCCATTCAGCTTTACATGTACAATTTTCATTGGTTCTTGCAAATCTATCTGAATCAAATCCGAACCTTGTTTTGCCGAAATATCAAACGTAATTGTAGACGTTCCTTTTATAGATTTTGTACTAAAATCTGGCTCTACATTTACTTTATAATGTTTAACATCCCACCAATTACGAAACTCATTATTTGTTCCACGAAGTGAATCTTGGCGTGTAAATTCTTTTTTATGATTTAAAACTTGTGCATTTGTAGTTATCGATAACAATCCAAGTATAAGCAATAATTTCTTCATAGTCATTTTTAAAACATATCAAAAATAACATTATATATTTGATTAATAAGCGAAAAATATGATTACTGAAAATTTTAAAGAGAGAATAAATTATTTAAAAAAGAATAAACTTATTGTAGAAGCTTTGTATGAAATTTTAGATTTATTTGATTTAAAACACAGCGATTTTACAGGTTTTACATTTCGAGAAGAAATCAATCCGCGAGGTTTATTGTTAACTGCCGAAGGCGATGAAACTACTGGAATTACAATTCGTGTTCCGCGTAATATTTTGAATTTTGACTTGATTTTAGTTACAAATTTATTGATGCACGAGATTTTTCATGTTTATCAACGATCAGGCAAAAATCAAATAGAAAGTCGCGAAGAACGCGAATGGCAAGCTTATAACGAAATGTTGTTTCACGATAAATTTCCGAAAGTTCCAAAACTTGCCAACTTTTATGTCAAACAATTTGGCGAAAAAGCATTGACATATTATGCAAAAATGTCAGACGAATTAAAAAATCAATATAAAGATGAAAAAAATCGGTTAGAAACACTTTTAACTAGTTTTGAAAAGGAAACTAAATCCGAAGAAAAAAAGGATGAACAAACAATTTCGTGGTCTGATTTTGAGAAAATCGACATGCGTGTTGGGACAATTGTAAAAGTGAATGATTTTCCGAAAGCAAGAAATCCAGCATATCAATTAGAGATAGATTTTGGAATATTGGGCATCAAAAAAAGTTCGGCTCAAATTACAGCTTTGTATAAAAAGGAAGATTTAATGGATAAACAAATAATTGCAGTTGTTAATTTCCCAAAGAAACAAATTGCCACATTTATGAGCGAATGTTTGGTAATGGGTGTTTATGGCGACAATAATGATATTGTATTGCTTAATCCTGAACGAAAAGTTGTAAACGGAAGCAAAATTGGCTAAACAAATTATGTCATAAACCTCATCAAAAGACATATAAAATAAAATTTGAGTTATCATTTTATAAAGCTTGTGACAACTTGTCATAAAAAACGAAGAATTTGATGATTATTTTACGTTGGCACAAAGATTGTCTATCTGTTGTAGCATCATTTTTGATATGATGAAGAACTATAGAAAAACATTTAATAATATAAATAACAAAATAAGATGAGCAAAATAATCGGAATCGACTTAGGTACAACAAATTCATGTGTCTCTGTAATGGAAGGTAGTGAACCAGTTGTAATTCCAAATGCAGAAGGTAAAAGAACTACTCCATCTATCGTAGCATTCGTAGAAGGAGGAGAAATTAAAGTTGGAGATTCAGCTAAACGTCAAGCTGTAACTAACCCTACAAAAACGATTTATTCTATTAAACGTTTCATGGGAACTAAGTTTAATAACGATGCAAATGAAATTGGTCGTGTTCCTTATAAAGTTGTAAAAGGAAATAATGACACTCCAGGTGTAGATATTGACGGACGTATTTATACGCCACAAGAAATCTCGGCAATGATTTTACAAAAAATGAAAAAAACTGCTGAAGATTACTTAGGTCAAGAAGTTACAAGAGCGGTAATTACTGTTCCTGCATACTTTAACGATGCACAACGTCAAGCAACAAAAGAAGCTGGAGAAATTGCAGGTTTAAAAGTTGAACGTATCATTAACGAACCAACTGCAGCTGCTTTAGCATACGGATTAGACAAAGCACATTCAGATAAAAAAATCGCTGTTTACGATTTAGGAGGAGGAACTTTTGACGTTTCTATCTTAGAATTAGGAGATGGTGTTTTCGAAGTATTATCTACAAACGGTGATACACATTTAGGAGGTGATGATTTTGATGATGCAATTATCAATTGGTTAGCTTCAGAATTTCAAGCAAAAGAAAATGTTGATTTGAAAAAAGATCCAATGGCTTTACAACGTTTACGTGAGGCTGCTGAGAAAGCTAAAATCGAATTATCTTCTTCTGCACAAACAGAAATTAATTTACCATACGTTACAGCTAACGAAACAGGACCAAAACACTTAGTAGAAACTTTAACTCGTTCAAAATTTGATCAGTTAACAGAAAGCTTAGTAAAACGCTCTATGGATCCTTGTCAAAAAGCTTTATCTGACGCTGGTTTATCAATTAGTGATATTGACGAAGTAATTTTAGTTGGTGGATCTACACGTATCCCTAAAATCCAAGAAGAAGTAGAAAAATTCTTCGGTAAAAAACCATCAAAAGGAGTTAATCCTGATGAAGTTGTTGCTGTAGGTGCTGCTATTCAAGGTGGTGTATTAACAGGTGATGTAAAAGACGTATTATTATTAGACGTTACACCATTATCTTTAGGTATCGAAACTTTAGGAGGTGTTTTCACTAAATTAATTGAAGCGAATACAACTATTCCTACTAAAAAATCTGAAACTTTTTCTACGGCTGCAGATAATCAACCAGCTGTAACATTAAGAATTGGACAAGGAGAGCGTGCTTTATTTAATGATAACAAAGAAATTGGTCGTTTTGACTTAGTAGATATTCCACCAGCACAAAGAGGTGTTCCTCAAATCGAAGTAACATTTGATATTGATGCGAATGGTATCTTAAGTGTTTCTGCAAAAGATAAAGGAACTGGAAAAGAGCAATCAATCAAAATTGAAGCATCTTCTGGTTTATCTGAAGCTGATATCGAAAGAATGAAGAAAGAGGCGCAAGAAAATGCTGCTAAAGATGAAGAAGCAAAAGAGAAAATTGAAAAAGTAAATGCTGCTGACGCTTTAATCTTTCAAACAGAAAAACAATTAACTGAATACGGAGAAAAAATTCCGGCTGATAAAAAACAACCTATCGAGGATGCTTTAGCTGAAGTTAAGTCGGCACACGCTGCACAAGACATCGCTGCTATTGATGCTTCTATGGAAAAATTAAACACAGCTTGGAATGCCGCTTCTGAAGAAATTTATGCTGCAATGAACGAAGGTCAACAAGGTGGTGCGCAAGCTCAACCAGGTGCTGATCAAGGTCAAGCTAAAAATGACGGAGTAGAAGACGTAGACTTCGAAGAAGTTAAATAATCGAATTTATTTCATTATTCAAATAGAAAAAAGCGACTCAAATTTGAGTCGCTTTTTTTATTTATTCTATTTTCTCTATAATATCATAACTAATTGTATTGGCTATTTTTTCAAAAAACTTGTCATCATCTACAATTTTCTCTTTACGATAGGTTTCTAAAGTAATTGAATTATCATTATTCAGTTTGACTATTTTTTCTTCTAAAACATCGTCATTTATATAAAACTGAATACGATTATCAATCAATCTCCAATTAGTTAAGCGTGGTTCACTTGGAAAACAATCACCATTACTTCCTTCAAAATAGCTGTATATCGCATATCCATTATCCCAAATAGAATAATTTCGCAGTAATCTACAATTATCAAAATCTTTATTCACTTTTTTGCCATCTTCAAAAAAGCCAGATTCTTTTAATTTCCAAAAACCTACAACATCATTTTGTTTTATCGATTGAGCAAATAAACTAGAGCTCACCACTAGAAAGAAAATTACCAATTGTTTTTTCATCTGTTTTTATTAGTTGTAGTAAATATACTTTTTAATTATACATTACATTTCAAACTGAGATTAAAATATAATGTATAATTATTATCCTAGAATTTATATCGTAATGTTGTCATTAATTGACGAGGCGCAATAGGATTTACACTGTAATTTTCGTGTACATTATAATTCAATTCATTTGTTATGTTAGATAATTTACTTAACAATGAGAATTTTTTCCAATGATAACCTAACGAAACATCAATTGTTGTATAACCTTCTAAAGGAATTTCGCGATCAAGGATTCCGTTTGGTTGAGAAGCATCAACTTGATTGTTCCAACCTCCTACTCGTTTTCCGATATAATTTCCGATAGCTCCTACAGAAAAACCTTTTAATGCACCATTTTGCATCGTATAAAAGAAACTTAAATTAGCCGTATTTGCAGGCGTTCTTACTAAACGATCTCCAACTATAAAACTACCTTTTAGCCCAGACGTTTTTGTATAACGCATATCATTATAACTATATCCCGCCATAATGCTTAATCCAACAATAGGACGAGCCGTAACATCTACTTCTATTCCTTTACTTTTTGTTGCACCGCTCAAAACTTTAATTGTTGTATCAGTATTTAATGATCCGTCTGCTTTAAACTCTGCTGTTTGCGCTAAATTATCATTTGTAATTTGATACAAAGTAACATTTGTGCTTAACAATCCTTTCCAAAAATCAGTTTTAACACCAACTTCATATTGGTCAATAATTGATGGTTTTATCGCTTGTAAATCTACTGTTGTACCAGAATTTGGCGTAAACGAATTAGAGTAACTTGCAAAAATTGCCATATCTTTTATTGGCTGATAAACTAACCCAACTTTTGGTGTAAAAGCTTGATCGACACGTTTACCATCTACTTTAACCTCAATAGGATTTTTTGTTAAATCCTCTGTTGTTACTTGTGCTTCTTGCCAAGACCAACGTAAACCAGCTAAAACTTTAATTTTATCTGTAACCGAAATTAAATCTTGAAAATAGACTCCAAAACGATTTGTTTTCGTTTTTACAATTCGTGTATTTTTTGCATCTGGAATTGCTCCACCTTGATCAAAATTCTCAAAATCAAAAACATTTCCGCTTCCGTAAGTTTTTGGATCAAAAACAAATGTGTACGCTTTTGCAGCCGAATTATCAAAATCTACACCTGTCATTAATTGGTGTTTTATACTTCCTGTCTTAAAATTACCTTGCAAATTAAGTTGCTCTGCATACAATTGCTCCGTATTTTTATTTTGACCTAATGCACGTGCCCAATTTCCTTTTGCATCTGGCGTTATACGCTCAGTTCCTTTAGATTTTCTATCATAATCTTGGAAAGATGTATTGAAATTAAGTTTCCAGTTTTCGTTAAATTCATGTTTTACCAACGCACTTGCACTCGCTTGACGCGTTTGACCATTTGACCAAACCGCACCTAAATAAGTACTTCTAGGCAAATCTAAAATATCTTTTCCGATGATTGCTGTACCAAAATCTGGCGTCCAATCATCATGTAAATAATCGGCTTGTAAAACGATTTCTGTTCTGTCTGATACTTTAAATAATAACGACGGATTAACATAAAAACGTTCTCTTTTTACAACATCTCTAAAACTTTCAGAATTTTCGTAAGAACCCGTAAAACGGTATGCAATGTTGTTATTTATTGGTCCATACAAATCTATTGCTGGTTTATAAAAAGCATTACTACCCGCTTGCATACTAACTTCGCCACCGCTTGTAAATTTTGGTTTTTTAGTTACCATATTCAAAATTCCACCTGGAGCAACATTCCCAAAAAGTAAAGCTGCGCTTCCTTTTAAAACCTCAACTCTTTCTAAAGATGAAACTTCTGGCATAGAACCATTGTTGAAACGAAACCCATTTTTGAACATATTGTTAGATGACATATCATAACCTCTTGACCAAAAAGATTCTTGTGCCGCACCACGCGCAGATCCTACATAAACACCGTTTACATTTTTTACAACATCACTTAATTTTATCGCTTGTTGTTGTTCTATTGTTTGATTACCAATAATCTGAATACTTTGCGGCAAATCCATCGCTTTGATGTCTAAACCTGACAATACATTTTCTCTTTTCTTATTTGGCGAATCATTAATTTTAATCACAAGTTCGCTTAAAGATGTAATATCTTCGTTCAGAATAAATGTAACATTACTTACTTGATTAGCTTGTACATCAACCGCTTTTGTTTGTTTTTTAAGTCCTGTACCTTCTAAAGTTATTGAGTGATGACCTTCTGGAAAATTTTCAAAGCGAAATTCTCCATCTTCGTTTGTTTCAGTAGAAACTGCTGGTTTTCCCATTTTAATTACAATTCCAGAAATTGGATAACCATCAGAAGATGTAATTTTTCCTTCGATAATTCCTGTGTTTTGCGCATGCAAACATATCGAGGAGAATAAGAGAATTAGTAGAAATTTGATTTGGTAGCTCATATTTTGTTTTTATTTGGAATAGTTAAAAATAATGTCGCAAATGTAGAGTTTCTTCCAAACTACACAAAATTTATTTAGAATAATTAAAATTAGATTCAATAAATTGATTTACAGCAAAATAAACCAATATTTTATCGGTTTAAAATTGGTTATTTTATATACAAATTACGAAATTTATTCATACCGGAATAATGATTTTTCTTAAAAACGTTAATAACTTTAACTTTTATGACTTTTTGCATTTCTATAAAATATCATTCATTGTATTCATAAAACTGACAAAAGAAAGTCTACTTAAATTTGAAGTACTATTTGCGATAACTATTTTATATAAAACTCATTATCAATTCATTTTCATCTAATCATAAAAAAACCACAGAAAATACTTATTTTTGGATTGATTTTGGTAATAAACCAACAATCAAATAAAACTTATATGAAAAAATTAGTATTCGTGATGGCTGTTTTAATGGCAGTTGTTTCATGTAAAAAAGACGATAAAGTAGTAGGCAAAGATAAAGACGGAAAAGAATTGGTGGTGAATGAAAAAGGTGATACAGTTGCCAAAACAGAAACACAAGATTCTTTGAAAGTTGAAACGCCAACTGCGCCAAAAGAGGTTGCTGTAGCCAAAGGTGCAGATGGTAAATTTGCTTATAAATATAATTTAGAGATTGGAAAAACATATCCGATGACATTGGCGATTAAAACAACGCATTCGGCATCTGATGGAAAACAATCTCAAAAAATGGTGAGTGAAAGTAAAAAAACGATTGACTATACGGTAAAAGATTTTAAAGATGGTGTTTATACACTTGAAGTAAATTCTAAAAGTTATGGTGAAAAAATGACAGATCCTTCTGGAAAATCAATTTCGTATGACACAAATTCTGCAAAACCTACAAATAAAGATATTGCAGTTTCTTGGTCTATTTACAAAGCGATGACTGGAAAAACATACACAATGAAAGTTGACCAAAAAGGAAAAGTGATTAGTGTAGATGGTTTGGATGCTGTAAAATCATCAATTCTTAACTCTGTTAAAAAACAAGTAACAGCAGAAGAATTCAAATTTTTTACGCAGGTTATCAACAGTTCTTTAAGCAAAGAAGCTTTATCTTCTCAGTTTGAAGAAACAATGAATATCTTTCCAAATAAAACATTAGCTTTAAATGAATCTTGGTCTGATAATCAAAAAATTGATAAAGGTCCAATGAAAGGAAATGTTTCGATGAAAAGAACTTTAACAAGCGTAGAACCTACAAACACAACAATTACAGTTGTAGGAACACAAAAGTTGAAAGGTACAGAAAGTCAACAAGGGATGTCGATGTCTGCGGATAATAATGCAAATGTAGATGGAAAAATTTTGATCGACACACAATCTGGGTGGATCAATAAAGTGAGCTTAACAAAAAAGGAAACATTAAAACGCACAGTTGAAGCGCAAGGTCAAAAACAAACAATGACGGAGTCTGTTACAACTGTCACAACAGTAAATTAAAATGAAAACAATTCTTTGGATCATTATTTTAAGTATAATTTTCTTAACCATTTTTAGATTTTTAAGAAAAGTATTTGTGATTAAAAAAGTGTTTAAAGACGCGATTAATCAACAACAAAATGCTTACAATCAAAGCCAAAATGCAACAAGCAATGGTTCTTATCAAGAGCCTCAAAATAACAACTCATTCGATCAAGCAAAATTTAATATCGAAGCCGAAACGGTAGATTACGAAAT
The DNA here is from genome assembly GCF_900115015.1 of Algoriella xinjiangensis. Classification (GTDB taxonomy): domain Bacteria; phylum Bacteroidota; class Bacteroidia; order Flavobacteriales; family Weeksellaceae; genus Empedobacter; species Empedobacter xinjiangensis. Next base: position 209,577 of record NZ_FOUZ01000005.1, on the reverse strand, counting down.
AATCGAAGAAGAAAAAAAGGATGAAAAATAAAAAGAATTTACTCTACGTTCTTGTATCATTACTACTTTTTGTGGTAATTGCTTTAGTTTATTGTGCGCCTGTTTTGTCAGGAAAATCGGTTATACAACCCGATATTGTCAACTACAAAGGTAGTGCGCAAGAAATGTTAACGTATCAGGATAAAACGGGCGAAAATGTCTATTGGTCTGACGCCATGTTTGGTGGTATGCCTACATATCAAACGGGTGCGAAATATAGTTTTGATGTGATTAAAACTATCGATGGCGCTTTTAGATTTTTACCTCGTCCTGCGGATTATATCTTTTTATTATTCACCGGATTTTTTATACTTGGATTAACCGTTTTCAAAAATTGGAAATATGCCTTAGTCGGTTCTATTTTCTTTGCATTTGGTTCCTATTATTTCGAATTGATTGCTGCCGGACACAACGGTAAATTACATACAATAGGCTACTTTGCGCCTTTAATTGCAGGTATTTTATTGTTATATCGCAAAAAATACATCAGCGGTTTTGTATTAACCACATTATTTATGGGTTTACAATTGCAAGCAAATCATATCCAAATGACATTTTATTTGTTTTTGGCAATGTTAGTTTTTGCAATCGTTCAATTCTTTGATAGTTTAAAAAAGAAAGAATTACCCGACTTTTTAAAATCATCAGCATTGGTTGTTGTTGCGGTTATTATTGCGGCTGGTTTAAATGCAAATCGTTTACTTTCTACCTACGAATACAGTAAAGAAACGACGAGAGGAAAGTCTGAAATGACTTTACTTAAAAAGAATTCAAATGGTTTAGACCACGATTATATTACACAATGGAGTTATGGAAAATTAGAAACATTAAATCTATTTATTCCAAATCTTATGGGTGGTGGTTCGCAAACAAATCCAGATGATTTAAAAAATTATACTTCAAAATTACAAGACACGCAATATAGTTTAGGAAATGACGAGTTTAATCAACAAGTTTATCAAGCCATAGCAAATCAACCACGAAGTGCTTATTGGGGTGATCAACCTGGTACATCAGGACCCGCTTATCAAGGCGCTGTAGTCGTATTTTTATTTATTATTGGATTATTTATGGTTCGTGGCAAATACGCGACCTATAAAAAATGGTTATTAGGAGCAACACTTTTAAGTATCATTTTGGCATGGGGAAAAAATTTACCATTTATCACCAATCTTTTTATCGATTATTTCCCGATGTATGATAAATTCCGAGCAGTTTCTTCTATCCTAGTTATTGCCGAATTTACAATGCCATTCTTAGCAATTCTTACCTTATATTATTTCTTTAATTCAGAAGAATCAGAGGAATTCAAAAAGAAAGTGTTATACTTTGCTGGAGGAGGAACAGTTGCAGTCTTAATCATTTTCTATTTATTTGGCGGAATGTTATTTCCTTTTGCCACAGAAAGTGATAAAATGATGTCCGAACAATTTTTAGGAGCCATACAACAAGCCAATCCAAACGCTGTTGGTTTCTGGGACGGAATGATAAAACAATTGGACGAAGCTTTAATTGAAGACCGAATTCAAATGTTTAAATCTGATACATTAAGAACTTTAATTTTTGTTCTTTTAACATTAGGTTTTTTATTGGCTTATCAATTAAAATACATCAAAAACGCAACAATCGTAGTTTTAACAATTGGAGCTTTGGCTTTGATTGATGGAATGACAGTGAATAAGCGTTATTTAAACGAAGATAATTTTGTTTCTAAATACATTGTTGATAATCCTTTTCCAACGGAATTATCGCCACGTTTAGAAACCGAAGCTACAAATAATAATCATGTTGCGCAGATTGCTTATAAGATTCCATTAAACAAAATGTTATCTGAAATCTCGAAGCAAGATAAATCTCATTTCCGTGTTTACAATACGGTTTTAAGTACTTTTAACGAAGCAGGAACTTCTTACTTTGTTCCTTCTATTGGAGGTTACCACGCTGCGAAATTGGGTAAATACCAAGATGTTGTCGACATTTATTTTTCACAAGATCCACGTCTAAAACAATATGGAGTAAAAGATGAAACTGGTTTAATCAACGTCTTGAATATGATGAATACAAAATACATTATTCATGGCGATGTTACTCAACCAGAAGTTCAGAAAAATCCAACTGCATTAGGAAGCGCTTGGTTTACTTCTGCTATAAAATGGACGGAGAATGCAAATGATGAAATTTTAGCCATCAATTCTACGCCAATTAACAATACGGTTATTTTGCGTAAAGATTTGGTTGCAGATAAAAATCTAAAAATTGCAGCAGATTCTACGGCAACTATTCAATTGGTTGATTATTCTCCAATGAAAATGACGTATAAATCAAAATCGAATACAGATCAAATCGCAGTTTTCTCAGAAATTTATTATCCTCATGGTTGGACAGCAACAATTGATGGAAAAGAAGTTCCGATAGAAAAAGCAAACTATGTTTTGAGAGCTGTTCCCGTTTCGAAAGGAGAACATACAATCATTTTTGAGTTTAAACCTCAAGTTATTGCGACAGGAAACATGATTACAATAATCGCTAATATTTTATTGTTAATTGTAGTAGCTGGTGGAATTTACTTAAGCTACAAAAAATGTTCGAAAAAAGACGATTCAACATTAGCCACAGAAAAGGCTTAAAATTATAATGAAAAAAATATTAATCATCACCTATTACTGGCCTCCTGCGGGAGGTCCTGGTGTTCAAAGATGGTTGAAATTCACAAAATATCTTCCTGAATTTGGATACGAACCGCATGTTTATATTCCAGAAAATCCATCGTATCCAATTATTGACGAAACATTAGCCAAAGACATAAATCCGCAGGTTAAAATCGTTAAAAATAAAATTTGGGAACCTTATCAATTAGCCGAAAAATTAAATCCAAAAAATAAAGCTTACAAAGGCGGACATTTTGAAAAGAAGGAAAATCAATCTTTCATGTCAAAATTATCGGTTTTTGTACGTGGAAATTTCTTTATTCCAGATGCCCGAAAGTTTTGGATAAATCCTTCGGTTGAGTTTTTAAATGATTATATCCAGAAAGAACAGATTGATACAATTGTAACTTCTGGTCCGCCGCATAGCTTACATTTGATTGGTTTAAAGCTTAAAAAACAACATCAAAATATCAAATGGTTAGCTGATTTTCGTGATCCTTGGACACAAATTAGTTACCACAAAGAACTAAAATTAACATCTTGGGCAGCTAAAAAACACGAAGATTTAGAACGTGAAGTAATGCAAAATGCAGATGTTGTTTTGGCAACGAGTTACGCCGATGGTAAGAATTTCGAGAAAATTGGTGCAAAGCATGTTGAAGTTATTACGAATGGTTTTGAAGAAGTAAAACAACAAACTAAAAAAAGCAACGAATATTTTGAATTAACATATTCGGGCGGATTAGAAATGCTTCGAAATCCTGTTTCGCTTTGGCAAGCTTTGGCAGAAATCATCAACGAAAATTCATCGTTTAAAACCGATTTAAAACTTAATTTTTATGGTTCTTTGGCTGATGATGTTAAACAAACAATTGTTGAAATTGGCTTAAAAAATAATTTAGTTGTACATGGTTATGTTTCGCATCAAGAATCGTTAAACGCCATCAATTCTGCTAATATTTTACTTTTAACTAATTTTGATAATCAAGCTTCGAAAGGAATTATTCCTGGAAAATTGTTTGAATATATGGCTACCGGAAATCCTATTGTTGCAATTGGACCGACCGAGGCCGATGTAGAAAAAATACTACATAAAACCAAAGCTGGAGAATATTTTGGTCATCAAGATGTAAACAAAATAAAGTCATTTATTCTGTCAACTTATCAACAATGGTTGGCAAATCCAAATACAAAATTTGACACAAACGAAGGGGAAGTTCAACAGTTTAATCGTAAAAACTTAACAGCTAAATTGGCTAAAGTTGTGGATAAATTATAACATCATTTTATTCAAAAAATATATAATCGTTTTTAACTATTTTGGTTTTAAACGATTTTTTTATTTAAAATTTTTCTGTCAATCATTTAATTTTCTATTTTAATTTATTGTTTTTTTATTATATTTATTGTTAGTAGTTTATATCAAAATAGAGATAATAAATATATACAATCTTTTAAAAAATAAAATTAATTACACCTAAAATTAACTATATGAAGAATATACTATTTCTGACGCTAATTCTTATTACAACTAATGTTTTTTCTCAACCATCTATAAAAACAAATATTACTATTAATGCGCCAGATTATTCGCAAATAGATTATGAGTTATCAAGTTTTAATATTTATTACGATTATACAATAGTTAAAAATATAAAACAGCCTGAAAAAGTAAAAGCAGGAACAGCTATTTTACAAGTAGGTAAAAACTACAATAAATTTATAGATGTTTCTAGCTTAAAAAAAGATTCTATTAATTAAAAATTAAGTCATCAAGCTACCGTCAACACGAATGAGATTAATCTGCTTTTGGCAATAGATTTTAAAGCTGCTTTTAAATATCAGCTTATTCTAAACAAGTTAACTAACCAATTTTCTTATACAGATAATATAGAAGGAAAACATTTTGCTTACAATGAAATAACACCAAATTTTGATTGGAAGATGAAAAATGAATCAAAAGAAATTTTGGGTTATCAAACAAAAAAAGCAACTGTAGAATATGGAGGTAGAAATTGGACAGCTTGGTATGCAGAAGAAATTCCAATTCAATTTGGTCCGTATAAATTCAACGGTTTACCAGGTTTAATCTTAGAAATATATGATGAAAAAAATCATTATCATTTTACAGTAAAAGCAATTAATCAGGATCCGCAACAAATTTATTTAGCAAAAACTAACAAAGATGAAATTCTAGTTTCAAAAGCAGAATTTATGACGGCAGAAAAAAATTATTATGCAAATGCTGCTGTAAGACTGAGTGGTCAAGCAATAGATGCTAATGGAAAACCAATAATAGGAAAAGAAATGCCTTATAATCCGATAGAATTAAAATAAACTTTTTAATCCGAATTTTATTTCTAATTTAGATATATTGTTAATTTTAAACAATGTGTTAATACTATTTTTTTTTATGAGTATTAATATCTAATCCTCATTTTGAATACACAATTATGAAAAAAAATATTTTTATAACTCTATTATTTAGCTCAATATTTTGTTTAGCCCAATCCAAAATTAATAAGGAGCAAAGTATTCGTGTCTCTTATAATTTAGAATACTCGCCTGATTCTATACATTTAAATAAAAAAGAGTATGATTTATTTTATCTAACTATCTTAAAAGATAGATCTATATTCAATTCTGAAACAGAATATTTAAAAGATTCTATTTTAAATTCAAGAAATCCTAATAATTTATTTATTCTTAATAAATCATTATTCAAAAATACAATCGTCAAAAAAAATAATAAAATTATTAATTACATAAATTATAATGTATATCGTTTTATTCTTAACGAAAATTTAGATCTAAAATGGGATTTAACAAAAGAAACAAAAGATATATTGGGCTATAAATGTAAAAGTGCTAAAACAAAATTTAAAGGAAGAGATTATATTGCTTTTTATACTGATGAAATACCTATTTCTGAAGGTCCTTATAAATTTAATGGTTTACCTGGGTTAATATTAGAAATTTATGATTCTAATAGAAATTATGAATTCAAAGCGGTTACAATTACAAAATTAACTAACGATTTTGATTATAAAATATTCAATCAATCTAATTATAAAGAAGTTGATTATACAGAAATAAAAAAACTTGAAGCTAAAATAAAAGATAAGCCTTCAATTTTAATAATGAATGATAAAATTAAACTTTCTGAAGAAGCTTATGATAAATATGATCGATCTTACAAAGAAAAAAATAAGTATAGAAATACCCCAATAGAACTAGAATAAAGAATTTGAAATATAAATTAACTCTACTTTTCATTCTACTATCACACTTTATTTTTGCACAACTTACTATTTCTGGAGTTGTAAAAAATGAAGATGGTAAACCCATTTCTGGTGCTAATGTTACAATTTCGCCTAGTACTACAGACGAAACATTGGCTTATTTTATTACCAAAGCAGACGGAAAATATACCTTAAAAATAGATAGTCCATCGCACGAAACCTATGAAATTAAAGTTCGTGCGATGAATTATGCTTTTACATCAGACTTAGCAAATCAATCAGCTTCTAATTTTGATTTCACATTGCAAGAAAAAGCAATTGAGTTGAAAGAAGTAAAATTGAAAGAATCTCCAATTCGAAAAAAAGGTGATACAATTGCTTATGATGTTAGTAATTTTAAAGATATCAAAGACCGTTCTATTGCAGATGTTATCAAAAAAATGCCTGGAATAGAAATTGAAACTTCTGGTCGAATTTTATACCAAGGCGAACCAATCAACAAATATTATATTGAAGGCATGGATTTGCTTGGTGGAAAATATGTCTTGGCAAACGAAAATCTTTCGGCAGATGCTGTAGATAAAGTTCAGATTTTAGAAAACCACCAACCAATCAAAATTTTAGATAGTTTGGTCTATAGTCCTAAAGCTGCATTAAATATCAAACTAAAAAACAAAATTACTTACTCCGGAAAAGCTGAGCTTGGTTTTGGTGCTTCGCCAATGTTGTATCAAGCCAATATTACGCCAATGTTGTTTACTAAAAAGCAACAAATGACAGGTTCTTATCAAGGTAATAACAGAGGAAATGATATTAGTAGACAATTAAAAACATTGACTTTAGATGATTTATTAAACGAGTCTGAAAAATTTTCGAATGAAGGTTGGTTATCAATTTCTACACTTCAAACTCCAGATTTTAATAGCGAACGTTGGTTAGATAATAGTATAAATTTAGGAACTTGGAATCATCTTTTTAAAATAAAAAAAGAATTAGATTTACGTCTAAATTTATCTTATCTCAACGATTATCAAAAACGTTTTGGCGAAACAAATACGCAATATTTTTTACCAACTGGTGATATATTTCTCAACGAAAAAAAACAAAATTATCTGCAAACAGAAAATCTAAATATAAAAGCAACTTTGCTTAGAAATAGTGCTGTAAATTATTTGGAAAACATTGTAGAATTTAAAGGAGATTGGAATAATACTAAAGGTAATTTAATTCAAAATGATCAATTAATTCAACAAAATCTAACAAAACCAAACAAAGAATTTTCGAATCAATTTAACACAATTCGAAAAATTGGTCAGCAATTATTAACTTTTCGTTCTACGATTGCGTACAAAGAATATCACGAAAATTTAGCCATAACGCCAGGAGTTTTTTCAGATTTTATCAATCAAGGAAAACCATACAACGATGCTTTTCAAGAAATTAGTTTTAATAAATTTACAACCAATAATTTTATCGAATTTTCGAAAGGTTTAAAACAATTTACTTTACAATCAAAAGTTGGTGTCAAATATACCAATCACACGATGACAAGCGATTTGTTGGCGGATAATGAAACAATAAATTCGACTTTTAGAAACAATACACGTTGGTCTACTTTTAATCCATATCTCGAAAATAAATTTTCATATAAAAAAAATAGTCTAAATGCTACTTTTGGAATGCCTTTGCAATGGTATAATTTATCAAATCAATCATTCGAAATTAAAAAATCATACAGTCGTTTTTATATCGAACCAAAGTTTAATCTAACAATTGATTTTGCAAAGTTCTGGAAAGTTTCTACTTCACATAATTTTTCGAACGATTTAGGTAGTTTAACAAGTTTACATCAAGGTTTTATTTTGTATAAATACAATTCGATACAACAAAATGATGCAAATTTTAACGAAGTTAAAAAATGGAGTTCATCACTTCGATTTGAGTATAGAAACCCAATAAAATCTTTATTTATAAATTTTGGTTATTCGTATAATTGGAACGAAAATAACTTGTTGTACAATTATAAATACAATGCTGATGCAAGTACAATTCTTGAGGTTTTAGAAAATGAAAATCATAGAAAAACACATTCTTTAAACGCAAAAATCAGTCAATATTTCTCAAAAATAAAGACAACTTTTAATTTATCTGGAGGTTATAATTTTACTAAATATGATCAATTATTAAATAATAATTTGGCCGAAGTAAACAACAATATACTAACTTCTAAATTCGAAACTTCTTTTAGATTATTAAGTTGGACAACGTTAGAATACAATTATTTGATTACAAATTATCAAAACAAATTATCAGAAACAAAAGCGCGTACAATTACCAATCAAACTCATCAAATTGCGTTGCATTTTTTTCTTGCAGAAAAACATTATATCAAATTTAATGTAGATTTTTATTTGAATGAGGATAAAAAATTAAATCCGAATTCAACATTTGGCGATTTAATGTATCGTTATTCACTTTCTAAAAAGAAAATTGATTTTGAATTGAGTGCTTACAATTTATTTAACGAAAAATATTTTTCTCAAAACTCGTTTTCAGCAAACAACGAACAACGTTTTGTTTATCAACTTCGTCCAACACAAATTATGTTAACAACACGTTTTAATTTTTAGTGAAATTTATCAACTCGATAATTTTAGATAGGCTAAATCTTTAAGTTGATAAAAAAACTTCTCTAAAAATATCAAAATCTAACATTCATCATAAGTTGATTGATTATTTTTTACCTAAATTTAATCTTGGAAAAAATATAAATCACAAAACAATGAATGACAATCGCAAGAAAGATGCATTGAATTACCACTCAATGGGAAAACCAGGTAAAATTGAGGTAATTCCTACAAAACCTACGAATACGCAAAGAGATTTATCACTTGCTTATTCGCCAGGTGTTGCAGAGCCGTGTTTAGAAATTGAGAAGGATCCCGAAAATGCCTATAAATATACTGCGAAAGGTAATTTGGTTGCAGTAATTAGTAACGGTACCGCTGTTTTAGGATTAGGAGATATTGGTGCGCTGGCTTCTAAACCTGTGATGGAAGGTAAAGGTCTTTTATTTAAAATATTTGCTGACATTGATGTTTTTGATATCGAATTAGACACTAAAAATGTAGATGAGTTTATTAACATCGTAAAAGCTTTAGAGCCAACTTTTGGTGGAATTAATTTAGAAGATATAAAAGCACCCGAATGTTTCGAGATTGAAAAACGTCTAAAAGCAGAAATGAATATTCCTGTGATGCACGATGATCAACACGGAACAGCAATTATTTCTGGTGCAGCATTAATCAATGCTTGCGAATTACAAGAAAAAGATATTTCGACTGTTAAAATCGTAGTTAACGGTGCTGGTGCTGCGGCAATTTCTTGTACTGGAATGTATATTTCGGTTGGAGCGAAAAAAGAAAATATCGTGATGTTAGACAGTAAAGGTGTTATCCGTGCTGATCGTGACAATCTTGATCCTTCTAAAGCCGAATGGGCAACAGATCGTGATATTTCTACTTTGGCTGATGCTGTAAAAGACGCGGATGTTTTTATTGGTTTATCGGCAGCTGATGTTTTAACGGCAGAAATGCTAAAAACAATGGCGAAAGATCCTATCGTTTTAGCCATGGCAAATCCAAATCCAGAAATTGCATACGAATTGGCTGTTGGTACTCGCGAAGATATTATTATGGGAACTGGACGTTCTGATTATCCAAATCAGGTGAATAATGTTTTAGGTTTTCCTTATATTTTTAGAGGTGCTTTAGATGTACGTTCGACAACAATTAATGAGGAAATGAAAATTGCTGCGGTTCGTGCAATTGCAGAATTAGCAAAACAACCAGTTCCAGAAGTTGTGACGCAAGCGTATAATAATCATTCATTAAAATTTGGAAAAGATTACATCATTCCAAAACCAAATGATCCACGTTTATTACCAGAAGTTTCTGCGGCTGTTGCAAAAGCAGCGATAGAAACAGGTGTTGCTAAAAATATTATTACAGATTTCGAAGAATATAAAACATCATTAATTAAACGTATCGGAAAAGAAAGTACGATTATGCGTAATTTGACGCAAACGGCTAAATCTAATCCAAAACGTGTATTGTTTGCAGAAGGTGATCGTTTCGAAATTTTGAGAGCGGCGCAAATTGTAAAAGAAGAAAAAATTGGAATTCCAGTAATTTTAGGTAAAAAATCTAAAATTCAACAAATGATTAAAGATTATATGTTGGATTTAGAAGATGTAGAAATTGTTGATCCAAGTACCGAAGAAGATTCAGACCGTTACAACCAATTTGTAGAGTTCATCTATAATAAGAGAGCTCGCAAAGGTGTTTCGCTTTCTGATGCTAAAAAACTACTAAGAGATCGCAATTATTTTGGATCTTGTATGGTTGAGTTTGGTTATGCCGATACAATGATTTCGGGAATGACAAAAAACTATTCGCAAGCAATTCGTCCAGCATTAGAATTAATTGGTGCAGAAGAAGGAATGAAAGTTGCGAGTATGTATATGATGTTAACCGAAAAAGGACCTATTTTCTTAGGCGATACAACGGTTAATTTAAACCCAAGTGCAGACGATTTGGTTAACATTACGCTTCAGTTTAATGAGACCATCAAAAAGTTTAAAATAGAGCCTAAAATTGCTTTGTTATCATATTCTAACTTCGGATCGAATAAAGGAGAAACTGTTGAGAAAGTTCAACAAGCTGTAAAATACATTCACAAAAATCATCCAGAAATTATTGTTGATGGAGATATACAAGCGAATTTTGCTGTAAATAAGGAAAAGCTGAAAAGCAATTTCCCTTTCAGTAAATTAAGTGGATCGTATGCAAATACCCTTGTTTTCCCTAATTTAGAATCGGCGAATATTTCGTACAAATTATTACAAGAATTAGGAAATATAGAAGCGGTTGGACCAATTTTAATTGGAATGAAAAAACCAATTCATTTATTACAATTGGATAGTACTGTTCGCGAAATCGTAAACATGGTTACTATTGCTGTGATTGATGCGCAACAACATGATTAAAATAGTATCGTTATAAAATACTTCTCTAAAACTCTGATTTAAAAAGTCAGAGTTTTTTTTTGTTATATTGCTTATAATTATAAACATGATAATATGAAGAAAATTTATACACTTTTATTTATTGCAAGTATTACTACTACGCAAGCGCAACAAATATATTCCTTCGAGACTTCTGAAGGCTATGTACTAGGAAACTTAAACAAACAAAATGGTTGGGAAGTTAGTGAAGCTGGTGATGGAAAAATAATAAACAATCAAATTGTAACAAATGAGTTAGCAAGTGATGGTATGTACTCTTTTAAAAATGGTGATCAAACAGATTATGGTGATCAATGGTTTCCTATTATGGGAGCTTCTAAAGCTTTTGAAAAACCTGTCGATTATAAAAATTTTACCATAACATTTGATGCCTATGTAAATAAAAGAAACGGTGCTGATTTTGAGTTTACTTTATATACAATAAATACAGAAACTGACGAATTTTATCCTGTTGCTGGTTTCGGAATGGAAAATAGAGGTTATTTATATGTTGTAAAAGATATCAATTATGGATTTGATTATGCAGATGACGCAAAAGATTGGCCAATTAATAAATGGAATAATTTTAAAATTGAAGTTTCTGAAAATGATATTAAATATTATCTAAACTCAAAACTAGTTTATACTGGAAGTAATTTCACAAAAATGAATATTAATGGATTCACTATGCTGCATAATAATTATGGTGGTGATGCATATTATGATAATTTTAAAATTACTTCTGATAATCTTACTACAAATAATATTAATCAACAAGAACTAAAAATATACCCTAATCCTATAAAAGATTATTTAGGAATTGATGCAAACTTTCAGAATCAAATATCTTCTATAGAAATCATCAATACATTAGGACAAGTTATTTTAAAAGAAAATAACGTAACCAATAAAATTGAAACAAATAATCTACAAGCAGGTATTTATATTGTAAAAATTATATTGAAAGATGGAAAAACCATTAATCGAAAAATAATCAAGAAATAAAAAAAGCTCCCAAAATTGGGAGCTTTTTTATATATAATCATTATAAGATTATGCTTCTTCAGTACTTACAGTTTCTGTTGCATCAGCAGCATCTTCTGTTTTTACTTTTTTACCACGACGTGTAGTTGCTTTTTTCTCTACTTTCGCATTAGTATAGATATCATTGAAATCTACTAATTCGATCATTGCCATATCAGCACTATCTCCTAAACGGAAACCAGTTTTGATAATACGAGTGTATCCACCTGGGCGGTCAGCAATTTTAGGAGCTACTGTTCTGAATAATTCAGTGATAGCTTCTTTATCTTGTAAGTATGAAAATACAACGCGACGGTTGTTAGTATCGTCTACTTTAGACTTTGTCAATAAAGGCTCTACATATTTTTGTAATGCTTTAGCCTTTGCTACTGATGTATTGATTCTCTTGTGAGTAATCAATGCTATAGCTAAATTAGATAATAAAGCTCTTCTATGAGAGGCAGTTCTACCTAAATGGTTAAATTTTTTTCCGTGTCTCATTTTTTAATAAAATTATTCTACGTCTAACTTATATTTTACGATGTCCATACCAAAGTTTAAACCTTTGCTGTCCACCAATTCTTCTAATTCTGTAAGAGATTTCTTACCGAAGTTTCTGAATTTCATTAAGTCAGACTTAGCGAAAGAAACTAATTCGCCTAATGTTTCAACTTCTGCTGCTTTTAAACAATTTAATGCTCTTACTGATAAATCCATGTCAACCAATTTAGTTTTCAATAATTGGCGCATGTGTAAAGCTTCTTCGTCATAAGTTTCACCAGATGCTACTTCTTCTGCTTCAAGAGTAATTCTTTCATCAGAAAACAACATAAAGTGGTGAATTAAGATTTTAGCTGCTTCAGTTAATGCATCTTGTGGAGTTATAGACCCATCTGTCGTAATTTCAAAAACTAATTTTTCGTAATCAGTTTTTTGTTCTACACGATAGTTTTCAATTGCATATTTTACATTCTTTATAGGAGTGTAAATTGAATCAATTGCTATAGTACCAATTGGCGCAGAAGCCTTTTTATTCTCTTCAGCTGGTACGTATCCTCTACCTTTATCAATTGTAAATGTGATAGTCACATTAACTTTTGAGTCTAAGTTAGCGATTACTAATTCAGGGTTTAAAACTTGGAATCCAGAAATAAATTTCCCTAAATCACCTGCTGTTAATTGATCTTGCCCTGAGATAGTAGCAGTTACAGTTTCAGCATCTGATTCATCAATTTGTTTCTTAAAACGAACCTTTTTCAGATTTAAAATGATCTCTGTAACATCTTCCACTACTCCTGGAATAGTTGAAAATTCGTGCTCAACACCTTCAATCTTGATCGAAGTGATTGCGTATCCTTCTAAAGAAGAAAGTAATACTCTACGTAGAGCATTTCCAACTGTAATCCCGTATCCTGGCTCTAAAGGACGAAATTCAAATTGTCCAAATTTAGAATCAGATTCTACTAAGATTACTTTGTCAGGTTTGATGAAATTTAAAATAGTCATTTTATTAGTCTGATTTTAAGGTTTATTTAGAATATAACTCGACGATTAATTGCTCTTTAATATCTTCTGGGATTTGAACTCTTTCTGGAGCTTTTGTAAATGTACCAGATAATTGCTCATCGTTCCAAACTAACCAATCGTATTCTCTACGAGCGTGTAATGAACTTGTAATAGGAGTCAAAGATTTAGACTTTGCTCTTACTCCAACAACATCACCAGCTTTTAATTGGTATGAAGGAATGTTAACTAATTCTCCATTAACAGTGATGTGTTTGTGAGAAACTAATTGACGAGCACCGCTACGAGAATTAGCAATACCTAATCTGTAAACTACGTTGTCTAAACGAGATTCACATAATTGTAATAATACTTCACCTGTAATTCCTTTAGATGCATTTGCTTTCTTGTATAAGTTTGCAAATTGTTTCTCTAAGATACCGTAAGTATATTTCGCTTTTTGTTTTTCAGATAACTGAATAGCGTATTCTGATTTTTTAGCTCTTCTTTTGTTAGGTCCGTGTTGCCCTGGAGGATATTTCTTTTTTTCAAAAGATTTATCATCTCCGAAAATTGGTTGTCCAAATTTTCTTGCAATTTTTGTTTTTGGTCCTGTATATCTTGCCATGATTTATTACTATTAAATATTAAATAATTAAATTGAGAAAAAGAATTATACTCTTCTCTTTTTAGGAGGACGACATCCGTTATGTGGAAGTGGAGTTACATCAACAATTTCTGAAACTTCAATACCCCCATTATGAATAGTTCTAATAGCAGATTCACGACCTTGACCTGGTCCTTTAACGAATACTTTTACTCTTCTTAAGCCAGCTTCGTATGCAACTGTAGCTGCATCTTGAGCGGCAACTTGAGCAGCGTAAGGCGTGTTCTTTTTAGAACCACGGAATCCCATTTTACCTGCAGAAGACCAAGAGATAACTTCACCATTTTTGTTTGTTAAAGTAACGATAACATTGTTAAATGATGCTTGAATATGAGCTTGTCCAGTAGCTTCAACAACTACTTTTCTTTTCTTTACTACTTTCTGATTTTTTGCCATGATCTACTTATTATTTAGTGGCTTTTTTCTTGTTAGCAACTGTTTTCTTTTTACCTTTTCTAGTACGTGAGTTATTTTTTGTTCTTTGACCACGTAATGGTAAACCTAATCTGTGACGAATACCTCTTTGACATCCGATATCCATTAAACGTTTGATGTTTAATTGGATTTCCGATCTTAATTCACCTTCTACTTTGAAAGTTTCATTGATCGATGCACGGATTGCGTTGATTTCTTCATCAGTCCATTCGCTAACTTTCTTATCCTCTGAGATATTATTCTCAGCTAAGATTTTAGAAGCACTGCTTCTACCGATCCCGTAAATGTATGTAAGTCCGATTACACCTCTTTTGTTTTTAGGTAAATCTACACCTGAAATTCTTGCCATAATTCTAAATAATTAACCTTGTCTTTGTTTAAACTTAGGATTCTTTTTGTTGATCACATACAAGCGTCCTTTACGACGCACAATTTTACAGTCAGCACTTCTCTTTTTAATGGATGCTCTAATTTTCATCTTTGTAAATTTATTTATAATCCGATAGAGTTAACGCCAAAAACGTTAACTCTACCACCAGTCGTTAATTTATCTTTTAGTATCTATAAGATATTCTACCTTTCGTTAAATCGTAAGGAGACATCTCAATCTTCACTCTATCACCTGGTAATAATTTGATGTAATGCATACGCATTTTACCAGATATGTTACATGTTACAACATGTCCATTTTCTAATTCGACACGGAACATTGCATTAGATAATGCTTCTGTAATCGTACCGTCTTGTTCAATATGTTTTTGTTTAGCCATAAATCTTTTAAAAAATCTTATTAGATATCTCTTGAAGTTCTACCTGAAGACATTAAACCATCATAACGGTGATTTAATAAATACGTATTAATTTGTTGTACAGTATCTAAGATAACGCCCACCATAATTAACATTGATGTACCTCCAAAGAACATAGCCAAGCTTTGTTCTACACCTAATAATTTTACAATTGCTGGCAAAACAGCAAGCAAAGTTAGTAAAATTGCTCCAGGTAACGTAATTTTTGATAAAATTTCGTCTAAATAATTTGCAGTTTCTTTTCCAGGGCGGATTCCAGGTATGATTCCTCCGTTTCTTTTTAAGTCTTCAGCCATTTGATTTACAGGGATTGTGATCGCTGTATAGAAATAGGTAAAGATAATAATTAGTAAACCAAAGATCAAATTGTATTCCCACGTAAATGGATCTGCCATTTTTGCGAAGAATTGTTTTACTGGACTTGCTTCGTCTAGAAAATAATTTGCTAATGTTCCTGGTAAAAACATAATCGCTTGTGCGAAGATAATAGGCATTACACCTGCTGCATTTACTTTTAGAGGAATATAAGATCGTACAGAATCTGTTACTGATCTCATATAAGAACTACTAGAAGTTTGTGCTCTTCTTACATATTGTACCGGTACTTTACGAACCGCTGCAACAATCATAATACACATTGCAATAACTAGGATTAAACCTAACATTTCTATCAAGAAGAAAATTCCATTTGAAGGGTCAACTTCAAATGCGTTAAATATTGCTTTTGGTAAGTCGGCTAAGATACCAACCATAATAAGGATTGATATTCCGTTACCGATACCTTTGTCAGTAATTTTTTCTCCCATCCACATGGCAAAGATTGTTCCTGTAATCAAAATGATTACTGATGGAAACCAGAACCAGAAGCTTGCTGGGGGAATTACATAAATAGCATACGATGAAGTTGGGTCATAAGGTAAAATCTGAGAGGTTACTAATGTAAGGTAGGCTGGTGCTTGCACCAAACATATCCCAATTGTTAACCATCTTGTGATTTGATTTACTTTATTTCGTCCACTTTCTCCTTCTTTTTGTAGTTTTTGGATGTAAGGTACTGCTAATCCCATCAATTGTACAACAATTGAAGCAGAGATATAAGGCATGATTCCTAACGCAAATACGGAAGCTCTTTTGAAAGAACCTCCGGTAAAAGAGTTTAATAATCCTAAAATTCCTGAGTTTGCATTTTCTTGGTCTGCAATAAAACGATTAACTTCGTTAATATCGACACCTGGAAGTGGTATATGAGAACCGAATCTATAAACCAATAACAAAAGGATAGTTACAAGTAACTTATCCTTTAGTTCTTTTATGCTCCAGATATTTTTTATGGTCTGTATAAACCCTTTCATCTATAAAAAAAATTTCTAAGCGTTAATTAATTCTACTTTACCTCCTGCTTTCTCAATAGCTTCTTGTGCTGTTTGAGTATATTTATCAGCAGTAACATTAACTGTAGCTGTTAATTCACCACGACCTAAGATTTTAACTAAGGCGTTTTTGTGAGCTAAACCTAACTGTACTAATGTTTCTTTGTTAAGAGTATCTGTAATTTTGTTGTTATCAACTAATTGTTGAATTGTATCTAAATTGATTCCTGTGTACTCAACTCTGTTGATGTTTTTGAAACCAAATTTAGGTAAACGTCTTTGTAAAGGCATTTGACCTCCTTCGAATCCGATTTTTCTAGAATATCCAGAACGAGATTTAGCACCTTTGTGTCCACGACCTGCTGTCAAACCGTTTCCACTACCTTCACCTCTACCTTTACGGAATTTATTTTTTACTGAACCAGCTGCTGGTTTTAAATTACTTAAATTCATTTTTTAAATCTTTTAAGGTTAGCGATTAAGCTCTTTCTACTACTACTAAGTGTTGAATTTTTCTGATCATACCCTCAATTTGAGGTGTAGATTCGTGCTCAACAACTTGATTCAATTTCTTTAATCCTAAAGCTACTAAAGTTGCTTTTTGAGATTTATCACGGTTGATAGCACTACGTGTTTGTTTTACTTTTACTTTGCTCATGATACTATATTTTAACCGTTGAATACTTTAGTTATTGAAATACCTCTTTGACGTGCAATAGTTTCTACAGAACGTAAGCTTAATAAAGCGCGGAATGTAGCTTTTACTGCATTGTGAGGATTAGAAGAACCTTTTGATTTTGATAATACATCATGTACACCAACTGATTCTAATACTGCACGTACTGTACCACCAGCAATAACTCCTGTACCTTTTGCTGCAGGACGGATAAATACTTGCGCACCACCGAAACGAGCTTCTTGTTCATGAGGAATTGTGTTTCCGAATAAAGGAATACGTACTAAGTTTTTCTTAGCATCTTCGATTGCTTTTGCAATTGCAGAAGCTACATCTTTAGATTTACCTAATCCAAAACCTACTACTCCATTACCGTCTCCAACTACTACGATTGCAGAGAAACCAAATGCTCTACCTCCTTTTGTTACTTTAGTAACACGTTGTACTCCAACTAAACGATCTTTTAAATCTAATCCTGTTGGCTTAACTCTTTCTACGTTTTTAAATCCTAACATAATTTCTTTCTCTTTTTTAGAATTTTAATCCACCTTCTCTAGCACCATCTGCTAAAGCTTTGATTCTACCATGATATATGAAACCGTTACGATCAAAAACTACAGTTTCAATTCCTTTAGCAACAGCTTTTGCAGCTAACGCTTTACCAACAGATGCAGATACATCAGATTTAGTACCTTCTACAGAAACACCTTTTTCACGAGATGATGCAGAAGCTAAAGTTACTCCACTGTTATCGTCAATAATTTGAGCGTAAATTTCTTTATTAGAACGGTAAACTGACAAACGAGGTTTAGTTTCTGTTCCGAAAATATTTCGACGCACGCGTCTTTTTATTTTTTGTCTTTTTTCTACTTTAGATAATGCCATTTTTCAATGATTTTTATGCAGATTTACCTGCTTTTCTTCTAATAATTTCTCCAACAAACTTAATTCCTTTTCCTTTGTAAGGCTCTGGCTTACGGAAAGCACGGATTTTAGCTACAATCATTCCTAATAATTGATTATCGTGAGATGATAATGTAATGATTGGGTTTTTACCTTTTTCTGTTAAAGTTTCTACTTTAATTTCTTCTGGTAATTCCAATACAATGTTGTGTGAGAAACCTAATGACAAATCTAATCTTTGTCCTTGGTTTGTTGCTCTGTAACCAACACCAACTAATTCTAATTGCTTTTTAAAACCTTCAGTTGTACCGATAATCATGTTATTGATTAATGCACGGTATAAACCATGTAAAGCTTTGTTGCTTTTAGCATCATCTGGACGTACTACAGTTAAAACTCCGTCTTCGATTTTTACATCAAAACCTTCGTTTAATTCTCTAGTCATCGTAATGTTGTTACCTTTTACAGTAACTACTTTATCTTTAAACTCAACAGTTGCTGCTGCAGGGATGTTGATTTGGGCTTGTCCTATTCTTGACATAATTTCTTAATTTTTTAAAAGATTAATAAACAAAACATAAAACTTCACCACCTACATTCTCTTGACGAGCTTGTTTGTCTGTCATAACACCTCTAGAAGTTGAAATGATAGCAATACCTAAACCGTTTAATACACGAGGTAAATCTTTAGATCCAGAGTATTGACGTAAACCTGGAGAAGAAGCTCTTCTGATTTTACGGATAGCTGGCTCTTTAGTTACTCTATCGTACTTTAAAGCGATTTTGATAGTTCCTTGAGGTTGATCTTGCCCTTCAAACTTGTAGTTTAAGATATAACCTTGTTCAAAAAGAATTTTTGTGATTTCTTTTTTTAATTTTGATGCAGGGATTTCCACAACTTTGTGTCCTGCCATCATTGCATTTCTAACACGCGTTAGAAAATCTGAAATTGGATCTGTATACATAATAATTCTATAGTATAGACCTTAGAGCCTACTTTTAAAATTAAACTTTAACCTAAAATGCACTATGCATTTGGGTTGCAAATATATTGCATATTTTTTAAATAAAAACTATAAATGCAAATAAAATAATTAAATACCATTGAAACCCAGTTACAACGCCATTTAGATATTTATTTTTTAGTTTTCATCTTATAAAAAAAATCCTTACTCAACTAAATGAGTAAGGATTTTTATATTGATTAGCGATTGGTAAATTACCAAGACGCTTTTTTAACACCTGGGATTAACCCTTCGTTAGCCATCTCACGGAAAGTTACACGAGAGATCCCGAAAGTTCTCATGTATCCTCTTGGACGTCCAGTTAATTTACAACGGTTGTGTAAACGTACTGGTGAAGCGTTTTTAGGTAATTTTTGTAATGCTTCGTAATCACCAGCTTCTAATAAAGCAGTTCTTTTCGCAGCATACTTAGCAACTAATGCTTCTCTTTTGCGCTCACGCGCTTTCATTGATTCTTTAGCCATGACTTCTTATTTTTCTTTAGTGAATGGTAATCCGAATTTAGATAATAAAGCTTTTGCTTCTTTATCTGTATTCGCAGAAGTTACAAATGTAATATCTAAACCTTGGATTTTCTTGATTTTATCAATATTAATTTCTGGGAAGATAATTTGCTCTGTAATACCTAAGTTATAGTTACCTCTACCATCGAAACCTGTAGAAGATACTCCGTTAAAATCACGTACACGTGGTAACGCTGATGCTACTAAACGGTCTAAGAATTCGTACATTTTCTCACCACGTAAAGTTACTTTTGCACCAATTGGCATCCCTTTACGTAATTTGAAAGCTGCCTCATCTTTCTTAGAGATAGTTGCAACTGCTTTTTGACCTGTGATTAATTCTAACTCTTCGATAGCGTAATCAACGATTTTTTTATCAGCTGTAGCAGCACCTAAACCTTGAGATAAAACAATTTTCTCTAATTTAGGAACTTGCATGATTGATTTGTAAGCGAACTCTTCTTTAAGAGCTGCTACAATCTCTTCTTTATATTTAACCTGCGGACGAGGTGTGTATGTAGTTGTACTCATCTTTATTAAATGGTTTTACCCGATTTTTTAGCAATTCTTACTTTTTTACCATCCTGATCTTTGATCGCTACTTTCGTTGCTTTTCCTGTTTCAGGATCTACTAAAGCCAATTTGCATAAATAGATTTGAGCTTCTTTCTCTACAATTCCACCTTGTGGATTTTGTGCGCTTGGCTTTACTCGTTTTTTTGCGATATTAACCCCTTCAACGATAGCTTTAGCTTTGTCAGGGAATACGCGTGATACCGTACCAGTTTGTCCTTTTTGAGAACCTGATAATACGACTACTTTGTCTCCTTTTTTTATTTTTAACTTTGCCATGTTGTTATGATTATAATACCTCTGGGGCTAATGATACAATTTTCATATATTCCTTGTCACGTAACTCACGAGCAACTGGACCGAATACACGAGTTCCACGCATTTCTCCTTGAGTGTTCAATAATACACATGCATTATCGTCGAAACGGATATATGAACCGTCTTTTCTGCGAACTTCTTTTTTAGTTCTAACTACAACAGCTTTTGATACAGCACCTTTTTTAACGTTTCCGTTTGGAGTTGCATCTTTAATAGCAACAACGATTTTGTCACCTACTGATGCGTATCTTCTTTTAGTACCACCTAAAACGCGAATTACTAATGCTTCACGAGCTCCTGTGTTATCTGCAACTTTTAATCTAGATTCTTGTTGTAACATAACTTTATTATTTAGCTCTTTCTATGATTTCTACTAATCTCCATCTTTTGCTTTTAGACAAAGGACGAGTTTCCATGATACGCACAGTGTCACCTTCGTTACAGTCGTTAGTTTCGTCGTGCGCTGTATATTTCTTCGTTTTTACAACGAATTTCCCATAGAATGGGTGCTTTTGTTTTTTAGTTTCAGCAACAACAATGGTTTTTTCCATTTTGTTTGAAGTAACTAAACCTACTCTTTCTTTTCTTAATTGTCTTTCCATCAGTTACAGATTGCTGTTATGATTTTTTTTCGTTTAAAACGGTATTCAAACGAGCAATTGTCTTACGTAATTGTCTGATACCGATTGGATTTGCCACAGGAGAAACTGCATTTGTCAATTTTAATTGATCATAGTTTGCTTGCTCTTCAGTAATTTTTACTTGTAACTCCTCTACACTTAGATTTCTAATATCTGCTGCTTTCATTTTTTCTTAATTTTTTAATTAATTTTGGAAATCACGTGCAACGATAAACCTAGTCTTAACAGGTAATTTCTGAGCTGCTAAACGCAATGCTTCAGTAGCAACCTCTAATGGCACACCTCCTACTTCGAATAAAATACGACCTGGTTGTACAGGAGCTACCCAATATTCTGGTGCACCTTTACCTTTACCCATACGTACCTCTGCTGGTTTCTTAGTAATTGGTTTATCTGGAAATATTTTAATCCATAATTGACCTTCTCTCTTCATACAACGAGTTGCTGCAATACGAGCAGCCTCGATTTGACGAGCTGTTATAAATGCTTCGTCTAAAGATTTAATCCCGAAAGTCCCGTAAGCTAATTCAGTTCCTCTGTGAGAAACTCCTTTCATCTTACCTTTTTGGGTTTTTCTAAACTTTACTCTTCTCGGTGATAACATATCTACTTAATTCTTTATGTTAGTTTAAAACTAAATTATCGCTTTCTATTATTAGATCTTTCACCTCCCTTTCTTGCGTTGTCAGATTTCTTTTGTTTCTTCTGTAATCCAACTAAAGGAGATAATTCTCTCTTACCATATACCTCACCTTTCATAACCCAAACTTTGATCCCTAAACGACCGTAAGTTGTGTGAGCTTCTGAAATGTGATAATCAATGTCTGCACGGAATGTAGACAAAGGAATACGTCCATCTTTATAAGTTTCTGAACGTGCCATCTCTGCACCGTTTAAACGACCAGAGATTTGAACTTTGATTCCTTCAGCGTTCATTCTCATTGCAGTCGTTATAGCCATTTTGATTGCACGACGGTAAGAAATACGATTTTCTATTTGTCTTGCGATACTATCACCTACTAAGATTGCATCTAATTCTGGTCTCTTAATTTCAAAGATATTAATTTGAACCTCTTTACCAGTGATTTTCTTTAATTCTTCTTTTAATTTGTCAACTTCTTGTCCACCTTTACCAATAATGATACCTGGACGAGCAGTAGTTACAGTAACTGTAACTAATTTTAAAGTACGATCGATGTAAATACGAGAAACTCCGGCTTTAGATAAACGCGCTCTTAAATAAGTACGAATTTTTGCGTCTTCTGCAATCTTATCACCGTAATCATTTCCACCGTACCAGTTAGAATCCCATCCTCTGATGATTCCTAAACGATTTCCGATTGGATTAGTTTTCTGTCCCATATTCTTAATCTTGTACTTTTTGTTTATCTTCTTTAGTTCCTAAAACCAAAGTTACATGGTTTGAACGTTTTCTGATTCTATGTGCTCTACCTTGAGGTGCAGTACGAATTCTTTTCAATTGTTTTGCACTGTCAACAGAGATTTCCTTAACATATAATCCAGCTTCTTCTACATCTGCTCCTTCGTTTTTGTTTTGCCAGTTAGCGATAGCGCTTAATAACAATTTTTCTAAACGAATAGATGGATGATTTTTAGTATATTTTAAAATACCTAAAGCTTTTTGAATTTCAACTCCACGGATAATATCTACAACTAACCTCATTTTACGAGGAGAAGTAGGAACATTATTTAATTTCGCAGAAGCTACCTGTTTGTTAGCTTCTTTGATTCTTTCGTTACTTAATCTTTTTCTAGATCCCATGGCCTTCTACTATTTTTTTCCTTTGTTTTTAGCTCCGGCATGACCTCTAAAAGTACGTGTTGGAGCGAACTCACCTAATTTGTGACCTACCATATTCTCAGTAACATAAACAGGGATAAATTGTTTCCCGTTGTGTACTGCGATTGTTTGACCAACAAAATCTGGAGAAATCATTGATGCTCTAGACCAAGTCTTAATGACGTTTTTACTACCGCTTTCTACGTTAGCAAGAACTTTCTTTTCTAATTTATAGTGGATGAATGGTCCTTTTTTTAGTGAACGTGCCATAAATTATTTTTTTCTTCTTTCAACAATATATTTGTTAGACGACTTCTTTTTAGCTCTGGTTTTGTAACCTTTTGCTGGAATTCCGTTACGAGAACGAGGAATACCTCCGGTTGCACGACCTTCACCACCACCCATTGGGTGATCTACAGGGTTCATAACCATTGGACGTGTTCTAGGACGACGACCTTGCCATCTAGAACGTCCTGCTTTACCAGAAACCTCTAATTGATGGTCTGTATTAGAAACAACTCCTACAGTCGCTTTACACTCTACTAAAATCATTCTCGATTCACCACTTGGTAACTTAACGATAGCATATTTACCATCACGCGCAACTAATTGTGCGTAAGTACCTGCACTTCTAGCCATTACTGCTCCTTGCCCTGGACGTAACTCTATACAAGAGATTACTGTACCTAATGGCATGTTTTTAAGTTTCATAGCATTACCTACTTCTGGTTCTGCGCTGTCTCCTGATACAATCACTTGACCTGCTTTTAAACCATTTTGAGCAATAATATAACGTTTTTCACCATCTTCATAAGACAATAAAGCGATGAATGCAGTTCTGTTAGGATCGTATTGTACAGATTCTACAGTTGCAGCACCTTCTTTATCACGTTTGAAATCGATGATACGGTATTTTTGTTTGTGTCCACCACCGATATAACGCATTGTCATTTTACCAGTGTTGTTACGTCCACCCGATTTAGATTTTCCTTCAACTAATGTCTTTTCCGGCTTAGCATTTTTATCTACTGCCGCAAACTCATTAACCACTCTAAAACGTTGTCCCGGGGTGATAGGTTTTAATTTTCTTACTGACATTTTTTAATTCTTAAATTATCCGAACAACTCTATTTCTTGACCTTCAGCTAAGCTAACGATCGCTTTTTTCAATTTATTTGTTTTCCCAGTTTGGAAACCTGTTTTTGTATAACGAGTTTTTACTTTTGGTGCAGAAACTAAAGTGCTTACAGAAACTACAGTTACACCGTAAGTTGTTTGTATAGCTTCTTTAATTTGTAATTTATTAGCTTTAGTGTCTACATAAAACGAATATTGCCCTAATAATTCACTATTACTAGTTGCTTTTTCTGAAATTACTGGTTTAATTATTATTCCCATTTCTCGTCTTATTTACTTAAATTTTCTTGAACAGTTGCTAAAGAACCTTCTAAAAATACAATTTGAGAAGCGTTAATTAAATCATAAACATTTAACTCAGATGTAGTTACAACTTTCGTTTTTTGTAAATTACGTGATGACAAATATACATTATTATTTGCTTCACCTAATACGAACAACGTTTTTTTGTTGTCTAATCCTAAGTTAGTTAAAAGAGAAATAAACTCTTTTGTTCTTGGAGCTTCGAATGTAAAATTCTCTACAACTTTGATTTCGTTCTCAGCTAATTTTTGTGATAACACAGATTTTTTAGCTAATCTCTTTTGTGTTTTATTGATTTTGAAAGAGTAGTTTCTTGGACGTGGTCCAAAAACTCTACCTCCTCCACGAAACACAGGAGATTTGATAGAACCAGCACGTGCTGTACCTGTTCCTTTTTGTTTTTTGATTTTACGAGTTGATCCCGCAATTTCAGCTCTTTCTTTTGCTTTGTGAGTTCCTTGACGTTGAGCAGCTAAGTACTGCTTAACTTCTAAATACACAGTGTGCGTAGAAGGCTCAATTCCAAAAACTGCTTCGTCTAACGAAACTGTTCTTCCAGTCTCTTGACCTTTGATGTTTAATACTACTACTTCCATCTTCTAACGATTACGTATGAATTTTTAGGACCTGGGATAGCTCCTTTAATAACTAAAAGATTTTTCTCAGAATCAACTTTAAGTACTTTTAGGTTTTGAACAGTAACTTGTTTACCACCCATTCTTCCAGCCATACGCATTCCTTTGAATACACGAGAAGGATCAGAACCAGCACCAATAGAACCTGGGGCTCTTAAACGGTTGTGCTGTCCGTGAGTAGCTTGACCTACACCGGCAAATCCATGACGTTTTACAACACCTTGAAATCCTTTACCTTTAGAAGTACCTGTTACACTAACAAATTCACCTTCGTTGAATAATTCAACGTTAACAACATCTCCTAAGTTTAATGATTCTACGAAAGCATCTCCGTAAAATTCAACTAACTTTCTTTTTGGAGTACTACCTGCTTTTTTAAAGTGACCTTTTAAAGCATTAGTCGTGTTTTTTTCTTTTTTGTCATCGAAACCAAGTTGAGCAGCAACGTACCCATCTTTCTCTAAGGTTCTGACTTGAGTAACCGCACATGGGCCAGCTTCTACGATAGTCACAGGAATATTTTTCCCGTTCTCATCAAATAAGCTAGTCATCGCGATTTTTTTACCAATGATACCTGACATTTGATCTTATTATGTTAATAATTAATTTAAATATTTCTGAGAATGTTGAACTTAATCAACTAGAGATCTTCTCTGAAATTAGCATGCAAATGTATGAATTATTTTGTAAACCACAAATTTTCAAGTGATTATTTTAGAAAAGATTATAATTCCGCTTGTACAGGAATTAGACCATTCAAAAATAAAAACTTAAAAAATTCATACTTATAAAAAATCCTCGAGATGTGCACGTCTCGAGGATTATATGTTTTAAAGTTAGTGGATAACTAAACTTTAATTTCTACTTCAACACCACTAGGTAATTCTAACTTCATTAAAGCATCTACTGTTTTAGATGAAGAAGAATAAATGTCTAACAATCTTTTGTGTGCAGATAATTGAAATTGCTCACGAGATTTTTTGTTAACGTGTGGAGATCTTAATACTGTAAAGATTCTTTTGTGAGTTGGTAATGGAATAGGACCATTAACTACAGCACCTGTAGCTTTTACAGTTTTTACGATTTTCTCAGCTGATTTGTCAACTAAACTATAATCGTAAGATTTTAATTTTATTCTAATTTTTTGACTCATTTTTCTTGAATTAAGCGTTACCTTTTGCTTTAGCGATTACAGCTTCTGCAACGTTTGTTGGTGCAGGCGCATAGTGATCAAACTCCATCGTAGATGTAGCACGACCAGAAGATAATGTACGTAATGATGTAACATATCCGAACATTTCTGCTAATGGAACCATAGCTTTAATAACTTTTGCGTTATTTCTATCATCCATACCAGAAACTTGTCCACGTCTTCTGTTTAAGTCACCTACAACATCTCCCATGTTTTCCTCTGGAGTTAATACTTCTAACTTCATAATTGGCTCTAAAATTTGAGCTCCGGCAGCTTTAGCAGCAGCTTTATACCCCATTTGAGCAGCTAATTCGAAAGATAAAGCATCAGAATCCACAGGGTGGAAAGATCCGTCTTTAACTGTAACTTTTAATGAATCCATTTCGAATCCAGCTAAAGGTCCATTTTTCATGGCAGCTTTAAATCCTTTTTCGATTGAAGGGATATATTCTTTAGGAATGTTACCACCTTTAATAATAGATTCAAATTCTAATCCAGATTTTCCTTCTTCTGCTGGTCCCATTGTGAAAACGATATCAGCAAATTTACCACGACCACCTGATTGTTTTTTGTAAACTTCACGGTGTTCTGCTAATTTAGAGAAAGACTCTTTGTATTCTACTTGAGGCTCACCTTGGTTTACTTCAACTTTGAATTCACGTCTTAAACGGTCAACAATAATATCTAAGTGTAACTCACCCATTCCAGAAATAATAGTCTGTCCTGAAGCTTCGTCTGTCTTAACTACAAATGTTGGATCTTCTTCAGCTAATTTAGCTAAAGCCATACCTAATTTATCAACATCAGCTTTTGTTTTTGGTTCAACCGCGATACCAATTACTGGATCTGGGAAGTCCATAGACTCTAATACGATAGGTGCTTTTTCATCACATAAAGTATCACCTGTTTTGATGTCTTTAAATCCTACTGCTGCTCCAATATCTCCAGCTTCGATTCTATCGATAGGCTCTTGTTTGTTTGCATGCATTTGGAAGATACGAGAGATACGTTCTTTGTTTCCTGAACGAGTATTTAATACGTAAGAACCCGCATCTAATCCTCCAGAGTAAGCTCTAAAGAACGCTAAACGACCTACGAAAGGGTCAGTAGCGATTTTGAATGCTAACGCAGAAAATGGCTCATCAACAGCTGGTCTACGAGAAGTAGGCTCATCTGTTTTAGGGTCAATACCGTGAATCGCTTCTTTGTCCATCGGAGATGGTAAATAACGACATACAGCATCTAACATAAATTGTACACCTTTGTTTTTAAACGAAGATCCACAAGTCATTGGGATGATAGACATATCTAATGTTGCAGCACGTAATGCAGCGTGAACTTCTTCTTCAGTAATAGAGTTTTCGTCCTCCATATACTTCTCTAATAAGTTCTCGTCATACGCAGCTACTTCTTCAATTAATTGACCGCGGTATTGTTTAACTTCGTCAACCATTTCGGCTGGGATGTCAACAATATCAAAAGTAGAACCATGATTTTCATCATGCCATACAATTGCACGGTTTTTAATTAAATCTACAACTCCTCTAAAGTCTGCTTCTTCACCAATTGGTAAAACGATAGGAACAGCATTTGAACCTAACATTTCGCGTACTTGACGACAAACATTTAAGAAATCAGATCCTTGACGGTCCATTTTGTTAACGAAACCTAAACGAGGAACTTTATAGTTATCTGCTAAACGCCAGTTTGTTTCAGACTGAGGTTCAACTCCATCTACTGCTGAGAATAAGAAAACTAAACCATCCAATACACGTAAAGAACGGTTTACCTCTACTGTAAAGTCAACGTGACCAGGAGTGTCGATAATATTAAAGTGATACCCTTTAGCGTCTGGTAATGGTTTACCTTGTTCTGTTGGGAATGTCCAATCTACAGTTACAGCTGCAGAAGTAATTGTGATACCTCTTTCTGCTTCTTGTTCCATCCAGTCAGTAGTTGAAGCACCTTCGTGAGTTTCTCCAATTTTGTGATTTTTACCTGAATAAAATAAAATACGTTCTGTAGTTGTAGTTTTTCCTGCATCAATGTGTGCAGCAATACCAATATTTCTAGTATATAATAAGTCTCTTGCCATTTCTTACTAGAATCTAAAGTGTGAAAACGCTTTATTAGCTTCTGCCATTTTGTGAGTATCTTGACGTTTTTTAACGGCAGATCCTTCTTCTTTAGCTGCAGCAATGATTTCACCTGCTAATTTTTGAGCCATAGATTTCTCATTTCTATTACGTGAGTATTTGATTAACCACTTCATAGCTGTAGAAATTTTACGGTCTGGACGAATTTCCATTGGAATTTGGAATGTAGCACCACCAACGCGACGAGAACGTACTTCTACGTGAGGCATCACATTTGATAAAGCTTCTTTCCAGATATCCACTGAAGATTTTTCAGCATCCTCTTTACGAGAATCAACGATTTCTAATGCATCATAAAAAATTTTAAATGCAACAGATTTTTTACCGTCATACATTAAATTGTTCACGAAACGTGTTACTAACTGATCATTAAATTTAGGATCTGGAAGTAAGGGTCTTTTTTTTGCTCTTGTCTTTCTCATTTCTCCTTAAATTTATTTTTTAGCATCTTTAGGACGTTTCGCTCCATACTTACTTCTACGTTGAGTACGTCCGCTTACTCCCGCAGTATCTAACGCACCACGAACAATGTGGTAACGTACACCTGGTAAATCTTTAACTCTACCACCTCTAACCAATACTATCGAGTGCTCTTGAAGATTATGTCCTTCACCACCGATGTACGCGTTAACTTCTTTTCCATTTGTTAATCTAACACGCGCTACTTTACGCATTGCTGAGTTAGGTTTTTTTGGAGTTGTAGTGTAAACACGTGTACAAACACCGCGGCGTTGTGGACATGATTCCAATGCAGCCGATTTACTCTTCTTGGTTAGTTTTTTTCTACCTTTTCTAACTAATTGTTGAATTGTTGGCATACTAATTATTTCCTTTTAAATTTGGATTAAACCCATTTTTTGGGCATGCAAAACTACGAATAATTATTACAAAAAAAAATAAATATGAATTTATTTACACTGATTTATAAAATCTTATCAAGTTTTGACCTAAAATTTACATTATTATTAATTTGATTTATTAGTTAACTCAAAATCACAATAAACCATTTTTTATCAAATAATTAATTATTCTTTTGATTGTTTCATTTTTACTAAAATATGTACAAAAAATAAAAAGCTACTCAACGAGTAACTTTTTATTCAATTATTTTGTTTTAAAATTCTAATTATGTGTAAAACGATAAATTTTTTCTAAAATTTCTTCTAACTCAAATGGTTTTGGAATAAAATCGTCGGCTCCATTTTCAAAAGCAGAATTAGATAAACCTCTACTTGCAGACATAATCAAAACTGGAATTGATTTTAGAGAATCATCTTCTTTTATCAAACGACAAAAATCTCGACCATCTTCTCCATTTATCCACATATCCATCAAAACCGTATCGGGCATTGATTGATTTAATTTTAGATTATTCAATAATTCAGAACCTTTCTCAAATTTCTTTACTTCATACCCTTCCATATTCAACAGAATTTCTAGCGAATCTAGAATTGCGGGGTTATCATCTACAATATGTATTTTTTTTGGTTGATTATTCATAAAACGAGGAATTATAGGTTAGTAGTTGTAATGGGTAGCTCAAAACAAAAATTAGACCCTTTTCCTTCTTCGGACGTTACATAAATATTACCATGACTTCTTTTTATAATTTCTGATGAGATATATAAGCCCAAACCAAGCCCAGAAATGGTCTTTTCGTACTTACTTTCTACTCTCATATATTGATCAAAAACTTTATCAATTTTATCAGCAGGAATTCCAATTCCGAAATCTTGCACAACAACTTTTACATTTTTATCCGCTTGAAAAACTTTTATCAAAACACGATTATCATCTGGCGAATATTTAATTGCATTACTCATTAAATTTGTCAATACTTGCCCAATTCTATCTCGATCTCCAAAAATTTTTCCAGAAGATTCTATTTCTAAAGTTATTTTATGATTCGTCGACATTTGTTGTTCTTCGGTAATTTCAAGAACCAAATCTGCCAATTCAAATTCTTGTTCTTGAAGCAACATTTTGCCGTTTTGTATTTTGGTCACATCTAATAAATCTGTAATCAGATTATTTAACTTATTAATTTGCGCTTCCATTTTATGCGCCAAATCTGCATTTTTTAAATCGCCTTGCTTTTTCAAATTCATTTCGATAAACTGCGAATACAATTTCAAACTCGTTAACGGCGTTTTTAATTCGTGGCTCGCAATTCCTAAAAAATCATCTTTTTGTTTTTGCAACAATTTAAAATCATCAATATCTGTAGAAGTTCCAATCCAGATTTCAATTTCGTTGTCCGAATTATAAACTGGAGTTCCTCTTGCTAAAAACCATTTGTATTCTGCAGGATTTTCAGAAACTCTTAGCTGATATTCTATTTCGTAAGCTTTATTATTTGCGACACAATCGTGCCAAAAATAAAAAACTTTGTCGTGATAATCTGGATGCAATAAATCCCAAAACGTATTATTTGGATCACTATTTTCTGGCAATCCAAAATAATTAAACCATTTTTTATTAAAATAAGTTACAATTCCATTTTTATCGGCTGTCCAAATAAATTGCGGCATAAAATCGGCAAGCGTTATAAACCTTCGTTCATTTTCTTCTAATTATTCTCGCGCAATAACCAAATCCGTTACATTAACCGAAATAATGACAACTGCATAAACTTTTCCGTTTCTATCTTTTTTAGGTTTAAATGATAAATTGAGGTAAGAAACGATTAATTGTTCCTTTATATAATATTCAATTCTAAATTCACTTTCCGAATGTAATTTTCCACTTCTATAAACTTCTTGGTATAATTTGATGAATTGCTGATTCATTTCTTGCGGAATAACATCCACAAATCTTTTGCCCAAAACATCTAATTTTTTACCAAGCGTGCGCATCATTTTATTGTTCATAATCTCGATAACCGGATCTTCGCCCGACAAAATAATTGTTGAGCAAGGCGAATTCGAAATAACATCATCAAACTCCGAAGTAGAATCTAAAATCATTTGTCTGTAAAATTCTCGATCCGCAATTTCGGTTACCGAAACATTTACACCAACTACATTGAATGATTTTTCATCAAGAACAGCTGTAAAAATGATATCAAAATAATTTTCTGATAAATAATCTGGATTCGTGTAATAATAGATTTTCTTAACAACGCGCGAACTTTCTTTAGACGTAAATATTTTTCGCAACAAACCAAGAAATTCTTGCTTTATCAATTCCGATGCAATCAAGTCAAAACATTGTCCAATTTGGTTTTGGTCTAATCCTCCAACTTTCAAGAATTGATTGTTTGCATAATCTAAAATCAATTCTTCTCCTTTAAAAAAAGCTAATCCGATTGGAGATTGATCTAAAATTTGATGGAGGTGTTTTATTGATTTAGTTTCAGGTATATCTTTCATTAAAAAAATTAATAGAGAGTTTTTGGTTGATAAATGTAATTATTTTATCGTCAATACTAAAAAATTTTAAACATCTTAACACAATCACATCTTATTTAAAATCAGCAAAAAGAAGCGAAATAAATAATTAAATAAATGACTTATTGTTATGAAAATATTTATTTAATGTTAATTTTACATTAGAAAAATTAATTTTGCACCACAAAACATTAGTAGATGTCAGTAAACTCTTTTTTTAAATTATTTACTCCGAAGGATAAAGTTTTCTATCCTTTGTTTGAGGAAGCTTCAAAAAGTTTAATCAAATTAGCAGAATTGCTACACGAATGCGTAAACGCACCGTTAGAAGAACGCGAAGATTATATCGCTCAAATCTCTAAACTTGAAAGTAAGATTGAGTATTTAACTCAAAAAACAAACTTAGAATTAAGCAAGAATTTTATCACTCCTTTTGATAGAGAAGATATTTACTCTTTGGTAAAATCGATCGATTATGTTGCGGATAACCTTAATGGTGCTGCAAACAGAATCAATATTTATCAAGTAGATAAAATTACAAAATCTATCCGTAAAATTACAGCTGTTAACTTAGAAGCTTGTCAATTAATTGGTGAAGGAATTGACCAATTGAAAGATTTTAAAGATTTAAATCGTGTTTACGAAATCTGTGAGCGTATCAATAAATTAGAAAACAAATCTGATCGTATTTTTGATAAAGCAGTTCAAGAGATTTTTGAAAACGAAACGGATGCTAAAAACATTATTAAGTACAAAGAAGTTTTATCATCTTTAGAATCTGCAACAGATAAATGTAAAAGCGTTGCAAATGTTTTAGAAGCTGTAGCTGTAAAATATTCATAAAATTAGCTCAAAAAAATTAAGAAATGACTGAATTTTTTGATGCACTTGGGCACATGATGTCGTCGACACCTGGAATTATTTTAATCTCGATTATTGTACTTTCTTTTGTTTTTGACTACATCAATGGATTTCATGATGCTGCGAACTCTATTGCAACCATTGTTGCAACTAAAGTATTAACTCCATTTCAGGCAGTTTTATGGGCCGCTGCATTTAACTTTGTAGCCTACTTTATATCTGTTTATTGGATTGGAGAATTTAAGATTGGTAATACCATTGCAAAATCTGTAAATGAAAACTTTATTACACTCGAAGTTATTTTATCAGGTATTATCGCTGCCATTTCTTGGAATTTATTAACATGGAAATTTGGTATTCCATCATCATCATCGCATACATTAATTGGTGGTTTTGTTGGTGCAGCACTTGCACACGCAGGTGGTTTTAATGCCGAAGGAGAATCTGTTATTGTTTATAGTAAAGTAATTCCAATTATCTTATTCATCTTTATGGCGCCGTTAATCGGTATGATTATCGCCTCTATCTTAACAATTATTATTCTTAATATTTGTAAAAATGCGAAACCTGCAAAAGCCGAAAGATGGTTTAAACGTTTACAACTTGTTTCATCTGCCCTATTCTCTTTAGGACATGGTATGAATGATGCACAAAAAGTAATGGGTATTATTGGTGCTGCGGTAATTTTTTACCACATGAACATCGATTTTGATCCTGCTTATGTAAATGCAGAAGATAAATTTCAATATTTTGTTGGACATTGGGGTTGGGTTCCAATAACATCTTTCATTGTTATCGCATTAGGTACAATGGGTGGTGGTTGGAAAATCATCAAAACAATGGGATCTAAAATTACAAAAGTTACGCCATTAGAAGGTGTAGCTGCTGAAACTGCCGGAGCAATGACACTTTATATTTCTGAGCATTTCGGAATTCCAGTTTCTACAACACATACCATCACAGGTTCTATAATTGGTGTTGGATTAACAAAACGTGTTTCTGCGGTTCGTTGGGGAGTAACCATTAGTTTACTTTGGGCATGGATATTAACTATACCTGTCTCAGCAATTGTTGCAGCATTAATTTATTATTTTATTACATTATTTATCTAAATAAATATCAAGGAGCTTTTTATAAGCTCCTTTTTTATTGGAAATAAAATCTAAAAAAATCCAATAATAAATAATAGAAAGCTATAAATTTGCACCATGCATTTAACTGTATTATTTATCATTATCGGACTTGCAATCTTGTTCGATTTTTTAAATGGTTTTCATGACGCTGCAAATTCTATTGCAACTGTTGTTACAACAAAAGTACTTACACCATTACAAGCTGTTATTTGGGCAGCATTTTTTAATTTCGTTGCGTTTTTTATCGCAAAATACATTATCGGAGAATTTGGCGTTGCTGACACAATTGCCAAAATCATTAAAGAAGATGTGGTGGTTGCCTTTGGCGCAAATCCATCTGTAGTTGTAATTGCTGCACTTTCTGCCGCAATTGTATGGAATCTTTTAACTTGGAAATTAGGTATTCCTTCATCATCATCGCACACCTTAATTGGTGGTTTAGCTGGTGGTGCATTAGCTGCAACGGGTTACGATTTTTCTGCAATTAACAGCACAATCATTCTTACCATTATCGCGTTTATTTTAGTTGCACCAATTATTGGATTAATTGCGGGTAACATTATTTACATCATTACACTTAATCTTTGTCGGAATGCAAAACCACACAAAGCAGATTCTTGGTTTAAGAAATTGCAATTGGTTTCTTCTGCATTATTAAGTATTGGACATGGTCTTAATGACTCTCAAAAAGTAATGGGTGTTATTACATTTGCATTGTTGGCAAACCAAACGGCTATTCTAAATACTGATATGGATAGTTGGATTTTGAATGATGTTTTTCATTGGAAAAATTGGTTTATCACAACAAATAGTAAAGACATACACGATTGGGTTCCGATTGTTTGTTTCTCTGCAATTGCATTAGGAACATTGGGTGGTGGAATGAAAATTTTGAAAACAATGGGTAATAAAATTACAAAAATTACACCTATTGAAGGTTTTACAGCACAAACCGCTTCTGCTATTACATTGTTTTTTACGGAGCATATCAAAATGCCGGTTTCTACAACTCACGTTATCACAGGATCTATAATTGGTGTAGGAATGGTGAAACGTGTTTCTGCGGTTCGTTGGGGTGTTACAATCAGTTTGCTTTGGGCTTGGATTTTAACTATTCCAGTTTCTGCATTACTTGCAACAGCATTTTATCATCTTATTATACTATTCTTTTAAAAAAATAACTTTAAATAAACACAAAAGGCAAACCGAGGTTTGCCTTTTGTGTTTTATGATATTGTGAATAATTATAATTTAGAACTGGTCATTAAACTGAGTAATCATGAGTTCTGGTTTCTCTGTTGAATATTTAACCATTACACTGTCTCCTTCATTTATATCAACTTTCTCATTCATTCCATCAGATTCTACATAAGATTTACCATTTACTATATATCTAACATCTATAAATCGACCTTTATAAACTGTTTTTTTTACAACTATACCTTTAGTATATTCAAACGATTTATTAATTTGATCTATATCATTTAATTTTGAAGTTCTTAAATAATAATAAATAGAACCTACTATAGGAATTATTGATAGTATTATTAAAATTGTTAAAATCTTATTTCTTATATTTTTTGTCATAAACCAAAAGGTTTTGCTGCATTTAAATATTTTTCATTTTCTTTATCTTTAGGTGTAGATTTATTAAATTACTCCAATTTACATTACTTGCAACAGCATTTTATCATCTTATTCTTCTAAAAAAACTTTAAATAAATACGTTGTGTAAAAACAACATTTCTGGAACATTGCCCTAACTAACAATATTTTTTATATTTAATTCTATCTCCTTAATTATTCCATTTAAATTATCTATCATTTCCAAAGCTTGCTCCTGTTTATCTAAAACTATATAAGTAAAACTAATTAAACCTAACCTATATTGTAAGTCATAAGGATAATACTTAGTAAGTAATTTGTATATGTATTGAATATCTTCTAAATTAAACGTTTTTAAAAATTCTTCATTTTCTATAAACTGTAATTTATCAGCAATAAAATCCATAATAGTGGGTGTTGTAATTATAGTTTTATCTATTAATTTTAATTGTTCGAGAGTATAATCATTTGTGAAATTTTTTCTTAACTCAAACAATGTTAAAGATATTGATTCTTGATTTTTATCAAATTGGTCAATTAAATCTTTTATATCTATCATTTATTTTTATTTTACCAGCAATTTCACCTCCTTGTTTAGCTAATTTATCTAAAAAAACTTTAACAAAATAAAAAAAGGCTGTCAATATTGACAGCCTTTATATTTTTAACTATAATTAATTATTTAAAATCTTCTTTTAACAAAGCAATCTTATCCATTAATTGTTTTTGAATTGTTGGATAATCTGCCGCATCACTAATTGGTGCATTTACCGAAAAGTAATATTTAATTTTAGGTTCCGTTCCAGAAGGACGACAAGCAACTTTACTTCCGTCTGCTGTATAAAAAATTAATACATTAGATTTCGGAATATCAATTGTTTTTTCTTCTCCAGAAACTAAATCTTTCTCGATTGAAGTTTGGAAATCTTTTACTTTAACAACAGCAGAACCTGCTAATTCTTTTGGAGAATTTGCACGGAAATCAACCATCATTTGTGCAATTAATTCCGCACCTTCTTTACCAGGTTTAACGATATTAGTTAAATCTTCTTGATAAGCTTTACCAATTTCCACATAAATTTCTGTCAACTTATTGTATAAAGAACTTCCTTTGGCTTTTTGAACAGCCGCAATTTCCGAAACCAATAAAGCTGTTGTTACAGAATCTTTATCACGAATAAAATCGCCAACCATAAATCCGAAAGATTCTTCTCCTCCTCCAATAAATTTCTCAACACCTTCAAACTGGCGAATCATATCCGCAATCCATTTAAAACCTGTTAATCCAACTTTACAATCAACATTAAATTTTGCTGCGATGTCATAAAAAATATCCGAAGTAACAATTGTCGATCCAATAAATTCTTTTCCGTTTAGTTTACCAGCTTCTTGCCATTTTTCTAACAAGTAATAAGTCAAAACAGTATTCATTTGATTACCGTTTAACAAAACGATTTCTCCATCATTATTACGTGTCGCAACACCTACTCTATCTGCATCAGGATCTGTTCCGATTACTACATCTGCATCAATTTCGTTTGCCAAAGCAACCGCCATTGTTAACGCTTCTGGTTCTTCAGGATTTGGAGATTTTACTGTCGGGAAATCACCACTTGGTATTGCTTGTTCTGCAACTTGATGTACTTGTGTAAAACCTGCTTTTTCGAACGCTTTTGGCGTTATTGCAACTGCAGTTCCATGAATTGAAGTAAAAACAATTTTAATATCCTTTTTACCTTCATTTGTAAAACTACCATTCTCTACACATGCATCAATAAAAACTTCGTCAATTTCTTTACCAATAATTGTAATTAACTCATCATTTCCTTTGAATTTGATTTCGTCAACTTTTACATTATTTACTTCATTAATAATTGCACCATCTTGCGGTGGAACAATTTGTGCACCATCATTCCAATAAACTTTATAGCCATTGTAAATTGGTGGATTATGAGAAGCCGTTAACACAATACCTGCGTCGCAACCTAAATGACGAACTGTAAAAGACAATTCGGGCGTTGGACGAAAAGACTCAAACAAATAAACTTTGATTCCGTTTGCTGTTAAAACATCTGCAACCGTCTTAGCAAATTTGTCTGAATTATGACGAACATCGAATGCAATTGCAACCGATTTTTCTTTATTTGGAAATTGTTGATTGATATAATTTGCCAAACCTTGCGTTGCCGCACCTAACGTATATTTGTTAAGACGATTTGTACCAACTCCCATAATTCCACGCATTCCTCCAGTTCCAAACTCAAGGTTACGGTAAAAAGAATCATCTAATTCGGTTGGGTTATTATCTATTAAATCTTGAACTGATTTTCTTGTTTCTTCATCATAAGAATCAGATAGCCATAATTTGGCATTCTCTAAACTTGAACTCATTCTTATCTTTTTATTTTTTAAGTACTTGGGCGCGATCAGCTATTTTGGTATCTTTATTCGGATCGCCCATAAAATTTACAATTGAATTTCCTTTTGCAGAACCATATAAAGTTTGGCGCGCATTGATGTCTAAAACAGCATTATCGTCTGTTGTAAAATCAGCTTCGTTAACTTCATATTTAAACAAATCAAGTTTTGCTTCGCCATATGCTTTCACTTTCATAGTTCCAGCAGTTCCTTCTAACAAAACACCCGATTGGTCGTCTGCTTTTAAATCAAAATTATTTGTAATCAAAAAAGTCTGATTTATTTTGGCTTGATCCTTCACTTCTACTGCTAAATCATCAACATTTAAAGTTCCAGAAGTTGTTAAAGAAGTTTGCTTATCTATCTTTAATTTTTCTAAATCGCGCGTCACATAAACATAAACATCATAAGCACTGTATTGGTCTACATTGCTTTTTTCTTTGATATTTAATGAATTATCTTTTGCCTCGACTACCAAATTATCAATAACATTTTGATGCGATTCTACTTTAACACCCGTTTTATTTCCAGGTACAAGAATTACATTACAATTACACGAAACACTCAAATCTTTGATACTATTTGCAGTGTATTCTTTTTGA
Source organism: Algoriella xinjiangensis (assembly GCF_900115015.1). Classification (GTDB taxonomy): domain Bacteria; phylum Bacteroidota; class Bacteroidia; order Flavobacteriales; family Weeksellaceae; genus Empedobacter; species Empedobacter xinjiangensis. Next base: position 170,906 of record NZ_FOUZ01000005.1, on the reverse strand, counting down.
GCAGTTGCTGCTCCATCACCATCAATAGACGATGAACACGAGGTTACAACAAAAGTTAATAATCCTAATAATAAAGCTTTTTTCATAGTTGGTTGATTTTATTAATTTAGATTGATTTCTTTCTGAACTAAATATAATTTCTTTTCGCGATTATTACGAACGATTAACTCGCCCAAAAATCCCGCCAAAAATAATTGCGTTCCTAAAATCATAAAGACCAAAGAAATATAAAAATATGGATTTTCTGCAATTAATCGTGCTGGAGAATGTGAAATATAAACTTTAAATAATTTCTCTATTCCAATATAAAACGACGATAAAAGTCCTAAAATAAACATCACAGTTCCTAATAATCCAAAAATATGCATTGGTTTATTCCCAAATTTTGAAGTAAAGAAAAGTGTAATTAAATCTAAGAATCCATTTATAAAACGGTTTGCTCCAAATTTAGATACACCATATTTACGCGCTTGGTGTTTTACCTTTTTTTCTATAATACGCGAATAACCCGCATTTTTAGCTAAAACCGGAATGTAACGGTGCATATCACCATACAATTCGATATTTTGCGTTACTTCCCAACGGTAAGCTTTTAAACCACAGTTAAAATCGTGCAATTTTACACCCGAAGTTTTACGTGCAACACCATTAAATAGTTTTGAAGGTAAATTTTTTGTCAATTTATTATCTTGACGATTTTCTTTCCAACCCGAAACAATATCTGCATTTTTATTTTTCAGCATATTGTATAATGAAGGAATTTCTTCAGGAAAATCTTGTAAATCTGCATCCATCGTAATCACAACATCACCTTTTACTTCTTTAAAAGCAGCGCTTAATGCTGGTGATTTACCATAATTTTTGCGAAATTTAATTCCTTTTACCTCTGGATTGAAATTGGCTATATATTCAATAATTTGCCAAGAATCATCTGTACTTCCGTCATCAACGAAAATTACCTCGAATGAGAAATCATTTTGCTCACACACTTTTTTGATTCGATAGAATAACTCTTCTAAGGAATCTTGTTCGTTCAATAAAGGAACTACAACTGAAATATCCATATGTTAAAAAACACGTTTTTTTAAGAATTGCGAAAACAATGCCGAAATAGCAATGTAGAAAGATAAGAAAATTGAGAATAATCCGAAGAAATTTTTAACCGTAAATAAATTTAAGGTTTTATAAGCTTCCGAATTTCTGAATGCTACAATATCTTTTGAGGTTTTTGGGTCAGACATGTTTGCTGTAAATGTATCTAACAAACCTTGTTTTAAGCTGTCTTGTGCCCATTCTCCGTATGTATTAAAAAATACAAAAATGGTTAATAAACTAATTACACCTGCGAAGAAAACGGTATAAAATCCTATTTTAAAACCTTGTTTAAAAGTCATTAAATCTTCTATTTCTTTGTAGTTTTTTGCTTTAGATCTTGCGACAATTAATATCGATAAAAAACAATATATTGCATATAATGGCAATACGACAAAACAACAAATAAAGAAACTATACGTGTAATACTCTTTTACAGAAACGGTTCCGTTTAGTGCAAAATAAAAGTATAGTGCAAAAAACAATGCTAAGGTAATTCCCGCTAGCACTAAAGAGTTTTTGAAAATCTTGTTAAAACTAATCATTTTGCAAAGATAATTATATCCCTTAATTCTGTATATATAATTTGTATGATTTAAAAAAGTAAATATTAAAAAACTAGATTATTTTTTTACTTCATAACCTACTCATAATGAATTGAAAAAATTAAAAGACAATAAATTTACAAAAAACTTTTCTTAAAATTCTTTTATTTTTAAAAAACATTATTACCTTTGCAATAGGCAAGTCCTACACAACCAGCTCCTGTTTAATCCTCCAGGACGGGAACGTAGCAAAGGTATACGGTTGTAGCGGTGTGATGTAGATCGCTTGCCTATTTTTATTTTTCTAAAATAACACTACACTTTTTTTTACCCCATTATTTATTCCTAAATTTGCAACCATTGATTTAAATATTTCAATGGAAACAAACAAGACACCAAAGTACATTTTCGTTACCGGAGGAGTAACTTCATCGTTAGGGAAAGGAATTGTAGCATCTTCTTTAGGAATGCTACTAGAAGCAAGAGGATATAGAGTAACTATACAAAAGTTAGATCCCTATATAAATGTAGACCCAGGAACACTAAATCCCTACGAGCATGGTGAATGTTATGTAACGGAGGATGGTGCAGAAACTGATTTAGATTTAGGACATTATGAGCGCTTTTTGAACCGCGCAACATCACGTGCTAACTCTGTTACTACAGGTCGTATTTATCAAACAGTCATCGAGAAAGAACGTCGTGGAGATTATTTAGGAAAAACTGTACAAGTTGTTCCTCATATCACAAACGAAATCAAACGTCGCATCAAATTATTAGGTAATACAGGTGATTATGATATCATTATTACTGAAATTGGTGGAACTGTAGGAGATATAGAATCTTTACCTTATATCGAAACTATTCGTCAATTAAACTGGGAATTAGGAGAGCATAACTCATTGGTTATTCACCTAACTTTAGTTCCTTTTTTAGCTGCATCAGGCGAATTAAAAACAAAACCAACTCAACATTCTGTTCGTACATTAATGGAAAGTGGTATTCAGGCAAATGTTTTAGTAACACGAACTGAGCATCATTTACCAAAAGATGTGAAAGCTAAATTGGCGCAATTCTGCAACGTTCGCAAAGAAAATGTGATCGAATGTATGGATGCAGACACAATTTATGAAGTTCCATTTTTATTACATGAACAAAATTTTGACGAAGTTGTTTTAAAAGGCTTAGATTTGCCAACTAATCAAGACCCAGATTTTACAGTTTGGAAAAAATTCTTGAACAACCATAAAAATCCTAAAAACGAAATAGAAATTGCCTTAGTTGGTAAATATGTCTCGTTACACGATTCTTATAAATCAATTACAGAAGCATTTACACATGCCGCTGCAACATGCGAAACTAGCGTAAAAGTACGTTGGGTTTATTCTGGAGATATTACAGAAGATAATGTAGGCGAAATGTTGAAAGGTGTTTCGGGTATATTAATTGCACCTGGTTTTGGAGATCGTGGAATTTTAGGAAAAATAATCGCAGCAAATTATGCGCGTCGCAACAATGTGCCTACGTTAGGAATTTGTTTGGGAATGCAAATTATGGCGATAGAATTTGCTCGTAATGTATTAGGTTACGAAAAAGCAGATTCTGCAGAAATGGATTTAACAACTCCGCATCCGGTAATTAGTTTGATGGAAGATCAAAAAGATGTATCGGATAAAGGAGGAACAATGCGTTTAGGAAATTGGAAATGTGAATTGACAGAAGGTTCTAAAATCAATAATGTCTACAAAACGACTACAATTTTAGAGCGTCATCGTCATCGTTACGAATTTAATAATGAATATTATACAGAGTTTGTAGAAAATGATTTTTTACCTGTTGGTAAAAATCCTGAAACAGATTTAGTTGAAATTTTAGAACATAAACAACACCCATATTATATTGGTGTACAATTCCATCCGGAATACAAGAGTACAGTTGCTTCGCCACATCCTTTATTTATAAGTTTTATCGAAGCGGCTTTGTCCAATAAACAAAATGATTTAATGCATGCAACAAGAGAAAAAATTTGATTTTAACCAAACGATTGGTTTCATATTAATTGCAATTCTTTTTGGCGTATTTTATTTCTTAAACAAGCCTTCGGAAGAACAAATAGAGGCTCAAAAGAAAGAATTAGTCCAAAAACAACAAGAAGCTAAAAAGCACGAACAACTAAACAACACTGCTTCTCAGCAAGCTTTTCAGGCTGTAGATCCTACACTTGCACAAGATGTTGAAGTAAGTAATGACAAATTAAAAGTTAAGTTTTCGCCAAAAGGTGCTCAAATTTCTGATGTAGAAATTATCGGATTTGATGCTTATGACGCGAAAAAAGACGGAAACAAAGATCCTTTACATTTAGTAAAAAATGGATCTAGTAAATTTAATTTATCATTCAAAACAAAGCAAGGTACTGTTCTTAATGTAGCTGATTTGGTTTTTGTACCACAAGTACAAAAAAATGCAAACAACACAGTAATTACGTTTACAGCTAATGCGCAAAACAGTCAAATTCAGTACATCTACACATTAGGAGATGCTTACGGAATTGATTTCGAAGTTAAAACACAAGGTTTATCTAACATTACGGCAGAAAACAAAGTAGATTTAGCTTGGACAATGGACGCTTTTAGTACAGAAAAAGGGAAAGATCAAGAGAAATATTGGTCGCATACTTATTTTCAATTCAAAGGAAACAAAGACATCGAATACGAATTATTTGGAGCTGATGAATGGAACGAAGAAGAGTCTATTTCATGGGTTGCAAATAAACAACAGTTTTTTGCCTCTGTATTATCTTATGACGAAGGTTTTAAGAATACAAATGGAGGATCTAAAAACTCTGAAAAAGAAGATTTAACGTACAGCAAACATTTTCACTTAAATTCTCAAATGGATTTAAAAAATAGTGAAATGAACTATAAATTTACTTGGGATTTTATTCCTTTAGATTATAAAATGCTGAAAGGTTATAACGACAAAGGATTCCAAAACTTAATTGATTTTGGTTGGGGATTATTTGGTTGGTTAAATAAATATTTCTTCTTAAATATTTTCAAATGGTTAGCGTCTGTTGGAATTACATACGGTTGGGTAATTTTCTTAATGACTATTGTTGTTAAATTAATTTTATCGCCAGTTATGTACAAACAATATCGTCAATCTGCATTGATGAAAGTTGTTCGTCCAGAATTAAACGCAATCAACGACAAATACAAAGACTCGAAAGATGCGATGAAAAAGCAACAAGAGACGATGGAAATTTACCGTACTGCGGGTATTAATCCTTTAGCAGGATGTTTACCAGCATTATTACAAATTCCTATCTTTTATGCCTTATTCCGTTTCTTCCCTAACTTAATTGATTTAAGAGGTGTTCCTTTTTGGTTTGTAGACGATTTAACTGCTTACGATGACATTATTAGAATACCAGAATGGGTTCCGTTATTAAATGGTCACTTAAGTATTTTTGCAGTATTGTACATTGTTGCGATGATGGTTTATTTCAAGATTTCAGGATCTATGGATAACTTCCAAATGCCACAACAAGAAGGTATGCCAAATATGCAATTCATGAAATACATGATGTACATTATGCCAGTATTCTTCTTTGTATTCTTAAACAATTATGCATCTGGATTATCTTGGTATTACTTAGTATCAAATACTATTAATATCTTTATTGTCTTGTACATTAAGAAATTTATGATTCACGAAGCGAAGATTCAACAAATTATTGAAACAAATAAAACGAAACCTAAAAAACAAGGTAAGTTTGCTTCTAAAATGCAAAACATGATGCAACAAGCACAAGAAATGCAGAATCAACAAAAAGACAACAAAAAGAAATAATCATTCTTTTTAAAATACTTCTAAAAATCCGTTAATGATAATTAACGGATTTTTTATTTAATCAAGACACTGGTTAAATAAATCATTCAACAATCTTTATATCAATAATATATTCGATTAAATTAATTTAATTGGTGTACATCATACACTTTTTATTAATAAATAGTTTGATATTTATTATTTTCAGATTATTATTGTCTTTAAATAATAAAAATATGAATGATATTTACAAAATTACAGATCAAACTGCGAATCCTGGTCCATTAGGATTATTTGGTTTCGCAATGACAACTATTCTTCTAAATATACATAATACAGGCTTTTTTCCTGTTAATAGTATGATTATGGGAATGGGAATTTTCTTTGGTGGTGGAGCTCAGTTTATAGCTGGAGTTATGGAATGGAAAAAAGGAAATGATTTTGGAAGTATTGCTTTTATGTCTTATGGTGCATTTTGGTTAACACTAGTTTTTATATGGCTAGCGCCAATGTTTGGTGTAGAAAAACCAGATGGCAACGCAATGGGATGCTATTTAGGTATGTGGGGATTATTTACTTTGGTTAACTTTTTACAAACATTAAAAGGAAACACAACCGGTAAATTATTATTTGGATCACTTACCTTGTTATTCTTTTTATTAGCTGCAGGTAATTTTACCGGAAGCGAACAAATCATTCATGTTGCTGGATGGACAGGAATCATTTGTGGATTTATCGCTTTTTATGAAGCTTCTGCAATTATGATTAACAAAAAATATGAGAAGAACATTCTTCCATTATAAATTAAAAAAACCCTTTAACTAAATCAGTTAAAGGGATTTTTTAATTAAACGCATTCTTATAATTATTTATTAAGCATCGGAGCAATTAACTTTTTCCAGATGAATAATAAAATTAAAGATCCTAAAATAGAAAATATCCAATCTAATGGACTAAAGAAACTTACTTCACCATCGTGACCAATTCCTAAAATTGTTCTCATATAAGCACCTAAATAAGCTCCAACAATACCAATTAAAGCAGTAACCCAGAAACCTCCAGGATCTTGTCCAGGCATAATTGCTTTAGCAATACCAGCACAAATAAGTCCGAAAACTAAATAAACCAAGAAACTCCAAACTCCTGTAATTCCCAATAAAATAAAACCAGTTGTCATCATAATAATTGTTTTTTAAGCATTTTAAATTGTTAAATAAATCTTAACTAAAATCGTACCAAAAAGATAAGAATAATTTTTTGTATTTTGTAGCTTTGTATCACTATAAAAAATTAAAAGAACAATATGTCTCTAATAAAATCAATTTCAGGTTTCCGCGGAACAATCGGAGGAAAACCAGGAGATAATTTAACACCTATTGATGCAGTTAAATTTGCTGCAGCTTACGGAACTTGGTTAAAAAATCAATCAGATAAAACAGAATATAAGGTAATTGTTGGTCGTGACGCTCGTATTTCGGGCCAAATGGTTTCGCAATTGGTATGTTCTACATTACAAGGTTTAGGAATTAATATTATAGATCTTGGCCTATCAACTACGCCTACTGTAGAAGTTATGGTGACGGATTTACGCGCAGATGGCGGAATAATTTTAACAGCTTCTCATAATCCAAAAGAGTGGAATGCTTTAAAATTATTAAATGCAAAAGGAGAATTTGTTTCGGCAAATGATGGTGCGCAAATTTTAGCATATGTAGATCAAGATGATTATAATTTTGCAGAAGTTGATGATTTAGGCTCTTACGAAACTTTTGATTACGCGATTGATCTTCACATTGACAAAATTTTGGCTTTGCCTTTGGTTAATGTTGAAGCAATTCAGAAAAAGAATTTCAAAGTCGCTATCGATGCGGTAAATTCGACAGGTGGTATTGCAATTCCTAAATTATTAGAGCGTTTAAACGTTGTACATTATGATATGTATTGTGAGCCAAATGGTCAATTTCCCCATAATCCAGAGCCTTTAAAAGAACATTTAGGTGATATTTGCGCTAAAGTAATTGCAGAAAAAGCAGATTTCGGAATTGTTGTTGATCCAGATGTAGATCGTTTAGCAATAATTGATGAAAAAGGTGAAATGTTTGGAGAAGAATATACATTAGTTGCAGTTGCAGATTATGTTTTATCTAAAACTCCATCAGCTACAGTTTCTAATTTATCTTCATCAAGAGCTTTACGCGATGTGACAGAAAAATACGGACAAAAATATTCGCCATCTGCGGTTGGTGAAGTAAACGTTGTCACAGAAATGAAAAATATTGGAGCAAAAATTGGTGGCGAAGGAAACGGAGGAATCATTTATCCAGAATTACATTATGGTCGCGATTCTTTAGTTGGTATCGCATTATTTTTAACACATTTAGCAGAATTAAACATTTCAGTTTCAGAGTTAAGAGCTTCTTATCCTGCTTATTTTATGGCAAAAAAGAAAATTGAATTGACGCCAGAAATTAATGTAGACGAATTATTAGTTAAAATTCAGGAAGTTTACAAAGACGAACAAATCAATACTGTTGATGGTGTAAAAATTGATTTTCCGACAGAATGGGTTCATTTACGCAAATCAAATACAGAACCAATTATTCGTATTTACACAGAAAGTACTTCTGAAGAAAATGCAAACAAATTGGCTGATAAAATGATAGAAAGCATCAAAAATATTATCTAAAATACTATTTTTTAATTGTTTAATAAATGTGCAAAACTCTAACATTTTGTTAGGCTTTTTGCACATTTTATTTTGTAATTTAGTCTTGTTACTATGGACGAGGATTTTTTTAACAACGAATTAATTGAGAAATTTGAGCAAATGCTTGATAATCGTGAATATACCTATTACGATTCAGAGGATTTGTGCGAAATTATTGAGTTTTACATCGAGGTAAATGATAGTGAATATGCGAAGCGTGCGCTAGATTTTGCAGAAAAAATGCATCCTGATAATTTAGAAATCAAGATTAAGCGCATTGAATATCTACTTTCTATCGGCGAATTAAAACGCGGCGGAAAATTATTACAAGAAATTAAAGAAATTGCAGCGCAAGAACTTGATTATTTATTAGTCCAAGCACGTTATTGGGGAATGAAAAATATGCCCCGAAAAGCAATTCGTTTTTACGAAGATGCTTTAAAAGTTGATGACGAAGAAACAGACTTTATCTGTAATTGCATTGGTAACGAATATTTAAATTTAGAAGAAATACGATCAGCATTAGAAGCTTTTAAACGTGCTTTAAAATTTAATCCCGAAAATGATTATTCTTTTTATTCAATCATTCAATGTTATGAAGATATTCATGATGATATGGATTGTATTGAATTTTTAAAAGAATATATCGAAGATAATCCTTATTCAGAGGTTTCGTGGTTGCAATTAGGTTTACTTTATTTGCACCAAAAGAAATATGATGATGCAATAAATGCATTTGAATATGTTATCGCAATTAACCCTAATAGCATAAGTGGTCATACAAACAAAGCAAGTGCATTAGAAGGTTTAGGGCAATTTAGTGATGCCATAAACACATACGAAGAAACCTTAAGTTTTGATGATTCGCCTGCTGTAACACATCTTAAAATTGGTGAAAATTTTGAACGTTTAGAAAAACCTCAAAAAGCATTAAAATCATATCATATTGCAATAAAAGAAGATCCACAATTGGATAAAGTTTGGGCAAAAGCTGCTGCACTTTATGACAAATTAGGAAATTTTGAAGAAGCAGAATATTACATCAATCGCGCGATAGAATTGGATAATAAAAATGTAGAATATTACAGTTCTGCAACATACTATTATCTGAAACAATTGAAGTTTGAAGAAGCTATCAGAAATTTGGCTATTATTGTCGAAATGAAACCGTTGGTTTTTAATTCTTGGTATGCTTATGCCGAAACTTTAATTGCAATTGGCGAGTACGAACAAGCAATTCCTATTATTATTGCGGCGTTAAGACATTTTAATCGTGCCGAATTTTTCTATCAATTAAGTAATGTTTACTATTTGACAGATCAAAATAAATTAGGTGACGAAGCACTAACAAATGCACTTTTATTGAATAAATCTTTAAAAGAATCTATGTTAGACAACTACCCTATTTTACAAGAAAAAATAGCGCAATTAAATCTAAAATAAACGTAATAAGATTCTTAATATTAAGTTCATTTCAATTTATTCCAAGACAACTAAAAATAATGTATCTTTAATTGTCAACAAATCAATATGAATTTAGTCGCACATCAATATTTATCTTTCGAAAATAAAGCTTTACAAATTGGTAATTTACTTGGAGAAACTGTCAAAGGAAATCAATATTTAAAATATCCAGAAGATATACAAACAGGAATTTTACTGCACAGAGAAATTGATACTTATACCGATTCTCACGAAATTGTAAAACAAAGTTCGAGCTATTTTCATGCGACTCAACATAAATTTGCACCAATTATTATTGATGTTATTTATGATTATTTTTTGATTAAACATTGGAATGATTTTTCTAAAACAACGTTTCAAGAATTTAAATTAGAGTGTTATCAACTTTTTGAAGATGAAAAATCTAATCTTCCCGAAAAACTTCAAGAAACTATTTTTTATCTTTTAAAATATGATTGGTTTCAAAATTATTCGACGATATATGGCGTTCAAAAAACGTTAAAAGGAATCGGTAGTCGAGCAAAATATTCGAATAATTTACATCAAATCATTCCCGAATTCGAAAAAAATTACGCAAATCTCGAAAATGATTTTTTAATTTTCTTTCCACAACTTTTCGCGCATTGTAAAAACTTTTTATCAATCGAAATCAACGAGTAAATTTCTTTTTAACAATTGGATAAAATTCATTAGTTTAGGGCTGTAAACAAACAGAAAACCACAATGGATTTAACTTTTAACAAAAGAGAGGATCATAACAAACTTTTGCTATCTAAACTACGTAATAAATTGAATGAAGTTTATTTGGGTGGAGGTAAAAAACGTATTGATGCTCAGCATAGCAAAGGTAAATTGACCGCTCGTGAGAGAATTGATTACCTTTTAGATGATAAAAAACCTGCAATAGAAATTGGTGCTTTAACGGGCGACGGAATGTACAAAGAACACGGTGGATGTCCATCAGGTGGTGTTGTCGTTAAAATCGGATATATTTCTGGAAAACAATGTATTGTTGTTGCAAATGATGCAACTGTAAAAGCTGGTGCTTGGTTTCCTATTACTGGAAAAAAGAATTTACGTGCACAAGAAATTGCAATGGAAAACAAATTACCTATCATTTATTTAGTTGATAGTGCAGGTGTTTATTTACCAATGCAAGATGAAATTTTTCCGGATAAAGAGATGTTTGGACGAATTTTTCGTAACAACGCAATAATGTCTTCAATGGGAATTACACAAATTTCTGCAGTTATGGGAAGTTGTGTTGCTGGTGGTGCTTATTTACCAATTATGAGCGACGAAGCAATGATTGTTGATAAAACTGGCTCTATCTTTTTAGCTGGTAGTTATTTGGTAAAAGCCGCTATTGGAGAAGATATTGACAATGAAACTTTGGGTGGAGCAACAACGCATTGCGAAGTTTCTGGTGTTACTGATTATAAAGCAAAAGATGATAAAGATGCTTTGGATAGAATAAAATCTATTGTTGGTAAAATTGGTGATTTTGAAAAAGCGGGATATAACCGAATTCAATCTGCACAACCTGCATTAGACGAAAAAGAAATTTATGGTATTTTACCAGAATCTAGAGCAGAACAATATGATATGTACGAGATTATTAACAGAATTGTTGATAACTCTGAATTAGACGAATATAAACCTGATTACGGAAAGTCAATTATTTGTACCTATGCACGTATTGACGGTTGGGCGGTTGGAATCGTAGCTAATCAACGTAAAATTGTGAAATCTAAAAAAGACGGAATGCAATTTGGCGGTGTTATATACTCGGATTCGGCTGATAAAGCGACTCGATTTATTGCTAATTGTAATCAAAAGAAAATTCCATTAGTATTTTTACAAGATGTTACAGGATTTATGGTTGGATCAAAATCTGAACATGGAGGAATCATCAAAGATGGTGCAAAAATGGTAAATGCTGTTTCTAATTCTGTTGTTCCAAAATTCACAATTATTGTTGGGAATTCTTACGGAGCTGGAAATTATGCAATGTGTGGAAAAGCGTATGATCCTCGTTTAATTGCTGCATGGCCTTCGGCTCAGTTAGCTGTTATGGGTGGAGAGCAAGCGGCGAAAGTTCTTTTCCAAATAAAAGAAGCTTCTTTAAAAAGTCAAGGAATAGAAGTTGATGAAGTAAAGAAACAAGAGTTATTGAGTGAAATTACAGCGCAATACAACGATCAAACAAGTCCTTATTATGCTGCTGCAAGATTGTGGACAGATGGTATAATTGATCCATTGGATACGCGTAAATGGATTTCTATGGGAATTGAAGCTGCCAATCATGCTCCAATCGAAAAACAATTTAACTTAGGAGTTATTCAAGTTTAAAAGAATAAATTATACAATAAGAAAATCGGTCATCTAAAAATAGATGACCGATTTTTTATTTTGTATAAACTGTTTTAATAATATAATTTAAATCTTTTATAAAACTCCAATTCTTTACATAATCAACATTGATTTTTACTTTATCTGTCCATAAAACTTCGTCATTGTATTTGATTGGATTTTCAACTTGTGCTAAAATTTCGTCTTCATTTCTGTATTTTAACTGAGCTGGACCAGTAATTCCAGGTTTTACATTTAATATTATTCGGTCTTCGTCTACTAATTTATCAGCATAACCAACAACATCAGGTCGTGGACCTACAAAGCTCATTTCTCCTTTTAGAATATTAAAAAGTTGGGGTAATTCATCTAATTTATAATCTCTTAAAAATTGTCCGAATTCAGTAATATTGTGTTCTTTGGTTGTGACGCTAGAAGTAGAAAAACCTTTCATAGATCGGATTTTATAAATCTTAAAAATTCGTCCGTTTTTCCCTACTCTATTTTGTGTAAAAAGTCCGAATTGGTTGGTATTAATAGAACTTATGATAATTAATAAAATGATTAATCCCACTAAAAAAATTAGTAGGATTAATGCAAGTATATAATCAAAAAGATTCTTTATTAACATTTTAATTAAAAGAATTTACTTTTAATTCTTTGTGCCAAACGTTTCATTTTACCAATAAACGAATTATCAAAATTTTCGTCTCCAGCAAAATAACCGTAGCCATAACCATATCCGTAGCCGTAACCATATCCGTAACCATATCCGTAGCCATAACCGTAACCAGTTTTGATTTGGAAATCATTGAATACAATACCTACGTTAGACACTTCGCCTTCATCGTATTTATTAGAAATAGCTGTGATAAAGTTTTTCTCCGAATAGTTATAACGTGTTACATATAGTGTACAATCTGCATAACGCATCAAATCATACGAATCTGTAACAAGACCAATTGGTGGCGAATCGATAATAATATATTCATATTTATCTTTTAATTCAGCAAACATTTGCTCCATACGTTTACTCAGAATTAATTCTGATGGATTTGGAGGAATTGGAGGAATTGGACCAGCTGTAATAATATCTAAATTAGGTAAAATAGTATGTTGTACGATACGATCTAATTCTAAATCGCCTGCAACAAAATCTGTAACACCAATTTTATTATTGATATTAAAATCATCAAAAATCTTTGGCTTTCTTAAATCTAAACCAATCAAAACAGTCTTTTTATCCATTGATCCCAATGAACTCGCAATGTTCATGGCATTGAATGTTTTACCTTCTCCACCAATAAATGAAGTTACTAAGATTGTTTTATTAAACTGATTGAGCGCCGGATCCTTGTAAATAAATTTTAAATTAGAACGTATCGATCTAAACGATTCTGAAATTCCAGATTTTGGATTATTAATAATCACCAACGGCGAATTATCTCCCAAAGGACCAACTAAACCAATAATTGGAATACCTGTACGCGATGTAATATCTTTTAGTACACGAACTTTAAAGTCTAATAATTCTTTAATTACCACATAAACCAAAGGAATCAATAAACCAATTGCTAAAGCAATTAAGTAATTTCTTTGTGGATTTGGATAAATAAAACCTTGTCCTTGATTTTTAGCAGGATCAATAATTGAGATATCAGATACAATAGAAGCTAATGATAAATCGGTTGTATTTAACTGATTGATTAAATTAGAATACAATGTACTGTTAAGTTCAAATCCTCTATTTGCCTCAACAAATTCTATCTCTTGAAAAGGTAAATCTTTTGCTTCAAATTCAGATTCTGCTAATTTTGCATTGACTTGTGATAAATCTGTACTTAATTTTTGTAAATGTGCGTTTACAACATTTGATATATCGTTTCGTGTTTTTCCTATTTGTCTATCAATTTCTCTAATTTCGTCTGTATTTGACTTGTAAACCTTCAACATTTCTTGTTTACGAATCTCTAGATTATCTAACTTATCTACATTCGACATATAATAAGAAACTTCTAATCCTGCAATATTCAGCGCAATAAGATTATCTACACTACTCGATTTTTTTGGCATTAAACGATGTAAAGCGGCTATTCTTTCTTCAATTTCTATTCGCTCCTTATCTAATGATGTTAACTTACCAATTAATTCACCTTTTTTGGTATCAAAATTATATATACCAGATTTTTTCTGAAGTTCTTGTAAATTATCTGTTGCACTATCTAGTTTAACTTTAATAGTTGTTATTCTATCTTTTAGGTATTTTCTTGTTTGATAGGCTGATAAATTACGTTCTGCAAGTTCGTTTTCTATTAATACACTAATTGAGTTATTTAATAAATCAACTGCTTCATTTAAACTTTCTGCATTTTTAGAAACAGATATAATACTTGCTATTTTTGATGGATTAGCTACTGAAAAATTTTGAATAGCTCTTTGTGTAGCATCTTTTATAGTAACTAATTTGAATGAGTATTTACTTCCAGAAGATTGATTATTAGATTTTTTCAACATCAATTTAAAATCTTTACCAATAATCCATTGATTATAATAACCAACTTTAGGTAAGTTTAATTGAGCAGGTTTTATCAGACTATCTTTAGAAAAATTGTATAAATTTCCTGAATTATTTTCAACTTTTAAATAAAATGAATTATTATCTTTCGCTTCTACTGAAACTTCTACGTTTGCAATTTGTGTATGAAGGGTGTCTATATGAACCTGAAAAGGTGCATCAAGTTTATAAATATTCGATTTTTTTATCTTTCCTTCTTCAAAATAATAAATATAAGACTCTACTTTTTTAACAACTTTCTCGTTGTGTATACGCGAAGTTAAAGTATATGATAAACCGTCTATTTTATTTGCATTTCCTCCCCAAATAAAATTAATCGAATTAGAAGCTAAATTGTTATTAGACCCACTATTTTCTTTTATTTTGAATGTTGTGTTTGCCGAATATATTTTGTTTAATTTCCAATTATTTAAATAAAAAGCAACAGATAATGCAATTAACATAGATATTATGTATAATGGCCACGCATTCAAAATACGAGGTATCAGCCTTTCTATATCAATAAAATCCGATTGACGCTTCTTATTTTTTTGTTCTATATTATTGTTCGTCATTATTAAATATTATCAAAGAATAAGTATACACCTAAAATTGTAGCAATTGCTCCCATAACAGTTGTTACTACTGTTAAAGGATTTAAACCAACACCCCAAACCTTCTCTTTACGAGGATTAACAACTATAATATCATTGTTTTGTATCCAATAATACTCAGAATTCATGATTGATTCTTTTGTTAAATCTACATAAACTTGTCTTGTTCCGTCCACATCAGTTCTAATAATTCTTACATTTTTTAAATCTGCGTAAATATTATTATTTGACCCTGATTGTGCAAAGGCATCTAATAAAGTGATATTTTTCTTTTGTGCGCGAAATACACCTTGATTTGCTTCACCTACAATTGTATATTCTATTCCTGCAATATTTACGTCTATATATGTTCCTTTTTCGTCATATATTTTATAAAATTCGGCTTGAACTGTCTTTCTTGCTTCTTCTAATGTAAGACCTTCCAGTTTTATTTTTCCGATACGTGGTAATTCTATATTTCCGTCTTCGCGTACATATACGCCATTTCCTCCTTGCGTATTATTACCTCCAGAAATAAAATCGCTTAAAATTCCCATAGATCCTCCTGCAACAGAAGATACATTAATCAGAATCTGGTCGTCTTTTTGAATACGGTATTCTGGCTTTGTAAATGCAATTTTTCCTTTACTATCTAATTTTAGATTTTGATCAGGCTGAATAAGTTGTACATCTTTTAGGGAAATACATGAAAATAAATTCAAGATTATTAAAAGAAATAAAGTTTTGGTTAAAGTTGATTTTAAGTAAAGCATATTTTTTTATAATAGTATTTTATTTTTAAGTTTCTTATTGACAATATATCTAAGCGAAAATACAAAACTAAATGATAAAATGACAAATATCAAAAATAGTTTATTAATTTCTATATTTCTAAAATAATAGGCGACTATAACAAAGATTATATTAATCAATATTAAAAATATTGAGGTTTGAATATGATTAAATCCAAGTTTTAGAACTTGATGATGTAAATGATTTTTATCTGGTTTTAGTGGGTGTTTACCTTTTAGAATACGAATTGTAAAAACGGTGATTGTGTCTAAAATTGGAATCACAAAAATAAAAAGTAATAAAACTGGTCCTGTTTTTAAGCCTAAATTAGAATTCTCACTTACATATAAAAAACGTACAGCCATAAAAGTTAGAATAAACCCAATTACCATGGATCCTGTATCTCCCATGAATATTTTAAATTTATTAGAAAGATTATATCGAACAAAACCTAATAACACGGCAATTGTACTAACAGCTAAAATACCTATGCTATAATCAAATATTCTATAAAAAATAAAAACAAAACAAAGACTGATTACAATACCTACGCCAGATGCTAAACCATCTATTCCATCTATCAAATTATAAGCATTTATTAAAACTATAAATACAAACAATGTTAAAACTACACCTAACCAATATGGAATTTGATATATACCAAAAAGTCCTGAGAAAGAGTTAATCATAATTCCTGAACCAAATATGATGAGTGTTGTGCTTATTATTTGACCGTATAATTTTTTGTCTGGTGCTACAACTAATAAATCATCCATTAACCCTATAAAAAAAAGAATGGTAATTGCTGATAAGAAAAAAGAATAATTAACACCTAAATCTGTTGCAAAGATGGATGTTGAAACTACTATCCCAAAAAACAAAGCTACACCTCCTAGAGTAGGTACTTTACTAACATGCGAACTCCTTTCTCCAGGAACATCCATCAATTGTTTTTTATAAGATATTCTAATTATTTTAGGTATAGAGATTAAGGTTAGTATTAATCCAACAAAATATGCTCCAAAAGTATTTAGATATATTGGAGAGATATCTAAACTATAGAGATAATCTAATATTTTAAAGTTTTCCATATTTTTTTAATCCATTTAATGCCCAAAAAAAAGTATAATATGATGACGTAAATAAATTCATTTTCAAATACTTTCTATACACTTCATATTGTTTTATTGCAATATTCAATTTATTTCGTGATACCGATTCTTCTCTTATTCTATAGATTGCTAAAGATTCCTTTATTGCCCTTGCATATTTTACTTTGGCTAATAAATCTATCCACATCGCATGATCTTCTCTTAACTCGGCATCAGGAAAAGATACTTTACCTATTCTTGTCGAATCATAAACTGATGTCAACATTGGTATTGGGCAGTTATACAATATTCGGTTACGGTTTATGTTATCAATTGCTATAAAATCTGATAAAAGAGGTTCTAATACTTCATTTACTCTTTTATAACTTGTATAAACTAGTTCTTCGTTATTATCTTTTAAATATTTTATTGTTGTTTCTAAAAAGCTTGGCAACCATAAATCATCACTATCTATAAATGTAATATACTTTCCTTTACTTAGTGATAATGCTTTATTACGTGCATTGGCAGCTCCTTTATTTATTGGTTCAACAAATAATTTTATACGATTATCTTGAAATGACCTAATAATATCTGCAGATTTATCACTAGAACAGTCATCTACAATTATCCATTCCCAATTTGGATAACTTTGAGCTTTGATTGATTGATAAGTTTCCGCTATATAATTTTCTGAATTATAGCAAGGTGTTATAATCGAAACTAATTCCATCTCCATAATCCGTAAATAGCTTCTTTATTAAAAATAGTGCTATAATTTGCAAAATTAGATTTATGTCCTTGTTTCACTTGAAACCAAAAAATAAGAAAAACCGTATAAGAAACAAAACTCATATACACAAAATTGCGTTTAAAAGCATCTCCATTAAAAACGTATATTAATCGTCCTACCGTTAAGCCTAAGAAAACTAAGTAAAAACCAGGTAATCTTACTCCAAAAATTCCTTTTCCTAAAAAGAAATACAACAATACTCCAAAAACAAAAAGATTTCTAAAATAGCAATATAATTTATCATGTACAGCATATTTATTATAAACTATAATGGATAAAATGGAGATAATTTTAATGAAATCTCCAATTGCAATACCAGAATTATCATATAATTGACTCTGATAACTCTCAAACTTATCTTGACCAATTGGCATATAATCCATAAGCACCTCTATAACAGAGTTCAATCCTGTATAAAAACCTACAATTGAAAATACTACTAACCAACCAATAAATTTTTCATCAAATTTCATGGGAGCAATCCAGTATGCTAAAACAAATACAATTATTGATTCATGTAACTGATAACCAATAAATAAGCAAATCAAAAACTTAATTAATTTACGATCAATAATATATCTGACTGAATATAAAGCAAATCCACTTGCAATCCCTTGTCTAATATGGACATGTTCTTCGAACATAAAATTAGGCATTGCATATATAAATAAAACTAAAAATGGTAGACCTCCATATTTATAAAAAGTAGATGTTTTTAAGGCAAGAGAAATAGATGCTACAACAAGTGTAACCATCCCAAAATCAAAACCATAATCAACTAAAATTTTATTCAGAGATAAATAACCTTTCTCCATTCCAGCCATATAAGCAAAACGATCAAGGTCAGACCAATTTATTGTCCCTAAAAGATTAAATGTATCAAAGTAAGCAGCCCAATCTGGACTTAAAGCATATCCCAAACCAGCTGTTAAAGCCATTATAACAACAATTACAATATACCATTGCTTACTAACTTCTTTTTTTGAATATTCAATAAAAGAAGCAACTCCAAGAAAGGCAAATATGAAAAGATAGATTAAACTCACTTCTGATTAGAATTTATTTAATAGTTTTAGGTTAATGAATGATAGTTGGTAAAAAATTCTTTTTTTGATTGGTAATGAATTTATATACTTTTCATCAAAACGTTGGTAATTCTTTATCGCTTTTTTAGTTAAATGATTATTTCTTAAAAATAGATCCAAAGCATCTAACATTTCACGTTTAAGATTCTTATCTTTTACAAAAGCAACATAGGCTAAGTATGAATAATAACCTTGTATAATTTGGAAACGTTTTAATTCTGTTGCAAATGTATTGTAATTACTCTTATAAAAATAGTCTGAAACCTCATTTATCGCAAAAAACATATCCAAACCTTTTGCTGTATGTGTTTTTGTTATAGAATCTTGACGCTCAAAATATTTGTAAAACGGTTGATTAATTTTAGAAATTATAGTAGAATCTAGCACTAATTTCGGTATCAATTCGATGTCTTCAAAATGAATTCCTTTTTTAAATTGATGCTTTTCAAACAAACTTTTTTTGAAAATTTTATTACACGCAAAGCAACTCATTTCTCCAAAAATTGTAAAATCATCTTTCAAAATAATTTTCTCTGGTAATTGTGGCGATTGCGGCAAATCTCTAAATTCATTTCCATTTTCATCAACCTTTACCAAATCGCACATTACAATTTCTGACTCATGCTTTTCTGCCAAATCAAGCATGGTTTGCAACATAACAGGATCAATATAATCGTCCGAATCTATAAAAGCTAAATATTCTCCATTTACCTTTTCTATACCACAATTTCGCGCATCGCTCAAACCTCCATTAGATTTAATTTTGGAAATAATTCTGGAATCTTTTTCTTTATATTCCTCAATTATTTCTTGCGAATTATCTTTCGAACCATCATTTACAACAATTATCTCAATCTCTTTCAATGTTTGATTCAAGATAGAATCTAAACACTTAGATAGATATTTTTCGGTATTGTAAACAGGTACAATTACAGATATTTTTGGTTGATAATTCACAGTTTTTCGAATATTGATTCGTATTGTTTTATAATAACGTTTTTACTGAAACGTGATTGTATACTTTCTATAATTTTTTCTTCGTGATGTTTTTCTTTTAAAATAGATTTAATTTTCTCAGCAAAACCTATATCATTAGTAATATCATAAATTTCTCCATTGATATTTTCTTGAATAATTTCATTAATTCCGCCTGGACAATTATTTGCTAAACTATATGTTCCGCAAGCACCAGCTTCTAATAAAACATTCGGAAACCCCTCATAACGAGAAGAAAGAATAAACAAATCTGCCTGTTTTACAAACGGAAAAGGATTATTTACTTTACCTAAAAACGAGACATTTGTTAAACCTAATTTTTCTTTTTGGTTAGCAAGTTCATCACGAAAAGCTCCATCTCCTAAAATTGTTAATTGAATTGGTTCGCCTTTCAAATGAGTAAAAACTTTTAGCAATAAATCAAAACCTTTTCTTGGTGACAAATTACCAATTGCAACAATTTTTTTATAGTTCGTGTTATAATCTTGTTTTAGATTTTCTTCTTTTAATCGATTAATTAACTCGAAATCAACTGGATTATTTATTTTTTCAATTTTTGATGGATTAATTTTAAAATTCTGAACCAAATCATTTTTCATATCATCACTTTGTGCAATAATTTGATGAAAGTTGGTGTAAAATCTATAAAAAAACAATATTTCTTTGCGTTTTACATGTTCAGAAACAACATTAGTTTCACGTGTAATAAATTTTGTTTTCGGAAATAAACCTATAATTGGTGATAAAAAAGCAGAAATTTCGCCCCAACCTGTAAAAACAATTGCTGGTTTTAATTTTCTAATTAATGGAACAATTTTAAAAATAGAATAACGAATACGCGTAGTATTTAACTCAATTATTTCGACATCATCTTTTAAATGATTCAAATAATAGCCCTCTTTTTTAAACAAAACTAATTTTGGACAAAACTTAGTTCGATCCAATTCGTTACATAAAATTGTAATTACGCGCTCTGCTCCACCTTGATTAAGGTCGGGTAAAATGAATAAAATTGTTTTCAATTAATCGATTCTATTATTAATATATCCTTCGGTCGCTTTTTCATTTGAAATAATTGTAATTGGATTTCCCATAACGATAGAATTATCTGGAATATCTTGCGTAACATAACTATTTGGCGCAATTAACACATTATTACCAATCGTAATTCCACCAACAATTACAGCATTTGTACCCACCCAAACATCGTCTTTTAACGTAGGAAATCCTTTTGTTTTTCCACGATTTGTTTGACCTAACGTAACGCCATGTGCCAAATTACAATTTTTACCAATTTTTGCTTTGGGATTTACAACCACAGTACCCCAATGTCCTAAATTAAGACCTGGACCAATTTCTGTTTTGGCAGAAATTTGATAACCGTATTTAATTGAATATCTTCTTAACAATAAACGATAAACAATTCCGAGAGGATGTTTTGATGAATATTGTTGTGCTTTTCTAAGAAAAAAAATATATCGAAAACCTGGACTCATACATCCTTTTAAAAAAGGAGAATTAGACCAATATCCAAAATTTCTATAAAAGTCTTGTTGTATTATTGTTTTCATAGAATGTTTAAAAATGTTTTTCGATTGATTCTACAGCGTTACTTAATTCAAAAGGTAAGCTTTTTGATTGAATAATTTTAGTATATTTTTCGGCTTCTTCTGGATTTTCAAGAAAATATTTCATTCCATTATAAATGTCATCTTCATCATTCGTAATGATATAACCCAATTCTCCATCATTCAACATCTCTCTAACACCAGAAACGTCCGTTGCTATAATTGGCTTTGCTAAAACCATTGCTTCAAATAAAACTGTTGGATAACCTTCGTAGCGCGAGGATAAAATATAATAATCGGCTTGCGTAAAATAAGGATATGGATTTTCTTTAAACCCTATTAACTTAGCCGTTTCTTCGACTTTTAGTACTTGAAATAATTTCTTAATATTAGGAAAATCATACCCATCGCCTACAATCCAAACATTGTGTTGATAACCTTCGTCCAATAATCTGCGGTGAACTCGCAATAAACGATCAAATCCTTTTTGAGGAAAAACAGTTCCGATTGAAACAAATGTTTTTACATCTGAATTCTTTTTCAGTTCGCAAGGTTGTTTTGATAATTCTAAAATCTCGTTAACATCAATTGGATTATAAATGCGTACAATTTTCTCTTTTTGTTCTTCTGTAGAAGCTATATCAAGAAATAATTGATTGATTTTTGAGGAAATTACCAATATTTTATCAAATCCAAAAAATGTTTTCAAACGCATTTCTGTATATTCAGGAATATTTGATAAATCGTTGTGAATCCAAACTATTTTCTTTGAAGATTTTATAGGCGAATTCAGAATTTCATCTGCAATACCATGTATCGCAGCAAACTCTATATCATACGTTTTATTTGGCAAAATAAAACGATACAGTAGTTTTGGAAACTTTTTTAGTATAGATTGATAAATGACACGAAATGCTTTTTCGGGAATATCCTGAATACGATTTGTTGTGATCATTTCGCCTTTGTTTAAATAATAAATATTTATCCAAGACGGAACTTCTTTTAAATACTTACCCGAATAAAGATTTAATAATAAATCAATCTCATATTTTTCTGGCGATAAATTCTTTAAAAAAGTCACTAATACTTTTTCGGCGCCGCCATGACGTAGCGAGCCAATTCGTATTAATATTTTCTTTTTCATAGTTTTGGTTTGAACAAATTTAATAATATTTGTTAAATATTCTTGTAACCAAACTTAACAAATGCTAAACCAATTAAAAAACGTAATTAAAACAACTCCATTCAAGATTATTATTCTACTAATTATCGGATGGATTTTCATGATTCTATTAAATTATTATTTAAGCAACCATCATTTTTTTACTGGTTCTAGAATTACATTTCCTATAAGTGTCGTCTATTTCTCTAAATTTACGTTACAAGGAATTTTATTTTCCTTTATCTTTTTATTTACTGGAATTTTATTACTAAATAATTATAAAAAACTAAATTATTGGTCTTTATTTAGTTCTTATATAATTATTATTTTATTGGGTAATTTATCACAAGGCTCACTACATTACACATTTTTAAGGTCTTTTATTGATACTGATTTTCAGTATTTTCATGATGTTATACAAATCAAAAATGGATATGATTTTATTGCACATTACAATACAATTCAAGACACATTAACTATGCATGCAAAAACACATCCTCCTTTTGCAGTTTGGATTCAGTACATTTTGTATACCTTCTTCAATAAATCTGTTTTAGGTTTATCAATAGGATTATCTGTTTTAGGTTTAATGTCTTTTATTCCTTTATATAAAATTCTAACTTATTTTAATTTAGAAAAATCTAGAAAAAATCTCTTAATTATCATTTTTGCATTAATACCCGCTGTAAATATTTATAGTATTGTCTCTATTGATGCAGTTTTTTTATTTTTTAGTTTAATCTTTTTATATGGAACATTATTAATTTCTAAATCAACAAAAATTAATTGGTTTGGAATATTAGTAACCGTTATTGGATTTACATTAGCAAATTCAATCACATTTAGTGGTACTTTTTTGGCTTGTATTGCAGCAATTTTATCAATTTTTGAGCTTATTAAACATAAAAATTATTATCCTTTATACAATTTTATTATTGTTGGAATATTATTTTTAATTATTTTATTTATTTCAAATATTCTGCTAGATTACAATCATATAGAAGCATTTCTTAATGCATCTAAATTAGAAAACCCCAATGGTTTTCGTGGATTTGAACAACCTTTAGTTTATATTTTTACACGAATAGAAAATATAAGCGAAATATTATTATTTCTTTCTTTTGGCTTTTTCGCATACTTATTTATACCAAAAAATTTAAATTTACAAAAACAAGATATTAGCTTCTATCTTCCTATAATTGCTTTTGGCTCATTATTATTAATGTTTTTAACTGGTGCTTATGGAACAGGAGAAACCGCAAGAGCATGTTTATACATTTATCCATTTTTCTTACTATTATTAATTAGAATAGCAACTGTTCAAACTTTATTAAACATTGCTTATATCGCATTATTTCAAACATTTTTTATGCAAATGGTGGGAGATTATTTTTGGTAATACTTCAGAATTAATCATATAAAAAAAGCTGTTTGGTAAACCCAAACAGCTTTTTACTTTCTTATAAATTACGACTAATTAAAATATCTAAAATTAGCTTTTGTAGCGATAGAAAACATTGCTTCATCTCCTTTTGTATCTCCAAAAGCAATTATTTCATCATAAAAAGATAAATCAATTTCTTTCTCAATTCGTAGTTTTTTTTCTTCGTTATTACAGTTATTAGAAACAAATTTTCCCGTAAAAACACCATTTTCATCAAAACCTGCTTTTGTACAAATTAATCCCATTCCGTAATCATCTGCAAAAGGTTTCACCCAAATATCCAATGAAGCCGAAACAATAAATTTATCATTGTAATTATTGATAGATTTAATATAAACATCTGCTTTTGGATGAATCAATTTTTGATGATTCGCTTCAAAATAATTCTGGGCTAATTTATCTATTTGATGAGTAGAAAGACCTTTCATAAATTGAGAAATAAATTTTTCTTTTACTTTTCCGGGATCAATAATCTTTAATTTGGAAACGACAAACAATGGCATAAATAATAGATAATTAATAAAATACGCTTTAGAAAAAGAGAATTTTAAAAAATCGAATAAAGTATCTTTATTAGTTAATGTTCCATCAAAATCAAATAAATATAAAGTACGCTTCATTACATTTTCATTTTCTTGAAAATAAATTCAGGTACATTACGAATAATCATCATAATTCCCCACCAAACAAATGTTACATAAACAACATTTCGTTTCTTAAGATAAGCTTTGTAAATAATATCTGCGGCTTGATCTGGCTGAGCTGTTAAAGGTTTAGGCGTTTCTATATCTGCGGTCATTTGTGTATCCATAAATCCTGGAATAACAGTCATTACATGTACTTTTTTATGAAAAAGATAATTTCTCAAACCTGCCAAATAAGCCGTAAAGCCAGCTTTAGCCGATCCATAAATAAAATTACTTTGACGACCTCTTTCTCCAGCGACAGACGATAAACCTATAATTGATCCTGAACCTTTTGCTTCAAATTTCTTTGCAAAATGATTAATTAAAACAATCAATTTAGAATAGTTTATTTCTACAATTTGTTTTGTATTCCAATCATCGTACAAACCTTCTTCAGAATTTTTTCCTAAATATCCAGCCGCACAAAAAAGCAATTCAGAATCGATGTGATTTAGCCTTGAGTAATCATTTTCTTTTGTTAAATCAAAATCAACAATCTCGCATTCTTGCTCATATTTTGCAAAAATATGTTGTGCCAATTTAGCTGTCTTTTCTACATTTGATGTAAATAAATAAACCAAAGGAAAACGTTTTCCTTCTTTCAAAACCTTTTCTACAAAAGCTGTTGCTACATCTGAATTTGATCCTATTACTATCATTTTTATTTGAATCTGTTGATACGTTCGTTTTGCATTGATTCGAATTTAATTGAATCAATATTTTTTAAATAATCCGTTAATGCTGGTGTAGACATTGCGTCTTTAGTACGGTAAATATGACCGCCATACTCCATCACAATTTGATCTAAATTCGCTATTAATTTTTCTAATTTATCATTCACTTTAAAGTCTAAAGCCAACGTATAACCTTTCATTGGAAACGAATTATACGCTTGAGGATTGTTATCTCCAAACAATTTTAAAACAACTAAAAAAGAACCATTACCACTTGTTGCAATTGTTTCAAGAATCTTTCTCATTCCTTCTTTTCCATTTTCTTTTGGAATCACAAATTGATATTGTATAAATCCATTTTTCCCATAAATACGATTCCAATTATGAACCGCATCCAATGGATAAAAAAATGTATCTAAATCAACAAAATTTTTCAAATGCTTTTTTCCTTGCTTGTTATAATATAGCCAATTAAAAATCTTAATAGTTAGCGGATTTAAAACAAAATTTGGAAAAAAGAATGGAATATTTAAATTTAGTTTTTTATTGACTTTTAGTGGATTCTTTTTCAATCTTGCAGGTAATTCTTGCCACTTAGCATGCTCGCCACGCAACATAATTGATTTACCTAAAGTATCACCTTTTTGTAAACAATCTAACCATGCAACGTTGTATGTCCACGACTCTGAAGACTCAAACAATTCAAAAATTTCATCTAAATTATCCGCCTGAATTGCTTCATTTCTAATGTAAGATGTTTCAATCTTTTTTAACATAAAACGAGCTGACAAAATAATCCCTGTCAAACCCATTCCTCCTATTGTTGTCCAAAACAATTCGGTATTTTCATCTCGAGAACAGCGAAGTATTTCACCGTTTTCTATCATTAAATCAAAATGAATTAAATGATCCGAAAAACAACCGTCTACATGGTGATTTTTTCCATGAACATCCGAAGAAATAGCGCCACCAACCGTAATAAATTTTGTTCCAGGTGTTACTGCTATAAAAAATCCGGTAGGAATAGAAACATCTAAAATTTCGTCTAAACGAACACCTGATTCTACTTCTACAATACCATTTTTACGATCAAAATCGATAAATTTATTCCATTTAGAAGTTGATATAATTGTATTTTGTAAAGATGCATCTCCATAACAACGTCCATTTCCGCGAGCAATTAATTGTTCGTTAGAAAGAACTGCTTCTTGAAATTCTAAAATTGTAGTTGGTGATATTACTTTTGCTTTTATGGCTGGATACAGTCCCCAATTGGAAACTGGTGTGAGTTTATTATTTTCCATTATTAAAATAAATTAATAGGACATAACTAATTCCCCATAATACAATTAACAATTGTAAAAAATGGTCTTTAAAAATTAGTTTTGTAGGTGATTCTGTTTTAAAATATACGAATGTTTGCTGCAAATAGCGTAAAACCGCTGCAAAAACAAAGACAAAAGTATAAATAATATAATGATGAAATTTTTGTTGTGTGTCTGGTGCTAAAATAAACATCAAATAACAAATCACGGCTACCGTACAAGTTATTGACAATGCGGAATTTAGAAAATTAAGATTATAACCATCTAATGATTTTCGAGTTACACCTTCTAAATCTGCATTGATTAATTCGCCTCGTCGTTTTCCTAATGCAAGTATTAAAGCTAAATCAAAAACCAAAAGAATTGTCCAATCTGTTACCACAATCCCTGTCATATAACCGCCTACCAGTACTCTTAGTAGAAAACCAAATGCAATAATCATAACATCTAAAATTGCAATTTGTTTTAATTTAAATGAATAAGCGATATTCATCAAAAAATAAACCGCAACTAACAGCGTAACTTTTACATTTGCGAAATAAAAAATTAATAGACTTGTTATAATGACTAAGCCGAAGAATAAAATTAGAGCTTTATTCTTTGAAATTTTACCACTTGCTAATGGTCTATTTTTTTTCTCGGGATGCTTTTGATCCTTTTCTATATCTACATAGTCGTTGATAATATAAATACTACTCGCTACAAAAGAAAAAATAAGAAAACCATAAAATGACTCGATAAATAAATCAATATTTAATAAGTTTCCTGAGAAAAAAAGTGGCAGAAAAACAAATAGGTTTTTTACCCATTGGTTAACGCGCATTAGTTTTATATAGTGTTGCATGGCTTATAAAAGTGTTATTTTATTTGGCTCAATTTCCAATCAGTATAAACTTGATTTGATAGTTGTCTTATGTCGGTTAAATTATCTATTGAAAAAATCATTTTCTTAATTTTAGTTTCATAATTATTCTCAATATAAGTCAATAAATCTGCCCACTCTTCAAAATCCAATTCTAAATAATTTTCAATTGCGTAATATTTAAATCCTTTTGCATTTAATCGTTGTTGATAATTTAATCTACTAATTGGTGTATTATATTGTGATTGATAAATTTTAGAAAAAATATTATTTTTCTCAATCAATTCTTTTTTTGTAATTGGTAAAAAATAACCTTCAGATTCCTTTGCAAAAGGTACTGAAATATGATAAAATTTTAAGTTTATTTTCTTATCTACTTTAACTAAAACTTCATGTAAAATTGTATTTACTTTGATATGCTCTTGATGCCAATCTATTGGAAAAGGAATAAAAATATCCGAAAAATTTTGAGTCAAAATTAAATTTTCTAAATCAGAATAATCTTCATAATTATCTGAAAGAATTAAATCAAAATTGATTTTTTTTCGCAAATTCTCTAACTCATTTCTACGAATTCTTTTATTTGATTCAGAATAATTATTTCCTAAAAACTGAAAATAATAAACTGTTGAAAAAGTTTTACTTAAAATTTGACTATTGCCTATCCATTCATCATCTGCATGAGGAGCTAAAATAAGCGATTTTTTAATTGATTTAGAATCTAATTCTCTATAATTTAGATAAGGTTTTATTTGGTTAAAATGATTTTCAAAGAACCATTTTATCAAATAACGAAATCTTCGAAATTTTAATTTAAATGTTCTTATTTTATCATTCATTATTCCTTAAAATTTTATCCCATTGTTTTAAAATAACCTCTTTTGACCATTTTTTAGAATCTTTAAGACTTGAATAAAGTAATTGATCTAAATCTTCGGAATTATCTATTAAAAACTGTAATTTCTCCTGAAACATTTTTTGATTATGCATCGGAATTAGAAATCCATTATTTTCACTAATAATATCAGATGGTCCGTACTTGCAATCATAAGATATCAAAGTGTTTGCCATTAATGTAGCTTCAATCAAAACCGTTGGTAAACATTCTGTTTTACTCGCAAACAGAAACAATTTACTTTTACTTAGTTCATCATAAATTTCATTAATGTTTCTACTTCCTAAAAATTCAACTGTGTTTTTAAGTTTTTCGCTAGAATTAACAATATTTTCTAAAGTATTTTTTGAGGGTCCATCTCCAATTATTTTAAAGCTAAAATCACGAAAATTTATATTCTCTAAAATCTGTAATAATTCGATTACATTTTTATCCGAATCTAATCTTCCAACATAAATCAACGTATTTTCTTTGTCTTTAATTTTATCAGAATTAAAAGACTCAAAAGGTTCTCCAATTAAATTTGGAATCTGAAAAGACTGGTTATTTATTGATTTATAATGCGAAAACGATGGAGAATTAATACAAACTACCGCTTTTAAATTTTTATAATATTTTCGTAATAAATTATTCCAAAGTTTACCTCCTCCTTCAAAATTGGCATGTTCCCAAGCAATTGTTTTGTGATTTGCTTTTTTATTTAAAGCTAATTGAGTAGATAATTTATACCAAGTAGAAATAATTACATCATATTCTTGATGATTTTTATTGATCCATTTGTGTAACATTTCCCATTGTCCAAAATCGTAAACATAGTTTTTAATATTATTTTTGTAGGGTAATTTTGGAGTATATTTATTCAGATTTACATTAATTTTTGTAAAACCCCAATGCGAAAATGTATCTAGATAAATTACTTTTACTCGACTATCTAACTCAAAAAAGCTAGATGTATCCGAAATCATCAATAAAATTGTAATATCATTTCCTTGTTTCACTAACTCATTTGCTAATGAAACTAAAACTCTAGCAACACCGCCTGCTTTAAAGAGTTTGTAGTAAATAAAAAGTATTTTTTGGTTGGTTGGTTGGTTGGTCATTTAGTAAAACATTACTTCAGTTTATAATAAATTAGTGTGAAAGGGTAAAGTAGAAAAGACAAAAATTTAAAATGTATTAAACCTTTGTTCATTTCTCCAAATTTCTTCTGATTAACAATAGAATAGACTTGATAGCCAACTAAATTACGAATTAAAGCTTTAGGATATTTAAAAAGTTTTGTCCCGTACGAATTAAGAAAAGACCGATAACCTTCCATTAGTCCTAAATACGATGTTTCCTTTATACGATCATTAGACATTGAAGCTAAATCATTTTCATCTTGATAATATATCCTAACATTTTTATTAACAAATTTTGTTTTTTCTCCATTTGAGTCATAAATATTAAAAAAAATTTTCTGAGGAGCATATTTATTTTTAAAAATAGTATAATCAAAGTTATTCAAATAGTTTTGATACTTTTCTGTTATAAAAATTGTGTGTTTATCACCTCTTATTTTATGTTTATACCTCATTTCTAATATTGATCCTTCAAAATTATTTAAAAATAAATCACCTACTAAATCACCATTAGGAAACTGAGAATTAAACGTTGCAGATATAAAATCTTTAGTATTTAAAGCAACTATTGTTTCATACATTATCTGTAATCCATTTTCTACATAAGCATCATCTGAATCTAAAATTGTAAAAAAAGGAGAGTTTACTTTTTCAATACCTTTAAAAACAGTGTAAAACTTCTTCGCATTCTCATTCCAAAAATATTCAATTTCAAATAAATTTTCGGCTTGATATTTTTCAATCAATTTTTTTGTATCATCGGTAGAACCATCATCCATAATAATCCATTTAAAATCTTTAAATGTCTGATTTTTTAATGATTCATAAACACGAGGCAAAGTATGTTCGCGATTATACGATGGTGTTACAACTGTAATTTTAGTTTCGTGCATGTGATAATTTTAATTGATATTGTTGTTCAAAAACTTCGGAAACTTGACGATAAATTTCTTTTTCATCAAATTTATTATAAGCCGTCTCTGCACCCTGAATAAGTTTTGTGACAAAATCTGGATTCGTCATAAATTGTTTCATCGCATCGTACATTTCTTGCTCATCATATTTTATCAATATACCATCTACTCCATCATCAATCATTTCTGAAATTCCGCCAACATTTGTCGAAATAATTGGTTTTCGCATACACATTACTTCGCCAATTACCAACGGATAAGATTCTGATTGTGTAGGTAAAATAAAATAATCTGAAGCTTTTATATATGGGTAAGGATTGGTTTGAGAATCTAATAATAAAAACGAATCTTCTACATTCAGTTCTTTGCGCTGATTTTGTAAATTTTCCATTTCATTTCCGCCGCCAATTACAGCAATTTTATGCTGAAAACCATCATCCAATAATCGTTTATGAACTTTCATCAACGTATGATATCCTTTGCGGTGATGCAAACGCCCCATCGAAGAAAAAACGGGTAAATCTGTCTGAAAAGAATAATCAACCAAATCAGCTTTTTTCAAAACCTCATCCACTTTTATCACATTATAAATAACAGTACTTTTTGAATATTGCACTTGATACAAATCATCAATTACTTGACGCGTTTGCTTAGAGCCAAAAATCATAAAATCAAAATGTTTCATTTTTTCGATTCTACTTAATACGCGTTTTTCATCTTTATCGTAACTAACATCTGTGTGAAACCAACCAATTTTACGCGATTTTTTATCAGGAGAATTTAAAACCATATCAAATTCTGCATATCCAGGAGAAACCTCAATATCGAATTTTTGTGGAACTTTTAGCGCATAAAGTACACTAGGAAATTTATCATAAATCTCCAATTTTAATCTTCTAAAAGCTAATTGTATTTTATTGATTATTGGATTAGAACTCATTTGTTCTTTTCCTTTTTCTACGACTATCAATTTTACATCATTTGGAATATCATTTATCAATTCGCCTTGATATAAATTTAGCATTAATGTAAAATCGAATTTATCTTTTGGTAAGTTTCGCAATAAGTCTAAAACTACTCTCGGAACTCCACCCATTTCTAATGAGCGCAGCCTAAAAAGTACTTTTATTTTTTCAGGTTGATTGGACATTTGGTTAGTTTGAGAAGCAAAAATACAATATTGATTTAGAATAGAATAGTACAATAAATTAAAAACTGATGAAATTATTCTTAATTTTGCATAAAATCTAAATAAATGTTCAAAATCGGAACAAAAGTTAAAGTGATAGACGATGATATTTCAGGTACAATTACCAAAATAAAAGGTGACTGTGTTTACTTTGACGATGAATTTGGTTTTGAATATGAATACAACCAAACCGATATTATAAAAGACATTGATATTGATTATGATGAGTACCGAGATGAGGAAATAAAAGAATTTTCTAAACCAAAGTTTAAAACATTTCGAAAATCGCATCGTCATCCGTATGTTACACGCGAAATTGATTTACATATTGAAAATTTGGTTGATAATTGGCGCGATTTAGATCCTGCACAAATTATACAAACGCAAATAGATGTTGCGCGAAATGAGGTGGAACGTGCTATGTTTGAAAATCAAATTCGATTAGTTTTTATTCACGGCTTTGGAAAAGGTGTTTTAAAGCGCGAATTAACCGAATTATTGTATCGTTATATCAATATAGAATTCTATGACGCGCCGATAAAAGAATATCACGGCGACGCCATAGAAGTTAAATTTATTTAAAAATTATTTACCCAAGCCATCAAATCATGGTAGTTTTGAGGTACAATTCCGTGTCCGCTTCTGTATTCGTGATATTCGAATTTTATTTCTAAAGATGTTAAAAACTCTTCGCCCATTTTACCTAATTCTATTGGTAAAACAACATCTTCTGTTCCATGAGAAACGAAAAAGTTTAGATTAGAAAAATCTTGAGTTTGATCGAAATCTCCAATTATTTTTTGTTCGGGATAACCGCTTAAAATTGCAACATTTTTTATTTTGGTTGGATTATTCAAAGCAATCGCATAACTTAAAATTGCACCTTGACTAAATCCCATCAACGTAACTTGTTTTTCGTCTAAATTTTCTTGTGCTACAATTTGATCGATAAATTCTACCAACTTATTTCGTGATGAAACTGCTTGATCTTCGTCCATCCATTTTTCATTGTTCACAAAATTAATATCGTACCACGCATAACCGCCGTACATAATATCATGCAAAGCTCTTACGCTAACAATATGCGCATTTTGAGGCAAATCTTGTGCAAACGAAAACAAATCTTCTTCGTTACTTCCGTATCCATGAATCAATAAAAACAACGGCGTTTTTTCTGTTTTAACAACCGGTAATCTTTCTATATAATTAACTCCAACTAAATTTTTCATATTCTTTTTTTGCGTGTCTAAAAATAACACTTATAATTCATAAAAAAAGGCATTCAATTGTAATGAATACCTTTCTACTTGCAAATTTATATTTTGTTTAATTTTATTTTAGATTTTAATATGTCCCCAATTTTCTCCAGATTTTATACGATACAATTGCATTTCGCTAATTCCGAATTGTTTTGCAATAATTCTTAATCGAGTTTTACGATTTGGATTGGCTAATATTTTTTTAATTCGAATAACATCGGTCGAAGTCAATTTATTACCGTCCATTTTTTGACGAGTTTCTTGCGACTTTTTTATTCCATCTTTATACAATGGACTTTTCATAAAATGATCTCGAAATTCATCTTTCGTTGCCCATTTTAAATTTGTCACATTATCGTTATCTTTTACAAAATCTAGATGCAACAAATACGTTTGATCTTCTGTTGGCGCAGGTAAAAATTTTTCTGCAACCAAATGATAAATTAAATTTTGCGTATATCTTTTTTTTCCAGCTTCATCTTTGTAACTGTAACGTAAAATTCTGTATCCGTTTATATAACTACCTTTCAACAATTTTCCGTCATCTTCTATTCCAGATAAAAAACTAACTAAACGTCCAAAATTTGAAACTGCATAAAAATTTCTTAAATTTCCTAATAAACTAACTTCTCTAAATTCTTCTCCTACATGTATCTTTACCATTGTGTTTTGATCTTTTTGAACTTATTTAAATATTTATAGTTAGGAAAGTAGAATCTAAAATTAGATAATAATTTTCTAAAAGCGTGTTAATAAATACTTAACTAAATACTAAAATCCTTCAAACACACCCAAACCAAAAAGAGCAAAGTCGTATTTCACAGGATCTGTCGCATCCATTTCTCGTAATTTTGCATCCAATTCTTTCAAGGCTTTTGCATCATTTTGTTTACGAGTCAAAATTCCAAGCTTACGCGCTACATTACCCGAATGCACATCTAAAGGACAAGATAATTTTGAGGGCGAAATCGTATTCCAAACTCCTAAATCAACACCTTGTTGATCTTTACGAATCATCCATCTTAACCACATATTTATTCGTTTTGCGGCTGAATTATTTAATGGATCTGAAACATGTTTTGTTGTTCGAGGTAGATGATCTACCTCAAAAAATATTTTCTTGAATTGAGAAATTGCTTCTTGCATAGAATCATCAGCTTGATAGTGATGAAAAACATGCTCCAATCCGTGATGATTTTGATAAATATTACGAAGCGATTTGATGAAAAATTTTAAATCATCGCTATTAAATGTACGATGCACAAAACCATCAAAACGAGTTAAATCGTCTTCAGAAGAATTCATGATAAAATCGAAAGGCGAATTTCCCATCAAAGTCATCATTTTATTGGCATTGTTGATAATCATTTTACGATTTCCCCATGCAATTGTTGCAGCTAAAAATCCCGAAATCTCGATATCTTCTTTTGTAGAATAACGATGAGGAATTTGAACCGGATCCGAATCTATAAAATCTAACGTATTATATTGAGTAACTTTTTCGTCTAAAAAATCTTTTAATTCTTGTTGATTCATTGCGCATTAGTTTCAAACAAACCATCAGCCATTACCAATTTACGATCAGTCATATTTGCTAATTCTTCGTTATGTGTGACAATTACAAAGGTTTGACCAAATTCATTTCGTAAATTAAAAAATAATTCGTGCAATTCTTCTGCATTCTTCGAATCTAAATTTCCCGAAGGCTCATCTGCAAATACAACTTTTGGTTGATTGATTAACGCTCTTGCCACTGCAACACGTTGCTGCTCTCCTCCCGAAAGTTGATTTGGTTTATGAGTTAATCGATTTGTTAATCCTAAATATGACATCAACTCTTTTGCGCGATTTTCTGCTTCTGCTTTTTTTGTTTTCTTGATAAACGCTGGAATACAAATATTTTCTAAGGCATTAAATTCTGGTAACAATTGATGAAACTGAAAAATAAATCCAATATTTTCGTTTCGAAATTTTGATAAATCACGGTCATTTAGTTTCGTAATATCTTGTCCCGCAATCGAAATATTTGTGTTGTACTTTCTAGGTTCAGTACTTTTTTCTAAGGTTCCTAATATTTGAAGTAAAGTTGTTTTTCCGGCACCAGAAGCACCAACTATCGAAACAATTTCGCGTTCAGAAATATTTAAAGATACACTTTTCAATACTTCTAAATCTCCAAATTTCTTTACAATATTTTCTGCTTTTATCATGAGGTAAATATATAAATTAAATAAATTAGTTCTAAGTTTAGATACGACCTTTTGTACACCACTAAAATTTGCTTCATTATTTTGTGGTGTAACTTATACGATCTAAAAATTGTATTAAAAACATTTTGACTTATTATATCAGTATTTTTAGTAACTTAGAAAATCTAAATAAGTAAATTTTTTAGCCTATTTTACATAAGCTGATAAATTTAATATGTCAAAATTTAGAATTCATCAACAATATTTTTATTTTTGTAATTGAAAAATCAAAAAAAATGAATCTTCACGAATATCAAGGAAAAGAAATTCTTAGTAAATATGGTGTGAAAGTGCAACGAGGAATCGTAGCAAGTACACCAGAAGAAGCTGTAGAAGCTGCAAAACAGTTAACTGAACAAACAGGTACAGGTTGGTACGTAATTAAAGCTCAAGTACACGCAGGTGGTCGTGGAAAAGGTGGCGGAGTTAAACTTGCTAAAAACTTAGACGAGGTTAAAGAAAGAGCAAACGATATTATCGGGATGCAATTGGTTACACCTCAAACTTCTGCGGAAGGTAAAAAAGTTCATCAAATTTTAGTTGCTGAGGATGTTTATTATCCTGGTGAATCTGAAACTGAAGAATTTTATGTTTCTGTATTATTAGACCGCGCAACTGGTAAAAATATGATTATGTATTCTACTGAAGGTGGAATGGATATTGAAGAAGTTGCAGAACACACACCAGATAAAATTTTTACAGAGGAAATTGATCCATCTGTAGGAATCCAAGGTTTCCAAGCACGTAAAGTTGCTTTTAACTTAGGTTTATCAGGTAACGCTTTCAAAGACGGAGTTAAATTTATCACGGCATTATACAATGCTTATGTTGCAATTGACGCTTCTATGTTTGAAATTAACCCAGTATTAAAAACTTCTGATGATCAAATTATCGCAGTTGATGCTAAGGTTTCTATCGATGATAACTCATTATTCCGTCATGCAGATATAGCTGCTTTACGTGATACAAGAGAAGAAGATGCTACAGAGGTTGAAGCTGGTGAAGCTGGATTAAACTTTGTAAAATTAGATGGTAATGTTGGATGTATGGTTAACGGAGCTGGTTTAGCAATGGCAACTATGGATATTATCAAATTATCAGGTGGTAACCCAGCTAACTTTTTAGATGTTGGTGGTACTGCTGATGCTGAACGTGTTGAAAAAGGTTTCCGTATTATCTTAAAAGATAAAAACGTAAAAGCTATTTTAATTAACATTTTTGGTGGTATTGTACGTTGCGACCGTGTTGCACAAGGTATCTTAGATGCTTACAACAATATGGGTGACGAAATTAATGTTCCTATTATTGTTCGTTTACAAGGAACAAATGCAGAAATCGCTAAGAAAATGATTGATGAATCAGGATTCGAAGTTCACTCTGCAATTACATTAAAAGATGCTGCTGATAAAGTAGAAGAATTATTAAAGTAATATTAGTTTTAAACTAAATATAAAACTCCCGAAGCATTTAGCTTTCGGGAGTTTTTTTTTATTTAATAGTATATTTTCTGATAAAACGCCATAAAAAAACCTCTCAAATTGAGAGGTTTTTATTTTACGCATATTAATAAGTCTAAATATCTTCGAAATCGATATTCGTAAAAGATTCTACTTGCGTATCATCTTTACTTTCAACTTTAGTTTTTAAATCAAAATCTTTTTGATGTCTTTCCGAAATTACTTCTTGTCCTTTTTGTGCAAAAACAAAATCAGTTGTTTCGTCTAACATTTCTTTAAAACTTTCAAAATCTTCTTTGTATAAATAAATTTTGTGTTTTTTGTAATAAACTGCACCATCATCTTGCGTGTTTTTCTTACTTTCTGTTATTGTTAAGTAATAATCTCCAGCTCTTGTTTCGCGCACATCAAAAAAATAGGTCCTGCGGCCAGCTCTTAATACCTTGGAAAAGACTCCTTCTGCATCCACCTTTTCCTGGTTTTCAAATTCATTCATAAGTCTAAATAGAGTTTAATTGTTAAATGTTTCCTAACAAATCTAAAAAAATTTAAGAAAACAACAACACTTTTAGCAAGTTAATTCTATTTTTTTGTTAAAATAATATTCTGGGCTTAGTCTAACAACTGCTTATTGTATAATTCGTAATAATAACCTTGTTTGTTTAATAAATCAGTATTCGAGCCATTTTCAAGCACACGACCGTCTTCTAATACTAAAATTTTATCCGCTCTTTTAGCAGATGAAACACGATGCGTAATAATTATAGTTGTTTTATTTTTTATCTCTGATGCAAGATTATTTAGAATTTGTTCTTCAGTTTCTGTATCAACGGCAGATAAACTATCATCAAATATTAAAATACTTGGATCATTAACCAACGCACGCGCTATAGAAACACGCTGTTTTTGTCCACCCGAAAGCGTAACACCACGCTCGCCTACAACTGTATTATAACGTTCCTTAAAATTATCGATATTATCATGTACAACAGCTTTCTTCGCAAATTCTTCCGCAACAGTTTCGTGCGTAGCATCAGAACCAAATAAAATATTATTGGTTAATGTATCCGAAAACAAGAAAGCTTCTTGCGGCACATAACCAATTTTATCTCGAATAGTTTCTACACTTAATTCGTGAATATTTTTACCATCAATTAAAATTTCTCCAGAAGTTGGTTCTAACGATCGTGTAATTAACAATGCTATTGTCGATTTTCCAGAACCCGTTTTTCCTAAAATTGCTAATGTTTCTCCTTTATTTAATATGAACGAAACATTATCTAGGGCTTTGATTCCAGTATTTTCGTAAACAAATGTTACGTTTCTGAATTCGATTGTTCCTTCAATTTTAAAATCTTTTGTATCACCTTCTACAATTTCTGATTCAAAGTTTAAAAATTCATTAATTCTAAACATTGATGCTTCGGCACGTTGCACAACCATGGTTATCCATCCAAGTGATGTAAATGGCCAAATTAACATATTTAGATACAAGAAAAATTGTGCGATTGAGCCAATATCCATTGTTCCTGCAATGTATTTTAATCCTCCTAAATACAAAATAACCAAATTACTAACACCAACTACAACAACCATTAATGGACCAAAAGCGGCTTGAACTTGTGCTAAATTAAGTGCTCGTTTTTGATATTCGTCGGCTTCTACTTCGTATTTTGATTTGATAAATTCTTCGGAATTAAATGATTTTATCACGCGAATCCCAGCAAATGTATCTTGCACAGATGACGAAATTGTAGATTGTTGTTCTTGTACACGTTTACTTTTTTTATTAATATTTCGTGCAACACCATATATTAATAAAGACAAAACTG
The DNA here is from genome assembly GCF_900115015.1 of Algoriella xinjiangensis. Classification (GTDB taxonomy): domain Bacteria; phylum Bacteroidota; class Bacteroidia; order Flavobacteriales; family Weeksellaceae; genus Empedobacter; species Empedobacter xinjiangensis. Next base: position 132,374 of record NZ_FOUZ01000005.1, on the reverse strand, counting down.
GTAAAGGCGCAAGTGTATAAAGCGTTAATTCTTTATCAATCTGAATCATAAAGTACGCAATAATGATTACCCGAGAAACCAAATCTATCGGATACATAATTCCAGGACCAAGATACATGCGAACTAGCGCAACATCTTCGGTAATACGATTCATTAAATCGCCCGTTTTATGTTTTTTGTAAAATGACAACGATAATTTTTGATATTTATCGTAAATCACATTTTTTAAATCGAACTCGATATACCGAGATGCAACAATTATCATTTGTCGTGTACCAACCGTTAAAGCGCCTCCAAGAACTTTAAATCCAAAAAAAGCTAAACTTGCGTACATCAGACTTTCTTTTAGTAAATCAAGATTATCAGTACCTTTTTGGTTATAATTTCTTAATAATTCTTCGACAGTATTTATCGCTTCGCGAATATATGTTACAGAAAAAACTTGCACAAAATTGGCGCAAATTGTAAAAATGAAGCCTAAAATTATCCTCCATTTATACTTCCATAAAAATTTATTTAGTTTTTGTAATGATTTCACGAAACAAAATTACATTCTTTTTTTTACCTTTGCATCAATTTATTAGACGTTATATCATTGAAATTATGTTGGGAAGAAGACAACTCCGCGAAAAAGTAATGCAGAATATCTATGCATACAATAGTTTAGGTACGGAAGGCGAAGAAAGAATGGTCGAAAGGAATATGATGAAAAGTATCGATCAAATCTATGATTTGTACATTTATATACTAAACTTGATTAAAGTTCAAAAAGAAATTGCTGAGCACAGAATTCAACTTGCACAATCAAAAAACTTTCCAACCCAAGAGGATTTAAATCCAAATCTAAAGTTTGTGAATAACAAAGTTTTTAGAGTTTTAGAAAGTAATCTTGAGTTAAATCGTTACACAAGCGATAACAAGAATTTACTTTGGGATGTTTATGATTCTTATCCTAACAATATCTACAAAAGCTTGATAGAAAGTGATCTTTACAAAGATTACATGAAAAGTGGAAAAAATTCTTTTGAAGAAGATCAAGAATTTGTTTTAAACTTTTTTGTAGAATTAATCGCAGAATATGACGATTTACACGATTACTTAGAAGGTATACAAATTACTTGGGCAGATGATGTTCATATTGCAAATGCAATGGTACACACGACTATAAAATCTTTCCGCGAAAATAGTTCTCCATTAATTTCTTTATTTAAAGTATATAAAGATACGGACGACAAAAGATTTACAGAAGAATTATTTCGTAAAACAATTCGTCATCAATCAGAAACAAAAAATATGATTGACGAAAAAGCCCAAAACTGGGAATTAGATCGTATTGCGACAATCGATTTAATTATTTTAGAGATGGCTTTGACAGAATTTTTACATTTCCCAAACATTCCGGCAAAAGTAACAATCAATGAATATATTGAATTGGCGAAGAATTATTCGACAGAAAAATCACGTGTTTTTGTTAACGGAATCTTAGATAAAACTTTAAAAGAGTTAAAAGACAATAATAATTTACCAAAATACGGTAGAGGTTTATTATAGTCCTTAATTTTTCTTAAATTTGACTAAGACAAATAAGTATAAAAATGAAAAGCAAATTATTTATTTTAGGTGTAATTGCATTTACATTCGCAGTTAGTTCTTGTGGAGAAAAAAAAGCAAGCGAATCTTTTACAGCTGAAGAAACAGCTCAACAAGCTGAAAATGTAGTAGATGCTGCTACAGCTCCTGTATTAACATTAGCCGAAGCAAGCCATGATTTTGGAGATGTAGCTGCAAATTCTAAAGTAGAAACATATATCAAATTCAAAAACGATGGTAAATCGCCATTAGTTATTCGTGATGCATCAGCAACATGTGGATGTACAGTACCAGAATTTCCTACAGCGCCAATTCCGGTTGGTGGTACAGATTCTATCAAAGTACAATACACAGCTGGTAACATGAACGGTAAACAACAAAAAACTGTTACTTTAGTTACAAACACTGCAAATGGTCACGAAAAATTTGACATTACAGCAAACGTAACTGGTGCTACAGCAAATGACCAAAATGCACAACAAGCATTCGGGAAATAATTTTAATAGATAAAATATACAAATGATTCAAACAATCTTTTTACAAGCTGGTGCTCAAGGTGGCGGTATGTCTATGCTTTTAATGTTTGGTGGTATGTTCGTAATTATGTATTTTTTCATGATTCGTCCACAACAAAAGAAAGCTAAACAAGAAAAATTATTTCAAACTGATATCAAACGTGGTGACCAAGTTGTAACAACATCTGGAATTCACGGAAAAATCAACGAAATTTATGATGATACCTTAGTTATTGAGACTGGAGCAGGTAAAATCAAATTTGAAAAAGCTGCAATTTCTAGAGAATTAACAGCTGCACGTTACGGTAAAACTACTGAGAAAGCTGATAAAACAGAAAAAGCAGTAGAAGACAAAAACTAATTACAAGGTTAACATATATTTAACTGCATGCCGAAGAAATTATTCTTCGGCATTTTTTTAACTTCAAACCATGAAAAACAATCAACCATTTATAGCAGGAATTACAGGAGGCATAGGCTCTGGTAAAACAACTGCGGCAAAGTTTTTCGAAGAATTAGGTGTGCCCGTTTACAATTCGGATACAAGAGCAAAGATTATTCAGAACGAAAACTCTGAAGTAAAAGTTAAAATTATCGAAGCTTTTGGTGATGAAGCTTATAACCAATCGGGTTTAAACCGTGTTTATATTGCAAAACAAGTTTTTAATAACAACGAAAAACTAAAGCAATTAAATCAAATTGTTCATCCAGCTGTTTTCAACGATTTTGAAGAATGGAAAAAACAACAAACAAGTAAAATTATAATGAAAGAAGCTGCTATTTTGATAGAAAGCGGAAGTTATAAAGATTGTGACGTCGTAATTAGTGTTCTGATGGATAAAGAAAAAAGAATACAACGAATTATGGCGCGCGATGGTTTTACGGAAGAACAAGTAATGGCGCGAATTAACAATCAAATTTCGGATGAAGAACGCATCCAAAAATCAGATTTTATTATAGATAATAATGGCGATTTGACACATTTAAAAAATGAAGTTGAAAAGACATTTATCAAAATTAAAAAACTACTATAACTTTATAAATTCAAATTAAGTAAATGAGAAAAGGATTTTATAAAATCTTAATTGTAGTGATGAGCATTGCACTTATCGGCTTAATTATCATTCAGTTTTATTGGTTAAACTTAACCTTAAAAACCGGAACAGATAATTTTAGTAATGGCGTATATCAAGCCATGAATTTCACAACTGAGAAAGTTAACAAAAATGAATTAGAGAAATATTACAAGAAATTTAGTAATATAAAAACTGATTTAACATCTAACAAAGATAAACCACAAGTTGTTACAAATCATGTAATAAAAGATTCTTTGGGTACAACTTATGCGTATGTTACGCGTTATGTTGTCGAAAAATCTATGTTACCAGTTTCGGGCGAATACAATGATAGTTTAACAAGAGCTAATATTTATTCGCAAGAAAGAGTGTTTAAAATAAACAAAGATTCGACTTCGAAAGGAATTCCAAATCTTAACCTTAATTTAGAACAATCTTTACAAGATGGTACATTTACATTAGAAAGTGCGGCGCGTTGGGATGCAGGTACTACGCCAATAGACAAACGTGTTTCGTACAAAATGTTAGATTCTATTTTTAAAGTAGAATTAAAAAATAGAGGAATTTTACAAGCAGATCCGCAACTTGCAGTGCTTACAAAAGATTCTGCAATTACAGTTGTTAAGTCAAAAGATTTTGATCCAAATAAAGTCGAATTTATGGTTCCTTTATTTTTAGACCGTAATGATCATGTACAATATTATCTTGCCGCAAATTTCAAAAACAGAAAATTAGCCATCATTGCGCCTACAGTTCCTGTAATTTCGTTAACATTTATTTTGACGATGATTATTATTACCGTATTTTCATTATCCATTTACTATATGCAAATACAGCGTAAGAGTTCGGAAATAAAAACGGATTTCATTAATAATATGACACACGAATTCAAGACACCTATTGCGACAATTAATATTGCATCAGATGCCTTGCGAAACGAAAAAATTTATAATGATCCTGAGAAAGTAAAATATTATGCCGATTTGATAAAACAAGAAAACAAACGTATGAATGCCCACGTAGAGATGGTATTGCGTATGTCTAAACTTGATCGCAATCAAATGGATATGAATTTTCAGGAAGTTAACTTAAACGGTGTTGTGCAAAAAAGTGTTGAGCCGATAAGATTTATTGTCGAAGAAAGAAATGGTACAATATTTGAAGAATACAATGCAGAACATTCTTTTGTTAAAGGAGACCCTTTCCATTTAGAGAATATCGTTATTAATGTGTTGGATAATGCCCGAAAGTATTCGCCAAACACACCCGATATTAAAGTTAAAACTTATAACAAAGAAAATAACTTTATAATCGAAATTACCGATAAAGGAATGGGAATGTCACCGAATGTTCTTAAAAAAATATTTGAACAATTTTATAGAGAAGAAACGGGAAATGTACATAATGTAAAAGGTCACGGACTTGGTTTAGCTTATGTTAAAAAAATTGTCCAGCTACATGGCGGACAAGTTTGGGCAGAAAGCACTCCTGGAAAAGGAAGTACCTTTTTTATTAAAATTCCCCTAAAATCATAAATCAATGAGTGATAAACAAAGATTACTTTTAGTAGAAGATGATCCAAGCTTTGGAAGCGTATTAAAGGATTATTTGGTTATAAACGATTATGACGTAACGCACGCAATCGATGGTGAAGACGGTCTTACCAAATTTAAAGAAAGTGATTATGATTTATGTATCTTAGACGTAATGATGCCCAAAAAAGACGGGTTTACATTAGGTAAAGAGATCAAAGAATTAAAAAGCGAACAACCAATCATATTTTTAACGGCAAAAAACATGCGCGAGGATGTTTTAAATGGTTACAAAATTGGAGCAGATGATTATGTATTAAAACCATTTGATTCTGAAGTTTTATTGTACAAAATAAAAGCTGTATTGCAACGTAATGCAGGTGAGGAAGAAAAATTTGAGCAAGAAGATTTCAAAATTGGTAAATTTACTTTCAATGCGAAATTGAGACAATTAATTTTTGATGGTAAATCGCAAAAACTTTCGCCAAAAGAAAACGAATTGTTACGTTTATTGGCTGTTTATAAAAACGATTTAATGCCACGTGAAATCGCATTAACGCGTATTTGGCATGATGATAATTATTTTACATCTCGTTCTATGGACGTTTATATTGCGAAATTACGTAAATATCTAAAGAAAGATCCTGCAGTAGAAATCGTGAATATTCACGGTGAAGGATTTAGATTATTGGTACAAGAATAATAAATTACATTCTTTTAAATATTACAAAAAGACCTTAGAAAAATTCTAAGGTCTTTTTGTTTTATATTTTAATCTACTTGCGCACCTAAATTACGGTATTGTTTTCTAAATTGTTCTGCCCATATAAACCATTCTTCATATTGTGCATCTGGATGATTTTCCTGTTCTAAAAAAATCTTTATATAATCATCTGAAAAATCTTTTGGATAATTTTGCATTGCATCAAAATCATTTTTTAACCAAGCTTCGTTTAAAATATGATTTACTTTATCTATTGATAAATGAAGGTCATAATCATGATAATGCCCAGATGCTGAAGATTTAAATGTTGTTTTCATCTTTTCTTGCTTGGTTCTTGACACAATATTTTTATTGAATTTATGTTTACCAAACCAAACACCAGCATTTCTTAACTGAATTTTTTCATCTAATAAATTAACCGAATCTTTCCACATATACAGCCAGTAATCCTTTTTATACAAGCCCATTAATATTGAATTTAGAATCCAATATTTTCTTTTGGTCTGATTATCTACTAATCCTAATTTATATAAAAATGTAAAGAATTTGAATTTATTAAACATAAATAAATCCATAATAAATTGATTTGATGTAAATGTCTTTAATGGATAAGTTGATTCAATTTCTGATGATAATGTTTTTATCTCAGCAAATTTATCGTCAGAATAAATTCCTAAAATTCCCAGTTTAATTAAATGAATATCATTAGAAATCATCTGATTAATCAATTCGTCTACATTTACGATTTCTGTAAACCAAACATCGTCTTCAGTTATCAAGAAATAATCAGAAGAATTTTCGACTGCTTTTCGCCAACTTTCTGTCGGAATTACAAAACCATTGTTTTCTTTTCCTTCCTCTATGTTTTTTGATTTTTGAGTATAATTAATTGTCGGAATAATTTCCACATCATAACTATTTGCTATTTTATCAAGGTATTTTTGGGGCGTACCATCATCTATAATCTTTATTTTATAGTTGCCTTTTACATTTTGTAAAATAGATTTAAGGCATCGATCCAAATAATATGGCCGATTAAATGACTTGATGATAATATCCATTTTACTTCTTTATTTTATATAAAATTGCTTGCGCAGTAGAGATTGGACTTCTATAAAAACATTCGATTAATGGGATAATAAAACGTGGTGATTTTTCATTTAATAAGTAATTAAATTTTTTATACATCACTTCTGATTTCGATTTATTTAAAATATCATTTCTCTTTTTTCCTTTTACACCACGTCTATCCAAAGCTCTTTCTTTGATTATATGATGATCGCGATATGTAATGTAACTTTTCTTGAAACCCTGAGAAATTCCTGTCGGAGAAATGCGATAATAATACAATGGTTTTTCTACAAAATCTACTTCGCCTACTTCCTCTACTTTATAATACCAATCTTGATCTAATGCATTGCGCATTGTACGATCTATATTTCCGTTTTCGATAAATTTAAGGCGATTAAAAACAAAAAAATGGGTCATTGCAGATTTTCCGTACTCTAAATAAGTTGTCCCTTCTGGTATTTTTGTGCTTGTTTTACAAATTTCGACAGGATTTAAATCTTTATCACAAATCCAATGTTGAGAATATAAACCTACAAGTTGTGGCTTTTCATTTAATCGTCCCAACATTACTTCTAAAGCATCAGGTGTTAGTGCATCATCTGGATCGATAATACCAACATAATCTGCTTTAGCTAAATTAATACTATCGTAAATTGCTTGTCCGTAACCACCATTTTGTTTTTGTTGATAAAATGAAATTCTATCATCAGTTGGTACATATTCTTGTATAATTGCTACAGATTCGTCTGTTGAACAATCATCTAGAATTAACAATTCAAAATTTTTGAATGTTTGATTTAAAACACTTTCTATTCCTTTTTTTAAATAATGTGCATTATTATAATTACACATTAATAAAGTAATTGCAGGTTTATTATTTGACATGGCTTTTATTTATTCGGAATATTTTTCATTTTAACTAACGCAGAACCTATTACTTGATGCATATCGTAGTATTTATATTCGGCTAATCGACCGCCAAAAACAACATGAGAAACTTGAGTGCTTAATGCTTTATATTTAGAAAATATTTGATCATTTTCTTCATTATTTATCGGATAATATGGTTCTTTTTCATCGTTCCAATCATCAGGATACTCTCTCGTAATAATCGTTTTAGGCTGATTACCGTATTCAAAATGTTTATGCTCTATAATACGTGTAAAGGCTTCATCATGCGATGTATAATTAACAACTGCAACGCCTTGATAATTTTCCGTCTCGATTAATTCATTCTCAAAACGTAAACTTCTGTAGTTTAATTTTCCGTATTGATAATCAAAAAATGCATCAATTGGTCCAGTGTAAATAATATTATCGGCTAATTGATTATAATGTTCTTTATTTTCGAAATAATCTACATTTAATTCAATATCAATACCCTCTAATAATTTTTCAAAAATTTGTGTATATCCTCCAATCGGAATTCCTTGGTACTTATCGTTAAAATAATTATTATCATACGTGTAACGAACGGGTAATCGTTTGATAATAAATGCCGGAAGATTTTTAGCATCTGTACCCCATTGTTTTTCTGTATATTCTTTTATCAGTTTATTGTAAATATCAATACCGACTAACGATATAGCTTGTTCTTCTAAATTAGATGGATTTTTAACACCAAATTCATCCGCCTGTTTCTTAATTATTTCTTTTGCTTGGGCAGGCGTACTTACATTCCATAATTGATGAAAGGTATTCATATTAAAAGGTAAATTATAAATTTCGCCTTTGTAATTTGCAATTGGAGAATTTGTGTAACGATTAAATTCAGCAAATTGATTTACATAATTCCAGATCGTTTCATCATTTGTATGAAAAATATGTGCACCATATTTATGTACATTAATGCCTTCTATATTTTGTGTAAAGCAATTTCCTGCAATATGATTTCTTTTTTCGATAACGAGGCATTTATAACCTTTTTTGGTTAATTCGTAAGCCGAAACAGCTCCAAATATTCCTGCACCGATAATTAAATAATCATATTTTTGATTCATAGTTTTTGGTTTCAATTAAGAAACAAAAATACAATAATAACTTCGTAATAAACACATTATTACAAGAATCCTAAATTGTAAAATAAATATTGCTAGATTTTTCTAAATTTGTATCAACAAAACTTAAACCTTTATGCACACGCCATTAGTTAGTATCAATATTCCTGTTTATAAATGTGAATCATTTATCCTAAAATGTTTAGAATCTGTAAAAGCACAAACGTATCAAAACTTAGAAATTATTTTGATTAATGATTGTACACCTGATAATAGTGTTACAATTATTGAAGAATTTATAGCGAATAATACTAGTCTTAATATCAAATTACTTTATCACCAAGAAAATAGTGGTTTATCTGTTGTTCGTAATACAGGAATAGATAATTCTACGGGTAAATATATTTATTTTTTAGATAGTGATGATACAATTACATCTGATTGTATAGAAAAGTGTGTTGATAATGTACTACTCTATAAAACACAAATGGTAATTGCACAAAATCGTTGGATAAATACATTTGATAACACAACTAAAGATTTTGGTTTTGCAACTTTATCTATTGATAAAAACTTTAATAATAATTCTTCCATTTTTGAAGCTTATTGCAAAGGATATTTTCCTGTTTCTTCGTGGAATAAATTAGTAGAATTAGATTTCATCAAAACAAATAAAATTTATTTTGTTGCTGGTTTATTTGCTCAAGATGAGTTGTGGATGTTTCATGTGATGCAAAAAATAGATTCGTTATCAATTCTTGATGATATCACATATAATTATTATTTGCATGCAAATTCTGTGATTTTTAATCGCACAAAAAAGAATTCTGAAAATCACCAAACAATTTTAGAATGGGTAAATAAATCTTACAATGAAACGAAGGATTTGAATCGACGAAAATTGATACGAGGATGGATTGTAAATTTTAAAACTTTGATTTTACAAATGCAATGGAAGGTTATCAAAGATGACGATTATTTTAAAATAAACTATAATCGAATGAAAAAAGCACCATCACTTTCATTTTCTGATTATATTTCTTCTGACTTTACAAAAGCACAAAAAAAGGAAAATTTATTACTAAATCTACCTACTAATTTGGGTTATAAAATTTTTAAGAAACGTTATGAGGGTTAAGAATAAAGTTTCTTAAAATAATTTTTGTTGTTTTTAATAATTTTAATCGTTGTATCTAACCCTAAATTATGAATCATTTTCAAGATTAAAATAGTTGTTTTAATTAAAGCTCTTTTATTATATAGACTTCTAAAATAATGGTAATATCTTTCATATAATAAGAATTGTGTGTTTTTAGAAAATTTATTTTTGTAATTTTTAATCAGATATTTTAAATACTGAATTTCTCCTAACATTTTTTTTCCTTTTAAAGTAGGGTTTCCTGAAACAGATAATTCTGAATTTCTGTAATAAATAAAACAATTATTAATACAATAAATAGACTTAAAATCAGAAAATTCTAACCAAGCAACATTATCAGAGCCAAATGAACATTCAAATGATTTAAATTTATTTTTTTTATATGCTTCTACGCTGAAAATATACTCACTTAATGAACTTCTTGTTGTTTCCAATATCTTTTCTTCAAAAAGATGTATTGAAGCTTCAATTTTTTTATTACGATTAAATTCATTTAATATTAAAGAATTATTTTGATTAACTATTCGTGTTGCATATCGAATTACGTTAATCCCTAAATCATTTATTTCGTTGATATGATTATAAAATTCGTTTACACAAGTCTCATCTAAAAAATCATCATCACACAATACCATTATCCACTCTTCATTCCTTACTAAGTCATCAATACTTCTATTCCAATGTTTATTTAAATTTATACCGCCTATGTTATCGTTGTATAATTTATATTCTGTAATAATATCATTAAATTCTTCAATAAGAATATTTGGATTATTTGGACTACAATCATTTCCTATATAAAGATTAAAATTTTGATTTGTTTGATTACGAATAGACAATAACGTTTCTCTAAAATAATCAAGTTTATAATAAGGAATAACAATTGCAAGTTTCTCTTTTTTTACCATTTTTAATTATTTTCTAAGTTTAATAAAAGCATCTAAAATGTAAAATAATTTGAAGCGAAATAAAAAGAAATCAACTTTTTGAATAAATGTTTTATTTATCATTTCATAATTACTTATAAACTCGTCATAAATTTTTTTTAAATTTAACACTCGATTAGCTCTATCTTTCACTTTTAAGTATAAAATATTGTAAATCAAATAATTAAACTTAAACTTTAACTGATCTTTTTTAAATATAAGTAACGTTGTTTCATCAACTCTTAATCTCATAAAATCAATATTTAAAATATAATTTTTTAAATATTCAAACTCTGACTCAAAAGAAGGGTGACTTGATGTTGCTGAATTTTCTCTATTTACATAATGATAATTTGACACATTCAAAATCTTTATATTAGAAATTGTTTTATAATATTCTAAGCAAAATATCTCATCTTCTTTATGTGTAATATTCTCTTTAAATTTTATTTTATTTTCAGTGATTGTATCTTTTACAAAAAATTTATTAACAGGAAATCCTTCCAGAATATGACTATTTTTAATAATTTCTTCAAAATCATTTATAAAATTATATTCTTTATTTACAAAAAAACCTAATCGGTTAATTTTTATTTGTCCATTAATTTCTTTTGTTAAATCTTGTATAATAAGTGTTGTATCATTTTTATAGTTATCAACAAAATCCTTCAAATAATTTTCTTCAACCCAATCATCAGAATCTACAAAAACAATAAATTTCCCTGTTGCTTTTTCAAGTCCTAAATTTCGTGCACTCGAAACACCTCCATTTTCTTTATAAAAATAGTTAAAACGTTTATCCTTTTTTTGTAAAATCAAGACATATTTTTTTCAGAATTATCAGGCGAGCCATCGTTTATTAATAACACTTCAAATATTTCATAAGTCTGATTTGTTATGCTTTTTAAACACTCTTCTAAATAATCTTCAACTTTATAAATTGGAATTATTATAGAGGTTAAATCTTTCATCTATAATACTTTTTAATAAGATTAGCTAAATATTCATATTTATCTTGGATAGTAAATTCATAATCAAGTTCGTGTACATCAATGGAATAATGCTCACCTTTATCTTCTGATATTATATTTGTTTTGAGGTTTAGATTTTCTTCGAATGATTGAATGATTTCTGGAATGAAAAAATTTTCTATATAAGCAACATTCACAATTTTGTTCCAATTATTAGATGCTATATATTGTAGCGTAATATCTCGTACATCCTCAACATCTACTAGATTTCTTGTTGCATTGTTATGAATTGTAATTGTAGCATTAGATTTTATTTGTCTCGCTAAATAATTCATCAAAAGATTAGGATTACCTCCTTCTCCAACCGCATTGCTAACTCTTAGTATTAAGTAATTTTCTGCATTTTCTTTTATCAATTCTTCCATATGTAATTTATGCAAGACATATAAACTATTATACTTAGAAGAATCGTATATAGAACATGTACTAAAATAAATAAACAATTGTTTTGGATATTTATTAAGTGTTTCTCTCACTAAATTTTCTTCGCGAAGAAATTGATTTTTATCTGTTTCTGATGAATTAGAAACTCCAGACGCAAAATAAACAACATCATCATGATTCTGAAACTGTTTTGCGATTAACCCTTTACCTATTATCATTGTAATATTCTTTTATACTTTTATGTCCTACATGTAATATCACCTCATCATTTATACCTTCATTACCATCGCAAACACACCATTGTTTTGGTAAAATATATGGATAAATCCCCGTTTTCCAAGCAGATTTCCACATCACCAAAGAAGCTCTAGATGGATCAGTTTTCATTATTTCTGCACAATTTTCATAAAATAACATACCACGACTATCTTTTTGCCATAAAGTCATCGGACTTTGATTATAAGAATGCCCTAAACCTTTTGAGTCATCTTCTATCAATTGTGTATCTTTTGATAATTGCATATCCTGACGCAGTAATTGACGATCGTTATACGGTACACAAAATCCAAATTTTTTTGTTAAATGAATTAAAGCGATAATATCAGAAGAAATAATCTGCATATCTGTATCAAGAACACATTTAAAATCGGCATCAGAATTTAACAATCCCATAAATTTATAATAGTCAGCAGTACGATAACCGTATCTTGGATGTTCGGGCTGAAGGACTGGTGATTTTACTTTGATTAGATTTACACCATCAATATTCAAATCAAAATCACTATAAACAGTATATTTTGCATTCGGAAAATAATGACGTAATGTTTTTAAAGAAGGATCTAATCTATTTTTTTCATCAAAAGTACTTCCTCCTCCATTTACTCTATCTTCTCCAAATTCTGCAAAAAGAAATTCTATGGATATAGAATCTAAAAATTCTTGTTCTGTAGAAGTATAATTTGTATTGATAAAATTAATGTTCTTTCTTTTTTCTGTTTTTGCTTTTCCTAATAAAACTGCTATTGCATCTTTTAATCGTTGCATCATCTTTTAAAAATTTTATCAATCAAATAATTAAAAATATAACGAGTCGGTATTTGATCCAAAACCTGTTTTATCTCTATAATTTTATGATTATAAACTACATTTTTCACTTTCTCTTTAGCTGTTTTTTCATTAAGAACAGCATTAAGAACGCCGTACATATTCACCATTTCTTTATATGTATTTTTTTCTGAGGTCCAGCTATCATGCCAAGATCCTGAAAAATGATGTGTAACATAGTTAATTGGTAAGTCTAAAGAGAAATAAGTAGAAGGATATAAAGCTATTCCTTCTTTCAAATTCTGATATTCATCTTTTTGTGCATCCGCTCCAAACTCATCTACTAATAATCTCGAAAAAATAGCTGTATTTGGCTCTTCTGCATATTGATTTGTCAAATAATAATTCATTATTTTCTGCGCAAGAATATGCCCTTTTTCTATTCCCCAAAAAGCAGAATATGGAATTCCTTTTATCTCGAAACCGCAAACTGCACGATGATGTAAAAAATCATTCAACGTATTTTTTACTTCCATATCTGTGTCTAAATAAAAGCCTCCATTTTCATACAATGCTTTGGCTCTTGCAAAATCAGAAACAAATGCCCATTTTTTATTTTGATAGGCTGTTTTAACAAAATCATTTTGATTGACATCAAAATTACTTTCATTCCATTCTATAATTTCATAATCAGGTAAATATTTTTCCCATGATGCAATACATGTTTCTACAATTTTTGGCTTAGGATTATTTCCAAACCAACAATAATGAATTTTTTTTGGTATCATGTGTTAAATAAATTTTTAATCCAATTTTTAAAATTATACTTTTCTTTGATTTCTCTTTTTATATCCATGTAAGGTAAAGCGATAAATTCCTTTAAACCACTTATATCCTTATAATCTGTCACAAAGATATTGTTTGGATGATAGAAATCGTATTCTTTAACAGATTGATTATTTGTAATTATTTTATTTTGATAATTCATTGCTTCAAAAAAACGAAGTGATAATCCGTTGTGTTCTTCTCTTTTTAAATCTATTAAAACTCGAGATTTATTGCTCAATTCTAAACATTGCTCGTAAGTAAACGGTTTGTCTAATAACTTTAATTTAGCTGATGATTTGGCATGAAATTCATCTTGTTTTAAATAAAAATCAATTTCAAATTGAGGATTAATTAATTTTAATTCTTGGTATAAATCTTCTAAAATTTCGAAGCGATTTTCTGTATTTACACCAATATAAGAAAAGTCAATTGTCTTCGTAATTATCGGTTCTTCAAAAAAACAATTTGTTGTTGATTTTAAATCAAAATTAGGATAATCAATTACATCTTGTTCATCAAAAACATAGATTTGATTGAATAGATTTTTGTATTCTAATATTTTTTTTGAAACAGATAAACCATCTAATTGATAATCGATCATTTTATCAGAAATAGAACGTGCATAGTGCAAAATATTTGCTGGAATTAAGTCTCCACGAATTACAAAACAAACATCAAATTTTAGCTGCTTTTTTTGTAATTGTTTTAATTTTGTTTGACTTAGATTGATAAAATTACGGTGATTAATTTTATGTATTTGTTGTGTATCTTTTTTTACAACGCGATAATAAATATTCTCAAATCGTTGAAGTCTTGAAAACTCATAATATGGAATTTCTTCATCATAAAATTCATAAATAGTATATCCATTCAATTTGAAATGTTTTACAAATTGATGTGCTAAATTTTTATTTTTATAGATGAAAAGTATGGATTGCATTTGGATTTATTCTAGTTCTAAAATTCGTTTTAACCAATTATCGATACGATAATATTCTATTAATGATGAATCTATTTCAGTATAAGGTTTTAGTGAAAAATCATTTAATAAATGTTTTGTTTCTTCGTTATAGATAAAAATATTATCTGGATGATAAAATTTTAATTCTGTAGCAAATTGATTTGTTGTTATTATTTTCTTTTTGAGATAACTTGCTTCTATTATTCTAAATGTAAAGCCGTTTTGCCAACCAAGCTGAATATCCAAAATAATCTCAGAATTTAATGTTATTTTCATATAATCATGCAATGATATACCTGCTTCTAAATAATTAAATTTATATTTATCTTTTAACAAACTTTGTTTAAAATCATGTTTTACAATATTAATATCATATTCCACTTTTCCTTCTATATTATCCAAAATTTCTTCTATAACTACATCTCTTCTATCTGCTAAATTTCCAACATAAGATATTTTATTCACAGGTCTAGTAGTGTTTTTATAAATTTCAATCTCTTCTAAAGGATAATAAAAATTAGTTGTATAAATAAGATTAAGTTTTGTGAAATTATTTATTGAATTTTTATCATAGCAAAATAATTTACTTATCTTATTATTAAATTTTATTAATTGATGCTCTTTTTTATTGTTAATTGAATCCCAAGAATATCCAATTATTTTATTCGTATGTTTAGAAAGATAATTTATTACTTGAGATGAATAATGATAGGGAACAATAAGTAATATATAATCAAAATTTAAAAATTCAATTTCTTTTTTTATTTGATTTAGATAAAATCTGTTTTTATATTTTATACTTTTTTCTTCAAAATAATAAATGTTTTTTTTAACAACTCTATTATAAATATTTAAAATCTTATCTAAATATTTATTAGATTTAATTTGAATATTTGGATTTAAAGAAATTAATTTAGCTTCAAAATCAACCGAATTTAAATAGAATTCTATATCTTTCCTTAGAAAACCTTCTTCTATAATTAATATTTTTGGCTTAATACTCATCCTTAGTATTTTTCTTAATATATTGTATTTTTCTTTTGGCTTTTAACCAATTTATTAATCCTAAATGTTTAAAAGATATAAAGTCTTTTAAATATTGTATAATTTCTTTTTTATCAAAAATTAAATATCTTAATTGATTTGCAAAATATTTAAATGCAATTAATTCTATTTTTTTATCAATATTTAAATGTCTAATATCTGCCAATTTATAAGCAAGTATCACATTTTTTAACCATTCTTTAGTTAAGGATCCTGCTGAATAATGAACTAATAAAATTTGATTGGTTACAAAATTTTGATAATTTTTGCTTACCACTAAACTAAACAATATGTCGTAGCCATGAAAACCTTTTAAGGTCTGATTAAATTTAACCTTTCCCCAAACATCTTTTCGACATGCTATAAAAACACCATCTAATAATTTACATTCTTGTAAACCTGTATTATTTGTAGTAAATATATAATCAAAACGCTTCTTTGTATTAGCATTATAATGGCTTAAATGCGAAAACCTATAATTCTCTATTATCCACCAAGGTGATGGTGTATATGGCACATAATTAGCGCCAGCAATCCCTAAGCAACCCGTTTTATCTTCTCGTAAATAGTTACATAATATTTTACCCCAATTTTCTGTTTCAAAAAAGATATCTTCGTGTACAAATAACAAATTATCGTATTTTGCTTGTTCTGCTCCTTTATTGTAGGCTTCGCAAATTCCCATTGCTCCAGGATTCCAAATTTGAATAATTTCATAAACAAAATTTTCTCCGATAGTTAAATTAACATTTTCAGAGAATTGATCGAAATAATCTTTTTGATAGGATGATACTATGATTGAAAGCATTATTATATAAATTTATTATACTCAGTAGATAAGTGTTCTCCTTTTTCATTAATTCTCCAAGAAGATGAACCATTAACAGTTTTCATATAATAAAGTTGTTCTTCTGAGAAATTACCAGGATCTAAATACCATCCTCCATGTGAAGCTGTAAAATAATCTCCAACTCGTATCGCTTCTAATTTTTCTATATTATTAAATTTAGATGGATAAGATGGCTTATATAAAGCAAAAGTAGTATCTATCCAATTTAAATAAAGATGATCTTCTATTGGTTTTTCCCAAAATCTTTGCTCCCATTTTAACACTTTTTCTTTTAAAGGAAATGAATCAGGAATATCATCAATTCTTAATGCAAATCCAACTTTTGTAACTCTTTTAAAATATTTATCTAAATAATGAATTAATGTTAACATAAAATCTTTAGGCAAATCTTTATTAGGTACGATATCCGCATCAGTTAATACATAATAACCTTTTCCGTATTTTTTTTGTAATTCTATATTCTCAAAAAAAACGTTATGTCCATAGTTATCATCCATATATTCTATCATCACTTTATCCTCAATATCTTTGTAATAATCTAACAAAGGAGGATAGGTTGATTTATTGTCAACTATAACAATATTAGTAAAACCTCTAATAATCAAAAAATCTACTAATTGTTTTAAATAGAATAACTGGTTAAAATTAATGATAATGACAGGTATTTTTAAAGGGTTTTTACGCTGTTTTCTGATTGTTAAGTTAAGTCTAATTAAGAGTTTGTATTTTATCTTTTCAACAACTCTATTTAGTCTGTCTCTATTTATCATATTTAGTATTTCTGTTAAAATATCAACTTAATCAATTTTATGTTTTTCAAAATATTTATAAAAACCTAGTTTTTTTAGAAAAATAATAATTCTTGATTGCAATAATAAATTATATTTCTTTTTAACCAAATGATAATTAAAGAAATACACCTCATACTCATCATATAAATCCAAAAGAAGTGGAAATTCTTCATTAAGACTTTTTTCTCTTTCAAATTTTATTAGTTCTTTATTTTCTTCATTTGAACTTATTCCATCAGCATAAAATTTAGCAATTACATGATTTATTTTTTTATAAGAACAATTGTACTTCGCTATAGCTAATAGAAACCATTTCCAATCAGAGACAATTTTTAAATTTTCATCATATAAACCTATTAGTTCAAATTTATCTCTTCTAATAAAACTACACGGATGCCAAATAGTATTATAAATAAGATGCTTATAATCTACATTTTCTGGAGAAATTAATATATCACTTTTAGTTTCATCTATATGAAAAAGATTTCCGGAAATAATATCCTGATCAAAAATTTCATTAAATACATCCGAAATAACATGTTGGTTATATAATTCATCTCCACTATTCAAAAACAAAAGATATTCGCCATTTGCAGCTTTTATTCCTTTGTTCATCGCATTATAAATTCCTTTGTCGGGTTCGCTAACCCAATAGGAAATTTTATCTGCATATTTTTCGATAATTTCTTTGCTACCATCGTTAGAACCACCATCTATAACGATATACTCAAAATCATTTAGACTTTGAGAAGTTACACTTTTTATCGTTTTTTCTAAACCATCACAATTGTTATAACTAATGGTAATTATTGAAATTTTCGGATTCATTTAAGCTAATTTTAGATCACTTTCTACCATTTCTTTCACCATTGCAGCAAGATCATATTTCGGCATCCAATCTAATTGAGTATTGGCTTTTGTAGGATCTCCGATTAACAAATCTACTTCTGTAGGACGGTAATATTCTGGATCTACTTTTACTACAGTTTTCCCTATTTCTAATTGAAAATTTGGGTTATTACAAGTTTTTACTTTTGCAATTTCGTTTTCATTTTCGCCTTCACATTCTATTTCGATACCTACTTCAGCAAAAGCCATTTTCACAAAATCACGAACCGTAGTTGTTTTTCCAGTTGCAATAACAAAGTCTTCTGGTTGGTCTTGTTGTAGCATTTTCCACATCGCCTCTACATAATCTTTGGCGTGTCCCCAATCTCTTTGTGCGTTGAGGTTTCCAAGATATAAAACATCTTGTTTTCCTTTTGCAATGCTTGCTACAGCCATCGTAATTTTTCTGGTTACGAAAGTTTCCCCTCTTCTTGGAGATTCATGGTTGAATAAAATTCCGTTACAAGCGTACATATTGTAGGCTTCACGATAGTTTTTGGTAATCCAAAAGCCATAAATTTTGGCAACACCATAAGGCGAACGTGGATAAAATGGTGATTTCTCATCATAAAATCCTTTTTCATTTTTATTTTCTGGCAAGCCACCATACAATTCGGAAGTAGATGCTTGATAAATTCTAGTTTTCTTTTCTAAACCTAAAATTCTGATTGCCTCTAAAATTCTTAAAGTTCCTAATCCATCAACATTCCCAACATATTCTGGCGAATCGAAACTTACTTTTACGTGACTCATTGCTCCAAGATTATATATTTCGTCAGGTTGAACTTCTTGAATAATTCTTATAATATTGGTAGAGTCCGTCAAATCTCCGTAATGAAGTTTGAAACGAACGTTTTTCTCGTGTTGATCAACATACAAATGATCAATTCTTTGGGTATTGAAAGAGGAAGCTCTTCTTTTTACACCATGAACTTCGTATCCTTTTTCTAATAAAAGTTCGGCAAGATAAGATCCATCTTGTCCTGTAATTCCTGTGATAAGTGCTTTTTTCATGGTGGTTTTATGATAAAAATTTCTCTTGATATACTTTTGTTATTCCTTCTTCTAATCCAATTTTGGCTTTCCAACCCATTTTATTTATTTTGGTAACATCCATCAATTTTCTTGGTGTTCCATCGGGTTTAGAACTATCCCAAATAATTTCACCGGTATGACCCACGATTTTTTGAACCATTTCTGCAAGATTTTTTATGCTTAAATCTTCACCAATTCCGATGTTTACTTGTCCGTAATCGTCATAGTTTTCCATCATAAAAACGCAAGCTTCAGCTAAATCATCCACATGAAGAAATTCTCGCAAAGGCGTTCCGCTTCCCCAAAGTTCTACATTTCTATTTTTATCCAACTTTGCTTCATGAAATTTTCTAAGCATTGCTGGAAGAACGTGAGAATTATTCAGATCATAATTATCATTTGGACCATAAAGATTAGTAGGCATTGCAGAAATAAAATTGCTCCCGTATTGGTTTCTGTAACTGTCGCACATTTTAATTCCTGTAATTTTTGCAATAGCATAAGGTTCATTTGTAGGTTCCAAAGTGCCTGTTAAAAGGTATTCTTCCTTCAAAGGTTGTGGTGCCATTTTGGGATAAATACAACTTGAACCCAGAAACAATAACTTCTCAGTTCCATTAATATGAGCTTGATGAATCACGTTGTTTTGAATCATCAAATTATCATACAAGAACTCGGCTTTGTAAGTATTGTTGGCATAAATCCCGCCTACTTTTGCAGCGGCCAGAAATACAAAATCTGGTTTTTCAGCTTCAAAAAATTGAGCAACTGCAATAGGATCTCGCAAATCTAATTCCGAAGAGGTTTTGGTAAGCAAATTAGTATATCCTTTAGATTCGAGGTTTCTAAGAATAGCACTTCCTACCATTCCACGATGTCCTGCAATGTATATTTTTGCGGATTTTTTCATTTGTTTTTATTTATCATAAGGAGATGAGATTAAAATTAATCAAAAAAATCATCAATTTGTTGTAGAGAAAAGGCTTTTTCGACACTTTCGGTTGCTTTTTCTTGCATTTTTTGTTGAGGAAATTTATACAAAACATCGAATATTCTTTCTGCCATTTGTTTTTTATCAAATTTTGGAATTATAAAACCATTTTCTCCATTTTTTACATATTCTTCTACAAAACCAATTTCAAAACCAACAACAGGAGTTCCTGATGCAAGAGCTTCTATGACCATTGCAGGTCCACTGTCTTCAACAGAAGGTGATACGTAAACATCTGCGGATTGATAGAGTAATGAGAATAATATCTTTTCTGAAATAGAGTTGTATTTTATTACATTAATATTATTAAACTGAAAATCGTAATAATTATCGTTACCTACCATAACCAATGTCACAAAAACCTTTTTACTTACTAACATGCTGTCTAGAAAAACTAAAGCATCGCTTAGTTTATCAAAACCTTTTCTGGGATCACGAATGTAACTTGCTCCTGTGAGAATTACTTTATGATCTTCAGGAAACTCGAATACTTGTTTTGCAATATGTCTTTTTTTTGTGTTGAATAAATTGTAGTTCAACAAGCCATTTATTCTTTTAAATGTTTTTTGATCTTTATATAAAGTTGATTGTTTTGCTTCAATCAAGGTACCTTTAGAACCTGCAATCACTTGAATATTATACTTTTGAATTGATTTTCTTTTTAATTCCAGGTTTTGGAATGATTGATTTTGATCAGTTCTATTACCAAGAGCTGGACAAGAATTACAACCAGAAATATATCCCAAACAATCCCATGCGTAATGGCATCCACCTGTAATAGGAGCCATATCATTCATTAAAATATATGATTGAGCATGATAACGAGAAGCTAATTTCCCTAAGGTTTCCAAATTTATAAAATAACTAATCCATCCTGCTATAATTATATTTGGCTGAAAGGTTATATGCGATAGAATTTCATCTAACGAATATTGAGAAAAAGTTTCATCTTCATTATAATAATAGTATTTTGAAACATAATTAGCTTCTACTGTTTTTTTCTTAAAATTACGTGTAATTTCATATTTAAATCTGTTCTTTATTTTATCAAAGAAAGTTTTTTTTTGTGTTATTATTTTCTTTTTATTGACTTCTTTGATAAACATTTCTGTAGATGTTTTTTTTGCAACTAAAAACAATACTTCATGACCCCTTTCTATAAATGCTTTTGCAACATTTACATTTGCAATACCTGCACCACCTTGGTCTGTATAAGATAGAAAAAGTATTTTATGTTTCATTGTTATTTGTTTTGATAAAAAGTATTTATTCTCTGAATTATCTTCTGCTGCTGCTCCTCAGACAATTCATAATAAAAAGGTAATCTTAACAAGCAGTCTGTAAAATGATCAGAATTTGGTATGTCTATCTCAAGATTATCTTTCAAGAAAAACTCGCTTTTATTAAGACTTAAATAATGAAAAACGGGATGGATATCAGATTCCTTTAAAAAATTAATTAAGCTTGTTCTTTCGTCATAATTTCTACACACAATATAGAACATGTGCGCATTGTTAGTAGCAAATTCTGGGATTATTGGCAATTGAATAAAATTATTGTCTGCAAGAGCTTTTAGACCTTGAAGATAACGATTCCAAATATCAATTCTCTTAGCTTGTATGGTGTCAAGATTTTCTAATTGCGCAAAAAGAAAAGCTGAAATAATCTCTGATGGTAAAAAGGACGAACCTAAATCTACCCAACCATATTTATTAACCTCACCACGGAAAAAGGCACTTCTGTTCGTTCCTTTTTCACGGATAATTTCTGCACGTTCAAAGTATTTATTATCGTTAATAACTAACATTCCGCCCTCTCCAGCGATAATGTTTTTAGTTTCATGGAAAGAAAATGCAGCAAAATGTCCTATGGATCCTAATGCTTTCTTAGTCCCGTCAGAAAATGTGTAATAACTATCAATGGCTTGCGCGGCATCTTCTACTACAAAAAGATTATGGTCTTTTGCAATATTCATAATCGCTTCCATATCACAGGCAACACCTGCATAATGTACAGGAACGATAACTTTGGTATTGGACGTGATGTGTTTTTTTATTTCCTCAGGATCGATATTTGGATTGTCTTTGTAAGAGTCTACAAAAACAATTTTGGCACCTCTAAGTGCAAATGCATTGGCAGATGATACAAATGTATAACTAGGCACAATAACTTCATCCCCTGGTTTTATATCACAAAGGATTGCAGCCATCTCTAAAGCGTCTGTACAAGATGTTGTTAGCAATACTTTCGGGAATTTATATTTTTCTTCAAAGAATTGTTGACATTTTTTAGTAAACAATCCGTCGCCAGAAATTTTGCCACTTTTTACGGCTTCTTCAATATATCTTAATTCATTACCGATAATGAAAGGCTTGTTAAATGGTATCATAATTCTTTTTTTAATAATTTAGCAGGATTCCCAACATACCAGCCTGGCTCTAACAGATTTTTAATAGCTACAGCTCCTGCAGCTAAATTTACCTCTTCACTTAGTTTTATATTATCAACAAAAGTTACGTTTAATCCTATAAAACATTTTTCTCCTATTGTCACATAACCAGCAAACGCCGCTGAACCAGCCACAAAAGAATGTTTACCTATAACTGTATTATGACCAACCATAACTCCAGGATTAATTGTTACATTTTCTTCAATTATAACTTGCTGGTCTATTATACAACCAGGATATATTACTACTCCGGCTTTAATAATTGCCGTTTTATCTACAATACAAGTTGAATGAATAAAAGTGTAGAAAGGAATATCAATATGTAGTTCATCATATAATTTCGAAGCAAAATTAGTATGTTGATAACCAACACCAATTAAGATTACATCAAAAATATTTTTCTTAAAATCATTCAAAATATCTGTGATTTTGCCTAAAATCTGCAAATCGTTTATTATTTCTCCTTTTTGTTTGAAATCATCATAATAACCAATTACTTTGTCATCAGTATCTGTATGGATATGATGAACGTATTGTTGTGATAGCAGTCCAGAACCAATTATTGCAATTCTTTTCATAAATTAATTTTTTTATTAGATTGATAAATTAAATATCCAGATCTATCATTACTTGATTGCGCTTCTTTCAAATCTGTATTTAACAAATGTTTTTTGACTATAAAAGGAAGATTATCATTATTAAAAATTGGTAATAAATATTCTGTGTTTTTTGATAAGAAATATACACCTGAATAATTATTACTACTTTCTATTTCTTTCGGTTTATACTGATTAAGTGCAACATCAATAACCGCTTTTAGAAAATCAAAACCTGTAGATAATTCAACAAGATTGGATCCTATAAAATCACCACCCATTCTACTTCCTATTTCAATTGGATACACTTCACCTTTCGATGTTATTTTCAATTCAATATGTGATGCGCCATTTTCAACTTTTGTGGCTTTTAAAATCTTATGAGAGATATCTATAATTTTATCTTGAATATCTAATGGTAGAGCGCTAGGTTGATGATGAGCTAACTCTACAAAATAAGGTTCATCTGTTACTTCTTTATCTGTAATTGTAATAATATTGTTACTCCCTTTCCAGCTAATAGTCTCTACACTTACCTCTAATCCTTTTATAAACTCTTCAACAACACACGTTTTACTAAATGAATATTCTAAAGCTTCTTCTATTGCTTTGGTGCTTTGTTCTATATTTGAGACTTTAACTACACCTAAACTTCCAGATCGATCACTTGGTTTTACAATGAGAGGGAAATTAAGATTAGATAAGTTAAAATTATTAATATCTCTAATAACAATAGATTGAGGTGATGCAATTTCGTTTTGTTTAAAACAGTCTCTCATCATAGCTTTATTAGTTGTAAGCAACGAACATTCATAGGAGTTATTACCTAATAAATTAAGGCTCTCAGCTACAAAAGCTATTGTAGGGATACAAATATCTGTTGCGATAGTTGTAATCCCATCAATATTATGCTCTTTACAAATTTTTAATATTTGTTCTTTATCTAAAACAGAAACATCATAAAACTCATCCACATATTCTTTACAAATAGCTTTACCGTCGTCCCATGCAATATTAATTACATATAAGCCCAAATCTTTAGCTTTTATAACTAAAGGAAGTTGTAAGTAACTAGCTCCTAATATTGCAATTTTTTTTTTCAAATCTTTCAGATAAATTTTATTTAAGCTTTTCTAGCTTCAATAAATATAGAAGCTGTTTCTTCGGGATTGTCTAATTGATAAGATGACCAACTTTCTATATAACTTTCCGTTGCAGTTCTTACAATTACATCTTTGAATCCTACTTTTTCTAAAAGTCTTTTTAAAGAAAATCTATCGTACATCCATTGGTGAATTTCACCACCCAGTCGGAATTTTCCGATTTCTGAATAATTTTGCTCTAATTCATTCTCCTTATTATTATATGAAAAAAAACTGGAAAGTGAAAATTTTTTCGCCAAAAATTTTTGATCACTATTTACTTCTTGACCGCGAAGTGAGTTGTACCATTCTCTTACAACATTTCCAATTCTATTGGCTACATAATCAATGTTATTAATTTCTTTTTTTTTGAAATAATTTAACATATCTCCACCAGATTTATTTCTTACTGTTTGATCATATAATTCAAGCATAATCCAATCGTAATCTTCATCTGCATTTTGAACATTATTATTTGCACGTTCCAAATTATTCAAATATTCTCTTGCAATAACTTCTAAATTCGGACAAGCTATTCGAATAATCCCGTTCGGTTTTAAAACACGAAAACATTCACTAATAAAAAAAACTGCATCTTTTTTAGAAAAATGTTCTATTACATGGGAATGATATACTGTATCAAATTCTGCATCACCAAAGGGAATTCCATTAAGAAAATTACATTCGATAACATCTTTTGATGTAGTTGACATATCTGCATTTAACCAAACTTTATCGGTTGAATATTTTGGTCCACAACCTAAATTAATGTATTTCATCTTTTTTCTTTTATTTTTTTATTCCCAATCACAGTTTACAAATACACAACCATAATCTGCACCTTGATATAAATGAAACTCTGTCCCAGTTTCTTCTATTGTAAAATTAACAAGATCTTCTTTACTTGATAGTACTTTTACCATTGGAATATGTGTAGCAATTGCAACTTTATAATTATTTGGAACTAAAACTCCTGAAGGTATTTTAACTTTTACATTGTAGATGCTATCTTTTTCTTTAAAAATAGAAATAGGTTTCATGCTTGTAAAGACAATTCTTTCTTTTTGATCACTAACTCGTAAGCCTATTTCTGATTTATCTAGTAAGTCATTATCTAATTTAAATTGAATATTAACATAGATATCTTCTGAAAAATAAAAATTACTGGTTAATTCTCCTCTTTCATTTAAAATTTCTATACTTAAAATTTCATTTTCTAGATTTCGAGTATTAGAAATATACTGATTCCCTGAGCTTTGCCCTGAAATCAAATAAGAATCCATCGCCCCAGAAATATTACCATTGTATTTCATTTTACCGTTTTCCAATACAATTCCTTTGCTACATAATGTGTTTACCGCGGCCAAATTATGACTAACAAATAAAATCGTACGTCCTTCATTCTTGGTAACATCTCCCATTTTACCAAGACATTTCTTTTGAAAATCGGCATCACCAACAGCTAAAACCTCATCTACAATTAAAATTTCAGATTCTAAATGAGCTGCAACTGCAAATGCTAAACGAACGTACATTCCTGAAGAATAACGTTTAACTGGCGTATCTATATAACGTTCTACTCCTGCGAAATCTACAATTTCATCAAACTTACGTGTGATTTCTTTTCGTGTCATTCCTAAGATTGCTCCGTTTAAATAAATATTTTCGCGACCCGTCATTTCTGGGTGAAAACCAGTTCCGACTTCTAACAAAGAGGCAATACGTCCTTTGTATTTCATTGTTCCGGTTGTAGGTTTTGTTACTCGCGAAAGTAATTTTAACAAGGTAGATTTTCCAGCACCATTTCGTCCGATAATTCCAACAGCTTGTCCTTGTTCTACCTGAAAATTAATATCTTTTAATGCCCATACATAATCAGAATCTCCTTTCGCTGTACGATCATTTGTTTCTCCAATTTTAAGATATGGATCTTCTTTTCCTTGAATTGAAGCCCACCATCTTTTTATATCGTGTTGCAATGTTCCTGTACCAACTTCGCCTAAACGATATTGTTTTGAAACATTTTCTATATCTAAAACTATATTTTTTGACATTTTTTTTCTTGCTCTAAAAATTAAACAGTGTCCATAAAACTTTTTTCTACTTTCGTAAAAATAACAGTTCCTATAGCTAAAACAATAATGGTAAACAATGTAGAATATCCCAACATACCTATTGTAAAATCGCCTACACCTAAATAACCATATTTAAAACATTCAAAAATCCCTGTTAAAGGATTAAGATCTGCAATCCATCTGTATTTTTCTGGAAAAGCAGAAATTGGCATAATTACAGGTGTTGCATACATAAATAGAGAAACACCAAAACCAAGTAACATATTAACATCTTGGTATTTTGTTGTTAATGCAGAAAAAATCATTCCCATTCCCATTGCAAAACCAGCCATTAATAGAATAAGAAACGGAGTTGCTAAAATCCAAATATTTGGGTGAATTGTGCCTTCTGCAAAATAATAGTAAATAACCACTACTATAAACAAAGCGAACTGTACGCCAAATCGCATTAAATTAGAAATCACAACAGACAGAGGCATTACTAATCGTGGAAAATAGACTTTACCAAAAATAGACGCATTTCCTCTAAAAACAGATGAAGTACCCGTTAAACAAGACGAAAAATAGTTCCACAATATGTTTCCTGCTAAATAAAAAGCAAACATTGGAGCTCCATCAGTTGATAAACTTGCTACTCTTCCAAAAATAATAACAAACATTATTGTTGTAAAAATAGGATTGATAAAAAACCAGATTGGTCCTAGCACAGTTTGTTTAAAAGATGTAATAAAGTCTCGTTTTACAAGCATGTAAACTAAATCTTTATACCTCCAAACTTCTTTAAGATTCAATGAAAATAAGCTATGTTTAGATTCAATAACTTCTGTCCATTGATTTGTATTTGTTTGACTACTCATCAAGGTTAGTATTAATTATTGCGTGAAAAGTAAAAATAATCAATGTTTTAAAAACATTGATTATTTTCTATTTAATTATATTGTGTATTGTAGTATTTTTGATAATCACCAGACGTTACGTTATCCAACCATTCTTGGTTTTCTAAAAACCAATCGATAGTTTTTGATAAACCTTGTTCGAAGGTTACAGATGGTTTCCAACCTAATTCGTGGTTAATTTTTGTTGCATCAATGGCGTAACGTAAATCGTGTCCTGGACGATCTTTTACAAAAGTGATTAATTGTTCCGAAGTTCCTGCTTCTTTACCCAATTTTTCGTCCATTTGTTTGCATAATTCTTTCACCAAATCAATATTTTTCCATTCGTTGAAGCCTCCTACATTGTAAGATCCTCCATTTTTACCTTCATGAAAAACTAAATCAATCGCTTTCGCATGATCAATTACAAACAACCAATCGCGCGTATATTTTCCATCTCCATAAATCGGAAGTGGATTATTATTTAAGATATTATGAATACATAATGGTATCAATTTCTCTGGAAAATGATTTGGTCCATAATTATTTGAACAGTTTGTTAAAACAATCGGTAAACCGTATGTATCGTGGTATGCGCACACAAAATGATCCGAAGATGCTTTTGATGCCGAATAAGGCGAATGTGGATCGTAAGAAGTTTCTTCAGTAAAAAATCCTTCGTCGCCTAATGCACCAAAAACCTCATCTGTAGAAACATGATGAAAACGTTTTCCTTCGAAATTATCTTTCCAGATTTCTTTCGCAGCATTCAAAAGATTAACCGTTCCGATTACATTTGTCATTACAAATTCTAACGGATTTGTAATTGATCTATCAACGTGAGATTCGGCCGCTAAATGAATAACACCATCTGGTTGATATTTCTCGAAAATGTCAAGAATATGTTTTGCATCGGTAATATCTGCTTTTACAAATTCGTAATTAGAGTGACCTTCGATATCTTTCAGGTTTTCTAAATTACCAGCATATGTTAAGGCATCTAAATTGATAATTTTTATTGTAGGATAGTTGAGCACAAATTCTCTTACAACGTGCGAACCAATAAAACCGGCTCCACCTGTAATTAAAATAGTTTTCATAGTATAGTTTTTTGTTTAGGTACTTGGTAAAACTGTTTTACGACCGATTGATTTATAGAAAAAACCTTTTTCTTCTAAAACTTCTAAATCGTATAAATTTCGTCCGTCAAATATAGCTTTATTCTTTAATTTTTCGGCAATAACTTCATATTTAGGGTTTCTAAACTCTGACCATTCAGTTACAACTAACAAAACGTCTGCATCGTTTAAGATTTCGTACATGTCGTCCCCATACTCAATTTTATCTCCAATTGCACGCTTTACATTTGGCATTGCAGCAGAATCATATGCGATAACAGAAGCGCCTTGATTGGTTAATTCTTCAATCATATCCAATGATGAAGCTTCGCGAATATCATCTGTATTTTCTTTAAAAGCTAATCCCCACATGGCAATTTTTTTACCTTGTAATGATCCTCCTAAATATTCTTTAATTGCTGGAACTAAAATTACTTTTTGCGTTTGATTAACTTCTTCAACCGCTTCTAAAACTTTAAATTGATAATTTTCTTGCTTACCTGATTTAACCAATGCTTTTACATCTTTCGGAAAACAAGAACCACCATATCCAATTCCTGGAAATAAGAATCGATTCCCTATACGATCATCAGAACCCATTCCTAAACGAACTTTATCAACATCAGCACCAACTAATTCGCAAAAATTAGCAACTTCATTCATAAAAGTAATTTTTGTTGCTAAGAAAGAATTGGCCGCATATTTTGTTAATTCAGATGATTTTTCGTCCATTGCAATAACTGGAATTCCAGCTTCTGTTAAAGGCTTGTAGATACGATTCATCATATCCAATGCTTTTTGAGAAGATGTACCAACCACAACACGACTTGGTTTCATAAAATCTTGTACCGCATAACCTTCGCGTAAAAACTCAGGATTTGAAACAACATCAAATTTTATTGTCGTTTTTGAAGCGATTACTTCGTGTACTTTATCTGCTGTACCAACCGGAACAGTACTTTTATTTACAATAACTTTATAAGAAGTCATCAACTCTCCTATTTGATTGGCTACACCAATTACATACGACAAATCTGCAGATCCATCTTCGCCAGGAGGCGTTGGTAATGCTAAAAATACAACATCGCATACATCTAATGCATCTTTTATATTTGTTGTAAATTCTATACGATTAGCTTTTATATTGCGTAAAAAAACTTCTTCTAAACCTGGTTCGTAAATCGGCACATGTCCTTCGCGCATCATTTCAACTTTTTTCTCGTCGATATCTACACAAATCACATGATTACCAAAATCGGCTAAACAAGTTCCTGTTACCAATCCTACATAACCAGTTCCTACAATTGCTATATTCATTTAAGGTTTTTCTAATAAATTTAAGAGAGCAAATTTAATACTATTTCTCTAAAATTACACATTAATTTATTTATAATGAGGATAGAACAAATCTATTTTTTAAATAATTAATAATTACTTTATTCAATCCTAATTATTCGTAATATACGGTATTGAAAAGTATTAATTTGAATAAGTTTTGCAAAAAAAAAACATCAAAATTAGTCGTACTTCAATTTTCAATTTAACTTTACAGAAATCAAATTATAAGATAATGTCTGTAAATAAAGAAATCAAACGAATTACTACCGAAACAATTCGTAACATGAAATTTACTGGAGAAAAAATTTCAATGTTAACGGCTTATGATTTTACAATTTCAACTTTAGTAGATGCTGCTGGAACAGAAATAATTTTAGTTGGAGATTCTGCTGCTAATGTTATGGCGGGTCATGAGACAACTTTACCTATTACTTTAGACCAAATGATTTATCATGCGCAATGTGTGGTTCGTGGTGCAAAAAGAGCTTTAGTTGTGGTTGATTTACCATTCGGAACGTATCAATCAGATCCACAAAAAGCATTAGAATCTTCTGTAAGAATTATGAAAGAATCTGGTGCACATGCCATAAAATTAGAAGGTGGAAAAGAAATTGAAGAATCTATTCGTCGCATTGTAAATGCAGGAATTCCTGTTATGGGACATTTAGGTTTAACACCACAATCTATCTATCAATTTGGATCATATAAAGTTCGTGCAAAAGAAGATTCTGAAGCAGAAAAATTAATTAGTGATGCTAAATTATTAGAAGAATTAGGTTGTTTTTCTCTTGTAATGGAAAAAATTCCTGCAGATTTAGCTGCTAAAGTAACTGCAGAAGTTAGTATTCCGACAATCGGAATTGGTGCTGGTTCTGGTTGCGATGGTCAAGTTTTGGTTGTACATGATATGTTGGGATTAAATAATGAATTTAAACCAAAATTTGTACGTAGATATTTAAATCTAGAAGATCAAATTCACGAAGCAATCGGAAAATATGTTGCAGATGTAAAGTCTGGTGATTTTCCTAATACGAATGAACAATATTAATTAATTTATGAGTTGTGGGTTTTGAGTTATAAATGTAATTTTGTCAACTCAAAACTCATCACTCAAAATCTCTTCATGAATCCAGAAATTTTATTCGAAGATAATCATTTACTGATTATCAACAAAAAAGCAGGTGAGCTTGCGCAAGGCGACGAAACAGGCGACATTCCTCTTATCGATAGTCTAAAGACCTATATAAAAAATCGTGACAACAAACCTGGAAATGTTTTTTTAGGATTGGTGCATCGTTTGGATCGTCCGACTTCGGGTGTTTTAATTTTTGCAAAAACATCAAAAGCATTAACACGTATGAATGAAATGTTTCAGAAACGTGACATTGACAAAGTTTACCGCGCAATTGTACAAAATAAACCACCAAAAGATTTTGAACGATTGGAACATTATTTAAGAAAAAATCCGAAAAATAATAAAACAACCGTTTTCACTAAACCTACTCCAGATGCTAAAAATGCAATTTTAGAATATACTTATTTAGGTGCATTAGATTCTTTTCATTGTGTCGAAGTAAAATTATTTACGGGTCGTTCTCATCAAATTCGTGCACAATTAGCAACAATTGGTTGCCCTATAAAAGGCGATTTAAAATACGGTGCAAAAAGATCAAATCCTGATGGTAGCATCTGTTTACATGCATATCGCATTACATTTGAGCATCCTGTTAAAAAAGAAGAATTAACAATTATTGCTCCCGTACCAAAAGATCCAATTTGGCAAGCAACAACCAAATTTTAATTGTAAATTTATCGCTTATAGATTCATCTAATGAACGCCATTTTTTATTTTATCATTTACCAAATCTCTCGATTACCACTTGGAATTTTATATCTCTTTGCAGATTTTCTATTCTTTATACTTTATACCGTTATTGGTTATCGCAGAAAAGTGATTAGAACAAATTTAGAAAACTCTTTTCCAGAAAAATCGAAAGAAGAAATACGAATTATACACCGAAAATTTTATCGCAATTTTTGTGATTATTTAGTCGAAACATTAAAAACGTTTTCTATTTCTCAAGATGAATTAGATAAACGTCATACTTATTCAAATTCTGAAGTCTTTGAAGAAATTAAAGCTGAAAAGAAAAATTTAATGTTTATGGCTGGTCACATTTTTAATTGGGAATGGTATGTTGGCACAGCTAAAATAATGGGAATTGAAAATACAGTTGCCGTTTATCATAAAATTAAAAATCCGTTTTGGAATGATAAAATAAATGCAATGCGTGGCAAATTTGGCACTGTTCCTATGGATATGAAAGATGTTTTACGCCATATTATGAAAGTTCCTAATGATGGTAATCACTCTTTTTTATTTGTTGCAGATCAAAGTCCAAAACAATCAGCAGTACATTATTTTATAGAGTTTCTTAACCAAAGAACACCAGTTTTTAATGGCTTTGATAAGATAGCTCGCAAAAAAAATATGGGTGTTATTTATGCAAAAACAGTAAAAGTAAAACGTGGATATTATCACACAACTTTTATTCGCTTGGAGCCTAAAAACGAACAGTTTGAAGAAAATGAAATCGTACATCAATTCTTTGGACATTTAGAAAAAACAATTCAAGAACATCCAGATAACTGGCTTTGGAGCCATAAACGTTGGAAATACGCCAATTTATAAAACATGAAAACAGCAATTGCCATCTTAAATTGGAATGGAGAAAAATTACTTCCTCAATTTTTACCTTCGGTTATTAACAATTCTAAAAATGCAGAAATATATGTCATTGATAATGCTTCGACTGACAACTCTGTTCAATTGTTAAAAACTCAATTTCCAAGTATTAAAATTATTCAGAATAACGGAAATTATGGTTTTGCAAAAGGCTATAACGAAGGTTTAAAACACATTAACGCCGATTATTTTTGTTTATTAAATTCGGATGTTGAAGTAACCGAAAATTGGATTGAGCCAATCGAAAAATTGTTAGATAATAATCCTGAAATTGCAGCTGTACAACCTAAAATTTTAGATTATAAAAACAAAGAATATTTTGAATATGCTGGTGCTGGCGGTGGTTTTATAGACAAATATGGTTATCCGTTTTGTCGTGGTCGTGTTTTTTCTACTTTAGAAAAAGACAATGGGCAATATAACGATACCGTTCAAATATTTTGGGCAACTGGCGCAAGTTTATTTATTCGTAAAAAAGATTTTTTTGAGCAAAATGGTTTTGACGAAGATTTTTTTGCACACATGGAAGAAATTGATTTGTGTTGGCGATTAAATAATGCAAATAGAAAAGTATATTATTGCGGAGAATCTACTGTTTATCATTTAGGTGGTGCAACATTACAAAAATCTAACCCAAAAAAAGCGTATCTAAATTATCGAAATAGTTTGTGGATGAATCTAAAAAATCTTCCTAAAAACAAATTATTTCCGATGCTTTTTACGCGACTTTCTATGGATGGTATTGCGGCAATTGCATTTTTACCAACTCAAGGTTTTCCGCATCTTTGGGCGGTTTATCTTTCGCACATGCATTTTTATGGTGGTTTTTTCAAGATGTATAAAAAACGTACACAAAATCAACTTAAAAAATATTCTGACAAAGCATTGCTTCCTGTTCAATATTTTTTACAGAAACGTCAGTACTATAAAGACTTAAAATAATTAGTTCAATTCTTTTTCATTTAATGATTAAACATTTCATTAGTTTTATTGTCTAATCAAAAACTAATCACATTATAAAATGAAAAATATTTTTGCAATTACTGCTATCTTTCTTTCCGCTTTTTCTTTTGCTCAATCAGAAAAATTTGAAGTGACGTATTCTACTCGTTTAATTTTACCTGAAGATTTTACATTTCAACCACCAGGAGGAGGAAATGGACGACAAATGTCCAAAGAAATGATAGACGAGATGAAAAAACGTATGCAAGAACCGCAAACTAATACGTTGACAATTTTTGGAGATCAATCTATTTATAAACCTGTCGAAAAAATTAGTAACGATCAACAAAATAATTCGAATGGTCGCGGTGGTATGCGCATAATGCGTACAAGTGGAGATAATATTTACAAAGATATTTCTACAAAAATATATTTTAAAGATGTTAACATGTTTTCTAAATCGTATACTGTAAAGGATAATTTACCGAATTATGATTGGAAAATGACGCGAGAAACGAAGAAAATCTTAGGAAATGATGCGCGTAAAGCTACTTTAGAAAAAGATGGAAATATAACTACAGCTTGGTATGCAGTAAATATTCCGAGTAAAAGTGGTCCAGAAAATTATTGGGGTTTACCAGGTTTAATTCTCGAAGTTGAGACTGAAACACAACAAGGTCAAATAAAAGGTAAAAAAATTATTACGATTACTGATATCAAAACGTCTACAGATAATAAAGCAATTGAAGTTCCGAAAGCTAAATCAACAATTACAGAAGCTGATTTAGAGAAATTACAAAAAGAGCAACGTCAACGTTTTGAAGAAATGCGAAACGAAGGTGTCAATAAAAAAGATTAAAAGAGCATTATAATTAAATAGCCAAATCAATTGATTTGGCTATTTTTTTGCTATTACTAATCAGTTAAAAAACAACTTCTAATTTCAAAAATAATCGTACAAAAACTTTTTATAAAAATTTTAGAAATCAACCGATTAAAACTTATATTTAACTATCAAAATAAACTTAAAAAAACAAAAAATACTATGAAAGCATTAATTATCGTTGATCTGCAAAATGACTTTTTACCAGGTGGCGCATTGGCTGTAAAAGATGGTGATCAAATTATTGACCGCATAAATAAACTTCAAGATAAATTTGACTTAGTTGTTGCTACACAAGATTGGCACCCTGCAAAGCACAAAAGTTTCGCTTCGCAGCACACAGATAGCCAAGTTTTTGATGTGATTGATCTTAATGGAACACGACAAGTTTTGTGGCCAGATCATTGCGTGCAAGGAACAAAAGGTGCTGAATTACACAAAGATTTGAATCAAAATAAAATTAGTGCAATCATCAGAAAAGGAATGAATATAAATGTAGATTCGTACAGTGCTTTTTTTGATGTAAACAAAAAAAATCCGACAGGCTTAAATGGTTTCCTAAAAGACCACAACGTTACAAGTGTTTACATTTGTGGTTTAGCTGCCGATTATTGCGTGTATTACACTGCAAAAGACGCGTTGGCATTGGGTTACACAACAAATATTTTAGAAGGTTCTACAAAACCAATTGATGCAACTCATTTTGATGCATTAAAAGAAGATTTCATCAAAAAGGGTGGAAATGTTTCAACTTATTTATTATAAATTTCAATTAAATAATTGACCAAAATACAGAAAAACATCACTTGAATTCTACTTTATTTAAGTGATGTTTTTAGTTTTAGAAAAATATTTTCTATTTTAATGTAACATTTTAAAAATCTTACTACTAATTATAAAAATATAACTATGAAAAAAGCATTTTTAACCTTTGCTTTAGGAATTATTACAACTACAATTTCTTTGGCTCAAGATAAAACTCAAAACATTGATGCAACTTATGTTTGCGAAATGAAATTGGATTACGATCAAACCATGAAAAATATTCCTGCAGAATATCGTGCACAAGTTGGACCGATGTTAAAAGCAGAACTTGATGCAGGTGTTTTTATGACTTACTTTTTTAAAAGTAACACAAAAATGTCAACTTTTGTATTAGAACAAAAAGTTGGTAATGCACAAACACAAGGCGGAATGATTGCGCAACAAATGGCTGCATTTGATAACAAACCAACTTACAAAGATTTTACTGCTACACCAGCTACATACTACAAAGAAGTAGATTTAGGTTCAAAACAATATTTAATAAAAGATGCTATTCCAGATTATAAATGGAAAATCTCGCGCGAAAAAACTGAAATTGCAGGTTATCAAGCTACAAAAGCAGAAGGTGTAATGATGGATTCTATTAAAGTTGTTGCATGGTACGCACCGTCAATTCCAGTAAAAGATGGTCCAACTTCTTTAGCTGGTTTACCAGGATTAATTGTAAAAGCAGAGTTTGAAGCAAATGGAGCTACAATGATTTATACATTGAAAGAATTAAATATTTCTGATAAAGAATTAAAAGTTACATTACCAAATAAAGGAGAAGTTGTAACACAAGACGGCTTTATGAAAGCAATGAAAGAGCTTCAAGAAAAATACAAAGAAATGATGAGTAGCGGTGTCGACACCAAATAAGTCATTCAAAAATAATATACTTCTCAGCTCAAAATACAATTATTGAGCTGAGATTTTTTCTTAACAAATCTTACAATTTCGTTTCTTCTTCTAAAACACATGTATGAAAAAATTTCTCTATTTATTTCTATTTATCGCCTCTACTCCATTTGCTTTTGCGCAAGAATGTAAACTAAAAGGAATGGTTGCCGATGAAAACGGTATTCCAGTAACAGATGCTTCTGTATCAATATTTGATAGTAAAAACGAAGGAAAAGGTTTCATTTTTACAAGTAATGTTGGTGAATTTGAGTTTAAATTACCTTGTGGCGAAAAATATGACATCGAAATTGAACAACCAGGTTTTGAAACTTATGTAGAAAATGTTGATTTAAAAGAAAATGTCAATAAAAAAATAAAACTTGCAAAAGGAAAAGAAATTTCGCTTAAAGAAACAATTGTAAAAGCGCAGCAAGCAATTAAAGTAAAAGGTGATACGATTGAGTTTGATGCAGATTCTTTTAAAGTCGGAAACGAAGAAGTTTTAGAAGATATCTTGAAAAAACTACCTGGAATTGAAGTTCAAAACGGAAAAGTTTTGTACAAAGGGAAAGAAATGAAACAAGTAACTGTTGGTGGACGTGAAGTTTTAGGCGGTAACGAAAAGTTATTGAATAAAAATTTGCCTTCGGATGCTGTTTCTAAAATTCAATTAAATACAAAATTTAAATCAAATCCTTTTGCTTCGTCATTACAAGAAGATGACGAGCAATTTTCTTTAAACATCGAGCTAAAAGATGATATGAAACGTTTGGCTTTTGGTAATGTTACATTGGGTGGTGACGCCGATAAACATACAGATGCACAAGCTAAAATTTTCTATTTCTCAGAAAAAACAGACGCTACTTTAATCAATGATTTTAATACGTTTGGAAAACAAGTTTTTGACCAAGATGACTATGTAAGTTTCTTTGGTGGATATTCAGAATTTAATTCGGAAGGAAGTATCTATTCTTTGCGTGGTGGAACAAATAACTTTATGTTTCCTTCGGAAAATACTTATCCAGATATGAATACCTATAACGGTGCAGTGCATTTTGGAGTTGAGCCGAACAAGAAATTAAAAGTTTCTGGTTTTGGTTTAGTCAACACAAATAATGTTCGTTACGATTCTAAAGTAGAACGTTCTTATCCAAGTTATACAAAAGAAAATCAATTTTTTACAGGTTATACAACAATAGATGAGCAAAAGAATAAAAATAACACATTGATGGGAATGTCGCGCATTCGTATCGATTATAACCCGAATGATAAAGGTCAAATTAAGTATCGTTTAAATCTTAATTATTTAGGAAATGACGACGAGCAATTAGTTGATAAATATTTAGATGGAGCAAAAAGTGGTTTTGGTAGATATTATACAGATCGCAAAAATTATTCGTTATCACAAACGCTTTCTTATATTAGAAAAGTAGGACGAGATGATAATGTTGGTTTTTATTTACGTCATCAATACCAAGATGAAACACCAGAATATCAAATGTTTTCGTCTACAATTCCATTCAATACATTTGGAAGTTTATCAACAATAAATGGCGAATATAACCTCAACCAAAATCAAAAATACAATGTAAACACAATTCAATTGTATGCGATTTACAATCATTTATTAACAAATACATCGAATATAAAATTAAAAGCTGGTACAAATTTTAGTACACAAGATTTTGAAAATAAATTATACGATTATCAAGCATTAATTACGGCTGACAAAGCAATTAGTAATACTGAATTTGATTATAACGAAACTTTTTTTGATGTAACTTTAACAAAGAAGTTTGGTAAATTTCAGGCAGATTTAGGTGCAGGAGTTTCATTTTTTGATGAAAGAGCAAAATTTGTAGACGCAACAAAGCTTAATTTTAAAGAAACAAAAGTTTTACCGCACGCCAATTTAAGTTACAAGTTTAACAATGCAACATCGTTATCGGCAAGCTACAATCAAGCGTATAATTTTCCACATGCAAAAGATTTGAGTGATTCGTATGTTTTACAAAGCTATTTTTCTGTTTTCGAAGGAAATCGTAATCTAAGACAAGCGCTTACACATACTGGGAATATAAATTTTAGTTACTTTAACTCGTTTACATTTTTCAATTTCTTTACAGGATTAACGTACAATAAAAGAGAGAAAAGTATTTTGACAGCTTCTCGATTCAATCCAGATAATCAAACACAAATCAATTCATTATTAAATTCTGATTTTGAAGACCAAACATATTCTGGTTATTTTATGATTGGAAAACGTTTTACAAAATGGTTTAACACAAGATTAAATGGTAATGTTTCGGTTGGTAATTATTACACATATCTAGGTAATAGCAAAACCAATAATTTACAAAATGCAGAAAACACGTCTATCTCTCAAAATTATACGTTAACAAATACATTTACGTTTAAAAAGAAATTAGAATTAAAAGCTGGATTAAATTTTAGTTTGAGTGATTATAAATCTCAATTAAAAGATACTTCTGAAACATTGAATGAACAAAAGTCTGAAAACTGGCGTCCATTTGGTGAAGCTGCATGGTCTATAACAGATAAATTATTGTTACAATCAGATTTTTCTTACCGTATACAATACATCAATAAAGCACGTATTAACGAAGCAAAAGAATGGAATGCTTCGATTAGATACAACATTGCAAAGAAAACATATGTTAGTGTAGTTGGAGGAAATTTATTAGGTAATAATGTAATTGTTAGCAATTCGTTTAACGATAATTTTATACAAACAACAACGCGTAATGTTTTGGGAAGATATTTTATAGTTAATGTGAGATATAAATTCTAAAACGATTAAAATAATAAAAAAAGCACTTCAAATTGAAGTGCTTTTTTTATTTAATAACTTGTGGATAATCAAATATATTTTGTGGATCATATTTCTTTTTTAATTGTTGCAATCGTGCTAAATTAGTTCCGAAATAAGCAGAATTAGCTTCAGGAAAATTAATATCCGGATAATTTCTGTATTGTTTATTGTTTCCCAAACTTCTCAAAAGTTGCTGAATTTCTTCAAAAGCTTTTAAAAATTTACCTTCTTCCTTTCGCGAATCCCAATACGTTTGCAATTCGCTCAAATAATTAATATCTCGATGTGGATAAGCAGAATCCGAAGTTTTAACCTCATTTATTTTTCCACCCAAAGTATTTATCTGATAAATTGTACCACGCGTAGCTGTAACTTTTTCGAATAATTTGGTCAAACCAGCTTCAATATCTTCGATACCATCATATAAACCAGCTGATGCATTTTTGAAATAAATAGGCGTTTTTATTCCATAATAATTTTTGAGTGCTGCCGCAAGATTTCTATTCTTCATCGGTTTATACTCGTTTGCTTGCGCAATTAATTCCGTAAAATTTTTCTCGAAATTAGTTTGATTCGCTTCGTAATTTGTAAACAAAATCGTCAAAAATTTTCCATTCAATACAAATGCAGAAAATGCTTCTTTTGGTAAATTTTGTGTTGATTTGAACCATAATTTTATGACAGAAATAAATTTTTCTGTTGTTAGATTAGAAAACTTTAAACGATAACCGCTAAAAGATTGTGGCGCAGCGTAGGTTTTAAAATACAATTCTGTAATTACGCCAAAGTTTCCATTTCCTCCACCTTTGCACGCCCATAATAAATCTGGATCTTGATCAGAATCGATTGTGTTTCCTTTATAATCAATCATTTTTACACGATATAATTGGTCGCATGTTAATCCATATTTTCGACTAAAAAAGCCATAACCGCCGCCAAGTGTTAATCCACCAATGCCAACGGTTCCACATGAACCTGTGGGAATAATTCGTTTTTTTGGTAAAAAATTATCATAGATTTCTTGTAACAAACAAGCTGGTTGTAGTTTTACATTATTATCTTTTAACCAAGTGATATTTTTCATCAATCCGAGATGAATCAATAAACCATCATCGATATTCGAAAATCCTTCAAAACTATGTCCACCACTACGAATGGCAATTTTGAGTTTCTTTTGAGTTCCAAATAATATAGCTTTTTTAACCGCAACATCAGTTTTACAAACGGCGATGTATTTTGGTAATTTATTAATTCGTTTATTAAATGAATTTCTATAATTTTCGTACTTCTCATCATCTTTTGTCAACAACAAAAAATCGTCATCCATAAAATCATCAAACGAATAAAAAGACATAAAAAAAATTCCTAAACTACCTGTACCAAGTAATTTTAGGAATTCTCTTTTTGTATAATCATTTTGCATCATAGCTAAATCAACTTAGCCTAAAGATACAATTTATTTGATATTATTCTCTTTCAGCCAAGTTCTATATTTCTCCGCATTTTTTAAATGCTCTTGATAATCATTTGTATAAACATGATAACCAGGCTTTGCAGGATCTGCTACAAAAAATATAAAATCGTGATTTGCAGGCGATAAAACTGCATCTATTGCACCTAAATTCGGTAAACAAATTGGTGCTGGTGGCAAACCTTTGTTGCGATATGTATTGTAAGCATTAGAAGACCATGTCCACTTTTTGTAAACACGTTGCACTTTTTGATCCCAACCATTCTCCATTTTATAAGCATAAATTGAAGTTGGATCGGCCTCTAAACGCATATCTTTTGCCAAACGATTCATGTATGCACGTGCAACTTTTTGCTGCTCTTCCATATTATCAGAAGATTCTAACTGAACAATAGATGCCAATGTAACAACCTGAAGCGGTGTCATGTTTAACGCTTTTGCTTTTGCTAAACGATCTGCATTCCAAATTTTGTCATGCTGCGCCACCATTTTTTCCATAAACTTATCGGGCGTTAATCCCCAATACACAAAATATGTTTCTGGAATAAAATATTGTTTAACTGTTTCGTCATTAAGCGTCGAATCGTTTTTTTCTTTTACCCAATCGCGAATGGCTGTTAAAACTTCGATAGAATCTGCATCAATTTGTTTAGAAACAGAACCTGCCAAATGATAAATTGTTGGCTCATTCTTGATTCTTAATTTTACTTCTTCTTGCTCTCCGCCTTGCAAACGATCAATAATATCACGGTTAGAATCTGACTTAGAGATTTTGTACTTTCCTGATTTTATTGTTGCAGGATAATCTGCATCTTCTGCGTATTGTTTAAACAAATTTACATCCTTCAAATAGGGTTTTAAAGAGTCTAACACTTGTTCAAAATTTGCTCCACGAGAAATATAAATTGCACCATCTTTGGTTGCATTTCCCTTAAAACCATCTATAAATGTACATCCGACAAATGCGAACGAACAGATTATTACGAGTAATAAATTTAATTTTTTCATTTAGAATTAAATTTCTATTTCACCTTCAAAAACTTTAACTGCTGGTCCGTTTAACCAAACATTTACAAATTTATGATTATTTTCTTCAAAATTAACAGATAAATCTCCACCTAAAGCTTTTATTTCGATTGATTTTTTATCAACTAAGTTTTTGACATAAGCCGAGATAGCTGCCGCA
Organism: Algoriella xinjiangensis; assembly: GCF_900115015.1. Classification (GTDB taxonomy): domain Bacteria; phylum Bacteroidota; class Bacteroidia; order Flavobacteriales; family Weeksellaceae; genus Empedobacter; species Empedobacter xinjiangensis. The sequence continues at coordinate 90,579 of NZ_FOUZ01000005.1, read as the reverse complement.
GTAATTCCTGTACCACAAGCCAAGGTTTCGTTTTCTACACCGCGCTCATAGGTTCTAATTCTAAGATTATTGTCGGGCATAACTTCTACAAAATTGACATTAGATCCTTTTTCGAAATAAGGCGAGCCATTTCTAATTTCTTTTCCACGGTTGTAAACATCAACATCGTCTACTTTTTCTACAAATTCTACGTGATGCGGCGAACCTGTATTCATAAACAAATAATGATCGTGATCTTCTACTTCATCAACGTCAATCATCTGTAAACGAATCACATTATTGTCAACAATACCATGATGTAAACCATCTATGGCAGTAAATGTCATGTTTTCTGACGCAATGTCTAAATCATTTGCAAAACGAATAATGCAACGTCCTCCGTTTCCGCACATTGTACTTTCGTTACCATCTGAATTGAAATAAACCATTTTGAAGTCAAATTCTTTATCATTTTGTAACAAAATTAACCCATCTGCTCCAACACCAAAATGGCGATCACATAGCCTATTTATAAGCTTTGTAGAGATTGGAAACGTTTGTTGACGATCATCAATCATTACAAAATCATTTCCTGCTCCTTGATATTTAAAAAACTTTAATTTCAAACTTCTTAATTTTTAAACAAAGTAAATACATTTTTGTCACTCTTAACTAATGTTATAAAATATTTATAATACAGTGTTAAGATGCGTTAAAGCCGTTTGAAATGTTAACGTTTTGGTCTTAAATTTGATTTAGACTAATCACATTAAAAACTTATAAATATAAAGATGAAAAAATATACAGGTTACTTACTAGTTGGCTTAATGAGTTCTATGACAACTTTAGGAGGTTTTTATTTTATGAACGAAAGTGGTAATAATCCTTTTATCACAGATGCGAGCACTAGTAAAAACGGAGATTTTCAGTTAGTAGATTACAAAGGAAATTACGGATATGATGCCCCAAATTTTGTGGAAGCTTCTAAAAAAGCCGTACACACTGTTGTAAGTATTAAAAATTATTCGAATCAAAAACAACAACAGCAACAACAACAATTTGATCCGTTTGACTTTTTCTTTGGGCAACCAGAGCAACAGCAACGTCGTGGTCAACAACAGCAGCAACAACCTGATCAACCGTCAGGAATGGGTTCTGGTGTAATTATTTCGCAAGATGGTTACATTGTTACAAATAATCACGTGGTGCAAGGAGCTTCTAAAATTGAGGTTACTTTAAATAACCAAAAAAGTTATACTGCCGAATTGGTTGGTACAGATCCAAGTACAGATATTGCGTTGTTAAAAATTACTGAAAAAGGTTTACCATTTACAAAATTTGTAGATTCGGATAACATAAATGTTGGTGATTGGGTATTGGCAGTTGGTAATCCTTTTGGATTAACATCTACTGTTACAGCGGGTATTGTATCTGCAAAAGGACGTAGTATTAATATTTTAGGTAAAAACTCAGAATCACCAATCGAGTCGTTTATTCAAACAGATGCGGCTATAAATCCAGGAAACTCTGGTGGTGCATTGGTTAATGCAAACGGAGATTTAATTGGTATTAATACAGCAATTTCTTCGCCAACTGGTGCATATACAGGTTATGGTTTTGCGGTTCCTGCTAACTTGGTTAAAAAAGTTGTAGAGGATATAAAATCTTACGGAATTGTACAACGTGGATATTTAGGTGTAAAAGGTTTTGATTTATCAAATGACCAAGCTGTTGCACAATATAACAAAGAGTTTAAGAAAAATATAAAAACACAAAACGGTGTAATGATTACCGAATTAGTTTCAAAAGGTTCTGCAATTGATTCTGGTATAGAAGCTGGTGATATTATTACAGAAGTTGATGGTAAAGAAGTAACATCTTTCTCTAGCTTATCTTTCTTAGTTGGTAGCAAACGTCCTGGCGACAAAGTAAACATCAAAGTAAGACGTGGTGCGGCAGACAAAACCTACACAATTACATTGAAAGATGCAAAAGGTGGAACTAAAATTAGAAGTAAAGCAGATTTATCGCCAACAGAAATTTTAGGTGCAGAATTTGAACCGTTAACAGAACGTCAAAAAGATAGTTTCGGTATTAATTACGGTGTAATGGTTAAAAACCTTGACAATGCCGGAAAACTAGCTTCAGCTGGTGTTCAAGACGAATTTATTATCTTATCGGTTAACGACAAAGAAGTAAGTTCTCAGGATGATATCGAGAAAATATTGAAAAACCATAAAGGGCGCGTTTCTATAAAATTCGCAGATTATTATGGTAGAATTTATACAAAAGGATTTACGATGGATTAAAGTTTTGAGTCGATTTTAATCAATCATTTACAAATAGCGCGAACAAATTTTGTTCGCGCTATTTTTTTATACAGAATTTTAGTTTTGGCGCCAAAAAACATTTAAATTTTAGTCATCATAAATCAATATAAATAGCTATTACAAAATCCATTATCACTGGTTATTTTTGTAAAAACAATTCTCTATGAAATATAAATTACTTGCCTTATTGCTTATTTTGCTTGTATCTAAAACATTTGCTCAAGGAAAATTTAAAAACGACAATTTTTTGTTTGGACCAACAATTGGTTATGCAAATCAAGCAGGAAATTTTGGTAAAATTGGAGGATTTGTATTACTTGATTTAGGTGAGAATACAATTTCTTATAAAATTGATGCAAATGCAAACATGGCTTATATGCGCGACAATTTTCATGTAATTCCAGAAATTGGAGTAACTGGATATATAAATGCTGGAGAATTAATTTACAGTTTTCCTTTTATAGAAACAGAATTTACTCCTTATACAATTACTCCAAAAGTTGGTTTATCCTTAGCCAGTTTTATTGATTTTGGAATTGGATATGGTTTTAAAATTAATGAGAAAAAAGATTTTAAACCGATTAAAGGATTTCAATTTAGTGTTGGATTAAATCTTCCATTAAACTTCAACATTTATTAATTATTCATTAATTTTATCACATGAAAAAATTCATCGCAATCTTTGTTTTAATCTTTAGTTTTCAAGCAAAAGCTCAACAAAAGTTAACGGATTATTTTACGCTTAATTTAGGTTATGAATATTGGAATGGAAATTATGGAAAAGTTGGTACAGATTTATATTTGGTGCAACCAAACAACAATATTTTAGCGTTTAGTGCAAACGCAAATTTGGGTTATATGAAAGATAAGTTTCGTGTAATTCCAGAAATTGGCGCTGGATATTTATTCAATTTTGAAAACAATCCTGGCGATCCATACAGTTCTAATTTTAGTTCTGCATTTTATGTTGTTCGCGCAGAAGTTTCACCTTGGACGATTACGCCAAAAGCGGGAATTGCAATTCTTAGTTTGTTAGAATTTAACGCTGGTTATTCTTTTGAGTTTAGAGAAAATAAAAATTTTAAAGATATGAGTGGTTTTAGAGCTGGTTTGACTCTTCATTTGCCGACTCAACTTTTTTAGCATTTTTAAGCTCTTTACGTAATCCTTTCAAACGAATATATAAATCGGACGTCGAAGCATTTTCTTCGATTGTTTTGAAGATAAATACACCTTTATCAATGTAAAAAAAGATAATTGCTTCGTGATCGGCAACTTTAAATGCATTTGTAATTCCGTTAATTTTATTTTCTACCCAAGACATTTTACACGTTTCCAAATCATACGTATGATCTTCGTTACCCAAAATATCTTTAAAAATTAATTTATCTCCTTGTACATATAGAACACCACTCCCTTGAAAAGATTTCATTTTCAAGAATCTACCTTGTGGACGACCAATATTGTAACGCACAACAGCTTTTAGTACAACATCGTGTGGTAAACTTTCTAAAATAAACAGTTCATTTTTCTCTCTTACTTTTGCATCAGAAACGGCAATAATAAAGAAAGTCGAAACAAAAACTCCGAAAATTAAAAAGATAATTAGTAGTGATAATAATGCTGTCATATTGTGAAACTATGTTAGGATAAAGTTATAAAAAACCACGAATTATACTCTATAATCTCGTAAATATTTACCTTCGTACAGAAATCAATTCAAAAAAAATAATGAAAAAATTATTTTGGCTGCTTTTTCCACTTGCTGTATTCGCTCAAAAAAACGAAACGCAATTAAAAGTTAACGCCGCTACCTTACCACTTGGTATGGTAAATTTAGGAATAGAACATGCAATAAGTAATAAAATAACGCTGCAAGCAGACGGTTTTATATCACCATGGAAATCTTTTTCTGGTAATCATTTGCAAATGTATATGGCTTTTGCAGAAGGAAGATATTATTTTTCGGAAGCAATGAGCAAGTTTTATGTTGGACCAAATATCGGAATTGGTTTTTTTGATATTCAAAAATGGAATTATTGGAATACGGATAAATACCAACGTGGAGTTGCGATATTAACTGGTGCTACGATTGGTTATCAAGCAAAATTAAATGATCGTCTAAATTTAGATATTTTTGTAGGTGGTGGACATTCGCAAGGAAACTATAAAGGTTATTATAAAGATGAATCTGGTATCGGAAGATATGATTCTGCACAATCTTTTAACAAAAGTGGCGAATGGTTACTTTACAAAGGCGGAATAATGTTAACCTATAAATTGAAAAGAAAAAATCCATCTAAATAAGATGGATTTTCTTCATAATTAGTGTTAATTAGTAAATTTAGAAAACCAATACTTTTGCAGCATTTGCCTTTCCTTGTTTATCTATTGTTTTGATAAAATAAACTCCTTTATTCCATCCATTTGTATAAATTGTTTTAACAGATTTGCCTGTATCAACTAAAGTTCCGTTTACATTGTAAACTTGGTAAGTTGAATAATCATAATCAATTCTGATTTGATTTACATTACTTAAATATTTAATTAGTTGTGTATTTTTTGTTATATCATTAACGCCTAAAGTTTCGAAAGGAAATTTATAAAACTCTGTTAAAATACTTGTCGCAGAATAATCTGAACCGTAATAAATAAACATACGGTCTAATTCTCCTTTTTTATTCATTAAATAACCAGCAGAATTTATATTTCCTTTTTCTGTTCTTCCCGAAAAAGATGCTAATAAATTATCACTTTGCGCAACTCTATATGTATTTGCAGCAACGTTATCTATTCTGTCTTGATATGCATAAACATACTCAATTTCGTCATCGCTATTTACTACATGAGGATTTAGAGTTCCTTCTGTCATAAATGGTGCAAAACGCTCGGTAGTATTTCCTACAGGTAATCTTACTTTCGCAACCTCTGCTCCTTTTGAGTCATAATGTTTTACAAGTCCGTAAAAATCATCATTTTCACGTTCTCCGTAAGTTAAACCGATTAAGTAATTGATTGAGTTATCTTTAGAAACTCTATTTACAGCTAAACTTAATAAATCTTCATTATGAAGAGCTGGAAAATCCATTGCCAAATCTAAATCTGGTAAATTATAAACTTTAATATTCGAAATTCCCTCTTCAGAACCAAGTAACATCACCACTTGATCTTTTTGATTTGGTAATTCTTGCATTGCAATATTTTGTTCTATACCTGCATTTACAATTGTTTCATCAAGTTTTTTAAGAATTTGTCCATCTTCATTTACAACATAATAATTAAACCACTCTGTGTCTTGAGTCATGCTGTAGAAATTGATTCCGTACGTAAATTCCATTTTACTATCAGAATTATAAACATCAGAAGAAATATCGTATTTATCTGTGTTATAAAACATACCAAAAGTAATCATCGGAATTGTATATGGATCCTCTGGATCAAATCCAAAAACTGGTAATTGATATGATTTTTCGACTTTGAATGTTTCAAAATCAATAAAATCTAAAACAAATTTTGCATTAGTATTAAACTGATATGTATCGTTATCCATCAAAACTTCGCTATAACGTGTAAAAACTAAATAATCTTTACCATTAAACGTTTTGAAAGCAATCGGAACGCCCGCAAAATAATTCATTAAACCAAATTCTACTTTGTGCTCTTTATTATTTGCGGCATTATCTAAATCAACTTTTGTTGCCGTATAAAAATCATCATTTCCTTCAAAAACAAAAATGTTCAATTTATTCGACACGTCTTTTACTATTTGAGCAGAAGAACCAGTAACTTTTTGAATAATTTCGCCTGTTTCACTTACAAACCAAATTTCATGTTTTTGAAATTCTGGACCTTGTCCACCTTCAAAATAATGCACATAAATTGGAACAATTAATTTGTTATTATTTGAAACAATTTTTGAAGAAAAATCTGGAACAACTTGTACACTATTTGCCGTTTCTGGTAAACTGATTGTAAATTTTTTTTCAACTTTAAAATCATCTGAGTAAGTTTTAAACGTAAAAAAAGCACCAGCTTTAAACTTATAATCCATACTAAAGAAAATAGATTCGTTAGTATCCAAATTAGTTCCGAAGCTCCATTGTTTTACATCAATTGATGCAAAAGGAGTTGTTGCATTTTCGTTTTTAGAATAGTTTCTTGATGAACTAGCTTCCGTTGCTTCACCAAATGTGTTAAAGCCTTTTGCCTTATTAAAATTTACAAAATCTACTTTTTTGTCTAGTTTTTTACTCTTGCTTTTTATTTCTGTTTGAATCAAATTTGTGTTCGATTTCTCAAAAATTGTTGATTGAGCAAGTGCAGTTCCTATTCCTAAAAGTGTTGTTAAAAGTATAAAAGACTTCTTCATATTCAATGTGTTATTTTTCTCAAATGAAGAACGTTTTTCTTAGAATAAGAACTACTTATCATTTAACATTGACGAATCTTACTGAAATTCATCAAGAATAATAAAACGATTAACTAATTCAAAATAAAATAAATACACTACAACAAAACCGAATAAAACAATTAAGCTATTTTTTTATTGGATTTACAAATTTTCCGAAATATTAAAATTAGTAATACAACGATTAAAAATATAGGAAGTTTAAAAAATGATATTTTATCCAAAAACGTTTGATCTTTATGCAACAAATAATCAAAACTTCTTTCTAAAGCTTTTAAATTAATTTTTTCTATTTTAGAATTTGAGGTTTTTATGATATCAATGTATTTTTTATATGCAACATAATCCTTTAATTCGAACGCATTTTTAGCCAATAATTTATACACTTGATTTTGCACTAACAATTCTTGAGCTAGATTTGTTTCCTTTAAAACCTGATTCAATAAATTATTTGATTCTCTAAATTCTCTTTTCGATTGATGAATCCTCGCTAAACTTATTTTTGCAGATTGATCATATTCTATCAAATTATTTTTTTTGATAACAGACAAAGCATTGTTCAAAAAATAGCTTGCCGAATCTAGCTCTTGTTTATCAATCAAACAATTTGATTTTTCGATATAAACCAACGCCAAATTATTTACAACACTCTGATTTTGCTTTGTACTTTTATAGGCTGCGATAGACTTGTTGTAGTATTTTAATGCAAAATCACAATCTAAATCATCTTTATAACCATTTCCTTTTATTGCATAAATATTTCCCAAATACATTGGTCGTTTTTCTTTCGGAAAACTAGTCGATGTAATTAGCTTTACAGATTCGTCCAAATACTCGCGCGACTGCGTATTGTAACCATACAACTGAAAAAGTTCGCCAATTCTTCCTAAAATACGCGCTTCGTTAAAAATATCTTTCTCTTTTTTTACATATTCATACGTTTCAAAAACGTATTTCAACGCATTATAACTATCGTCTAACGAACTATAGGCATTCGTTTTTATTAATCTGGCAGTAATTTGATCGTTTCTATCATTCGAAGTTTTAATAATTCGATCTGCAATTTCGATTGCTTTTTTGGGATTAATGTAAACATAATCGTACGCAATTCGAATGCTGTCAACCTTTTCTGCAAAAACAAATTGAGAAGCAAAAAAAAGTAGTATATATAAAATTTTATTGCCCATCATCGTTTAATTTTTTGATAAAAATTGAAGGTGTAATTCCTGTAATTAATTTAAAAAATGTCGTAAAACTACTTTGAGAGACAAATCCACTCAATTTTGCTAAATGACTAATTTTATACAATCTGTACTTTTTATCTTCTTTTAAACAATTAACAATATATGCTATTCGCAATTCATTGATGTAATTATTGAAACTTTTTTGCTTGATATTATTTAGAATCGAAGATAAATATTTCACATTTGTATCCAATTCTTTGGCTAAAATTGCAATAGAAATTGTTGGATTTAAATAACCTTTACTTTTTTCGAATGCCTCTAATCTCTCTAGAATTTGAGATTCTACACGATCCGAAATCATATTTGTTTTAATGGCAGAAGAATCTATTTCTACCTTTTTCTTTTTGAATAAAATAACAACCAAAATCAATCCTAAAAGTATTACACTAAATATGTTCGACAATAAACGTAAATTTTTATCATCAACAATTTGTTGTGCTTTTTGCTTTTCTAATAATTTATTTGCTAAATAATTTCGGGTAATTTTTTTCTCAATCGTTAATCGGTCATTTAATTCGTTTAATTTTCTGTTGTAAACTGCATAATTTTCTAAATTATTTTGCTTGAGAAAAAATGATTGAAGTTTCTTAATCAGTATAAATTGTTCAACTTCATTTGATATTTTAGGTAAACTATCTTGCAATAAAGTTGCTTCATCTTCAGTAGAAATTGGCTTCGTGATGATTGCATTAATAGCCAAATCATAACGTAAATCGACAAATTTATGATGAATAGAATTTATCCATGCTTTATCATCGGATTTTACTTGCTTTTGCATTTTCTGCGCTTGCTTTTTAAATCCTAAATAATAAGCTAAATCTGATCCTATGATATAATATTTGTCTTTTAACTCTTGATTATCTGAAGAAAGAATTTCAGGTTCCATCGAAAAAAATAATTCTAAAGCTTCTATATCTTTTGACACATAAACTTTAATTTTTATTAAATCGAGTTGGTAGTTTAATTTCTGAAAATTAGAGGTCGAACTATTAATCAGGTATTCGTATATCCTAATACTTTTATTATTATCTATTTTGATTTGTTGTATTGCTTCGTTGTAAAATGTATTATTCTCCTCAATATTCTGAGAATAACAACTAATCGATAACAACAAAACTATTAAATATACAAACTTCATCTTCTTACAACTAAACCTAACTGTAAAAATAAAAAAACTCTGAACTAATCAGAGTTTTTTAAGGATATATAATTTAAAAATTACATTTTTTTTATTAAATCGGTGTATTCATATCAAATGCTTCCAAATATTCGGCAACACGTTTTACAAACATTCCTCCTAAAGCACCATCTACAACACGATGATCGTAGGCATGCGATAAGTACATTTTATGACGAATTGCAATTACATCTCCTTGTGGAGTCTCTATAACAGCAGGTTTCTTAACAATAGCACCTACCGCTAAAATTGCAACTTGTGGTTGTGGAATAATTGGTGTTCCCAAAATATTACCAAAAGTACCAATGTTTGTAATGGTATATGTACCACCTTGTATTTCGTCTGGTTTCAATTTATTTGTACGTGCGCGATTTGCTAAATCATTAACTTGTTTAGCTAAACCAGCCAAATTGTATTGATTTGCATTTCTAATAACCGGAACAATTAAATTTCCACTTGGTAAAGCCGCAGCCATACCTACGTTTATATTTTTCTTTTTGATGATTTTATCTCCGTCAACAGAAACATTAATCATCGGAAAATCTTCGATTGCTTTAGCAACAGCTTCTATAAAAATTGGTGTAAATGTTATTTTTTCACCATGTTTTTTCAAGAATTCGTTTTTGTTTTTGTTTCTCCACAAAACAATATTCGTCATATCAACTTCTACAAAAGAAGTAACGTGAGGTGCAGCTTGTTTTGCCTGAAGCATATTTTGCGCAATAATTTTACGCATTCTATCCATTTCTATAATCTCGTCTCCATTAGCAAGAGAAACTGGCGCAGGTTGAGTTTTTGCAGCCGGAGCAGAAGTTGGTGCAGCAGCAACTGGTGTTGCAACTTTATTACCTTTATTTTTTACAAAATCTAAAATATCATCTTTTGTAACACGACCTTCTTTACCAGAACCTTTTATTTGATCTAACTCAGTCTGAGAAACTCCTTCCTCTTTTGCGATAGATTTTACTAAAGGCGAATAAAATTTATCTTCTGATGAAACGATAATTGTATCAGTTTTGATAGCCGCTACATCTTTTTCTATCGTTTGTACAGCATCTGCAATTTCTTGATCGCTATTTGTATCAACTGTATCTTGTGGTTGATCTACAACTCCATCAACAGATAGGATTGCGATTGGTTCACCTATTTTTGCAATTCCATCAACTGGAATTAATATTTCTTTTAAAACTCCTGCAACTGGCGAAGGAACATCAGAATCAACTTTATCTGTAGCGATTTCTACGATTGATTCGTCCTCAGCAATTGTATCTCCAATATTCTTAATCCAATTGGTTACAGTGGCTTCCATCACACCTTCACCCATCGAAGGTAGAATTAATTTATAATCAGACATGCTTGTGTTTATTTGCTTCATACAAATCTAAACATTTTTTCGATTCAAAAAAATGCATTTTTTAAGATTTATTCAATTTAGTTTTTGATTATCCTTAAAAAAGACGACTTATATTCTCTTTTTCATAAAAATACTAAATCTAATTGCATCTATTTTACGAATTTGACATTTATCCATAAAAAAATCCCCCAATCATTGATTGAGGGATTCTTGAAATATTTAAGAATGATTTCTTAAGCTTCGTAAGTCGCTGTACCGTTGTTAGTTTGAGGTTCTTTGATTTCACCAAAGCTTTTCTCGAAGTTAACTACGTTTTCTGCTAACGATTTAGATAATTGTTTCGCTTGTAATGGAGACAAGATAATTCTTGATTTTACACTTGGTCTTGCACCTGGTAAAAATTGAACGAAATCTACAACGAACTCTGATGGAGAGTGGTTGATGATTGCTCCTGTTGCGTAAACACCTTGAGCTACTAATTCGTTTAACTCAATGTTTAATCCTTCGTTTTGTTGATTTTCTGACATTATAATTCTTGTTTTGCGTTTATTAATTCTTCGTATTCACGGTTAGATCCTACGATTATACTTTGGTACTCTTTTAATCCAGTTCCTGCAGGAATTAAGTGTCCAACAATTACGTTTTCTTTTAATCCTACTAAACCATCTACTTTACCGGCTACAGCTGCTTCGTTAAGAACTTTTGTTGTTTCCTGGAACGATGCTGCAGACATAAATGATTTTGTCTGTAAAGATGCTCTTGTAATACCTTGTAAAACTGCTTCTGCTGTTGCAGGTAAAGCTTCACGCGCTGTTACTAAAACTTTATCTTCACGTTTTAATTTAGAGTTTTCGTCACGTAATTCGCGAACTGTGATAATTTGTCCTGGTTTTAAATCAGCACTATCTCCAGCTTCTTCTACGACTTTCATTCCGAACAAACGATCATTTTCTCTCATAAAATCATCTTTGTGCTCTAAACTATCTTCTAAGAATCTTGAATCTCCTGAGTCTACAATTCGAACTTTACGTAACATTTGACGTACAATAATCTCGAAGTGTTTATCATCGATTTTTACACCTTGTAAACGGTAAACATCTTGAATTTCGTTTACTAAGTACTCCTGAACCGCTGTTGGTCCTAAGATTTTTAAAATATCTTCTGGTGTAATTGCTCCATCTGATAAAGGCTCACCTGCACGAATAAAGTCATTTTCTTGAACTAAGATTTGAGCAGATAATTTAACTAAGTAACGACGTACTTCACCATTTTTAGATTCAATGATGATTTCACGGTTACCACGTTTTATTTTACCAAATGATACAACACCATCCAATTCACAAACTACTGATGGGTTAGATGGGTTACGAGCTTCTAATAACTCGGTAATACGAGGTAAACCTCCTGTAATATCTCCAGATTTTGCAGATTTACGTGGGATTTTCACCAAAATTTTACCAGCATTAATTTTCTCTCCATCATTTACCATAAGGTGGGCACCTACTGGTAAATTGTATGTTTTCTCTTCACCATCAATTGTGATAACTCTTAACGCAGGAACTAACTTTTTATTACGTGATTCCGAAATAACTTTTTCTTGGAATCCTGTTTGCTCATCAATTTCGATTTGGAAAGTGATTCCTTGCTCTAATTGTTCGTACTCGATTTTACCAGTAGATTCCGCGATGATAACCCCATTATAAGGATCCCAACTTGCAACCTCTTGACCTTTCTTAACTATAGCGCCGTTTTTAACTGCTAAGATTGTACCGTAAGCGATGTTAGTTTGTTGACGTACGTTTCCAAATTCATCAGAAATTTTCATCTCTGTAGAACGAGAAACTACTATATCAACTTTGTTACCAGCATCATCTGTACTTTCTACTGTACGTAAATCATCAAAATCTACTGTACCATCAAATTTAGATACAACTGTGTTTTGCTCAGAAACGTTTCCGGCAGTACCCCCAACGTGGAAAGTACGTAATGTTAACTGTGTACCTGGTTCTCCAATAGATTGTGCAGCAACTACACCTACAGATTCTCCTTTTTGTACACCTTTACCTGTTGCCAAGTTACGTCCGTAACATTTTGCACAAATACCTGTTTTTGCTTCACATGTTAATGGAGAACGTACTTCTACGTGCTCTATACCAGCAGCTTCTAAGGCTTCACCAGCTTCTTCATTAATAATTTGTGCAGCAGCAACTATTAATTCCCCATTGTCTGGGTTAAAAATATCATTTAAAGAAGTACGACCTAATACACGAGAAGATAAACTTTCGATAATATCTTCTTTTTTCTTAAGTGCAGAAACTTCTAGTCCTCTTAATGTACCACAATCCTCGTGCATTACGATAACGTCTTGTGCAACGTCTACTAAACGACGAGTTAAGTATCCCGCATCGGCAGTTTTTAAGGCAGTATCGGCAAGACCTTTACGCGCACCATGCGAAGAAATAAAGTACTCTAAGATTGACAGACCTTCACGGAAGTTAGAGATAATTGGATTCTCGATGATATCCCCACCAGATGAACCGGCTTTTTGAGGTTTTGCCATCAATCCACGCATACCTGATAACTGACGAATTTGCTCTTTAGATCCACGTGCTCCAGAATCAAGCATCATAAATACAGAGTTAAATCCTTGTTGATCTTCTGTCATACGTTTCATTACAATTTCTGTTAATGTTGCATTGGTTGTTGTCCAAACATCAATAACTTGGTTGTAACGTTCGTTATTTGTAATAAGTCCCATGTTATAGTTCATCTTGATGTTCTCTACTTGTGAGATTGCACCTGAGATAAGCTCTTTCTTTTGTTCTGGGATTAAGATATCTCCTAATGAGAATGATAAACCACCTTCAAAGGCATTACGATATCCTAATTGTTTCATGTCATCAAGGAAGGCTGCCGTTGTAGGGAAGTCTGTAATCTTGATGATTTTATTAATAATCGTACGTAACGATTTTTTCGTTAATACTTCGTTAATATAACCTACAGTTTTTGGTACGATTTGGTTAAATAACACACGTCCTACTGAAGTTTCTATTAATTGGTTCTCGATTAATTCTTCTCCTTGACGGATAGTTCCTTTTACACGAATTGGTGCATTTAAATCTACTGCTCCTTCGTTGTAAGCGATTTGAACTTCTTCGTCAGAATAAAAAGTTAATCCTTCTCCTTTTACTGTAAACTGGTGGTCAGTACGACGAATTTTCGTCATGTAGTACAGACCCAGTACCATATCCTGAGAAGGTACAGTAATTGGAGAACCATTTGCAGGGTTTAAGATATTTTGAGAAGCCAACATTAACAATTGTGCTTCTAAAACAGCTTCTGGTCCTAATGGTAAGTGAACGGCCATCTGGTCACCATCGAAATCGGCATTGAAGGCAGTACACACCAATGGGTGTAAACGAATTGCTTTACCTTCGATTAATTTCGGTTGGAATGCTTGGATACCTAAACGGTGTAATGTAGGGGCACGGTTTAATAAAACTGGGTGTCCTTTGATTACGTTTTCTAAAATATCCCAAACAACTGGCTCTTTTTTATCAATAATTTTCTTAGCCGATTTTACTGTTTTTACAATTCCACGTTCGATTAATTTACGAACAACAAATGGTTTGTATAATTCAGCAGCCATATCTTTTGGTAAACCACATTCGTGTAATTTAAGTGTTGGTCCAACAACAATTACAGAACGAGCAGAATAATCTACACGTTTACCTAATAAGTTTTGACGGAAACGACCTTGTTTACCTTTTAATGAATCAGATAATGATTTTAACGGACGGTTACCATCAGCTTTTACAGCAGATGCTTTACGTGTATTATCAAATAATGAATCTACAGCCTCTTGTAACATACGTTTTTCATTACGTAAGATTACTTCTGGTGCTTTAATTTCCATTAATCGTTTTAAACGATTATTACGGATAATTACACGACGGTATAAATCATTTAAATCTGATGTTGCGAAACGACCTCCATCTAGAGGAACTAATGGGCGTAATTCTGGTGGAATAACCGGAATAACACGCATTACCATCCATTCTGGGCGGTTTACATGACGCATATTAGACTCACGTAACGCTTCTACAACTTGTAAACGTTTTAACGCTTCTGTACGACGTTGTTTAGAAGTTTCGTTATGTGCTTTGTGTCTTAATTCGTAAGATAATTCATCTAAATTGATGCGAGATAATAGGTCTTCTAATGCTTCAGCACCCATTTTCGCAACAAATTTACTTGGATCAGTATCTTCTAAATATTGATTTTCTACAGGAAGAGTTTCTAAAATATCTAAATACTCTTCTTCTGATAAGAAATCTAATCTTTTTAATTCTTCACCTTCTGGTCCTTTAGCAATACCTGCTTGTATTACGACATATCTTTCGTAATAAATTACCATATCTAATTTCTTAGATGGTAATCCTAAAATGTAACCAATTTTGTTAGGTAATGAACGGAAATACCAAATGTGCGCAATTGGCACAACTAAGTTGATGTGTCCTATACGCTCACGACGAACTTTCTTTTCAGTAACTTCAACCCCACAACGATCACAAACGATACCTTTATAACGGATTCTTTTATACTTTCCGCAGGCACATTCGTAATCTTTTACAGGTCCAAAGATACGTTCACAGAATAACCCATCACGCTCTGGTTTGTGCGTTCTATAGTTAATCGTTTCAGGTTTTAAAACTTCACCTTTTGATTCTTGAAGAATCGATTCTGGAGAAGCTAACCCAATACGAATTTTTGTGAATTGACTTGTTTTATTTTTTGTTGACATATAGAAATGTATCTAACAATTATATTATTATAACGAAAAGGTAGAATAATAGGTTGCCCTATTATTCTTCCAAGTTTATGTCTAATCCAAGACCTTGTAATTCATGTAACAATACGTTAAATGATTCTGGAATTCCAGGTTCTGGCATTGGCTCTCCTTTTACGATTGCTTCGTAAGTTTTTGCACGTCCAATTACGTCATCCGATTTAACTGTTAAGATTTCGCGTAGGATATTAGCAGCACCAAATGCTTCTAATGCCCAAACCTCCATCTCTCCAAAACGTTGACCACCGAATTGTGCTTTACCACCTAATGGCTGTTGAGTAATTAGTGAGTATGGTCCGATAGAACGCGCGTGCATTTTATCATCTACCATGTGTCCTAATTTCAACATGTAAATTACACCTACAGTTGCTTTTTGAGCAAAACGTTCTCCTGAGTTACCGTCGTATAGGTACGTTGTACCGAAACGTGGTAAACCAGCTTCTTCTGTTAATTGGTCAATTTGCTCTGCTGATGCACCATCAAAGATAGGCGTTGCAAATTTGCGTCCTAATTTCATACCAGCCCATCCTAATACCGTTTCATAAATCTGACCGATATTCATACGAGAAGGTACCCCAAGTGGGTTAAGTACAATATTTACAGGCGTTCCGTCTTCTAAGAAAGGCATATCTTCGTCACGAACGATACGAGCAACAATACCTTTGTTACCGTGGCGTCCGGCCATTTTATCCCCAACTTTCAGTTTACGTTTTTTCGCAATATAGATTTTTGCTAATTTAACGATACCTGCTGGTAATTCATCTCCAACAGAAATTGTAAATCTTTCGCGGTTAAGTGCTCCTTGTAAATCGTTGTACTTAATTTTGTAATTATGTATTAACTCTTTTACTAATTCGTTCTTATCCTCGTCTGTTGTCCATAAAGATTCTAAACCTGTTAAGTTTAAGAAATGTTCAACGTTAGATAATATTTTTTGAGTATACTTAACGCCTTTCTTGATAACTTCTTCATTCAAGTCGTTGTAAATACCTTGAGAAGTTTTTCCGTTTAATAAAACGTATAATTTCTCTAATAATACTTCTCTTAATTCGTTAAATTTAACGTCGTATTCTCCTTCTACACTATCAATGATAGCTTTGTCTTGAGAACGTTTACGTTTATCCTTAATACTACGTGAAAATAATTTTTTGTTGATAACAACACCGCGTAATGATGGAGAAGCTTTAAGAGAAGCGTCTTTTACATCACCTGCTTTGTCACCAAAGATTGCACGTAATAATTTTTCTTCAGGTGTTGGATCTGATTCTCCTTTTGGAGTAATCTTACCAATTAAGATATCACCAGGTTTTACTTCTGCTCCAATACGGATCATACCGTTTTCGTCTAAGTCTTTTGTAGCCTCTTCAGAAACGTTAGGAATGTCAGCTGTTAGCTCTTCCATACCTAATTTTGTATCACGTACATCTAATGAATATTCATCGATGTGGATAGATGTAAACCAGTCTTCGCGAACTGCTTTTTCAGAGATCACAATGGCATCCTCAAAGTTGTACCCTTGCCAAGGCATAAAGGCAACAACCATGTTACGACCAATTGCTAATTCTCCTCCTTCAGTTGCGTAACCTTCAGATAAAACTTGACCTTTTTGTACACGGTCTCCAACTTTTACGATTGGTTTTAAAGTAATCGTAGTTCCTTGGTTAGTTTTTCTGAATTTTGTTAAATTATATGTTTTCTCAGATGAGTCAAAGTTTACTAACTCTTCGTCTTCTGTTCTATCATATTTTATTGTTATAATGTCAGCATCTACATAAGTTACTGTCCCTTCACGTTCTGCATTTACTAAGATTCTTGAATCTTTTGCAACTTGTTTTTCTAGTCCAGTACCTACAATAGGTGCTTGAGGTTTTAATAATGGAACTGCCTGACGCATCATGTTCGATCCCATCAACGCACGGTTGGCATCATCATGCTCCAAGAAAGGAATCAATGATGCTGAGATAGAAGCAATCTGGTTTGGCGCAACGTCGATTAAATCTACTTCGTTTGGTGTTACCACAGGGAAATCACCGTCTTCACGAGCAGTTACACGTTCTGTAGCAATAACACCATCGTCGGTCATGTCAATATTGGCTTGAGCAATTACTTTAGATTCTTCCTCTTCCGCAGTTAAATAGATAGGTGCTGATTCGACGTCCACTACCCCTTGTTCTACTTTTCTGTACGGTGTTTCGATGAACCCTAAGTTATTAACTTTAGCGAATACACATAATGACGAAATTAAACCAATGTTTGGTCCCTCAGGAGTTTCAATTGGACATAAACGTCCATAATGAGTGTGGTGTACATCTCGTACCTCGAATCCCGCTCTTTCTCTTGATAAACCTCCAGGTCCTAATGCTGATAAACGACGTTTGTGTGTAATCTCTGATAATGGATTTGTTTGATCCATGAACTGAGATAACTGGTTCGTTCCGAAGAATGAGTTGATAACAGATGATAATGTTTTTGCATTAATCAAATCGATTGGTGTAAACACCTCGTTGTCACGAACATTCATTCTTTCGCGGATAGTTCTAGCCATACGTGCTAAACCTACTCCGAATTGGCTAGCCATTTGTTCACCTACTGTTCTAACACGACGGTTAGATAAGTGATCAATATCATCCACCTCTGCTTTAGAGTTGATTAATTCGATTAAGTATTTAATAATCGAAATGATATCTTCACGAGTTAATACTTGTACTTCCTCGCTAATAGATAAGCCTAATTTTTTATTTAAACGGTAACGTCCTACTTCACCTAATGAATAACGTTGGTCAGAGAAAAATAATTTATCAATAATTCCTCTTGCAGTTTCTTCATCTGGTGGCTCAGCGTTACGTAATTGTCTATAGATATACTCTACTGCTTCTTTTTCAGTGTTAGTAGGGTCTTTCTGTAGTGTATTGTGGATAATTCCATAATCTGCAGAATTGATATCTTCTTTGTGTAATAAGATTGTTTTTACACCTGAATCTACGATTTGATCGATGTGATCTTTCTCTAAAATAGTTTCACGGTCTAAGATAATTTCATTACGCTCGATTGATACAACCTCTCCAGTATCTTCATCTACGAAATCCTCGTGCCATGTATTTAATACACGTGCAGCAAGTTTACGACCTACAACTTTTTTCAAAGTTGCTTTGTTTACTTTAACTTCTTCTGCTAAATCAAAAATTTCTAAGATATCTTTATCTCTTTCATATCCGATAGCACGTAATAAAGTTGTTAAAGGTAACTTTTTCTTACGGTCGATATAAGCGTACATAACGCTATTAATATCTGTTGCGAACTCAATCCAAGATCCTTTGAAAGGAATGATACGAGATGAGTACAATTTTGTACCATTCGCGTGGAAAGATTGCCCAAAGAATACCCCAGGAGAACGGTGTAATTGCGATACAATAACACGTTCGGCACCATTGATAATAAATGATCCTGAAGGAGACATGTAAGGAATTGTTCCTAGATATACGTCTTGTACAACTGTTTCAAAATCCTCATGTTCGTCGTCAGTACAGTACAATTTAAGGCGAGCCTTAAGTGGAACACTGTACGTTAATCCTCTTTCGATACACTCATCAATTGTGTAACGTGGTGGATCTACGAAATAATCTAAGAATTCTAAAACAAACTGATTGCGTGTATCCGTAATTGGAAAATTCTCAGCAAATGTTCGGTAAAGACCTTCATTTTTTCGTTGGTCAGGTCTTGTTTCCAACTGGAAAAAATCTTCAAACGATTTGATCTGAATGTCAAGGAAATCTGGGAACTGAGCGACTGCTTTTGCAGTAGAAAAGTTCAATCTTTCTTTTTTCTCAGTCGAGTTGCTTAATGTTGCTTTAGTGGCCAATTTCGAATGAATTTTGGTTTATATAATGACTTTATGCGTAAAAAGGTTTAGACCTAACACGCTATGTGTTAGGTCCAAACCTATATTGTTGAGTAATAAAAATTACTTCAATTCTACTACTGCACCAGCTTCTTCAAGCTGTTTCTTTAAAGCTTCAGCTTCGTCTTTAGAAACTGCTTCTTTAACTGTTGCAGGAACTGAATCTACTAAATCTTTAGCTTCTTTTAATCCTTTTCCAGTTAATTCTTTTACTAATTTAACTACTGCTAATTTAGATGCACCACTTTCTTTTAAGATAACGTCGAATTCAGTTTGCTCCTCAGCAGCTTCCGCTCCACCTGCAGCAACGATAACTGCAGCAGCAGCTGGCTCGATACCATATTCGTCTTTTAAGATTGTAGATAATTCATTAACTTCTAAAACTGTTAAGTTTACTAACTCTTCAGCTAATTTTTTTAAATCTGCCATTTTAATTTTTTTTGTTTGTCAACTATTTAATATGAGTGTGTCCTATTCTTCTGATGCTCCTTCTTCTTTCACAGCGTCCTTGTTCTCTAATTGAGATACAAGAGTTTTGATTGGAGATTGAAGTAACATTACGATATCTGCGATTAATTCCTCGCGAGATTTTAATGCAACTAATTGAGGTAATTTGTCATCACCAACAAAAGTATTATCTTCAATCCAAGCTCCTTTTAAGATAGGTTTTTCAGATTTTTTTCTAAAAACATCAATTACTTTAGCTGGTGCATTACCAACTTCAGCAGTCATTAAAGCTGTATTTCCTTTTAAAGATCCGTAAAGCTCTTCGAAGTTCTTGTCTTCTACTTGCTCCATTGCTTTCTTTAATAAAGTGTTTTTTACTACGCGTAAAGATACATTGCCTTTATAGCAAGCTCTTCTCAATTCAGTAGTATTAACAGCGTTTAATCCATCGATATCTGCTAAGTAGATGATTTTTGCGTCTGCTAATACAGCTTGCAATTCATCTATCATATTTGCTTTATCTTGTTTTGTCATTGCCATAATCTACTAATTTTAAGCGTTTACACTTTTTGGATCAACTGGTACACCTACTGATTGAGTTGTAGAAAGCGTAATGCTTCTTACATAAACCCCTTTAGCAGCTGTTGGTTTTAATTTAATTAAAGTTTGAATTAATTCATTCGCATTTTCTTTAATCTTATCAGCATCAAAAGATGCTTTTCCAACTGCAGCGTGGATAATCCCGTAACGGTCTACTTTGAAATCGATTTTACCTGCTTTAACTTCAGAAACGGCTTTACCAACTTCTACAGTTACAGTTCCTGATTTTGGGTTAGGCATTAATCCACGAGGTCCTAAAATACGTCCTAATGGTCCTAATTTACCCATTACAGCTGGCATTGTAACGATAACGTCAACATCTGTCCAACCTTCTTTAATTTTTTGTAAGTATTCATCTAATCCTACATAATCAGCACCTGCAGCTTTTGCTTCGGCTTCTTTGTCTGGAGTTACTAATGCTAATACTTTTACATCTTTACCAGTTCCGTGAGGTAATGAAACTACTCCACGTACCATTTGGTTAGCTTTCTTAGGATCTACTCCTAAACGAACTGCTATATCAACTGATGCATCAAACTTTGCGTAATTAACTTCTTTTACTAATGAAGATGCGTCTTCGATTGAGTAAAGTTTGTTTTTTTCTACTTTAGCTTGTGCTTCCTTTTGCTTTTTTGTTAACTTTGCCATTTCCTAAAATGTGTTTTTAATTATTCTGGAGCTTGACCGCCTTTTACAGTTATACCCATAGAACGCGCAGTTCCAGCAACCATTTTCATAGCAGACTCGATAGTAAAACAGTTCATGTCTACTAACTTGTCTTCAGCAATAGCTCTAACTTGATCCCAAGTGATTGCTCCAACTTTTTGACGGTTAGGAACACCTGATCCTTTTTTCAATTTCGCAGCTTCCATTAACTGAATTGCAGCTGGTGGAGTTTTAATTACGAAATCAAACGATTTGTCTTGATACACTGTGATAACTACTGGTAACACTGCACCTTGTTTCTCTTGTGTACGTCCATTAAATTGCTTACAAAACTCCATAATGTTAACACCTGCAGCACCTAAAGCCGGTCCTACTGGTGGCGAAGGATTTGCTTGTCCTCCTTTAACTTGAAGTTTTACAACTTTTTCAATTCTTTTTGCCATTTTTTTAATTCTTAAAATTAAGCGTTATGTGGAAGCAGCCTAAATTTCTACTTTATAAATTGTGTTGAAAGGTTATGATACCTTCTCAACTTGATTAAAACTTAATTCTAAAGGTGTTTTACGTCCGAAGATTAAAACCATTACCTCTAGTTTACGTTTGTCCTCAATGATCTTTTCTACAGTTCCATTGAAACCGTTAAAAGGTCCGTCGATAACTTTAATATTTTCTCCTATGATGTATGGGATAGACATTGATGTATCTATGTTCTCTGCTAATTCGTCAACTTTACCTAACATTCGGTTTACTTCCGATTGTCTCATTGGTACTGGACTTCCTCCTTTTGTTGCGCTTAAAAAGCTAATTACACCTGATGTGTTCTTTACCATGTGAGGAATTTCTCCTACAAGTTCAGCCTCTATCATAATGTAACCAGGAAAGTGAACTTTTTCCTTTTGATATTTTTTACCGTTACGGATTTGAATCACTTTTTCCATAGGAACAACAATCTGCCCTACATAATCATTCAAATTTTGGTATTGAATTTCTCTTTCAATGTAATCTTTTACTTTTAGCTCTTGACCAGCCACAGTTTTGATTACGTACCATTTCTTTTCACTCATGATTCTATAATTGCTAAACGGGATGTATTACAAACTAAAAAGCGCCGTAGACAAAATTCAGCACTTGTGTGAATATCGTATCTACCGCATATAAAAATATAGCTAACAAAACTGTAGCTATTGCAACAATAATTGTGTCTTTTTGTAGATCAGCAAAAGTTGGCCATGTGACGTGTTCTTTAAACTCTACAAAAGAATCTTTAACATATTGTACGACTTTCATATCGTTTTAAATTAGCACGGGCACAAGGATTCGAACCCTGATCAACGGTTTTGGAGACCGCTATTCTACCATTGAACTATGCCCGTAGAATAAAAAAAGAGTGGTAATCTATGAAGATTACCACATCTTCTGTATTATATAATTAGAATAATTATTCTAAAATTTCAGTTACCTGACCTGCACCTACTGTACGTCCACCTTCGCGGATAGCGAAACGTAAACCTTCGTTTAATGCAATTGGTTGTAATAATTCAACTGTAATAGTTAAGTTATCTCCTGGTAAAACCATTTCTACTCCTTCTGGTAAGTGGATTTCTCCAGTTACATCAGTTGTACGTACGTAAAACTGTGGACGGTAACGGTTATGGAATGGAGTGTGACGACCACCTTCTTCTTTAGTTAAGATATAAACCTCAGCTTTGAATTTTTTGTGTGGAGTTACAGATCCAGCCTTAGCGATAACCATACCTCTACGGATATCAGACTTTTCAATACCTCTTAATAATAAACCTACATTATCTCCAGCTTCACCTCTATCTAAGATTTTACGGAACATTTCAACACCTGTTACAGTAGAAGTTAATTTTTCTTCTCCCATACCTACGATATCTACACCTTCCCCTGAATTAATAACACCTGCTTCGATACGTCCTGTTGCTACAGTACCACGACCTGTAATAGAGAATACATCCTCTACTGGCATTAAGAATGGTTTATCTTGATCACGAACTGGTTGCTCAATCCAAACATCAACGTTAGCCATTAAGTCTAAAACAGTATCAACCCATTGAGGCTCACCGTTTAATGCACCTAAAGCAGAACCTTGAATAACTGGAGTGTTATCACCATCGTACTCATAAGAAGACAATAAGTCTCTTACTTCCATTTCTACTAATTCTAATAACTCTTCATCGTCAACCATATCAACTTTGTTTAAGAAAACAACGATACGAGGAACGTTTACTTGGCGACATAATAAGATGTGCTCGCGAGTTTGAGGCATTGGACCATCAGTAGCAGCTACTACTAAGATACCACCATCCATTTGAGCAGCTCCTGTTACCATGTTCTTTACGTAATCCGCGTGACCTGGACAGTCAACGTGTGCGTAATGACGGTTTGCAGTTTCATACTCTACGTGAGATGTATTAATTGTAATACCTCTTTCTTTTTCTTCTGGAGCGTTGTCGATTTGATCAAAAGCTTTTGCTTCTGAATAACCAGCGTCAGCTAATACTTTAGTAATCGCAGCAGTCAAAGTTGTTTTACCGTGGTCAACGTGACCAATAGTACCAATATTTAAGTGCGGCTTGTTACGGTTAAAAGTTTCCTTTGCCATTTTACTTTTTATTAATTTCTATTGTTATACTTAAATTAAAAAAATAACTTTAAATTATTTTCAAGTGCAAAAATACACTTTTTGATTGATATATAAAGTATTTTATTTCTTGATTTAATGTTAACCTTGAATAAATTTAGTTTCAACAACCACTTTAAAGATTAACCAAACTGGATTCCACCAGATTTTTATTGAGCGGGAAACGAGACTCGAACTCGCAACATTCAGCTTGGAAGGCTGACGCTCTACCAATTGAGCTATTCCCGCATTTACTTTAAATTCTAATAAAGCATTGCAAATTTAGGTATTAAATACTAATTCGCAAAATGATTTAAAAAATTTAAAATAGTTTGTGGGGAGAGCAGGATTCGAACCTGCGAAGGTGAAACCAACGGATTTACAGTCCGTCCTCGTTGGCCGCTTGAGTATCTCCCCAACCTATATTATTTTGTTAAATTTAAAAAATTCAGAGCCGATGGAGGGATTCGAACCCACGACCTGCTGATTACAAATCAGCTGCTCTGGCCAACTGAGCTACATCGGCAATTTTTAAAAATTTATTACTTTTTAAAAGAACAATCCGTTAATTCTGTATGTTTAACGGATTGCAAATTTACGTTGTTTTTTGAATTAACCAAATTTTTATACTTATTTTTTAATCAATTCAATCAAATTTTATCTATCGCTTACTTTTTCTTTCTTTCTGATTATTAGTTTTTTTAATGTATCTACTGCTAAATCAATGCATTCCTCAAATGATTGACCTGTTTTACTTACTACGATATCATCTCCAGGAACTTCTAACTTAATATCCACTGTTTTGTTACTTTTTTCAGATGTATTTTCAAGTTTTAGAAATACTTGTGCAGAAATTATTTTATCAGATAATGTTTCTAATTTCTCTAATTTTTTTCCTAAATACTCCTCTAAACCTGGTTTAGTGTTGAAGTTTACTGCTTGAACATTAATTGTCATAGTTAATCTTTTTTGTTCTCACGTGGGTGAGCTTTGTTAAACACTTTTTTTAGATTCTCTATACTTCCATGTGTATAAACTTGAGTCGACGACAAACTTGAATGCCCTAAAATATCTTTAACCGCATTCAGATCTGCTCCAGAGTCTAACATATGGGTCGCAAAAGAATGCCTCAACATATGAGGACTTTTTTTATGCTTTACACTTATAAGACTAAGATAATATTTTACTTTGGAATAAACAAGATTATCGTACAATGGTTTTCCTTTTTCTGTCACAAAAAGATTAACACAATTTAGTTCAATTTCTTTGTTACGCACTTCTTTGTAAGCCGCAATATCTTCTAACAAAAAGGTAGAAATTGGAATAAAACGTTCTTTATTTCTTTTTCCTAAAACTTTTATTGACAACAAATTAGGGTCAATATCATTTTCTTTTAAATTGATTAATTCTGCACGTCGAATACCGGTTTGATACATCAAATCGATCATCAAACGGTCGCGCACGCCTTCAAAAGTTGTTGGGAAAAATTCTTCATTCGTTAACAAATCATTTAGTTCTGCTTCGGTAAATGGAATCAAAACTTGCTTATTTTGTTTTAATGAATGGATTTGTTCGATTGGATTTACAGTAAGTTGCCTTTCTTTGATTAAGTATCTATAAAAGCTACGAAGCGCACTTAATTTACGGTTAACTGTTTTTTCGGATTTCTCCAACTCAGTTAAATACATAATAAATGCACGAATGTGATTTTTAGATGCAAGATGAATTTCGGTGGTGTTTTCTTCTTGTTGGTAAAAGTTGATAAAATCCTCTAAATCACGTTTATAACTTGTTACCGTTAGCGCAGAATAGTTTTTCTCGAGTGCTAAATAATCTAAAAATTGATGCGTAAAATCCATAAAAAAACCTATTTATCAAAGTTACAACTTTAATAAATAGGTCAACAGAAATTAATTCTTTATATTGTCTAAAACCGTAGACTAAGCTTCTTCTTGAACTGATAAAGACAATTTGTAGATTGCTCTACTCATTTTTTGTCTTTTAGTAACTGAAGGCTTAATAAACTGCTGACGTGCTCTTAACTGACGTACAACACCTGTTTTATCAAATTTTCTTTTGTATTTTTTTAGAGCTCTTTCGATTGACTCTCCGTCCTTTACTGGTATAATCAACATAATTTTATCTATTTCTTTTTAAGATGGCAAATATACAACTCTTTAGTTATTAAACAAATCCTTTTATATTAATCTTTCAAAATATTTCTTCCGATTACTAATTTTTGGATCTCAGTTGTACCTTCCCCGATTGTACATAATTTTGAATCGCGGTAGAATTTTTCTACTGGAAAATCTTTCGTATATCCGTATCCTCCAAAGATTTGTACGGCGTCGTTAGATATTTTTACACATGCTTCAGAGGCATAATATTTTGCCATTGCACCTTCTGTAGACATTGGTTTTTTATTATTTTTTAAATACGATGCTTTACGAATTAATAATTCTGAAGCTTCGATTTCTGTTACCATTTCTGCTAACTTAAAGTTAATTGCTTGGAAATTTGCAATTGCAGTTCCAAATTGGTGACGTTCTTGTGCATATTTTAAAGCTGCTTTGTATGCTCCTTTTGCAATTCCTAAACTTAAAGCTGCAATTGAGATACGACCTCCGTCTAATACTTTTAAGGCTTGTTTAAAACCATCTCCTACGTTACCTAAACGGTTTGCGTCTGATAAACGAACGTTATCAAAAATTAATTCTGCTGTTTCAGAAGCACGCATCCCTAATTTATTTTCTTTTTTACCTGATGTAAAACCTGGTGTACCTTTTTCTATTACAAAAGCAGTTGTATTATTTTTTGCTCCTTTTTCTCCTGTACGTGTCATAATTACAGCAACATCACCAGAAATAGCGTGTGTAATAAAGTTTTTTGCTCCGTTTATTACCCATTCGTCACCATCTTTTACAGCTGTAGTAGACATTCCACCAGCGTCAGATCCTGTGTTGTGTTCTGTTAATCCCCAAGCACCAATCCATTCTGCTGTTGCTAATTTTGGTAACCATCTTTGTTTTTGTTCTTCGTTACCAAATTCTAAAATATGATTTGTACAAAGTGAGTTATGCGCTGCAACTGATAAACCAATAGAAGGATCTACTTGAGAAATTTCGTCTACAATTGTTACGTATTCTTCGTAAGATAATCCGCTACCACCGTATTGTTCTGGAACTAAAACGCCCATGAAACCCATTTTTCCTAATTCTTTAAATACTTCTACAGGAAAAGTTTGCGCTTCATCCCACTCCATTATGTTAGGTTGAATGTATTGCTTTGCAAAATCTTGTGCAGATTGTGCGATTAATGTTAAGTTTTCGTTTTCTAAGAAATTCATTTTTTTGAGTTTAATTATGATTTTTGTCAAAAATAATAAAAATAAAGACTTCTATTATTATTTAATTAATTATCTTATTTTAATTCATTAAAAATTACTGACTATCAGCGTGTTTAAGGTATAAAACTTTCGCAAAACACCAAATGTTATCTCTCATTTTGAAGTATGATTTTTAACATTTTAATTCGGACAAAATTATCCTAATATTGCAGTAGAGAAAAGATAAAACAAGAGTACTATGAAAAAAGGATTATTAGTGTTGAGCGGATTATTACTATCTACTTTATCATTTGGGCAAGAAGCAGGAGAATTACATATGCGTGTTAGAGCAACTGGCGTTGTTCCGATGGAAGATGCAAAAATTGAAACAATTGGAGGAAATGTTGCAGTATCTAATAACTTAATTCCTGAAGTAGATTTTACTTATTATTTTACAAAAAATATTGCGGCAGAATTAATTTTAGGAACATCAAAACACGAAGTTGTTGCTGTAAATACAGCATTAGGAAATTTAGATTTAGGTCGCGTTATGTTATTGCCTCCTACGTTAAATCTTCAATATCATTTTTATCCAACCAAAAACTTAAAACCTTATGTTGGCGCTGGACTTAATTATACCATTTTCTACGATCAAGGTCAAGGAAAAGGGCGTAATGCAGCTGTAACTAGCGTTGCTTATGACAACAATTTAGGTTACTCTTTTCAGTTAGGATTTGATTATAAAATAAACGATAAACTTTATTGGAACGTTGATGTAAAAAAACTTTACTTAAATACAGATGTTGAAGTTGGTGCGGCTTTACCATCAGGACAAGTTTATGTTCCGGCTGAAGTGGATTTAAATCCATGGTTAATTAGTACAGGTATCGGTTTCAAATTATTTTAATACCAACTCACTTATATAATTCCTTTAATTTAGAAAATTAAAGGAAACAAAAAAGAGAAGCAACTGCTTCTCTTTTTTTATTCTTCTACTCGTTTATCTTCAATTTGATGATCACGAAAATATTTTCTAACCGATACAAAAGTTGGTTCTATATGTACCAAAACATCTTGTACTTGCGGCATTTTTTCTTTAATTTCATCTTTCAAATGATGGCTAATTTCATGACCTTCTACAACAGAAATATTTCCGTCAACAATCATGTGTAAATCCACAAAATAGTACATTCCACTTTTACGAACATTGCATTTTTCGGTTGCAATAACGCCCGAAACATTTAACGAAATCTTTCTGATTTCTTCTACTTCATCTTCATAAAGTTGTTCGTCCATAATTTCTCCTAAAGCTGGACGCAAAATTTTATATGCATTATATAAAATCAATCCCGAAGCTAACAAAGCCGCAACATCATCCGCAGCTTCCCAACCTGGTCCCATAACCAATGAAATAGAAATTCCGATAAAAGCCATTAACGATGTAATTGCATCAGAACGATGATGCCAAGCATCTGCTTTTAACGACGAACTATTGGTTTCTACGCTTTTGCGCATAACATATTGAAAAGAAATTTCTTTGAATAAGATAATTCCTCCCAAAACTAATAACGTAAATGGTGCGGGTTGACTGTGTGGTGTAATAATATTGTTGATACTTTCTTTTGCAATAACAATTGCCGAAATAACAAGAAAGGATACGACTAAAAATGTGATTAAAGCTTCTGCTTTTCCGTGTCCGTAAGGATGATTTTCATCGGCTGGTTTTGAAGAATATTTTAATCCTAAAAAAACAAAAAATGAAGAAAATACATCTGCCGAAGATTCTATTGCATCTGCAATTAATGCATAAGAGTTACCAAAATATCCAGCGATAAATTTGATTCCTGCCAAAGATGCATTTCCAATAATGCTGAATATAGAAGCTTTTATTGCTGTTTCTGAGTTACTCATACTATAAAAAAAATAAGCCCTACAAATGTAAGGCTTATTCTAAATTTATGTCTTGAAAAAGATTATTTTTCTAAGAATGGATATTTATAATCAGTTGCAGGAACTAAGGTTTCTTTGATCGTTTGAACAGAAGTCCAACGTAACAAGTTCATTGCAGAACCTGCTTTATCATTTGTTCCCGAAGCACGAGCACCACCAAATGGTTGTTGCCCAACTACTGCACCTGTTGGTTTATCGTTGATATAGAAATTTCCACATGCATTTTTTAATGCTTTAGCTGCGATTTCTACTGCAGAACGATCTTTTGCAAAGATAGATCCTGTTAATGCATAAGCAGAAGTTTCGTCAACTAATTTTAATGTTGCTTCAAATTCGTTTTCGTCATAAACATAAACAGATAATACAGGTCCGAAGATCTCATCTACCATTGATTCATATTTAGGATTTGTAGCTTTAATAACCGTTGGTTGTACAAAATATCCAACAGAATCGTCGTAAGTACCACCAATTACTACTTCAGCTTCCGAAGATGCTTTTGCTCTATCAATATATGCTTTTGATTTCTCGAAAGAGTTTTTGTCAATAACAGCAGTCATAAAGTTTGAGAAATCTTCTGGTGAACCAACTGTAATTGTTGCAACCATTTCTTTCATTTGCTTTTCAACTTCTGGCCATAAGTTAGATGGAACGTAAGCTCTTGAAGCAGCAGAACATTTTTGACCTTGGTACTCGAAAGAACCACGAACTAATGCAACAGCAACTTCTGTAGGACAAGATGATTTGTGAACCATTACAAAATCTTTTCCTCCTGTTTCTCCAACAATTCTTGGGTAAGTTCTGTATTTATCAATGTTATCACCAATTTGTTTCCATAATGTATTGAAAACGCGTGTTGATCCTGTAAAATGTAAACCAGCAAAATCTTTGTGCTCTAAAACAGTTTTTGCAGTTTCTGCACCATCAGTTAAAATTAAGTTGATTACACCGTCTGGTAAACCTGCTTTTTTGAAAATTTCCATTGTTACTTTCGCAGCCAATGTTTGTTTATCAGATGGTTTCCAAACAACAACATTCCCCATTAACGCCATACAAGATGGTAAATTACCAGCAATTGCTGTAAAGTTGAATGGTGTAATTGCGAATGTAAATCCTTCTAATGGACGATAATCTACGCGATTCCAAATTCCTGGAGAAGAAATTGGTTGATCAGCATAAATCTCTGTCATGTATTGTACATTGAAACGTAAAAAGTCAATCAACTCACAAGCCGAATCAATTTCTGCTTGCATTGCATTCTTAGATTGACCAATCATTGTTGCAGCATTTAATTTTGCTCGGTAAGGACCAGCAATTAAATCTGCAGCTTTTAAGAAAATAGCAGCTCTATCTTCCCAAGCCATTGCAACCCAAGCTTCTTTTGCAGCCAAAGCTGTATCAATTGCTTTTTGTACATCTGCCTGTGTACCTTCATGATAATAACCAACAACTTTTTGGTGATCATGTGGTGGGCGAATTTCTTTTTTATTTCCGCTAAAAATTTCTTCAGAACCAATGTACTGAGGAACTTCTGTTACCTCATTATACATTTTTTTATAAGCGTCTAATAATTGTGCTCTCTCTGGCGTACCAGGAGCGTATGATTTTACCTCTTCATTAATAGCTTGAGGAATTTGAGCAAATGATTTTGACATTTTATTATTTTGTTTGTTTATACTTTTTCAAAGTCCAAATTTAAGAAAAATAAATGAAAACGATTCAAATTGAATGATTAACTATATGTCATCAAACTCTTTCTTAACTCATTAACATTAAAACTATTCTAAGATTCCGAATTATCGTCCGATTTTTTAGATTTACTTTTAGCTTGAAGTACTTGCTGCTCAATATTCTCTAAATATTGAATCTGCATTTCCTGAATTTCTAACAATTTTTTATTTTGATGAACCAATAAATGATCAATTTTTTCGCTCAATAATTTAATTTCTAATTCAGCTTTCAAATTAATTTTATAATCATGTTCCGCGCGCTCACGGTCTTTGTCCTCTTGCCTATTTTGACTCATCATAATAATTGGCGCTTGTATTGCCGCCAAACATGACAAAATTAAATTGAGTAAAATAAATGGATACGGATCAAATCCTTTATCATGTAACATCCAAAAATTGAGAAACATCCAAAGCAATAAAAACGTAAAAAATATAATAATAAATGTCCAACTTCCACCAAAAGACGCCACTTTATCAGCCACTCTTTGTCCTAAAGTTGAAACATTTTCTGTTTCATCTTTTATATTTTCGGAAAGAATAGAATTATCCCGAATTGCTTCTACAACATCTTGATCCAATTTTTCCATTTCTCCTTTTTCTTGCGAAATAAGATTTGCAAAAAATAATCGTCTGTATTTATTTAATTCTTTGATTGATATATAATCTTCATCCGTAAAATTTGGATAATCGGTGCTGATTAAATCATAAATCTCGTGTTGCAAATCTTTTCCTTGCACCAATTCATATTTTTTAGCTTTTTGGTTGGTTATAAAACATTTCATGTTGGTATTTTTTATGAAATTAGGGTTTTAATATTATTTTAAATAGATAAGTTCAGAATATTTCAATAATAAACATTTATAAAACGAAATAATTTATCTATAACTAAAAAAGCAATCAAATTAGAGCGCTTTTTTAGTTAATAATTGCTTGTATAATAATCAAAATATTTACAATTTGACTTTGTTTCTTTGTACGATTTTGTGTCCGAATATTGTTTTAATTCCTTAAAATAAGTTCTGTAATTAACCGCTTTATAAGCCAAAATCTTATTTTCGTTCTCGTATTCGTTTTCTCTTAATTTTTTTAAAACAGGATCTGTCGCGATATAAAATCGTCCTTGCTCATTTTTAGATAAAGCAAATAAAATCTGCGCTTTCAACTCGCGATCTTTTGTTTGATTAAGCGCTGTTTTTAAATAATTTTCTGAAATCGAGAAGTTGTCTTTGTAATTAGAATTCCAACCGAAATCTTTGTAATAAAAATCGAACGATTTTACATATTCAGCATCATAGTTATTGTATTTTGGACCGTTTGAATTATTTTGATCAAACATTAATAAATAACGATAATAGCCTAAACTTGTCGTGTTATAATAAAAATTCCCTAACAAATAATTGGCTTTTGTACCCGAATCATCTTTCTTTTTTCCAATTTTAACCAAATCAATCAACGCATTTGTCAAATCCAATTTGCTCATTGCAGGTTTTATAAAAGAAAAATCGCTGTTATATGGCGTCGCCATCACAAAATCTTCTTCACAATTAAAACATTCTATTTTATTGTACCCAAAAATTTTTGACGAAATATTATGATAACCATCAAATTGATTTGTCATCAACGTTTTGGTTTCTTTATCAGTTCTCGAATCGTAATCATAGCTATAAAAAGAACTTGGCGAAACATGGTATTTTTGATCAATTTTCTCAAATTCTTTCTTCGCTTGTTCAAATTTCATTTCACCCAAATACAAAGTTCCTCTAAAATCGGATAAATAATCTGAAAGCTTAAATTGAATATTTTTCAACTTTTCATCTTTCATATCATAATAATCCGACTTCACTTTTGCATCAATCAAATACTTTTCGAACGCTGTTTTGTTTGATTTTTTATCTAATTTATCTAAATCATTAATAATATCCCAACTCGGATTAAAACCTAATTCCGTGATTTCGTTATGAATTAAAAATGCTTTTCCTTTATCACCTTGTAAATAAAAACGATTCGCCAAAACGTCTAAAATAACATTTTTTAGATTCATTTTTTGTGTATCAGTTGTCGAATACGTCCATTCATCTTCAGATAATTTAGGATATTCATAGTTTAAAATCGATGAATATTTTTGCATAATTTGATTCTCAAAACTATCTGTAATTTTCTTTTGCTCAAAAATTTCAAACAAAATTTCAATTACTTTTTTCTGTTGTTGAAACTCTTTCGAAGTTGAATTTACTTTGGCTAAATAATTTTTAGTTTCGGAAAAATTCTTGTTCAATAAATTTAAATATGCAACAGATAAATTCCAATAATCCTTATCCGTCGTTTTTTCTGCTTGTTGTTTTGCCAAAGTAATCAATTCATTTATTTGAAAACCTTGTGCTACATTTTCTTCTGCTGTGGTGTTATAAGAACCAAAATCGCTCGTTTTTACAGGTAAAAATAAATCTGTTGGCTTTTTTTCTGGTTTAGAATTGTCCCAATAATATCCGCCAGGATTTTGATCTAAATATTGCCGCTCCGTAACGTTTATTGCGCGCGCAAATAAAACACGTGCCTGCAAAGCATTTGGATCATTGGCAATAATATTTTTCATAGCTGCAACCGGATTCGAAAAATCATTATAACCTATTAATAAATACAAATCATTTTTTTCTTCGTTGGTTTTTGCTTTCGCTAACATTTTTTCAAAATCCAAATCTTGCGTTACTTTCATTGATTGATAAGCGCTTAATTTACGGTCATTTGAATGAGAAAACACTTCGAAAAAATCATAATTTGCTTGAATATAATTTCCTAAACCTCGCTCTGCTCCACCTTTTTGATCTAATGCGTAAAAATACATTGGCGATTTTACACCTTGAGATTCTACATACATTTTGAAATAGTTGATCGCATCATTATATTCATGAAAATAATGTGCAAAACGAACCAATTGATACCCGTAACGAACTTTTAAATCTTTATCTGTTTCGGCATTCCAGCTTTTCTTTAAAACATCTAAAACTTTTTTATAGTTCAGATTATTTACATTTTTTTCGGGACGCACAGCATACGACCATTCACCATTATCTATGTAATAAAACGCCATGTAGGGCTCTAAATACTTGGAATATGAAAGATATAAAAGCGATTGTTTATTGTTTTTTACAAAATCTGAAGTCGCAAAACTATAGTTGTTATTAGATGATTTTCCATTTTTTATCATCAAATCAATTTCTTGTTTTGAAGCTTTAAAAACCAAATTATACGCTTGCTCGTAACTAATACCTAATGTTTTTTGCCACGATTGGATATTCTCATTTTTCTGATTTTGATCTGCATCAAAAAACGGATTATCCATTGTTAGTAAAAACGGTGAATATTGTGGCGCAGCACTTAATGTTTGCGAAAATAAATTATAGTAATAATAATCTTCTCCTCCACCATCTGCACACGCAAAAGCTTGTGTCAAACCAAAAGTTAAACTTAATGTTAGTAAGATTTTTTTCATAATTCGGTTGGTATTGTTTTCAAAAATTTTGAATCTAAATGATAATAGATCAAACGATAATCGTACGTTATTTTTTGATCGATAAATGATTTTGTTTTGACTAATAATTCGGGCGAAATAGTTTCTACTTTTATCGTAAAACCTTTGCTTACATAAAATTTTTCGACAAAAAAATCTGCTGTAACTTCGTAAAAACCATCTCTAATTTTCTTTACAGGTTTTCCTATCAAATCTTGCTCCGAAAAAGAATTAACTAATTTTACTTTACCCAAATGATTGGTTAAAATTGCCCACGAATAAATAGGCAAAGCGACATCTAATTTTATAGGATATTGTTCTAAATTCTGAAGATAATCTTTGGCAATATTTAAATCTAAAATTGAATTATTTTGAGATTGATCAGTCGGATTTTCTGTTGCATAACACATCAAAACCATTTTATCTAATGGCGGAATTCCTTCTTTATCTTTAAATTTGACTTGATGTAAACGCAGGGTTGCCGAAAGTTTTTTGTTCGAAATATGTTTCAATTCTGAAAGAAATAAAAAGTAATTTTCTCGCGTTGATTTTGTCCAATCACAATCAATTTGAATTTCTTCGAAGTGATTTAATTTTCCTCTATTCGCTGTTTCATTCAAAAAATTAAATACATTTTTTGCTAAAATTTTTACTTGATCTTTTGATGTATTGATAAACGTACGATTGGTAATAAAAACTGTCGGAATATAATTGACATTTAATTTTGACGCATCAAAATTTCGGATAATTCCAATTGGTTTTATCTGATCTGCAGTTTTGTCGACATCAAAAAATCGAACATAAATTTTTTGAACTTTTAACGAATCAACTTCTTTTTTTTCGATTTCATTAATTGTGTAATTACTTCGCCAATAATAAAAATCTATCGGCGATTTATTTGGTTTTGAATGACAACCAAACAAAATAATTAAAAAGAAAACCGAAATAATTTTACCTAAAAATTTCATAGTCAAACTTACTTAGAAATCAGATCAAAAACATCGATAATTTTAGTGATTTTATTGTCTAGAATTACCAGATCCATAGCCCATCAAAATATCATAGCGTTGTCCCCAAGGTCGGTAATAAAACAAAGCTTGGTACTGATTTTCTGTCTGCCAAAAACTTCCGCTTACATAACTTGGGTCTATTTGTCCAGTCTTTGTATTTTTTACCACATATTGATAATTGTAATACCCTTGTTTCAAAAATAATTCGGTTACCCAAAGTCCATTATCATCTTTATGTAATTTAGAATCTTCGTTAATTTCCCATTTATTAAACGCTCCAACTACATAAGGTTCGTACAACCCGTTTTGATCTTCAAAAGCATCTAACGCAAAATAAACCCACGAATAATCTGCCTCAGAATTGGCTGCATATTCGTTACCATAACGGTTATTTCTAATGTAAAAATTACCATCAATATCTGGATAATCATCGTAAGGTAAGTTGTATTTCGGAATATCTACACGTAAAACGGTATTGTAAACACTATCTTTTCTAAAAGTTTGTTCGGTTGTTAAACTAGGAACTTCGAGGTTTTTATTATCAAACCAATTGTATTCTGAACCTCCAGCAAAAACAATATTTGTATCATTATACGTTAATTGATTTGGGCGCGAAAAAGTTGGACGATCTACAAATAAACCTTCGTTCCAATTGTTATTTTTCATCAAAAATAACTTTGCACCATCCGGAACTTCAGTTAAATTTTGTGTGCCACTTGCAACTTGAATTTGTAAACGCTGATTTAACTCTTTTATCGTTGGATTATTGTAACGAGAAACCATAACACCAACATCTGCAATTGGCTGATAAACGGCAAAACGTTGCGTAAAAACTGGGTTAGAATCGTTGTCTAGATAGACTTTTAATACATAATTTCCCGAAAGTTTAACATTCATTGCATTGTTCGGAAACTGAATTTGATAATTGGTATACTTTTGATAGGTATTGAATGAATTTTTATACGTGCGCGCATAATCATTATTCATTCCTGTTAAAAACTCAGATTGAAAAATATTAGATTCTGACCAGTCTGCATTTCGATGCTCAATCGAATAATTGTAGCGTTTGTAACCTGCATTTATATCGTCAAACAAAAACAATAAATATTCGCTTGAACCTAGCTTGATAATTGGTGTATTATCATTTGTTTGCGGATTAAAAACTTGCAAACTTTTAATATTTTTGGGTGGTTTAATTTCCTGAAATTGTCCAAAAACTATCGAAGCAATTAAACAAACTATTATCGAATAAAATTTCATTTCCTTTCGTTATTTACGTAAACATACAAAAAAAGCGCATGTACTTTTGTTAAGTACATACGCTTTTATAACTCCATTTTTTATTTTTTAGTACAAAGCAGGAAACTGATTAGGTTTTGCTTCGTGCATTATTTCGTACACTTTTTCTACCATATCATCTACTGATGGTTTAGAGAAATAATCTCCGTCTGTTGCATACGCAGGACGGTGAGCTTTTGCTGTAAGTGTTGTTGGCGCGCTATCTAAATTAAAATAACCACCTTGTTTTTCGATGATTTCTTGTAACAAGAAAGCACTTGCTCCACCAGGAACATCTTCGTCAATAATTAATAAACGATTTGTTTTGGCTAAACTTTTTGCAACATCTCCTTTAATATCAAAAGGCAATAAAGATTGTGCATCAATTACTTCCGCAGAAATACCTAATTGCTCTAATTCTTTTGCTGCTTCCATCACAATTCTCCATGTAGAACCGTATGTTAACAACGTAATATCTTTACCTTCTTTTGTTACTTCAACTTCTCCAATTGGCGTTGTAAAATCACCAATATTTGTTGGTATTGGCTCTTTCAAACGGTAACCATTCAAGCTTTCTACAACAATTGCAGGCTCATCTGCTTGCATCAATGTGTTATAAAAACCTGCGGCTTTTGTCAAATCACGAGGAACTAAAACATTTACACCACGAACCAAATTAAGAATTCCTCCCATTGGCGAACCCGAATGCCAAACACCTTCTAGACGGTGACCACGCGTACGAATAATAACTGGCGCTTTTTGACCTCCGTTAGAACGATAAAGAACTGTTGCCAAATCATCTGAAATTCCTTGTAAACAATAAAGGATA
The DNA here is from genome assembly GCF_900115015.1 of Algoriella xinjiangensis. GTDB lineage: Bacteria > Bacteroidota > Bacteroidia > Flavobacteriales > Weeksellaceae > Empedobacter > Empedobacter xinjiangensis. The sequence goes on along the minus strand of NZ_FOUZ01000005.1, from coordinate 53,356 downwards.
TAATCTAAATACTGAATTTCTGCAATTGGGCGTAAACCACGCATTGCCAACCCAATTCCTTGTCCTAAAATTGTTGCTTCGCGAATACCTGTATCCGAAATACGATCGATTCCATATTTTGCTTGTAAACCTTCTAAACCTTGGTTTACATCGCCAATATTACCTGCATCTTCTCCAAAAATTAATGCTTTTGGATATTTCTCGAAAATTTTATCAAAGTTATCACGAACAATTACACGACCATCTTCCATTTCTGGATTTTCTGGATAACTTGGTGCAACTTGCGCTACATTAGTTGCTGTTCCTGAAACTAATTTTGTTGAATAAATTTCTTCTTCAATCTTAAATTGATTGTCTAACCAAGAAATTATTTCTGTTTTAGCAGCGTTATTTTCTTCTCTTGTTAAACGAATCACTTTACGAATTGCACCGTAAACATCACGTTTAAAAGGAGTTTTCTTCGCTTTAAGATTATTAATTTCAATGTTGATAAATGCAGCATTAGAACTTGCATCCGCAACATTTTGTAATAACGCTAATCCTTTATTTTTTAATTCAAGAATTGGGTTTAAATAGTCGTCCCAACATTGTTTTTGAGCAGATTTAACTTCTGCTTTAATTTGATTTTCTACTGCTTCTAATTCTTCAGCAGAAATTATAGATTCTGGCGAATTATCTCCAAAAGCTAAAATATATTCACGGAACTTTTTAATTCCATCAAAATCTTTTTCCCACTCCAAACGATCTTCAGATTTATAACGTTCGTGCGAACCTGAAGTTGAGTGACCTTGTGGCTGCGTACATTCTTGTACATGCACAATACATGGAATGTGGTGCTCACGTGCAAAACTTTCTGCACGAGAATATGCTTCTATCAAAGCTGCATAATCCCACGCTTTTACAGAAATTATTTCGTAACCTCTTTCTTCTGCTGTTCTTTCGAAACCAGATAATAATTCGGAAAGATTAGATTTTGTACGTTGAAATTTAGCTGGTACAGAAATTCCGTAACCATCGTCCCAAATAGAAACAATCATCGGAACTTGTAAAACTCCACCTGCATTTATAGTTTCCCAAAAATGTCCTTCAGAAGTACTTGCGTCACCAATTGTTCCGAAACCAATTTCGTTTCCAGTTACAGAAAATTGTTGTTCTGTATCTGCTTCTGGTACATTACGGTAATATTTTGAAGCTTGTGCTAATCCCAACAAACGTGGCATTTGCCCTGCTGTTGGAGAAATATCTGCACTAGAATTTTTTTGATCAGTTAATTTTTTCCAAGATCCATCTTCATTTAAAGAACGTGTACCAAAGTGAGATGTCATTTGACGTCCACCCGATGCTGGTTCTTTTTCTAAATCTGTTAATGCATACAATTGTGCAAAAAACTGTTCTACTGTTAATTGTCCTATTGCAAACATAAATGTTTGGTCGCGGTAATATCCAGAACGAAAGTCTCCATTTTTGAATACTCTTGACATTGCAATTTGAGGTAACTCTTTTCCATCACCAAAAATTCCAAATTTTGCTTTTCCTGTAAGCACTTCTCTTCTACCTAGAAGACTGACTTCGCGAGACATAAAAGCTGTTTTATAATCAGTAATGATTTGGCTTTTAAATTCTTCGAAAGTAATTTTATTTACCTCTTTTGTTTCCATTTCTTTTGTTTGTTGCAACACAAATTTAACAAAAGATTTGTAACTTAATCACAGAATTTACATCTAATTAGAAGATTAACTATTTATAGAAGACAAACAAATACACTAAAAATTAACGTATGAAAAAAACTTTACTGAGTCTTTGCCTTGTTTTTGCGCTTGCAAATACAAGTTTTGTTATGGCTCAAACAAAAAATCAGGGCGCTACTTTAGTTACCCAAGTAGAAGGAATTAAAGAATATAAATTGCCAAATGGTATGCAAGTTTTATTAATTCCAGATCCTTCTCAAAGTAATATGGTTGTAAATATTGTATACCATGTTGGTTCTAAACACGAAGGTTATGGCGAAAAAGGAATGGCACATTTATTAGAACATATGCTATTTAAATCGACAAAAAACCTTGGTGATATCAAAAAAATGTTGTCTGATAAAGGTGGAGATGCCAACGGAACAACGTATTATGATAGAACAAATTATTATGAAGTTTTTCCTTCTTCGGACGAAAATTTACGTTGGAGTTTAGAGATGGAAGCAGATCGTATGATTAATGCAACGATTAAACAAGAAGATTTAGACAAAGAATTTTCGGTTGTACGAAATGAATTTGAAATTGGAGAAAATAATCCATCAAGTGTTTTAATGGAGCGTGTAATTTCTGCAGGTTATTTATGGCACAATTACGGAAAATCTACCATTGGTTCTAAAGAAGATATAGAGCGAGTAAAAGCACCACAATTAAGAAAATTCTACGAAAAATATTATCAACCAGATAATGCAACTTTAATTATTGCAGGAAAATTTGATGAGAAAAAAACAGTCGAATATATCAATCAATATTTTGCTTCAATACCAAAACCAACGCGTGTTTTAGATGAAATTTTAACAGTAGAACCTGCACAAGATGGTGAAAAATTTGTTGAAATAAAACGTGCAGGCGACAGCCAATCGGTTGGTATTATGTATCACGTGGCGTCTTATAGCGACAAAGATTATGCAGCAATTGATGTTTTAAATCAAATTTTAACTTCAGATCCGTCTGGTTATTTATACAAAGCTTTAGTCGATTCGCACAAAGTTGCTTCAATTTGGGCATATAGTCCCGAAGTTAGAGATGCAAGTTTCTTTTATATTGGAACAGAAATTCCGAAAGATAAAAACCTTGAGCAAATAAAAAATGATATTAGAACTGAATTAGATAAAGTTTCTACGATTAATTTTACGGATCAAGATGTGCAACGTGCAAAAGCAACAATTGTAAAAGGAATCGAAAATAATAAAAATAATACGATTAATTACGCCGTTAATTTAACTGAAATTGTAGGTGCTGGAGATTATCGTTTAGGATTTTTGTACCGTGATAATATCGAAAAAATAACGAAAGAAGATATAAAACGTGTTGCCGAAAAATACTTTAGAGCAAATAACAGAACGGTTGGAACTTTTATCCCAACAAAAGATGAGATTCGTGTAAAACCAAATGAATTTACAAATAAACAAATTACCGAATTAGTCTCAAATTACAAAGGTCGTGCAGTAGAAAAAGAAGCAAAATCTTTTGAAGCATCTATTCAAAACCTGAAAGCTAATTTTGCTGAAGGAAAATTAAATAATGGATTAAAATATGGTATTATTGACAAAGAAATAAAAGGAGAAAAAGTTATTTTATCGTTCAATTTACCAGTTTCTAACGAAAAAGATTTAGCCAACAAAAGCGCAATCGGAATGTTAACAGCCGAATTATTAACTGCTGGAACAAAAAATCTAACAAAAGAACAAATCAAAGATCAATTGGATGCGTTAAAATCATCTGTTGGATTTAGATTTAATGGACAAACTTTATCCGTAAACATCAATACGTATAAAAATTCGTTAGATAAAACGATGGATATTGTTCATCAAATAATTACAGAACCAACTTTTCCAGAAGCAGAATTGGTTAAATCTGTAAACGAATATGTAACTTATTTGGATGCAAATACAAACGATCCGCAAGCTTTGGCGTTTAATGAAATTCAGCGTTTAACATCAAATTATCCAAAAACTTCTATTTATTATACTTCATCTTTCCCAGAATTAACGGAAGATTTGAAGAAAATAAAACAAGCGGATTTAGTTAATTTCTATAAAAATATTTTAGGTGCACAAAATGGTGTAGTTTCTATTGTTGGAACAAATGATAAAACTCAAATCGAGAAATTATTAAACACAACTTTTGGTCAATGGAACAGTAAATCGACTTACCAAAAAGCTTATCCAACATTTACGCCAACTAAAAAAGAGGATAAATTATATAACATTCCTGACAAAGAAAATGCGGCTGCCGTTGGTACAGTTAATTTCAAAATGAATAGAGAAAGTGCAGATTATGCAGCAATGCTTATGGCGAACGAAATGTTAGGAAGCGGTGGTTTCTTATCGGCTCGTATTCCGATGCGTTTACGCGAAAAAGAAGGAATTAGTTATGGTGCGGGTTCTTATGTTTCTATTCCGAACGATTCGAAAAATGATGTTGCTTCTTGGAGTTATTATGCTTTCCTAAATCCGACAAAACGTGATGCAGTGGAAAAAGCATTGAAAGAAGAAGTTTCGAAAGCATTGAAAGATGGTTTTACAGCAGACGAATTAAAAACAAATATTGTAAGCTGGAAAAATAGTAGAAATACTTCTTTAGGAACGGATGGAACGTTGTTAGGTTTATCAAATAATTATTTACTAAACGGAATAAAATTTGACGAATTTGATAATTTAGAGAAAAAAGTAGATGCACTAAATGTGAATCAAGTAAATGATGTCTTGAAAAAATACATTTCTTTAGACAAATTAACTTCTGTTTATACAGGTACTTTTGATAAAAAATAATCAATTTTTTTACTTCATAACAAAAGCTTCAGCATTGCTGAAGCTTTTTTATTTGATGCATATACCTAAAAAATTTCTGTATAATTATTCAAATTAGGTCCAAAACTTAAAAAATTTTGTTAAAAAAGCCTCATTTTAACATTTAAGAAACATTTTGGTATAATAATTTCTTATGGCTAAACACAGAAAAAACAATTAACCGTAAAAAAGAAACAGGATGGAAGGATTAGAAGATAACAATAATCAATCGACGAGTAAAGGAAAAAATGGTTTGGTTTTACCATTAGCATTGGTCGGATTATTACTTGCAGGTAGTGTCGGGTACAATGTTTATCAGGCAAACCAAGTTAGTTCACTTGAAAAAAATGAATCTTTAAATTCTCAGATTCTTAAAAACGAAACAGGTCAAAAAGATCAAGTAAGAAGACAATATGATTCGATTCTGAATGATTATACACAATACAAAGCCCGTATCGAAGATCGCAACAATTTATTAGGTGATAAGGAAAAGATGATTCAGTTGAAAAATCAAGATATTCAACAAATCTTAGACAAAGACAATCCGACACCTGAGGAAATGAATAAAGCGAGAAAAATGATTAATGATTTAGAAGGTAGTGTTAAAAACTACAAATCTGAAGTTTCTCGTTTACAAAAAGAAAATGCTATTTTGGTGCGTAATGTAGAAGATTTAAACAATAAAAATTCTGCTTTAACTACGGATAATAACAATCTAAAAACAAGCAACAAAGAGTTAACATATAGCTACGAAACAGAGAAAAATGTTCGTACAAAAGATAACGCTATTTCAAAAGGTAAAATAAACGAATTAAGTTCTACTTTATCTGTTTCTAACCAAAAAATTACTGGAATTAGAGTAAGAAGTAGCGGAAAAGAAGTTGAAAAAACAAGAGCAAAACGAATTGATAAAATTAGAGTTTCTTTTGATGTAGATCGTAATTCTAGAACAGAATCTGGAGATAAAAAATTGTATGTTGCGATTTATAATCCAGACGGAACTTTAGGAAAATACGGTAATGCACAAGGTGGTCAAATTGAATTGAGATCTGGAGAAACAGTAAATTATTCGGATGCAATTGGATTTAATTACACAAACGGTCAAACAAAAAATATTACGTTTGATTGGGAAAATGAGGAATTCCAAAAAGGAGTTTATACATTTAATGTTTACGAAAACGGATTCAAAATTAGTCAAGCAAAAATTACATTAAACTAATTTTAAAACGATATAAAAACAAAAAAGCTCAGTAAATACTGAGCTTTTTTTATGTCTAAAATTGATTACTTTTTAAGAAGATTAATACTTACAGTCGCCAATTCGTTATTCGGATATTTTTTGAATAATGAATTATCAGGTATCAAACCAGTTTCTTTACAAATGCGATGAAAAACATCAACTTCTACAATATATTGATCCGAAAAACCATGCGTTGCATCGTAAGCCGTTGCAGGTGTATTTCCTAAATTTTTGGCTGTTAAATCTGGTGCTATTGTATGTAATTCGATCAATAATAAACCAAATTTATCTACATAAGGTGCCCATTTTTTTAGGTGATTTAATAAATTCTGTTCCACATCATTATTCGATAATCGCTTTCCTTTGTGTGTAAATGCGCCGGTAGAAGTACTAATTCTAGTCGTTTTTACATCGCCAACATCTTCCCAAATACGGTTATGATCCAAAAAAGTTCTGATGTTTAATAAATCACTTAACTCAATCGCATAATCTTCGCGTAAATCATTTGCCAAACGATCAGGATCGCCAATATCGCCCCAAATTACTTTTGCCCAAATATCATTTTTAATCAAATTTGCACGCGTAACTTTTAACGCAGCTTGGTTATAATCTGCCCCAACCAAGAACAACGGATATTCGTCCAAATGTTTTCCGCGCAAAGTTTGACGTTCAATTACATCATACAAATGCTGTAACAAAGCGCCATTTCCACAACCCATATCCAAAATTCCTTTCGGTTGTTCTTCAATCGGGCGATTAAAAATATCAATTACAAATTCATCTACAACTTTAAAATAAGTTGAATGTGCACCTCCACTTCCCCAAACATTCATCTCACGATTCACATGTTGTTCGTCTTCACCATCTGCAATTTCTCGCAGTTTTGTTGGCGAACCAAATACTAAATCATTCAATTTAGAGAACATTGGCAAATACGAAACCGTTACGCCATACGATGTTGCACGACGCGCAAAAAACAAACCTGCTTCTGTAAACTTATAATTTTTTTCGTGCTTTGTAAACCAACCTAATTCTGCTAAACGCTCTAAAACTTTTTCAAAAGTTTGTGGATTTTTATGAAACTCATCGGCACTAAAAGAAGCTTCCATAAAATATTTATGAAACAAACCGCTCATTCCCATTCTTACGATAACCGGACCAACCAAAACGCCTTCTATATGTTTACAAATCTGATAATGCAAAGGTTTTTCCATAAACTCTTCGGTATCGCTGGTCATCAAATATGTTTTGTATTTATCAAAAAGTTTAATCCATTTTTTACAAAATTCATCCGAAAAATCCGTTTGTTTCAAAACTTCATCTTCTGCCAAAAAAATAGCTAAATCTTTATAAATATCAATATTTGTAAAAGCGCGATCTGAGTATTTATTGGTTTGAATTTGGACTTGATTTTTTTCGTTATCAACCGTATATTCTAACATATTTTGCGACGCCAAAACGCGCAAAGCAACGTTTAAATAGCCCTCGTTTGTCTGAAATTCTTTCGTCAAATCATCTAACATCATCGTTTTATGTTCTACGATATAATGCAAAATTCCTTTGCTCGCTAAGGTATTCAAAACGGGCGCAGTTACAAGTCCGTCAAGATGTCTAAAAATTAGCGATCTCAAATATTTTTTATCCATTTGGTTGATTTATTTCTCTTATAAATATATTGATTTATACGTTATTGTTTTGCCAATAATTTACTAAATATTTCAACTAAAAAAGCCAATCAAATTGATTGGCTTATATGCTTAAAAAGATTAATTTAGTTTGATAAAATTACCATTCAAATCAAATTTTAAATCAAGATTATTTTGAATTAATTCAACTTTAATTTCTTTATCTTTTGTATCCTTTTCTATTTTATTGACATCAATTTTAGAATAATTTGTTTGAATGTATTTCAACACATTTGACGGAAAAAACTTGGTCGGAATTGGTTTATTCATTCCATTTTTCACTTCTTTCCAATCTCCATTTACATCAAATTCTATTTTAGTTCCGTCTTTTAATTGAGTTTTATACTTCGTTTCACTTTTATCAACTTCTTTTATCGAATAATAAACCTCCGAACTTGAGAAGTTTTCTTTGATAAAACTCTGTGCATTTGCAGGAAAATTTTCTAATGCTACTATCGTTTCATCATGATCTAAAGTAACCACTTTTTCTTGACCATTATCTTGCAACACTGTATAACCATTTGTTACTACAGTTGTTTTTTGAACTGATAATGCATCTTGATTAACAGAAGTTTTTTCTGTTGTCTGTGTCGTTTCTGTAATTGTTTTTTTCGGTTCGCACGAATAAAAACCAACCAAAGCTATGGTTGCAATTGCTAAAATTGTTTTTCTCATAATATGTTGATTTTTATAAGAAACCGCAATCATTGTGCCAAAAAAAGTCGCTCATTGAGCGACTTTTTGTTTCTTAAATTATTATTTCTTTTGAACCAAGATCAGGTATTCCCAAGGTTTTAATTTTAGTTTTGTAGCTGCATCAAATGTAACATTCTCATTGTTCATAAAATTTTTATACACTCCATTAATTGGAACGGTTACTTCTTTTTCTGCTTTGGTTAAATTCGCAATAAAATACGCTTCTGTTGTATTCTTTTTACGTTTAAAAGCCAAAATAGCTTTATCATCAGATGTTTTTAGACGCTCATAAGACGCTGCTTTTTTTGCACCATTAAAAGCTTCATTGGTTACTTTTAATTCGCCTAATTTCTCGTAAACGCCTCTCATTTTCGAATTTGGATTACGATCAATCGAATCTTTTACAAAGAATTTTAATCGACGATTAAAATCTTCTTCTTGCCCATTATAAATCAATGGAATTCCTGGTAAAGTATATGTTAATACAGCAAAAGTTTCGACAGCATCGCCCATTCTTTCATATTCTGTCCCTGCCCAAGAATTTTCGTCATGGTTTGATGTAAACAATAATTTATAATCATCGGCTTGCCATTTTTTTGGAATAGAATCCATGTATGTGTCAATTGCAGAAACATTCTTTTTTCCTTTTGCAATATCATTCATAATGTGATGAAGTTCCCAACCATACGCTGCATCAAATGCATTAACCAATAAGTCTGCATTTTCGGTTTCGCCTAACATAAAAATTTCGCGACCATTTGCCAATTGTGGTTTAGCTTCTTCCCAAAAATTGGTTGGTACTTCGTGTGCCATATCGCAACGAAAACCATCAACTTTAAAATCATCTAGCCAATATTTCATGTCCGCAATCATGGCTTGACGCATTTCTTTGTTATCGAAATTCAAAGCCACAACGTCCGTCCAATCATAAGGCGAATGCATTTTTCCGTTCTTGTCTTTTTCGTACCAATCGGGATGTTGTTTTACCCAAGGATGATCCCAAGCGGTATGATTTGCAACCCAATCCATAATCACATAAATTCCGTTTTTGTGCGCTTCATCAACCAATTTTTTGAAATCATCGGCTGTTCCAAATTCTGGGTTTATTCCACGATAATCTTTAATCGAATAATATGATCCCAAACCTTCTTTACGATTTTCTACACCAATTGGATAAATTGGCATTAACCATAAAATTTTAACGCCTAATTTCTTAATATTTGGTATTTCTTTGGTTACGGCCGCAAATGTACCTTCTGGCGAAAATTGACGAACATTAACTTCATAAACCACAGAAGTTTCTGCCATATCTGCTGTAAAAGGAAGAAAAGCAGCTTCCTTTGTAATTTCTTTATCTTCGGTTGTTTCTTCTTTTTTAGTTGTACAACTTGCTAAAAATAAACCCGCAACTAAACTTACTCCTATTATTTTTTTTATCATGGCTTTTATTTTTATCAAACTAAAATTAGCTCTGTTTATCACATTTTTAGATGCAATTCTGAAACTAATTTAGTATGATTTTTATATTTTAATTTACTTTTTCTACTAGCACAATTGTTGTTGGCGCATCAATACTAATTTTTCCATCTTTAACCACAAACTGTTGATTAGAATAAGCATCTCTTACTTTTGTACCATCTGCCCAAACCGATTTTACGTCGATTTCTTTTCGATTTACACTTAAATCTAAACCAATTATAACCTCATCGTCTTTATACTTTCTTATAAAAATATAAGGCGAATTTTGTAAATCTGTTTGTTTACCAGCACCAACCGCAGGATGATTACGTCTAAATTGTCCTAATTTTTGGAAATGTATCAACAATGATTCCGTTTCAGAATTTGGTTTGATATCATCCCAATTCATAAATGAACGAAGATTTGCATCACCATCTACACCTTGCACTTCTAAAGGTCGAGCGGTTTCGTCTCCATAATAAACCTGAGAAATTCCTGGCGCTAACAATAAACGCGTACCAGCATCCCAAGGATTTTCGCGATTTTTATCAAAAGGCGAACCATCATCGTGCGACGTAATATAACTCATTACCGTTTTACCATTCATGTCATTATGTAAAATTTTATCATAACGATCAAAAAGTTGTTGGTACGACTCTTTTTGTGACGAACGTAAATCAAAATTGATTAAAGCATCAAATCCATTTTCAAAATAATTGACTTTTTTATCTGGAAAAGGAAAAATTTGCCCGTCATTAATTGTATAATTATAAACTTCTCCCAATAAAAAGAAATCAGTATTATCAATAGCTTTTGTCGGATTATTTGTCTTGTATTCTGCAAGCGCATCGTTACAAATTTGTTCAAATTTTTTCCAAACATCTTCTTCGGTATGTTTTACGGTATCCACGCGATATGCATCAATTCCATATTTTCTGACATAATCCGAAAGCCATTTCATGATATAATATTTCGGTGCTTTAGGAAGATTATACTTCGCAAAAAAAGCATTTAATTCTGCAACTTCTTTCTCCAAACGACCTTCTTTCGACCATTTTGCTAATAATTGCGGTGGCAACATTACATCGTTTTCTGACTCCGTTAAAATATCTGGTAAATTAGCAACCAACGTACATTCAATCGTTGTTTTATACGATTCGTACGTACATTGTGGCGAAACACGCACCCAATCTGCAGGAAAAACACCGTCTACATTTGTAACTGGACCTGTGTGATTGATAACCGCATCTAACATAATTCTGATTCCTTTTGCGTGCGCTTTATCAACCAATTCTTTCAAGTCTTTTTCTGTTCCGAAATTCTTGTCTAAAGTCGTCCAATCTTTTGTCCAATACCCATGAAAACCGTAGGTTTTTCCTTGACCTTCGTCTACATATCCATGAATTTGTTCTACAATTGGCGTCATCCAAATTGCATTAATTCCTAAATCTGTAAAATAACCTTGGTCAATTTTCTGAATTACACCACGAATATCTCCACCTTCAAAACCACGAAGTTTTGCAGTTTCTGCCGTTCGTCCGTAATTTATATCATTGGTTTTGTCTCCGTTATTGAAACGATCAGTTAATAGAAAATAAACGTTTGCACCGTTCCAAACAAAAGGTTGTTTTTGGGTTGATTTATTTTCTTGATTTCCTTGTACCGTTGTTTTAGCGCATGAACTTAAAAATAAACTTGCTAATCCTATCGTTAAAAATATTTTTTTCATTTTAAAAAGTTTTGAGTTTTAAGTTTTGAGTATTGAGAAAATTTATCCTCAATACTCATAACTCACAACTTATTTAATTTCTTTAATACTTATTGCAAAACCTCCTCCTGGAGCAGATGTTAAATCTAAAACAGTTTTTGAATCAATTTTCTTTGTTTCGATTTTGTACGCTTGTGGATTAGTTTTGAAATGTGCATCTTTTGCATCAGCATAAATAATTGCTTCGTATTTTTTGCCTTTTTCTAAGAAATCTAATTTCAACTTTGTAGAACGTGTATTATCTCCGTTTACATTTCCGACAAACCAATTGTTACTCTTTTTGTCTTTACGTGCAACTGTTAAATATTTTCCTGGCTCTGCTTCTATGTATTTACTGTCTTTCCAATCTACCGGAACATCTTTTATAAACTGAAATGCATCTGGAAAACGTTTGTAATTTTCGATAATATCAGCCGCCATTTGCAACGGAGAATACATGGTTACATACAATGCCAATTGATTAGCTAAAGTAGAATTTACGTGCGAATGATTGTCTGGATTTAGTTTTGTAAGATCCATCTCGAAAATACCTGGTGTATAATCCATTGGTCCACCTAACAAACGTGTAAAAGGAAGTATCGTTACGTGATTAGATTTAGAACCACCAAAAGATTGGTATTCTGTTCCACGTGCAGATTCGTTTCCAATTAAATTTGGCCATGTACGTGCAACTCCTGTCGGGCGAACCGCTTCGTGCGCATTAACCATAATTTTATATTCTGCCGCTTTTTCTAATGCATATTGATAATGATTAACTGTATTTTGACTGTAATGATAATCGCCACGAGGAACAATATCACCAACATATCCACTTTTAACAGACGTGTAACCGTTATCATTCATAAATTTATATGCTTTGTCTAAATGTCTTTCGTAATTACGAATTGCACCAGACGTTTCGTGATGCATCATAATTTTAACACCTTTAGCTTTTGCATAATCGCGTAAACCAACAACATCAAAATCTGGATAAGGCGTTACAAAATCAAAAACATAATCTTTGTGATTTCCAAACCAATCTTCCCAACCTTCATTCCAACCTTCAACTAAAACAGCATCAAAACCGTTTGCCGCTGCAAAATCAATATAATCTTTTACATGTTGTGTATTTGCGCCATGTTTACCATTTGGTTTAGCTTTCGAATAATCTGAAACACCTAATTGTACCGTAGAAAAATCGTCTGTATAAGCCCAAGAACTTTTACCTGTAATCATTTCCCACCAAACACCGATATATTTTACGGGTTTAATCCACGAAGTATCTTTAATTTTAGAAGGCTCATTTAAGTTATAAGTCATTTTAGACGCTACAACTTCGCGCGCATCATCGCTCGCAATTACCGTACGCCAAGGCGTATTAAAAGGCGCTTGTAAATATCCTTTATCTCCTAAAGCATCAGGCGTTAACCACGATTCGAAAACTAAGTTTTTATCATTAAGATTTAAACTCATTGCAGGATAATTAATCAAAGCAGCTTCGTGTAAATTGATGTATAAACCATCTTTCGATTTCATCATCAATGCAGTTTGAACACCCGTTTTTGAGAATGCTTTTTGCGACGCATTACCAATATATGCTTTATCAAATAATCCTTTTATTTCTGATAATTTAGATTCTGTGTAATCATACTCTTGCGTATCATAATCTCCCGGAATCCAGAAAGCAGTATGATCGCCTGCCATTGCGAATTGCGAATGCTCTTCTTTAACAACAAAGTATTTTAAGTTTTTTTGCTCTGGAAATTCGTAACGAAATCCTAAACCATCATCAAAAACACGAAAACGAATAATCATTTTACGGTCTGTTTTTGGTTGAGAAATTGTAACCGCTAATTCATTAAAATGATTACGAATTTTATCTACTTCTCCCCAAACTGGTGCCCATGTTTCGTCAAAAGTTGATGTTTTTGTATCAACAATTGTAAAGCCCGATAAAAAGTTAGCCAAATCTTGCGCGCGTTCGTCTTCTACACGTTCTTGCACCGCAAAATCCATTTCTTTGTGATTTGTTTTAAACTCAAATCCTAAATGACTTGGCTTTATAATTTCTTTTCCTTTATAGCGTAATTGATAAGTTGGTTTTCCGTCTTTAGACAAAGAAAAATCCATCACAAAATTTCCGTTTGGCGATTTTACTTCTTGCCCGTAGACATAACTCATCATTGCGACTCCTAAACCTAGTATAAATTTGAAGCTATTCATGTTTTTTATGTTTTGTTTTTATTTTTAAATATTTAAGCTGAATTTACCTCAACTTGTGTGTTTCTGAAACAAGTTCAGAATGATATTATTTACTTAATTCAATAATCATCGTAGATTTTCCGTCAATCGAGATTTCACCTTTAGAATTAATTGGTAAAACTTTATCCGAAATAATCTCTTTTCCAGTATTAATTCCTTGCAATGATTCGGCAAAACGATCTAATTTGAAGGTTTGCTTTTCTTCGTTTGCATTTAAAATAACCATTACAGATTCGTTTTCATTGTATCTAAAATAGACGTAAACATTTTTCTCGGGCATATAATGTTTTGTTTTCCCTGAATGAATTACTTCTTTATTTTTTCTCCAATTAAAAACTTTGGCCGTAAAATCGTGATACATTTTTTGCTCTGCCGTTCTTCCTTCATTTGTAAAAGCATTTTGCTGATCAGATTTCCATCCACCAGGAAAATCTTTACGAATTTCTGCATCGCCACCATTATTTTTATCACCACGCATACCAATTTCCGAACCATAATAAACTTGTGGAATTCCGCGAACGGTAGAAATTAAAGTTAAGCCTAATTTATAATAAGATGGATTTGATTTGAAGATTTCGTTCCAACGTTCTGTGTCATGATTTTCTAAAAAGACAAACATATTGTTGACATTTGGATACAAAAAATCGTTGGTAAATGAGTTATACAATTTTATCATTCCTTTGTCCCAAGATTCTTCTTCTACAAAAGCTTTTGGCATTTCCGAGAACAAACTAAAATCCATAACCGATGGTAAATTTGAATTATAATTTTCTATTTCGGCAATTTTAGAATCTTTTTGCCAATAGGAAACATGCGCTGGCGAATGCATCCACGCTTCTCCAACTACATTAAATTTTGGGTATTCATCTGTAATTGCTTTTACCCATTTTGCCATTCCTTCTTTGTTATTGTACGGATATGTATCCACGCGCATTCCACCTAATTCGGCATATTCTATCCACCAAATTGCATTTTGTGTCAAATAATTTAAGACCAAAGGATTTGCTTGATTTAAATCTGGCATCGAAGAATCGAACCAACCATTTAATGCAATTTTTTTATCAATATCTGCCGCATTTCTATCAAATTGAGAAGTTGTGCGATAGTTAGAACGTTTGAAACCTTTTTCGCCATCAGGAAATTGATTAATCCAATCTTGCGTAGGTAAATCTTGAATCATCCAATGCGAAATTCCCCAATGATTGGTTACATAATCTTGAATTAAATGCATGCCACGTTTGTTTAACTCGCGCGATAATTCGCGGTAATCTTCGTTTGTCCCGTAGCGTCCATCAATTTTATATAAATCGGTTTGCGCATAACCGTGATACGAATGTTGTTTTTCGTTATCCTCGTTAACCGGCGTCAACCAAACAGACGTTGCACCAAGATTTTGAATATAATCTATGTTATTGATAATTCCTCGTAAATCTCCACCATGACGGCTATCTGGAATTTGACGATTCGCTTTATCTGTTAATTCTTTTTTAGAATCGTTGCTTTCGTCACCATTCGCAAAACGATCGGGCATAATTAAATACACAATATCTTTTGACGTAAAAGAATTGCGATTTGAAGAATTTGGTTGACGATCTTTTAACTCGTATGAATACGAATCAACGATTTTATTTTTATTTTTCTTTTTCAGGTTGATTTTAAACGATGATTTTTTTACATCATTTGTATTAATCGTTACAAAAGCATAATTCGGATTTTCTGTTTTCTGAATATCTTTTATTTTGATTTCATCTGATAATTCGATTGTATAATCACTAATATTTTTACCGTAAACCAAGATTTGAAGTTCAGGATTTTTCATTCCTTTCCACCAAAACATTGGTTCTACTTTTTGTATTTGCGCAAATGCAAATGTTGACAATAGTGATGTTAAAACTAGTATTTTTTTCATGTGTGAGTTGAAAATTATTTTAAATTAAATTAGTTGTTGTAAACAACATTTCTGACAAAAAAACACCCTGAAAGCAAAAGCCTTCAAGGTATTTTAAATTTCCCTTTATTAAATTGAAGGTTGAACAACAGACTTTTCTCCGAAAACATAAACCTCTAATGGTTCTGTTCCTTCTAACTCGAAAGTTGTTTCTCCTTTATTTACGATAACTTTTAGGATTTGATTACGGAAATTGATTTTGAATGAAAATCCTTTCCATTGTTCTGGCAAACGTGGTTCAAAATGTAATGTATCATTTTTAACGCGCATTCCTCCAAATCCTTCTACAATCGACATCCAAGTTCCTGCCATAGATGTGATGTGTAATCCTTCGTGAACTTCTTTATTATAATCGTCTAAATCTAAACGAGAAGTTCTTAAATAAAATGTATACGCTTGTTCCATACGACCTAATGTTGCCGCTTGAATTGAGTGTACACAAGGTGATAATGATGATTCGTGAACGGTTAATGGTTCGTAGAAATCAAAATGTTTTTCTAATTCTTCTTTTGTAAAATCTTCCTCAAAATAATAGAATGCTTGTAACGTATCTGCTTGTTTGATGTAAGCTGAACGCAAGATTCTGTCCCAAGACCATTTCTGATTAATTGGACGTTCTACCTTATCTAACTCAGAAACTGGCGTTAAATCTTTGTCTAAAAAACCATCTTGTTGCAAGTAAACACCTTTCTCTTCGCTATACGGAAAATATATGTTGTCTGCCACGTTTTTCATCGCTGCTAATTCATCAGCATTGATGTTAACTTTTGTAGCAATACGTTCGTAATCTTGTGGATAATTTGTTTTTACAGTATCTATTTGTTGCAACGCATAATTGATACACCATTGCGCACAATAGTTTGAATGGAAATTATTGTTGACATTATTTTCGTATTCGTTTGGACCAGTAACACCCAACATTACAAATTTTTGTTTGTCGGCCGACCAGTTTACACGTTGATGCCAAAAACGAGCAATTCCTAAAAGCACTTCTAATCCAGCTTCCGGAATATAAGTTTGATCGCCTGTAAAACGCGTGTAATTAAAAATTGCAAAAGAAATGGCTGCATTACGGTGAATTTCTTCGAAAGTAATTTCCCATTCGTTGTGGCATTCTTCACCATTCATTGTAACCATTGGATATAAAGCTGCACCGCCTTTGAAACCTAATTTCTCTGCGTTTTCTATTGCTTTATCTAATTGATTGTAACGGTAAGTTAAAAGGTTACGCGCAACTTCTTGGTTTTTTGTCGCCATGTAAAATGGTAAACAATATGCCTCTGTATCCCAATAGGTAGAACCGCCATATTTTTCGCCTGTAAATCCTTTTGGTCCGATGTTTAAACGTGCATCTTTCCCAGAATATGTTTGGTTTAATTGAAAAATATTAAAACGAATACCTTGTTGTGCTTCTGTGTCTCCATCTATTGCAATATCAGACATTTCCCACGTTTTTGCCCAAGCTTCTTTTTGGTTTATCAACAATTGTTCATAACCCAAATCATTTGCTTGTGCCAACACATTTTGAGCAGCAGAAATCAATTCATTTTCGTTGTGATTTGTAGAAACTACATATCCTCCAAATTTCTGAATTGTTGCAACTTCGTTTGCTTTTACCTCAACTTCGTACGTAAATTGAACTTTCGTTTCGGTTTTTTGTTGAGCTGATGGAGCGATTGATTGTTTTTCATTGTTAATGAAAATTTCATTCTCCATAAACGTCACAACATTGAAATGTGTTTTGAATGTACGCGCTTGCACAAAACCTTGCTCACCAATAATTTCAGAAGTAATCGGTTCCCAAAAAGTTTCTTCCCAATTGGCATCTTCATTCTTAACTCCCGCATCAACATAAGGTGTATATATGATTTTTGCATCGCCGTTTAACGGTTTTATATCATATTTTATGACACCTAATTCGTCTAAATCAGCAGCTAAAAAACGGCGTACATTTACTTCGATTTCTAAACCAGAAGGAAGAATGGCAACAAAAGAACGGTCTAATAAACCTTCTTTCATATTTAATTCGCGTTTGAAGTTTTTAACTTCTTTACACGTATTCAAATCCAATTGTTCTCCGTTAATTTCAATATTGATTCCGATCCAAACTGGCGCATTCAATACTTTCGCGAAATATTCTGGATATCCATTTTTCCACCAACCAACTTTTGTTTTGTCGGGATAGTAAACTCCGGCAATATAACTACCTTGAAATGTATCTCCTGTATATAATTCTTCGAAATTAGCACGTTGTCCCATTGCTCCATTTCCAAGAGAAAATATACTTTCAGAGGATTTTACACGATCTTTTTCAAATCCTTCCTCAATAATTGACCATTCATTTGGAATGATATAATCTTGATTCATTTTGTCTTTTTATTGTATGTTGTTTGTTTATTATTTATTGATCAATTCTGTTAAGAATTCTTCTGATATCTGATTAAAATCGTTAAAAACGATATCAGCTTCATGTAAAACCGAAGCTTCGCCAATACCAATACTCATCATTCCTGCATTATTTGCAGCTTGAATTCCTGCTACAGAATCTTCGAAAACAATCGAATTTTCGTTGGGTTGATTTGCTTTTTTTGCACCAACTAAAAATACTTCGGGATCTGGTTTTGCATTCGATACATCGTTTCCGTCAACAATGTCATCAAACAGATGTAAAATATTTACTTTTTCTAAAATAGGGCGTGCATTTTTAGATGCCGAACCTAAAATAATCGGTTGATTATTGGCTTTCAAAAAATTTAAAACCTTCATCACACCTGGTAAAATCTCCGAATCATCCATTGTATTGATGTATCCTAAATAGTCTTCATTTTTCTGAGTTAACCATTCTTCTTTTTGTTCTTCCGTTGCTTCTACGTTTCCTAAACCAAGAATAATTTCTAACGAACGCACACGAGAAACGCCTTTTAATTGCTCGTTATCATCATGTGTAAAATTAATTCCTAATGTATTGGCTAGTTTTTGCCACGCTAAAAAATGATATTTTGCGGTGTCTACAATAACACCATCTAAGTCGAAAATAAATGCTTTAGTTTTCAAAATAATTATGCTTTGATTGGTTTTTCATCGTCTTTTACTTTTAAAACAAAAATGGCTGCAATAATTAGCGCTACACCACTTGTCATAATAGCATAAATTGGATTTCCTCCGTATAAATTTGTAACGATTGATCCACCGAATAGTGAATTAAAAATTTGTGGAGCACATATAAAGAAATTGAAAATTCCCATATAAACGCCCATTTTTTTCGCAGGAATAGAACCTGCTAAAATTGCGTATGGCATTGCCAAAATACTTGCCCATGCAATACCAACACCAACCATTGATAGAATTAATAATTTAGGATCGTGAATAAAATAAATCGAGATTAATCCTAAACCACCAATAACTAAAGAAACTGAATGTGTTGCTTTTCGTCCAATTTTAAGTGCGATTGCAGGTAAAAAGAAAGCAAAAACTGCAGAAACTGCATTGTAAACTCCGAAGATAATACCAACCCAATCTCCAGCCTCATTATAAGTTTGCGAAGAAGTATCGCTTAATGGTAAACCGTATACATGATGCGCAATTGCTGGCGTAGAATATACCCACATACCAAATAATGCAAACCATGTAAAAAACTGAACCAAACCTAATTGTTTCATGGTTTTAGGCATATTTTTGAAATCAGTAAAAATTTGAAAAATACTTGTTTCTTTTTCTTTTACAACTTCTCTGCCTTCGGCTCTTTCTAATGCTTCTAACTCTTCGGGCGAATATTCTTTTGTTGTTAAAATAGTGACCAATACTGATGCTATTAAAACAATTGCTCCGATTATAAATGATAAAATTAAATGAAAAGGAACTTCGCCTTTATCGGCATGGCTATCAACACCAATCCAATTGCTTAAAATATAAGGCAACCACGAACCTAAAACGGCTCCGAAACCAATTAAAGCAGTTTGCACAGAAAATCCTAATGTGCGTTGGTCCGAAGGTAAAATATCTGCCACTAATGCACGGAAAGGTTCCATTGCAATATTAAACGAGGCGTCCATAATCATCAGAAAACCTGCACCCATCCATAAGGCGGGCATCAAAGCGGTAAAAGCACCTGCCTGCGGCAATAAAATTAACCCCAAACTTGCCAAAACGGCTCCTACTAAAAAGTAAGGTTTACGACGACCAAACCTTGTCCAGGTTTTATCAGAATAATGACCAATGATTGGTTGAATAATTAAGCCCATTAAAGGAGCTACTATCCAAAATAGAGGTAATTCGTGCAAATCTGCACCAAAAGTTTGCAGGATTCTACTTGCGTTTGCATTTTGTAGTGCGAATCCCATTTGGATTCCGAAATATCCGAAACTTAAATTCCAGATTTCCCAAAACCCTAATCTACGCTTTTCCATTATCGTAATTTTTTATGTATTTTACGATAAGCGTTTTATGCTTATCAAAACTATATTTTTGTTTTTTGAGAAGTAAAAATATGTTTTGATTTGTTTACAATGTTAAAACTTTTTTTTGGGATTATTGCAAGTCTAACAATAATTTAACCAAAAAAAAGCTACTAAATCGTTGTAGTTTCTCGGTGTAATAATTCGGTTCCTACAACCTCTGTAATATAATGTTCGTGTTCGTTTTCTGACTCTAATTTCTGAATTAATAAACGAGCTGCGATTTCGCCCATTTTAAATGCATTTTGTTTTACGGTAGAAATACTTGGAATTGAATTCTTTGAGATTACACCATCTGTAAAAGCTATTAAATGTAAGTCTTCTGGAATTTTAAAACCTCTTCTCAAAGCCGTTTTCAAAACATTAACTGCATACAATTCGTTAACCGCCATAACTGCATCAAATTTGTTTTTATCAAAAAACTCCTCAATCATAGTGTCCATTTTACTCTCATCTTCGATACGTAAAATCAAGTTTTCGTCCACTTCAATTCCGTTTGCTTCCAAGGTTCTTTTATAACCTTCTGTTCTTAATCTTCCGACACTTATATAATCTGGCGTTGTAATAAAGCCTATTTTTTTGCGTCCTTTGCTTATAAAATACTGAATTGCTTCTTGTGTAGCAAGTACATCATCTATTATTACTTTGTCGGTGTAAACTTCGCGTGTAACACGGTCAAACATCACAACTGGCATGCCTTGGTTGATGATTTCTTTGATGTGATGATAGTCTTTTTTGGCTTGAGTTTCCTTTGATAATGAGATCACAAAACCGTCTATACTACCCGATGCAAGCATTTCCATATTGATTACTTCGCGCTCATACGACTCGTTTGATAAACAAATTAAGACATTATATCCGTATTGATTGGCTAAGTTTTCTATTCCACTAATGACCATTGCGAAAAAATCGTGAACAATTTCGGGAATTATCACCGCTATCGTTTTTGTTTTTCTATTCTTAAGGCTTAATGCAATATTATTGGGTTTATAATTGTACAATTTTGCAAATGCTTGAATCTTTTGACGAGTTGCTTCGCTAATTTCATCGCTGTTCTTTAATGCCTTTGAAACCGTTGAAATTGAAACATCTAATTCTTTTGCAATCTGTTTTAACGTTAAATTTTTTTTCATAATCTTCTCTCTACCTATACCATCAATCTAATATGACTAATTTCTGCCTTTTTTATCAGAAATTAACACTGTTTAGCAAATAATTTAATTATTTATTAACACGCAAACGTTTTCGTTAAACTACTCGGTGTACCACATACACAATCAATCATTTAAACGACTTATATTTGAGATTGAGAAGTAAAAATATAAATTAAAAATTAACGAAACAAAACGAAAAATATATGAGGATTTTAAAACAATCTCTTATTGCCTTAGTTTTATCTAGCCCAGCTATTTTATCTGCTCAAACAGCGGTAAAAGGAACGGTTTACGATAACACAAATAGTGCAGTTCTTGCTGGTGCAGATGTTTCGAACATTACAACAGGAGAGTCTACTATTTCTGACGAACAAGGTAACTTTACATTAGAGGCAAATGATGGTGATATAATTACCATTACATATTTTGGTTATGATGATCAAGAATTTACATTTGCTGGACAAAACGAATTGAAACTACGTTTGGCCAAAACAACTCAAGATTTAAAAGAAGTAATCGTTATTGGTTATGGTACTGCAAAAAAATCTGATGTTACTGGTTCTGTAAATCAATTAAATTCAGAAGATTTTAACAAAGGATCTATTACATCTGCACAAGAATTAATGACAGGTAAAATTGCCGGAGTTGTTGTAACTTCTAGTGGTGGAGCTCCTGGTGATGATCAAAAAATATTAATTCGTGGAAATAGTTCTATTTCATTAAATCGCGAACCTTTATATGTTGTTGATGGTTTACCATTATCTGACGAAAAAATTGGTGGTTCTAGAAATCCATTAGATTTCTTAAATCCAAATGATATCGAAACGATGACAATTTTGAAAGATGCTTCGGCAACTGCAATTTATGGTTCTCGTGCTGCGAATGGTGTTGTTTTGATCACAACTAAAAAAGGAAAAGGAAAACAATTTAAATACAGCTATAATTCTACAACTTCTGTTTACGATCCAATCAAAATGGTTGACATGATGAACGGAGATCAGTTTAGAGCACTTGTAAAAGAGCATGGAAGTGCAGATGATATAGCGAAGCTTGGAAATACAAATACAGATTGGCAAAAATTAATTTATAAAACAGCCGTTGGTTTCGACCATAATTTTAGTGCTGTTGGTAAAATTGGTGATTTTATGCCTGCTCGTTTCTCGGTTTCTAATACAGACCAAGATGGTATTTTAAGAGGTGACAACATCAATCGTACAACGTTGAGTGTTAATCTTAATCCAACTTTATTAGACGATCATTTAAAATTCGAGATTAATGCAAGAGGTTCATACATCGAAAATCAATTCGCAAATCGCGATGCTATTGGTGCAGCTTTAGAATTTGATCCTACACAAGAAGTTTATTCGAATGGTATTAATTCTTGGCAAGGATATAATGTTTATACGCAATTAATTGATGGTAAATATTTCTTGAGAGATTTAACACCAAACAATCCTGTTGCATTACTAAACGAAGTAAACGACACTTCTGAAACAAGACGTTTTGCAGGAAATGCAAAAGTAGATTACAAATTACATTTTTTACCAGATTTAACGGCTACAGTAAATGTTGGTTATGATATTACGAATGCAAACGGACGAAAAGTTTCTAACTACGCTTTGCCAAGTAAAAACACGAAATGGGATGGTTCTTACAGCAACTTTAGTAATGAGTTTTCAAACAAATTATTAGATGCTTACTTAACATATAATAAATCTTTTGGTGCTTCTACTTTAAATGCAGTTGTTGGTTATGGTTATCAAAAATTTGGATTCGATAAATTCTCTTTCGATTCAGAAAAAGCAGAACTTAATCAAATTGCAGTTGTTGTAGACAAATACGAAAGTGTTTTATTATCTTATTACGGACGTGTAAATTACAACTACGACAACCGTTATATCTTAACTGCTACTTTACGTGCAGATGCTTCTTCTAAATTAAATCCAAATGATCGTTGGGGATATTTTCCATCAGCAGCATTTGCTTGGAATGTTGCAAACGAAGAATTTTTAAAAGGAAACACGACACTTAGCGACCTTAAATTTAGAGTTGGATACGGACAAGTTGGTAATGTAAATGGTTTAGAAGATTATTTATATTTAACACGTTATACACAAAGTTTATCGTCAGCACAATATCAGTTTGGAGATAAATTTTATCAAGTTTATCGTCCAGAAAAAGTCAATCCAAATTTGAAATGGGAAATCTCAAATACATTAAATATTGGAATTGATTATGCTTTATTTAACAACAGAATTTATGGTAGTTTAGATATTTATCAAAAGAAAACAAAAGACTTAATTGCCGAAGTTTATGTTGATCAGTTTACCAATTTCTCTAATAAGATTAAACAAAATATTGGAGATATGGAGAACAAAGGAGTTGAGTTTAGCATTAATGCAGATATCATCAAATCAAAAGATTTTGATTGGTCTTTTGGTTACAACATCGCTTACAATGACAACAAAATTGTTAACCTAAAAAATGACAATTATGTTGGTGGAATTGATGGAGGAACTGGAGTTAATGTACAAGTTCACAAAGAAGGTTATACGCCATTTTCATATTTAGTTTACAAACAAATTTATGATGCAAACGGAAAACCAGTAGAAGGTGCTTATGAGGATTTAAACAAAGATGGCGTTATTAACGAAGATGACCGCTATTTACACAAATCTCCATTTGCTGATGTTACAATGGGATTCAATACTCATTTCAGATATAAAAACTGGGATTTATCAGCAACTGCTCGTGCAAGCATCGGAAACTATGTTTATAACAACGTTGCATCTGCAAAAGGGTATTTAGCAAAAGCAACTGGTAACGGACAAGGTTATTTATCTAACGTACATACAGATTATTACAACACTGGTTTTTCTGCAATTACAGCAACTAATCTAACAAGTGATCATTATGTTCAAGATGGATCTTTCTTCCGTATCGACAATATTACTGTAGGTTATAACCTAAAACAAGCGATAAAAGGAATGGATGTTCGCTTATATGGAGCAGTTCAAAATGTTGCTTTATTTACAAATTACGACGGGATTGACCCAGAAGTATTTGACGGAATTGATAGAAATTTCTATCCAAGACCAAGAACTTTTGTCTTTGGCTTAAATGTTAACTTCTAAAATTGTACACAAAATGAAATTAAATATATTTAATATTAACAAAATAGCATTAATTGGAATCTTTTCTTTATTTGCGATGACTTCTTGTCAAGACGATTTAGATTTAGATCCAATAGATCCTGATATGGTAACAGAAAATCAAGTTTTTTCTAATCCACAAGAAGCAAAAGCTGCATTAGGAAAAATATATGCATCATTATCACTTACAGGACAAGAAGGTCCAGCTGGACAACCAGATATCGTTGGTATAGACGAAGGTACATCTCAATACACGCGTTTAATGTTTTATTTAAACGAATTAACAACAGACGAAGCAATTGTTGGTTGGGGAGATGCTGGTTTACCAAATCTACATGCGATGAATTGGGGAGCAAGTAATCCATTTATAGAAGCAATGTATTTCCGTTTGGCACAAACTGTTTCTTTTTCTAATTCATTTATAGAAAAAGCAGAAGCTTTAGGAGAAAAAGATGCAGAAGTAAAGAAATTTATTGCTGAAGCTCGTTTTATTCGCGCATACGCTTATTATAATTTGATGGATATGTTCGCAAACGTTCCATTGGTTACAAAGGTTTCGTTAGAATTACCAAAGCAAAATAATCGCCAAGAAATATATACGTTCGTAGAAACTGAATTAAAAGATTTAGAAGTTCAACTAGCAGAACCAAAATCTAACGAATATGGTCGTGTAGACAAAGCAGCAGCTTATGCTTTATTATCTCGTTTATACTTAAACTCTGAGGTTTATGTTAAACAAAATAAATACAAAGAAGCAGCAGAATATTCTAAAAAAGCAATCGAATCTGGCTATATTTTAAATACAGTTGATAAAAACGGAAACGGATCAGCTTACGACGAATTATTTTTGGCTGATAATGACACAAATGGTGCGCAAAACGAAAATATTTTCGCCATAAATTTTGATGGACGTTATTCAACAACTTACGGAGGAGCAACTTTTATCGTGAAATCTAAAATCGGAGGAACTATGGCTCCTGCAGATTATGGTGTAAACGGTGGTTGGGGTGGTCCACGTACTACAAAAGCATTAGTTAATCAATTTTCTAACTCAGTTTCTCAAAACAATGGAACAGGAAATCCTACTGCTTGGACAGATAAACGCGCTATGTTTCATACAGACGGACAAACTTTCGAAATTGAAAATGTTTCTGAATTTAAGCAAGGTTATGCCATCAAAAAATTCTCGAATAAAAAATCTGATGGAACAAACGGAAACAACAATACAGGTGAACATGCTGATGTTGACATTCCTATTTTCCGTGTTGGAGAAATGTATTTAAATTATGCAGAAGCAGCACTTAGAGGTGGTGGAGATGCAGGTTTAGCGTTAACTTACATCAACAAATTACGCGAACGTGCATACGGAAATACTTCTGGAAATGTAGCCTCTATTAATTTAGATTTTATTTTAGCAGAACGCTCTCGCGAAATGTATTGGGAAGGAACACGACGTGTAGATTTAATTCGTTTCAACCAATTTACAACCAATTACAATTGGCCTTTCAAAGGTGGAATTGCAAACGGAATGAATGTAGATAGTCACAGAACAATTTATCCAATTCCGTTCAATGCATTGGCTGTTAATAAAAACTTAACTCAAAATCCTGGTTATTAAGATGAAAAATTTTATTAAATATATTTCGTTAGCATGTGCAAGTATTTTTACGTTAAGTGCTTGTAGCGAAGATGATTCTATCATTCAATTAGATCCTGCAACTTTTGTTGCACCAGTTGCAGATGCTCCAACATCTAATAATTTGATTTTATTGGAAGAAAATGCAGCACAAAATGCAGTAACTTTTAAATGGGCTGCTGCAAGTTATGGCATTGCGACTCCACCTAAATATGAAGTGCAAATTGCTGTAAAAGGAACTAATTTTGAGAAAACAAAAGTAATTATTTCTACTAGTGAAATTACTGCAGATATTTCTGTAAAAGAATTAAATGCAACTGCAATTGACATGGGTGCTGAACCATTTGTACAAAGCGATTTTGAGTACAGAATTGTTTCTTCTGTTGGTACACCGGGTTCTCAGCAATTAATTTCGAATATCAATTCAATTTCTATCACACCTTATCCTACAGATTTATCTACAAATTGGGGTGTTGTTGGAGATTTGTCAGATTGGGGAGGAAAAAAAGATATTCCTTTCTGGAAAACCGATGTTACCAATGTTTATGTCGCTTATATCAATGTAACTGAATTTAATAAAGATGGTGTATCACAAATTAAATTCAGACAAGACAATAAATGGGAACTTGATTACGGTGACAACGAACCTGTAGATAATAAATTAGACAAAGGTGGTAAAAACATCAATATCCCAGAGCTTGGTTCTTACAAAATCACAATGGATTTAACGAATTTAACCTATAAAATTGAAAAATTTACGTGGGGATTAGTTGGTGATGCAACACCAAACGGTTGGGGTGGTCCAGATACAAAATTAACGTATGATGGTACTATCGATGCTTGGTCTACAACATTAACTGTTAAAGACGGTATGTTTAAATTCAGATTAAATAATGATCCAAATTATGCTGTTAACTACGGAGGTTCAGACACGCCAGGTGTATTAAAAGAAAATGGAGATAATATTACGATTAAAGCTGGGAAATATAAAATAACAGCTAATTTTAATAAGAAAACATATACTGTAGAAGCTCAATAAGTATTTTTCTCATCAATAAATAATTCTAAAAAAAACCTCATCAAATGATGAGGTTTTTTTAGTTTACTATAAGCTTATTAAAAATTAAGCTTAACATTATATTTTTCGTAGAAATTTTTAATGTGAGTTACAGCTTCTTCGGCAGTATCAACTAATCTAAAAAGATCTAAATCTTTCTCGGCGATGTAACCTTCTTCTAATACTGTTTTCTTAATCCAATCCAACAATCCAGACCAATATTCTGTACCAACTAAAACAATTGGGAAACGACCTGTTTTTTTGGTTTGTATCAACGTCATGGCTTCAAATAATTCATCTAAAGTTCCAAAACCTCCAGGCATTACAATAAACCCTTGCGAGTATTTTACAAACATTACTTTACGTGCAAAGAAATAATCAAAATTTATTTCATATTCGCGGTCAATGTACGGATTTAACGACGTTTCGAATGGTAAAGTAATACCTAAACCAACTGACGATCCGCCACCTTTTTGTGCGCCTTTATTTGCTGCTTCCATAATTGATGGTCCTCCGCCCGTTATTACACCAAAACCTATTTTTGTTAACTGAAAAGCAATGTCTTCGGCTAAATCATAATATTTATGCCCTTTTGGTGTTCGTGCAGATCCAAAAATAGAAACACAAGGTCCTATTTTCGACATTGCTTCGTAACCGTTTACAAATTCTGCCATAATCTTGAACAATGCCCAAGAATCGTTAATTCTAATCTCGTTCCAATCTTTTTGACGGAAAGGAGATTTTATTCTATCATCTTCTTTTTCTCTATCTGTCATCTTATTTCAATAAAAAAAACCGTAACAAAAATGCTACGGTTCAATATACAAATTTATTTATATCGTATTTAATCTCTACTCATAAAGATTCTTAAAATGTACCAAAATAATAACATTAATGAAGCAAATAATGATAATGCAGATGCAACATATTGTTGTGTACCAAACTGATATTTTAGTTGATGTGTGTTATATAAAATTGCTCCACCAGCTAATGCGCACATTCCGACAGAAAACCATAATCCTAAATCGAAACCAAATAACATTCCTGCAACAACTAAACCAATTGCTAAGAAAAAACCGATTGTTAATGCGCCTCTTAAAACTGAAAAATCAGCTTTTGTTAAAAAAACAATTGCAGATAAACCGATAAATAATCCACCAGTAACTACTGCGGCTTGTTTTATAACGTAAGTTCCACCATAATTTAGCGCGATGTAAAGCATCGGAACAAAAATTAATGCTTCTGCAATAATATATAAAAAGTAACCTAAATATTGTTTTGATTTAGAAACCGAACCATAAGCCATTTTTTGGGCAACCCAAGTAATTCCCATAAAACCAGCTAATAATACCAACCAAAGATAACCTTGTGTTAAGCTTAACATAAATTTTACTAACGGTTCTGATTTTAACATCAAAGACTCGATAATTACAAAAACTAATACACCACCAGCAACGTGTCCGTAGGTGTGTTTATAAAATGTTGCTCTTTCTGCATCTGTAGCTTCGGCTACCAGTTGGTTTTGATACATTTGTTGATTTTCGATCATATTGTTAGATTTAATATAGTTTCTATTTATTTTATTCATGCTAAAATAGTGAATTTTAATTTTCTAAAAAATCACTAATTTTTGGTAATTATTTAACACTCTTTTTCCATTCAAAAAGTCCTTGAATTGCAAGTATTAAAAAGATTGAATATTGAAAAGATGAAATGGCATATCCTTTATAAATTAATAACGGAATCATAATAATATCGCCCAAAATCCAGAAATACCAATTGTCTATTTTACGTTTAGCCATCAACCACATTCCAATCAAAAAAATACCTGTGCTTGTTGCATCTATAAAATCGACTGGTTTATAACTCCAAATTAAAGTATCAATTTCAATTATATTTTTAAAACCATCAATTATTGGTCGAAAATGATAAAGCACTAAAATAAAAATAAATGTTCCGAAAAATAATCCCAACGATTTTAAATAATCCGTCTTTTTTGCCCAAGAAACATCTACATGCAAATGATCTTTTTCGGTTTGTTTACTCCACAAAACCCAGCCATAAACCGACATTGATGTATAATAAAGATTAATTAACGTTTCGCCATATAATCCCCACGAAAAAAACAAATAGATGTATAAAAACGTGGATAAAATACCGGTCGGATAAACTAAAATATTTCGTTTTTTAGTGTAATAAACAGATAAAACACCAAAAAATGCGGCAATAATTTCTAATATAATTTGTAGTGTAGAATAACTTTTATAGGGCTCTACGATATAATCAATAAAATTATTCATAATCTAAAACCCAAATCAAATAATGATCTTCTACTAATTTGTAAAATGCATGATATTTTCTGCTTTTTACGTCATCAGAAATCCAACAAACAATTTGATTATTCTCGATTAATTCAAATTCTTCTACACGATAATGGTTTAAGAAATTCCATAAATTTCCGCCATTCAACTTATACAAACCTTCTTTTATTCCCCAAATAATGTGCAAAAATTCTATTTCTTGCTCTTTCGGAATCCAATCTTGTTCGTCTTTGCGTGCAAATTTGTGTTTAATATTTAGAATTTTTTTTGGTCGAGCCAATTCTATATCTATCCCAATATTATATTCACTAACGCCAACAGCTACTTTTCCGTAAGAATGTGTAATAGAAATTTCTTTGTTAGTTGGTAAAAAAGGTTTTCCTTTTTCATCATAATTTACATCATAATCTAAATCCAACTTTTTAAGACATGCGCGTAAACCAAGATACTCGCGCGCCTGCTTTGGACGAAGGTTTTGGTACTTCGTCATTCTATATTCTTCTAACTGTAAATACGCTAACAAATCATCATTGTTTTCGTTTACTTCCCAAGTAATTATCCTTGTATGTTTTTGATCGTTTATATAATCGATGACTGGCATTTTTATAATCGTAAATTAGTTTGTAAATTTGTTGCTTATAAACTTTATAAAATAAAAGTTAGTTAAATATATCAATTGATGGATACAAAAACGCAATACATTCCATACAAAGTTAAAGATATTTCTTTAGCTGAATGGGGAAGAAAGGAAATTACGTTGGCCGAAGCTGAAATGCCAGGGCTAATGGCTATCCGTGAAGAGTATAAAGCGGCACAACCGTTGAAAGGTTCTCGCATTGCGGGTTGTCTACACATGACAATTCAAACTGCAGTACTTATCGAAACGTTGGTTGCTTTAGGAGCTGATGTTACATGGTCTTCATGTAATATTTTTTCTACACAAGATCATGCTGCTGCTGCAATTGCTGCTGCTGGTATTCCTGTGTATGCTTGGAAAGGGATGAATGAGGAAGAATTCGATTGGTGTATCGAGCAAACATTATTCTTCGGAGAAGATCGCAAACCATTAACTTTAATTTTAGATGATGGTGGAGATTTAACGAATATGGTGATTGATCGTTACCCAGAATTAGTTGCTGAGATCAAAGGATTATCAGAAGAAACAACAACTGGTGTTCACCGTCTTTACGAAAGAATGGAGAAAGGAACATTACCAATGCCTGCAATTAATGTAAACGACTCGGTTACAAAATCTAAATTTGATAACAAATACGGATGTCGTGAGTCTGCTGTTGATGCGATTCGTCGTGGAACAGATTTAATGATTGCTGGTAAACGTGTAGTTGTTTGTGGTTTTGGTGATGTTGGTAAA
Source organism: Algoriella xinjiangensis (assembly GCF_900115015.1). Classification (GTDB taxonomy): domain Bacteria; phylum Bacteroidota; class Bacteroidia; order Flavobacteriales; family Weeksellaceae; genus Empedobacter; species Empedobacter xinjiangensis. The sequence goes on along the minus strand of NZ_FOUZ01000005.1, from coordinate 22,637 downwards.
GGTACAGCAGAATCTTTCCGCGGAGCTGGAGCAATTGTTACAGTTACAGAAATTGATCCTATTTGTGCTTTACAAGCTGCAATGGAAGGTTACGAAGTTAAAAAATTAGATACAGTGGTTGCAAATGCTGATATCATTATTACAACAACTGGTAACTTTGGTATTGTACGTGCAGAGCATTTTGAGAAAATGAAAGACAAAACTGTTGTTTGTAACATCGGACATTTTGATAATGAAATCGATATGGCTTGGTTAAACAATACTTATGGATCTACAAAAATCGAAATCAAACCACAAGTTGATATGTACAATATCAACGGAAAAGATATTATTATTTTAGCAGAAGGTCGTTTAGTAAACTTAGGTATTGCAACTGGTCACCCATCATTTGTAATGTCAAACTCATTCTCAAACCAAACATTAGCTCAAATCGAGTTATGGACGAATGCTGATGCTTACAAAAATGAAGTTTATACTTTACCAAAACACTTAGACGAAAAAGTTGCTGAATTACATTTAGCAAAATTAGGTGTAGAGTTAGAAGTTTTATCTCAAAAACAAGCAGACTACATTGGTGTACCGGTTGAAGGACCATTTAAACCAGAATATTATAGATATTAATTAATTTTAATTTAGATTTTTTATTTGAAAAAACAACACACTTAACTATATATCCTCGCCCTGAACAAGCGAGGATTTTTTATTTGATTTAATTTTTAGCAATACTACTTTTTAGCAATACTATTAAAAACGCTATCTTTAAAAATTCTGAAATTATTTGAAAACTATTTATGATGAAAAAATTCTTACAACTTGGTTACATTTTAATTGGATGTTCACCACTTTTTGCACAAACCGAAAAACCTTCGGATATTTTCTGGAAAAATCTAGAAAAACATTGTGGTAAAGCATACGAAGGTAAATTAGCAGAACATATTAAACGCGATGATTTTGCTGGAAAAAAATTAACCATGCATGTAAAAAGTTGTTCAGAAAACGAAATAAAAATTCCATTCAATGTTGGAGATAATTATTCGAGAACATGGGTTTTAACGAAAAATGATGGAATCATTACGCTAAAACACGATCATCGCCACGAAGACGGAACTTCAGATTCGATTACTTATTATGGTGGAACAAATACAAATTATGGTTTCAAAGACTTCCAGACCTTTCCAGCAGATCAAGAAACAGCAAATCTGATTGATTATGCCTCAACAAATATTTGGTGGATTACGTTAGACGACAACGTTTTTAGTTATAATTTGCAAAAAGCAGGATCAAAAAATCAATTCAATGTATTTTTTGATTTAACAAAAGAAATTAAAACACCGCCCGCACCTTGGGGTTGGGGAAAAGCAAGATAATAAAAAGCCGAACTAATTGTTCGGCTTTACTTTTATTTCTTAATCAGAATATCAGCGTTTATAGATGGTGTAAGACCTAAAGGTGTTTTTCTCCATTTGTCTGAATCCTTAGCTCGGTACAAACATTTTGCAAGCAATGCTCCACTAAAATAAATTGGTTTATCCGATTTAGTCAATAGCTCTACTTTTATAAAAAAATCTCCCTGAGATTTTATTTTATAATTTCTTAAATCTAACGTAAATATATTGTCGTTTTGGTCTTCTTTTTTAATCACAATTTCAAACGGATTATTAAGTAATGATTTTTCAGGAATACCTTCTTTATTTGTAAACAAATCAACTTTTAAAACAATAGAATCTTCTTTAATTAACTCACTAAAATTAAAATTTAACCGTTGAAAAGTGTACTCTTTCTTAGGCGCATTTAATGGAATTGCAATTTCTTTAATAAACTGAGGAATCGAATCTTTAAAAAGATCAATGTACACTTCTAAACCTATTTGTACTGCTTTTGTTTTGGTATCCGAGCCAACACGTTTCAACTTAAATTTAGATTTATCATACAAAATCGTTTCATTCAATTGAATTGTATCTTTCTTAAAATCTTGCGCATTTGCAAAAGATAAAATAAATAGAAAAAGAAGATAAATTTTTGCCATAAAGTATAGTTTTGATTGTAGATTAAATAATGTTTCAAGTTTAGAGAAATTTAAAACTCAAAACTCACAACAAATCCACAACAACTTGTTAAAGTTTATTTCGAATATTTAAGAATAAACCAATATTCTAATCATTTTTTTACATAAATTTAATAAATACTAAATTTTTATTATGAAATCGAAAATTTACTTTATCCTTTTTGTGTTTATAAATAGTACGTTGATTTCTGCTCAAGAAATTGGTTTACAATTATCAGACAATGTAAAATCTGAAACGATTTCTTTTCAATTAATCAAAAATTTGGTTGTGATTCCAGTTAATTTAAATGGTCACAAAATGAATTTTATTGTTGATTCTGGCCTTCGAGAAACCATTTTACTGAGTCAATTTAATGATGCTTTAGACCATAAAACACTCAAACAAATTAATCTAAAAGGTTTAGGAAATACCGGAGAAGGTACAATTGGATACTATTCGTCGAGTAATATGTTGACAATTGGTAGAAATTATTTTTCTTTCAAAATTCCAATTGTGGTTATTCAAGATGAAAAATTTAACCTTTTTTCTCGCTTAGGAATTGATGTACATGGAATTATTGGCTACGAATTTTTTAGAAATTATCCCATCAAAATAGATTACGTAAAACAGAAAATTACCATTTATAAAACGTTAGAAAACAATAAAAAACTCAAAAAATATACAGTTAATGAATTAGAAATTAGTCCCGAAAAAAAACCTTTTGTTCGTATAGATTTTTCTCATCAGAAAGAATATTTACAACAAAAAATGTTAGTTGATATCGGAAATAGCGACGGTTTGTGGTTATTTAAAACTCAGTTTGATGATTTAGCACAACCAAATCAAGTTTTTTTTGATGAACTTGGCAGAGGTTTTAATGGAACAGTAAGTGGCGAAAGAGGAACAATTAATCAAGTTTCTTTGGGAAAATCTACATTCAAAAATCCATTAATTGCTATTCCAGATCCAAATTCTATCCAATTTATTAATGTAAAAAATGAACGAAAAGGTTCTATCGGAAATGAAATTTTACGCCGTTTTACCATTATTTTAGATTATAATCGGAACAAGTTTTATTACAAACCGAATAAAAATTATGATGATGCTTTTCATTATAACAGAAGTGGTTTAACAATTGTACACGATAGTTTTGAGTGGGATAATTCTGAAATCACAATGAATTATAAAAGCAATAATTCTACAGAAAAAGAAAACATTGGTTTAACTCAAAAAATGAATTACCAAATTGTTTTGAAACCTGTGTATAAAATAGAACATGTTCGGAAAAATTCTAATGCCGAATTAGCGGGTTTAAAAGCAAATGATCAACTCATCAAATTAAATCATAAAAAGGTTGAAAAAATGAGTTTAAGCGATATTGAAAATTTTATGAGAGAACACGAATATGAAACAATTACGATTGAAATTTTACGAAATAATCAACCAAAAAAAATAGAATTCAAACTAGATATTCCGTATCAAAACTAAAAAGAGCAACTATAAAGTTGCTCTTTTTTTTATTCTTCTTCTAATTGATTTAAAATATTTTCTAATTCTAATAATGGTTTTTTATACAATTTATTAATCCACCATTTAAGTATAAATACACATACTATTGCGTAAATTACAAGAGTCAAAATAATATAAATCCACAATAAAAGCGCACTTTCAAAATGTAAAAAGGTGTTTTTTTGGATATAAACAATTCCTAAAAACATAATAATCAAAATAAAAACAATGTATGAATATATACTGTAAATATCGATGGACGATTTGTAGTTATAATAAAACCAATTTATGTTTTTGAGCGAATTATAATCTAAACGATAAGACCTATTGTAAAATCTAAAAATATAGACAAATGGGACTATCATTGTTGCAAAAAAACAAGCAATAACCCACCAAACTAAATTTGTATTTGCATCAAAAAGATAAGGATAAATCAATAACATTGGAAAAGATGTTAACTGAAAAAAGAAATCTTTTTTCATTACAGCTCTTACATTATCAATAACTGTATTTGCTTTTTGTTTTACTTCCGAATCTATCTTCACTTCATCCGAAGACTGATTATTCCATTGTTTTTTTAATTCATCAAAATTCATAACCGTAAGTTTTTATGATGTTTTGTAATTTTTCTTTTGTTCTATTCAATTTTACTCGTGCATTAACTTCTGATATTCCAAGATTTCGACTAATTTCTTTGTGATTTTGTCCTTCTAAAAATAAAAAAATCAATGCCTTTTCTACTTTATTCAACTCATGTATTGCTTTGTAAAACAAATCCAATTGCGTTTCTTTTTCGTTTGTATCCGACTCATCAAGTTTATCTACATTATCCAAAAAAGTATACCGATCGGTTTTCTTCTTTTCTTTTTTAAAATAAGTTAAAGCCGTGTTTAAAGAAACACGATACATCCAAGTCGAAAATTGAGAATTTCCTTCAAAACGTTCAAAAGATTTCCACAATTGCAAAACAATTTCCTGAACCAAATCATTTCTATCTTCCTTATCATCCATATACATTTTAGAGACTTTATGTAAAATCCCTTTATGTTGCTCAATAAGTAGTAGAAATTCGGTTTGCTTTGCTTTCAAAACGGTTTATATTACTTTTTTTAAAGGCACTTGTTTATCATCTACAAAAACAATACAATCAATTCCTAAAAAACCTTGTATAATGTTTGCTTTAATTAATATACGCTCACCTTTCTCATTTTTAAAATGACCACTTAAACGTGGCATCGAAAAGTAATTAACCTGAGAATCTTGTAATTCGTTATTTATAAATAATTTTTCTCCAGAAAACCAATTATTTTCTACCCTAATTACTGTGTTCTCTACATTTGCTTCCCAAATAGATTTCATCTTTATTCATTTTAGTATTAAATAGTAAGTATACAAAAAAAGAAAACGTTACACTATTCCATAAAAAAAGTCAGAAAAATATTTCTGACTTTTTTCTTTTCCATTATTTTAGATTCCTAAAATTCCATTTCCAACCAAATTGGTAAACTAAATTCTTCTAATAAATGAGCTAATTTATAATCGCTGTACGTTTCTTTGGTTATCCAAGCCATTTCATCTATCTCAGAAGCTATTTTTATCGCTTCTACCGAATTCAATTTTACATGAAACACATTTGCATGTACTTTTGTATTTTCTTCGTTTACGGCCAATGTATCGTGTTTACCTAGAAAAGAAACTTCGTGAGCGAGTATATCTACATTAATTTCCTCTAAAAACTCACGACGAAGCGTATCCAATAATTCTTCGTCTTTCTCGCGCTTTCCTCCTACCATCTGAAAATAAATTGAATTCTTTTTTCTAACAGCAAGCATTTTTCCGTCCGTATCCGTTACCAAAGCATTTACAAGATAAATATGATTCATTTGATGAAGTTGAGTTATGATTTTAAAGGTAAAGTTTACGTGACAACAAAGCATAAAAAAAGCTTCACAAAATTGTGAAGCTATAAAAGTTGGCGATCCGGACGGGATTCGAACCCGCGACCACTTGCGTGACAGGCAAGTATTCTAACCAGCTGAACTACCGGATCAATCTTATTTTTATTTATAATTTTCTTTATCGCTCTAAAATAGAAAAAGAAATAGATGCGATCCGGACGGGATTCGAACCCGCGACCACTTGCGTGACAGGCAAGTATTCTAACCAGCTGAACTACCGGATCAAAAATTATAAATGAATATATTTTTTATTAATCTTTTAAAAAATTGCGATCCGGACGGGATTCGAACCCGCGACCACTTGCGTGACAGGCAAGTATTCTAACCAGCTGAACTACCGGATCAGAAATTTATAAAAAATATATTTTGTTAAAGAACGAACTTTTTGCGATCCGGACGGGATTCGAACCCGCGACCACTTGCGTGACAGGCAAGTATTCTAACCAGCTGAACTACCGGATCAAAAAACGTATTGTTTTCGGATTGCAAATATAGATGTAATTCTGAACTTTCCTAAACTTTTTTCAAAAAAAATCTCGGAAATTTTAGTTCCGAGATTCTTTTATTTCAAAATCAACGATTTAAAAAAATTATAAAATCGCGTTTAATTTTTCTTGTAATTGTTCTTTTGGTACAACACCAACAACTTTGTCTACAACTTCACCATCTTTGAAGAATAAAATTGTAGGAATATTACGAATTCCGTATTTCGCTGCAATTTCTTGGTTTGTATCTACATCTACTTTACCTACAACTGCTTTACCTTGGTATTCTGCAGCTAGCTCTTCCACAACTGGACCTACCATTCTACATGGACCACACCACACAGCCCAAAAATCTACCATTGCTGGTTTTCCAGACTCGATAATATCTGATGCAAATGATGCGTCTGTTACTTCTAATGCCATAATTTTTTATTTTTATCTATCTAATAATTTTACAAATCTACACAAAAATTCATTTTTTAAAAACTCGTTTGATATAATCTCTCAATTGCCGAATAGATTAAACGTATAATTAATTCAGTTTAAACGATATTTCTTGTAATTCATCTAGTTCTTTTAACAAATCTCGACAAATATTAACACGAATTTTATTGGCGACAAAATCGACATTATTTAAATGTTCGACCGAGTCAATTAACTTCAATTTCAAAGGTTTTTCGCCTTGATATTTGAATATAATTTCGGACAATTTACTGAAAATTTCTTCAGTAAACTCATTTATTTCAATATTAACCGTAATCTTATCCGATTGATTTTCGATTACTTCGCTTAACAGTTGCATTTTTATGATTTTAGTAAATACACGACTGCTTGTCACATTACCATCTTTGTCTTTAAACTCTCGTTTATTAAAATTAATCCGAAGATTTAAAAACATATTTTCTTGTAAAAAATGACGGTATTTTAAATAATCTTCGCCAAATAAAACAATATCATAAGTATCGGTATAATCGCTAAATGTAAAACTTCCAAATTCGTTTCCATTTTTTGCTATACGATGCTGAATATTTGTCATCATACCAGCCAAAGAAATATCTTTCCCTACATGTTTATCCTCGTTATCTTTTAAATCAGAAAGAGTCATGTTAGAAACCATGCGCGTTTCGTGTTTAAAATCGTCCAAAGGATGTGAAGAAATATAAATTCCGACAACTTCTTTTTCTTTTGACAAACGTTGCAACATATTCCAGTTTTCGCAATCTGGAAGAATTGGAACAACATCGTCTATCGAATTTTCATCATCACCAAAACCGCCAAATAAAGAGGTTTGAGATGAGTTTTTTTGTTCTTGATAATTTCCTCCGTATTTGATTAATTTCTCTAAATTAGTCGTTGTATTTTCGATATAAAAATAACGTCCACGATGAAATTCAAATCGGTCAAAACCTCCCGCTAAAACTAAATTTTCGATGGTTTTTTTGTTTACCGTTCTCAACTCAACTCGTTTCACAAAATCGTACACATCATGAAAAGGTCCATTCTCGTTTCTTTCTGATACAATTGCATTTACGGCTGCTTGTCCAACACCTTTTATCGCGCCCATTCCGAAACGAATTTCGTAATTTTCGTTCACATTAAACTTCGTAATCGACTCGTTAACATCTGGTCCAAGAACCGCCAATCCCATACGCTTACATTCTTCCATAAAAAATGTAACTTGCTTAATATCACTCATATTATTCGAAAGCACAGCCGCCATATATTCGGCAGGATAATGCGCTTTTAAATAAGCCGTTTGATAGGCAATCCACGCATAACACGTAGAGTGAGATTTATTGAAGGCATACGATGCAAAAGCTTCCCAATCTTTCCAAATTTTATCTAAAACTTTTGGATCGTGACCTTTTTCGGCAGCTTGTTCTACAAATTTTGGCTTCATTTTATCCAAAACTGCTTTTTGCTTTTTACCCATCGCTTTACGCAAAACATCGGCATCACCTTTAGAAAAGCCTGCTAATTTTTGCGAAAGCAACATTACTTGCTCTTGATAAACTGTAATTCCGTAGGTTTCAGACAAATATTCTTCCATCGCATCCAAATCATATTTTATTGGTTCTTCACCATTTTTACGGCGAACAAATGATGGAATATATTCGATAGGACCCGGACGATAAAGAGCATTCATGGCAATTAAATCACCAAAAACTGTTGGTCGAAGATCTTTCATGTACTTCTGCATTCCGGCAGATTCGTACTGAAAAACACCAACTGTTTCGCCACGCTGGAAAAGTTCGTATGTTTTTTCGTCATCAATCGGAATTGTATCCGGATCAATTTCTATTCCTGTTCTTGCTTTTACTAATTTGATGGTGTCTTTAATTAAAGTTAATGTCTTTAATCCCAAGAAATCCATCTTTAATAATCCGGCACTTTCTGCAACCGAGTTATCAAATTGTGTTACATATAAATCCGAATCTTTTGCTGTTGTTACAGGCACAAAATTCGTAATATCGTCGGGCGTAATAATTACTCCACAAGCGTGAATTCCTGTATTACGTAACGAACCTTCTAATATTTTGGCTTGCTGAATAGTTTCTGCCGCTAAATCGTTTCCGACTGATAAACGTTTTAATTCGTTTACGGCTTCTAATTCTTCAGTTCTTAAAGCACCTTTTAAGGCGTTATCATCTAAATTAAAGATTTTAGCCAACTTCATATTCGGAATAAGTTTTGCCACTTTATCCGCTTCAAATAATGGTAAATCTAAAACACGCGCAGTATCACGAATTGATGATTTTGCAGCCATCGTTCCGTAGGTAATAATTTGCGCAACTTGGCTTGAGCCATATTTATCAATTACATAATCCATTACCAATGATCGACCTTCGTCATCAAAATCGATATCGATATCGGGCATAGATACACGATCGGGATTAAGGAAACGCTCAAAAAGTAAATCGTACTGAATTGGATCTATATTGGTAATCCACAAACAATACGCAACTGCCGATCCTGCTGCCGATCCACGTCCCGGACCTACAGAAACATCCATGGCGCGTGCGGCTGCAATAAAATCTTGTACAATTAAGAAATAACCCGGATAACCCGTTTTCTCGATTGTTGCTAATTCAAAATCTAAACGTTCTTTTATTTCGTCTGTTAAATCGGGATAACGTTTTTTTGCACCTTCAAATGTCAGGTATTTTAAGTAAGCATTTTCACCACGTTTTCCTCCATCTGACTCATCTTCTGGATGAATAAATTCTGTTGGAATATCAAATTTTGGAAGTAATACATCACGATAAAGTGTGTAATCTTCTATCTTATCTACAATTTCTTGAATATTAATCACAGCCTCTGGAACGTCTTGAAACAAGTGTTTCATTTGCGCTTCTGACTTAAAATAATATTCTTGATTTGGTAATCCGAAACGAAAACCACGTCCACGACCAATTGGCGTTGATTGCTTTTCGGCATCGCGCACACATAACAAAATATCATGTGCATTAGAATCTTCTTGGTTGATGTAATATGTATTATTTGTCGCAACGATTTTTACATCGTGTTTTTTGGCAAAAGCAATTAAAGTCTTGTTTACACGATTTTCATCTTCTTGATTGTGTCGCATCAATTCGATATAAAAATCTTCTCCAAACTGTTCTTTCCACCAAAGCAACGCATCTTCGGCTTGCTTTTCTCCAAGATTCAAAATTTTATTTGGAATTTCTCCTTGTAGATTTCCAGACAAAATAATTAAATCTTCTTTGTATTTTTCGATAACCGATTTATCAATTCGCGGCACATAATAAAAACCATCTGTGTACGCTTTTGACGCCATTTTTGCTAAATGATGATAACCATTTTTATTCTTCGCAAAAACAACAATTTGATAACCATTATCTTTTTTTGTTTTATCTAAATGATTTTCGCAGACAAAAAATTCTGAACCAATAATTGGTTTTATAATAACTTCTGTCGGCTCTTTTCCATCTGCAATTAATTCTTCATTTTTTTCTTTTGCAGCTTTATTGTGATTTTGAACTTCTGCATTAAAATGAAACGCACCCATCATATTTCCATGATCTGTCATTGCAACAGCAGGCATTTTATTTTTGGATGCCGCCGAAACTAAATCTTTAACCGAAATAGTTGATTGAAGTATAGAAAATTGGGTGTGATTATGTAAATGTGCAAATTTTGCATTTTCGAATTGCTCTAAAACTTCTTCCGAAATTTCTACAATTTCATCATCGCCTCCTTGCTTTGCTTTTGCTTTCGCAATTGCTTCTGACGCTTTTTTGAGGTTGATATGATTTAGACCAACTGGCTGAATATTGGTTTGATTGATTTCTGCAAATCGCTGAAAATAATCTTGCTCAACTTGTAATTCATCTTTCGTAAAAATTTGTTTACGAATCAACTCGAAAAAACAACGTGTAGTTGCTTCCACATCGGCAGTTGCGTTGTGCGCTTCGCCAAAAGGAACACCAAATAAATACTGATGTAACTCTGTAAGTGTTGGTAATTTGAAACGACCACCACGACCACCAGGAAGTTTTAATAAACCTGCCGTAATTTCGGTACAAGTGTCTAATACAGCTTTCTCTGTTAAATTATTTTCATAATTTAAACGGTAAAACTCAGCTCCCATAATGTTAATATCGAAACCTAGATTTTGACCAACAATAAATTTAGCTTTTCCTAAAGCTTCAGAAAATTTATCTAAAACATCTTTTAAAGGAATTCCTTTTTCGGTTGCTAAATCGGTCGAAATACCGTGAATACGTTCTGAATCATACGGAATATCAAAACCATCTGGCTTTACCAAATAATCTTGATGCTCAATTAATCGTCCCATTTCATCATGCAATTGCCACGCAATTTGTATACATCGCGGCCAATTGTCTGAATCAGAAATAGGTGCATTCCAGTTTTTAGGAAGACCGGTTGTCTCTGTATCGTATATTAAGTACATGGATTATCGAATTCTTTGAATCTGTAAATTTACGAAATCTTAGTAGAAGATTTTTCTTTAATAAAAGTTAAGATAATAATTTTCATAAACAACATTATCTTTAAAGCAAAATACAATAAATGAATAACCCTAAATATATTGGCAGAAGAATAATTGCTGGTTTTATTGACTACACTATTATCATCTTTTTAACATTTTTATACTTAAAATATTTTGGAGAAATAAATGAAGAAGGCGCTTATTCGGTAAGTGGTTTAAAAACACTTCCTATTATAATTTTTTGGTTAATTTATTTTTGTGGATTCGAAACAATTTTAAGTTCAACTTTAGGAAATTTAATTGTTGGATTAAAACCCGTAAACATTAATACTGAAAAAAATATTACCATTAAAGAATCTTTTTTAAGGCATTTGGTTGACCCAATCGACATGTGTTGTTTTGGTATTATTGGAATAATTTTAATCAAAAACTCTGAAACCAATCAAAGATTAGGCGATATTTTAGCAAAAACTAAAGTTATCAAAAACTAAAAAAGATGAACTTAATTCAAAATTTACTTATTGAAAAATTGGGAAATAAAATTGAATGTTCTCAAGATGAAGATGGAACAAAGTAAGTGAATTTCATTTATTTTAAAGTTTCATAATAATGATTATGTTTAGTAAAATTTTTACTCTGTTTTAAATAAGTATAATATGCATGTAGTGATATTTAAAACAACATGTAATACTCCATCAAAAACAAACATAAAACACTGATTAACAGCTAAAATATTTATTTTCTCACTTATACAATTATTATTACATTGCGTGTATAATTATGTTATGTGATATTTTATGAGAACGAAGGAGCATTTAATCAACTTTTTACTTGAAACAGAAATTCCAGATGATTTGGAATCAAAAGAAGAATCCAAGATTGTTAGCAAAATTTTCAAATACTGTTTGGATATAACTCCAGATAATCTTTATCGTTATCGTACTTGTAATGAACGTAATTTTCAAACTTTACTAGAAGATAAGTTTCTTCTGACAAAACCTACTTTATTTAATGACCCTTATGACTCGTTGTTGTATATTAATAGAGATAAAATCATTTCTGACTTAACTAAAAATCAGGAAGATGATATTGTTGAAAAATTACAAAACGATGCCCAATTCAAAGAAGAACAAACTCAATTACTTGGAAAAGACTTTGTCGAAAAATATGCTAATTTAGAGCCCTTTAAAAGTTCAACCGAAAAAGAAATCTTTAAAACAGCAGCAGAAAAAATTTACACAAAATTTGTTGATCAACTAATTGATGAGTCTCTAAAATCAATGAGGCAATCATCTTTAGTAGCTTGTTTATCAGAAGATTTTGAGTCAATATTAATGTGGTCCCATTACGCGGATAATCATAGAGGATTTGTATTAAATTACGATTTTAAGTCAAGATATTCAATTAAAACAAAAATTCCAGGAGTTATTGCAACTGAATTCGCTGATAAAAAATTATTTCCTGTACGATATTCTGACGAAAGATTTGATGCAACTTATTATGTTGAGTTCCATTTTATAGATAATTACTTTAGAAGTATGGGTCTTAAATTAAATAAGCCTTTTTTTGATAAATTATTTTATTATAAAATTTTACTATTCAAATCAACAAATTGGGCATATGAGAAAGAATGGCGAATAATTAGTCAAACAAACCTAAACTACAATGACGAGAAACCAAACGTTAATTTTATTACTGACATAAAACCCAAAGAAATATTATTAGGTTCAAAAATTTCAAATGAAGATAGATATAAACTTTTAAAAATTTCTGAGCAAAAAGAAATCCCAATCTATCAGATGAACTTAGAACCTTTTGAAAAAGAATATAAATTAACAAAAACTAGTATATAAAAACATCACATAACATGGGCTTGGCGCAATGGCGGGTTAAGTCATAAAACAAAGTTTCGGCTTTCTATTCCGCAAAAAGCCAATTATATTGACTTTTTTCTTAAATTTAATCAATTAATTGGCTTTTGCTTACTGTGTCGCTAAATTGACACTTTTTGCTTCAATTTCCGCCACTGACGCCAAGCCCAGAAACGTTGTACAACATTCTTATTAGATTCTGCAAAAAAATAAATAAAATTGAAAAAATTCCTTATATATAGTTTTTGTACCTTGATTATGACTCAACTATTGAGTTTAACACTACCTCCGTTTGGCTTTATGTTAGGAACTACTATTATTTTACCAGTTTTGATTTGGTTAAATGGCAAGAATAACAAAATACAATATGAAAATATTCTTTGGACAATTTTAGTTTTCTATTTAATTAGTAGAACATTGGATTGGTATATTGCGCCTGGAACTCATGATTCTACAGGAATTGCGTTAATGATTATGATGTCAATTTTTGCAACGATAACAATGATTGGTATTTCTATTATTTTCTTAATACATAAAAATATAGAATTTAAAGAAACTAAAACTTATATAATATTAATTTTCCTATTGATAATTCCGATAATTCACATTATGTTATTAAATAGATTTTGTAACCAAAACCTTAATGTAACAAATAAAACTTTATACGAATACTTAAAAAACTAAATAAAGAACGTCGTACAACATAGCATTTCTCAAAAAAAAAACGGTCTGAAAGTAAACTTTCCAGCCTATGTTTTTTCCAACGCAAAATTGCTTTTTTTTTATATATATTTTAGCAAATTAACTCGATTATGTTTAGTTCGTAATTATAGCGAAATTCTGGTAAAGATTTTCCCACCATCGCAAAGCCGTGGCCCGTTAAAAATATTTATTTTCTTATAACAAATAGAACCCTCCAATTGGAGAGTTTTTATGTTTCTAGAATATAGTCAGCATGTTTTATTTATAAATAATATCTTCTATTTTGTAATTTTTGTTACGCTTCATTTTAAATAAAAAAAGAACTGGCTGTTTAATCAAACCAAAAAAAGATGAACTTAATTCAGTTCATCTTTTTTTAATATTACATCCGAATCATCAAAACTCATTTTCAGTTTTATTAATTCTTCTTTTATGTCTTCTAATTTTTGCACAACATCTATTTCTTCTGTTGTTACAGTTTGTCCTTTTTTACCAATTGCTTGTTTGGCGCCATCTAACGTATATCCTTTTACTTTTACCAAATAATAAATGTTTTTAAAACATTCAATATCATTTTTGGTAAATAGTCTATTTCCTTTTTTGTTCTTTTTGGGTTGAATAATTTCAAATTCTTTTTCCCAAAAACGAATCAACGATGCGTTTACATCAAAAGCTTTGGCTACTTCGCCAATAGAATAATAGAGTTTATCAGGCAGGTCTTCGTTCATTATCAGCGTTTAATCCAAAGATAATGACAATTTTTTAGAATTTTGATAGATTTTAATGAAATCGTCTGGATCTACATCATTGTAAAAATACATGATCGGATCTACAGGTTCTCCATTCTTGTGAATTTCATAATGTAAATGCGCACCAGTAGACAAACCAGTTGTCCCAACATAGCCAATTACATCGCCACGTTTCACTTTTTGACCACTACGTACTTTTGCTCGTGACATATGTGCATACAAACTTTCGTAACCATTTCCGTGTTTCAAAACAACCATATTTCCGTAACCAGAATTAAATTCAGACACTTTTACAGCCCCATCTCCCGTTGCATAAATTGGTGTTCCCGTACTTGCAGCAAAATCTAAACCTTTGTGCATTTTATTTACTTTAAGAATCGGGTGAAAACGAGAACCATAACCAGATGCTAAACGACTAACATATTTATCTGCCACAGGTTTTAGAACGGGCATTGATGATAAATTTGCATCTTTAACACCAGCAGAACGAAAAACTTCGTCCAATGATTTTGATTCAATTTCAATCTTTTCAATTAATTTTTCAACATCTTCTGCTGTATAATTATCAATTTCTTTGTTTACAGAATCTATGTTTTCGCTAACACGCATATCATAAATTGTACGATAAATATTGCGATCTTTTTCTTCGATTTCTGTCAAAGCAGCTTCTACTTCTTTAAATTTTTTATGTAATTCTTGATTTTCGCTCTCCATTTTTTCGAGCTCTGCAAGTAATTTTCCTTCATTATTCTTGAATTTACCTGCTCGCATTGCATATTCTGAATCGTTAAAATGATATCCAATCATTCCGCCAGAAATTGTCGCAAGGCATAAAAAAAGTAGTACGTATAATGCTGTTTTAGGAGTTTTTTGGATTCTTTTCTTCATCCAACTTAAAAAAAATTTTGCAGAATTATACTTATAGTTTTTATTTTCCATTACTTAACCAACCTTTTATTATCTTTGTAAAACGTTTGCAAAGTAACGAATATTGTGTCAGCAAACGTGTTAATCAAATTATAAAAATATATTAATTAGATGAATTCCAAAGATATAAGAAAAGAATTTCTTCATTTTTTTGAAACGAAAGGGCATTTAATTGTTGATTCTGCGCCTATTGTCCTAAAAGACGATCCGACTTTAATGTTCAACAATTCTGGAATGGCTCAGTTCAAAGAATTCTTTTTAGGTAACGGAACACCAAAGAATAATCGTATTGCTGATACGCAAAAATGTCTTCGTGTTTCTGGTAAGCATAATGATTTAGATGATGTAGGAAAGGATACTTACCACCACACAATGTTTGAAATGTTAGGAAACTGGTCTTTCGGGGATTACTTCAAAAAAGAAGCAATTGCGTGGGCATGGGAATTGTTAACAGAAAAATATGGAATTTCGAAAGATCAAATTTATGTAACCGTTTTTGAAGGTGATAAAGGTGATGGAACTACTTTGGACGAAGAAGCGCTAGAACTTTGGAAACAACATATTGCTGAGGATCGTATTTTGTACGGTAATAAAAAGGATAATTTCTGGGAAATGGGAGATATTGGACCTTGTGGACCATGTTCTGAAATTCACGTTGATATTCGCCCAGAAGCCGATCGTTTAGCTGTAGACGGTAAAGCCTTGGTTAATATGGATCATCCACAAGTTATCGAAATTTGGAACTTGGTTTTTATGCAATACCAACGTAAAGCTGACGGTTCTTTAGAATCTTTACCTGCTCGTCATATTGATACAGGAATGGGATTTGAGCGTTTAGCAATGGTTTTACAAGGAAAATCATCAAATTATGATACAGATGTTTTTCAACCAACAATCCTAAAATTAGAAGAAATTTCTGGTGTAAAATACGGAGCAGCAGAAAAAACAGATATCGCAATTCGTGTAATTGTTGACCATTTACGTGCAGTTGCATTTGCAATTGCTGACGGTCAATTACCATCTAACACAGGTGCTGGTTATGTAATTCGTCGTATTTTACGTCGTGCAATTTCTTACGGATACCGTTTCTTAGATTTAAACGAACCTTTTATTTACAAATTATACCCAATCTTGAAAGCTGAAATGGGCGACTTTTTCCCAGAATTAGTAAAACAAGAAACAATAGTTACGGGCGTAATTCGCGAAGAAGAAGCTTCTTTTTTAAGAACAATCGAACAAGGATTAAATCGATTAAATCAAATCATTCAACAATTAGGAGATTCTAAAGTTGTTCCTGGAGATGTGGTTTTCGAATTATATGACACATTTGGTTTCCCTGCAGATTTATCTCGTATTGTTGCAGAAGATCATGGTTTCACGATTGATGAAGCTGGATTTGAAGCTGAAATGGCGAAACAAAAAGAACGTTCTAAGAAAGCAACAGCTTTAGTTACGGATGATTGGGTTATTTTAGATGCTGCCGGAAACGAAACTTCTATTGCTTACGATACGAAAACTGCTGATGTAAAAATTACACGTTACCGTAAAGTAAAAAATAATAAAGGAGAATTTTTTCAATTAGTATTCAACCAAACACCTTTCTATGCAGAATCTGGTGGACAAGTTGGTGATGTAGGAACTATTTCGACATTAAACGAAACTATAGAAATTGTTGATACAAAGAAAGAAAATAATTTAGTTATTCATTTCGTAGAAACTTTACCAGAAAATGTAAATGCTACTTTTTCTGCAAAAGTAAATACAGAAAAACGCAACGAAATAACTAAAAATCATACTGCAACACACTTAATGCACGAAGCTTTACGCGAGGTTTTAGGAACGCATGTAGAGCAAAAAGGTTCTTATGTTGGTGATGATTATTTACGTTTTGACTTTTCTCATTTCGCAAAAATGACTGAAGCAGAAATTGCACTTGTAGAGCAAAAAGTAAATGATAAAATTGCTGAAGCTTTACCATTAATCGAAAAAAGAGATTGCGAAATTTCTGAAGCTTTAGCTGATGGTGCAATGGCTTTATTTGGAGAAAAATATGGTGATAAAGTTCGTGTAATTCGTTTTGGTTCTTCAATCGAATTATGTGGAGGTACGCACGTAAAAAATACAGCAGACATTCGTTTATTCAGAATTTTATCTGAATCTTCTACTGCCGCTGGTATTCGTCGTATCGAAGCAATTACATCTAATAAAGCAATCGAATCTTACAAAGAAGCGGATAAAAATTATAATGATGTTTTAGCTGCATTAAAAACTAAAAATGATGCTGTGAAAGCTGTTCAACATTTATTAGATGAAAATGCTGCTTTGAAAAAACAAGTTGAATCTTTTGTTGCACAACAAGCCTCTGCTGAAAAAGCAACTTGGAAAGCTGCAATTAAAGAAATCAATGGAATTAATTTCTTAGCAATTAAAACAAATTTAGATGTTGGTGCTGCCAAACAAAATGCAATAGATTTGACAAAAGAAATCGAAAATGCATTTATCGTAGTTGGTACTAATGATGCTGTAAAACCATCTATCACTATTTCTATCGCTAAAAATTTAGTTGACAAAAAAGGTTTAAATGCTGGTAATATTGTAAAAGAAATCGCGAAACACATCAATGGTGGCGGTGGTGGTCAAGCTTTCTTGGCAACTGCTGGTGGTAAAGATGTAAACGGTTTGGATGCTGCTTTGAAACAAGCAGAAGATTTTGTAAAATAACAGTTTATAAATAATAAATGAGAAAGCGACTTGAGTTTCAAGTCGCTTTTTTTATTTTTATATTTTAAGCAATATATTTTTGATTCTCACCATTTAATAAATGACTTCTTAACTCTTCTTCAGATTTTTTTAATTCCTCCTCTACAGTTAAGCGTTTATTTCGTCCATCTTCTTGAATGCGGAGAACTTCATTAATTGTTGTAATAATATCTGAATTTGCTTTTTGAATTGTCTCAATATCCACAATACCTCTTTCACTTTCTGTTGCAATTTTTATCGTAGATTCTTTCAACATTTCACTATTACGTTGAAGTAATTCGTTTGTTGCATCTGTTACAGCTTTCTGCGCATCTAAAGCGTCTTGTGTGTGGGCAATTCCTAAAGTAAGTACCATGTGATTTTTCCAAAGAGGCAATGTATTTACAATACTCGATTGAATTTTCTCCATTAATACTGAACTATTATTTTGGATCATTCGGATTTGAGGCGCAGTTTGTAAAGTTATCATACGCGTTAATTTCAAATCATGAAGCTTTTTTTCGAAGCGATTAACTTGTTGCTCTAAATCTTTATACTGTTGTATTTTATTTTGATCTGTTGAGGTAGAAACCTCTTCTTTCATTTTTGGAAGAACCTCCTCTTTCATCTCTTTCAATTTCTCAGTTCCAGCAATAATATAAAGTGATAAATCTTTAAAATACAATTGATTTTGCTGAAAAAGTTTATCAAAAATATTAATATCTTTTAAAAGAATTTGGTAATGTTTTTCTAACTTTATTTCAATTGCAGTTATATTTTTTTCAATACTTTCGTATTCTGATTTAAATCTTAATACTCGTTTTTTAATCGTCTCTAAGAAAGAGAAAAAACTTTTTTTATGTAAAGATTCATCAAATGAGTTTATATTATTTCTCAAATCAAGCAAAATATCCTTTGCAAATCCCAAATCTTTTGCGCGAACTTGTCTTAGAATTTGGTCAGAAAAAGCACTAATTTGGTTTTGACTTGATAAACCATATTGAATAATATTTTGTGTCGAATTAAAATCTATTTTTTGTTTATAAAGTTCTAATTTTTGTTTGTCTTCTTCCGTCAAAATAACTTCTGGTTCATCTGCTTCCGCTATTGTTACAGGTTTATATTCTTGTCCTAAGTCCATTTTATAGTATTTATAAGTTTGTTTATTATTATTCTCTAAATAATATCTTTATTTCTAAGCGTTTGAATATATGCATCTGTTTCTGCATTCACCTCAAGAATTTCAGTTTTAAAAAGATTTGTCAATTCGTTTTCAAAAGCTAAAAGTGAAATAGAAAGCGTATTTATTAGTTTTTCTTTGGATGATTTAACTGTTGCATTCTCTAATTTAGAATTTTCTAAATCATCATATTGTTTTAACACTGCATTAATTGTACTTCTATGTCTTACCAAAATAATTTTTGAAACACTTTTATCTTTATCTTCAATTTGCTTAATTAATACTATTATTTCATTAATATTCTTTTTTATTGATACTTCATCAATCTTTTCTTTCCACAATAAAAGCTCTGCTCTAAAATCTATATTTTCTGCCTCTTTCTCTAGCGCTAAAGCTTTATCCATTAATTTATAATACGGATATTCTTTTCCCCATTCTAAAGAAACAATTCGACTTAAATCTAGCCTTTTTAAATAACTATCTATAAAAAGCATAAGAATAATATTACCTATTATTGGAGCAAAAACTACCAGAAATATATGTGCAAAACTATTATATTTATATATATGTAAGTAAAATGCATATGTTCCAATTATTAGTCCGAGCACTCCTAGTAAAATCCAATTTATTTTTTTTGCTTTCCAGCCAATAATCAGCAAAGCAATCGGATAAAAAGGAATTGGATAGGGAAATACCAACAGAATGGATAAGAAAAACATCCACGAATTTTTTAATTCCCACGATTTAGAATTGTTTGTAAACCAACCCATTTTTTTAAATTATATTTTTATTTTTTAGATTTTGCAAATACGCTTCAGTTTCAGCATCAACATCTAGTATTTCTGATTTAAATAAAAGAGTCAATTCATTTTCAAATCCTTTTGTTGCTAAATGAATGGATTCTGTTAGTTTATCTTTTGATTTTTTTATAATCTCATTATCTAAATTTGTATTTTCAAGCTCATCATATTGTCTTAACATTTTTTCAACAACATTAGTATGACGCGCAAAAAATTTAGCGCTTTCCGTATTATCTTTTTCTCCAATAACTTTTATTAAAGTTAACATTTTATCGATATCTTTTTTAATCGACAACTCATCAATTTTATCTTGCCATTTTAACAAAACAATACTAAATTCTTCGGCTTCAGAAAGCTGTTTAATTTCTATTGATTCTGGAATATCTTTATCATAAGGATATGTTTTTCCCCATTCTAATGTTTTACCTAATAATTGTAAATCTAATCTTTGGAGGTATTCTTTTGAAATAAAAGCGGCAAACAAGCAATTAATAAAAGGAAATACAAACCAAGCTGCTTGAACAAAAGTGTTAATATTTTTAAATAATAATAAAAATAAAAAAAAGTACAACATTGTAATAATGTAATTAATTATCGCAAATATTATCCAACTACGTTTCTTTACACTAAATCCCATTGCGATTATAAAAGCACTTTGTAAACCAGAAAAAACCAATATAGAAAAAAGGAATGTTAAAAAAACTCCCCACATATTTTTTAGCTCCCACGATTTACTTCTATTTGTAACCCAACCCATTTTTATTAATTTGATTTGAACAAAATTAACATAAATATTTAGATTATTTTCTCATATTTTAAAACACTATATTGCATTAAAATTATCATCTTTTTAACTTTGAAAGACATTAAACTTTTGATTGCCGTAACCATTGTTGCCGTTGTTTGGGGAACAACATTTTTAGGAATTCGAGTTGCAGTAGAAACAATTCCGGGGTGGTTTGTTGCAGGAATTCGCCAATTTTTGGCAGGAATAATTATGCTGATTATTCTACTCTACAAAAAAGAATTGAAATGGATTGGTTGGAAAAATCTTTCTTACCAACTTATTTTCTCTGTTCTAATGTTGATTATTGCGAATGGATTAACCACTGTTGCAGAAGAAAATTTATCGAGTAGTTTAGCTTCTTTAATAAGCGCGACTTCGCCAATACTTGTGTTTATAGGAAGTGTTGCAATTGGCTTACAAAAGTTTAGTTTTAGAGGATTAATCGGTATTATAATGTGTTTTTGTGGCATCCTATTTATTTTTTGGGATGGTTTACACGAATTAGCTAATCCGATTTATAGAACTGGAATTATTTTACTTTTTTGTGCGATAACTGGTTGGGCTTCGGGTACAATATTTACGAAAAAGATGAACATTCAATCAAAAAATATTTCACTTAATTTATTCTATCAATTTATGTTTGCTGGTATTGTACAAATTTGTTTTGCATTTATGTTTAGTGAAAATTACAACTTCGGAAATTGGAGTTCAAAAAGTATTGCAGCAATGTTATATTTAGCCGTTTTTGGATCAGTGATAACCTTCTTCTCATTTCATTATGCGTTAACCAAAATCTCACCAATACAAGTTTCTATCCTTTCTTATTTCAATACAATTATTGCTATAATTTTAGGTTGGTTAATTTTAGACGAAGAAATTTCTGCAAAATTTATTATTGCTGCGGTTCTAATTATTTGCGGCGTTTTTATCACAAATTATAACCCCGAAATGTTTAAGAAAAAGCCAAAACTAATTGATAATTAATTTTTTAGAATGATTTATTATGAATAGTTTTAAAAAAACTAAATTATGATTGATTGGTATAAAAAAGTAGTGCAAGAAAACTATGCAAACTTTACGGGAAGAGCTCGCCGTAGCGAATATTGGTATTTTGTTTTATGCAATTTTATAATCACAATGGTACTTTATATTCCTATGATATTCTCAATTGGAATAAATAAAGATTCAGATTCGCCAGGCTTTTTATTCTACTTAGCTTATGCCTTATTAATGATTTATAGCTTAGCTGTCTTTATTCCTTCTTTAGCCGTTACTGTACGTCGTTTACATGATGTAGGCAAAAGTGGGTGGTTTTATTTGATTGGATTAATTCCATTAGTAGGGCCTATTATATTGTTGGTTTGGTTTGCTACCGATGGCCAACCAGGAACTAATCAATGGGGAGTAAATCCAAAAGAAGAAAGCAATTTTATTGACGAAATTGGAAAAGAAATCGAAGATAGATTATAATAAAAAAGCAACCAATTGGTTGCTTTTTTATTGCGTTTTAAGTTGCAATAATTTTATCCATTGTTTGTAATTATAACGTCTAAATAATCCTAAATAACGACGACTATAAGAGTTAATCCAAATTGAATTATTTTCACAATATATTATTACACTTTCTGTATGATCTCTTGTTCTTAAATTATATTTATATAAAACATTTTTTTCTTCGTAATCAAATACAAACAATCCTTTTTGCTCTAAAGATTCACTAAAATTATTTTGACGAAGCGCTAAATCTTTTATCAATGCAATATTTCCATCAATAGAATTTGAAGTTTTTATTTCTATAAAAAAGCGATCTTTAATCAATAGCGTCCTAAACGTTTAAAAAAAGTTCAAAAAAAGAGGGTTGAATTTTGTATCTCAAATTATCTTTGAGTTGCAAAACAAAAACTCACCCT
>NZ_FOUZ01000013.1 GCF_900115015.1 Algoriella xinjiangensis | reverse complement strand
GAGTTTTTGTTTTGCAACTCAAAGATAATTTGAGATACAAAATTCAACCCTCTTTTTTTGAACTTTTTTTAAACGTTTAGGACGCTATTGATTAACAAATTTTTAAATAAAACTTAAACTGAAGTTGAGTAACTTAATCTCTCAATACTATAAAATCAAACAACTCTAAAATAAAAAACAATGGAAATTAGACAGACAGAAAGCGGAAAAGAGGGACGTTTTACTTTATATGAAAACGAAGAACCAGCTGGTTTTATAAAATATGAATGGAATAGTAATGGAAACCTTAATGCAACGGGAACTTTTGTAGACGAAAAGTATAGAGGTCAACATTTAGGAGAAAATTTATTTGAACAATTGATTAACTTTGCTAGACAAAATGATGTAAAGATTTTTCCGATTTGCCCTTTTGTAGTAAAAGAATTTGAAAAACATCCTGAATTAGGCGATTTCTTAGAATAATGCTGAAATTATTAGGCACAAAAAAACCTTCTAGTTGGTATGCTGAAGGTTTTTTTTAGGTTTGGTAATAGAAGATGATTGATTTAAAACAATCAATTGGTTTAGGTTTAGTCGGTAAACTTTTAAATAGGTTTAGATTATTATTGGTTTATTAATCTGTTACAAAGAAATGGTAGTTTTTGTTTTATACCAAAAAAAGCGCGTTTCATAGTGTCTACAGCAAAAAAATAACCGTCTACATATTGTCTACAACTATTTTTACATTAACTTTACACTCTAATAAACAACCAGTTACCGTATAATCTAAATCTTTGTTTTTAATGTTAAAAAAGCTTTTAAATAAAAATGTTTTCCTTTTTGTAATTGTTTTTATATCATTTACAGTAAAAATTTCTGCACAAACTGATTTAAAAACTGCATTATCCAATGTAGAAAAGAATACAATTGATGGAAAATATGATGAAGCACTAAAAGAATTGGATGCTTTGTACAAAAAAAACAAGAGCAATTCTCTTAATACAGTTATGATTTATGGCTCGTATGTAAATGTCTACAGTAATAAAAAAGATTTTGAGAAAGCATTCTATTATTCAAGTTTAGCAAAAGAAATTTCGGATAAAACACCAGATAAATTAGATGATGCCTATACTTTACACGCATTTGCAAAAATTTATCTTATTAATCAATTGTATGACAAAACGATTTCATATTCTAATAAAGCTTTAAATATCCTTAAAAAATTTCCTGACGAACATTTACTTAAATCAAGGCTTTATTCATTAATGAGTTTAACTCACTCCCGAACAAATGTTTACTCAGAAGAATATAAAAATTATGTGCTTGAAGCAGTATCACATGCACAACAGCAAAAAGAACCATTGCAACTTTTAGGTGCGTATACAGAAGCTACGCTAATGTATATCAGTGCTTATGAGAAAACTAAAAATGACGAGGATTTAAA
The DNA here is from genome assembly GCF_900115015.1 of Algoriella xinjiangensis. Lineage (GTDB taxonomy): Bacteria > Bacteroidota > Bacteroidia > Flavobacteriales > Weeksellaceae > Empedobacter > Empedobacter xinjiangensis. The sequence goes on along the minus strand of NZ_FOUZ01000013.1, from coordinate 100,781 downwards.
AAATATATTCAAATATGCAGAGTTAACATTAAGCTACATTAATGAAAACAATGTAAAAACATTGCCTAAGAAAGCAATAGCAACTGCTTACAACAACATGGCTTCGTTGGTAAATACATATCCGTATAAAAATTATTCAAAACAAGAAAAGTTTAAAATTGCAGAAGATTATCTTAAAAAAGCAATTGAAGTAGCAAATGAAACAAATGATCATAGTTCTTTGTTAATTTGTTATGCCACTTTTGCAGAAATACAAGAAAATCAAAATAATAATGATTTAGCAGAAGAATATTATCTAAAATCATACGAATTAGCTAAAAATAAGGAAAATATCAACAAATTATATGCACTAAGTTATATTACAAGTGCAATTTCTAATCTCTATAAAAAACAAAATAAAACTGCTGAAGCACTAAAATTTAGCGAAGAAACTTTAAAATACACAAAACAATCTTATGAGCAATTATTGGATAATAAGAAGAAATTTTTAGAAGCATATTATAACACTGAGCAAAAAAATCAGCAAATAAAACAGCTCGAAGAAAAAAATAGTATTTATACAAAACAACGCTTACTTTATATTGGAATTATTGCATTGGCGCTGGCTGGTGTAGTTTTTCTTATTTATTTAATTCGTTACAGACAAAAATTAAATAAGCAAAAAACAGATTTATTAGAAGCTGAAAAAAATGAAACTCAATTAACTTTACAGCTCGAGCAAGAAGAAAAAGCGCGCCTAAAAGTAGAGCAAGAATTATTGGCTTTACAACAAGAGCAATTGCAAAAACAAGCTTTGGCAACATCATTACAACTAAATCATAAAACATCTTTTATTAACGAATTAAAGGAAAAAATAAAAGAAGATAAACACGTTAATATTGATCGAATTCTAAAAGATGAAAAATTAACAGATGATGATTTTAACGAGGTTCAAAATCTTGTACAAGATGTTCATCCTAACTTTTTTAAGCGACTAAACGAATCTTCTGTCAATAAATTATCTAACCAAGATTTAAAATACGCTGCTTATATTTATTTGAATATGGACAACCAACAAATTGCAAATATTTTGAAAGTTGAACCAAAAACTGTTCGAATGACAAAATACCGTATGAAGCAAAAAATGGGCTTAGACAAAGATGTTGATTTAGCCACTTTTATTCAGAATTTAGAATTATAATTTCATTTGAAGACTCTCACCTACCCAACAAATGAAATCCATTTACAATGAAAAAATTTAGTTGGAGTATTATCCTATTGTTGCTTTCAAAATTAGCTTTTGCACAAAGTGATTTTGATAAAAATCAACAATTGATATATTCCTATTTATACAGCAAAGATTTAGCAAAAGCCAAAGAAATAATTGATACCAAGTTTTTAAATAGCTATGATTCTTCTAAAAAAGTAATCGGAAATGTTTATTTAGCCGATTATTACTCATTTTTTAATGATGAATTTAAAAAAGCGGAAGCTTTAGAAACTGCAAAAGCGATTGCTTTAAAAACAAAAAATCCGATTGACAAAGCTTATGTAGATTTTGGATATGCGCGTTATTTTGATAAATTAAATAAAAAGGATTTGTTTATGAAATCCTTAAATCAAAGTATAAATGAGTTTAGCAAACATCCGAATGAGAATTTTGTTTTGACTCAATTGTATTTTTTAAGCTACAATTATAAGTCAAAAAACTCTTTAGAAACCGACAATCGTTCGGACGGAATTAAAGCAAACCAATATGCTTTAAAGTCAAAAAACAATCTTTTTATCAATTTTACGTACAATAATCTCGGTTATTATTACAAAAAGCAATACAATATAACCAATATTAAAAATTATATTGATTCGGCAAATGTGAGTTATAAAAACTCTTTAACATACGCCAATTTAATAAAAGATCCGTCTGTAAAAAAACGTTCTATCGTTGTATATTACCTTAATTACGGAAGTTTAGCGAGTATTATTCATCCCGAAGATGCGATTAATGAAAGTTTAAAATACTACAATAAAACGTTAGAATTAACCGAAAAAGATCCGAAATACAAAGAAGTAACTGCACTAACTTATAACAATATGGGTTCTGCGTACGAAAATCTTGGAAACAAAGTTTTAGCTGAAGAATATTATTCAAAATCTTATCAATTAGCAAAAGATAATGAAGATATTTTTCCAAGTATAAAACTTGTGATTATGAGCAATCTTGCACGTACGTATGAAAACATTGGTCAGTTAGATAAAGCGCTACAATACGAGCGCGAAGCAAAGGATTTGATTCAAAAAAGTAACCAAGAACAGTTTGATAACAACACCAAATCATTGGAAATTTTTTATAAAACGCAACAAAAAAATCAACAGATAAAACAGCTCGAGGAAACGAATGAAATTTATACCAAACAAAAAATACTTTATATAGGTCTTACTTTATTAGCTATTGCAGGTGTAATATTTTTGAGTTATATGCTTTATTATAAACAAAAAGCCAATAAACAGAAAACAGATTTATTGGAAGCTGAAAAAAGTGAAACTGAATTGACTTTACAATTAGAGAAAGAAGAAAAAGCTCGTTTAAAAGCTGAGCAAGAATTATTGGCTTTGCAACAAGAACAATTGCAAAAACAAGCTTTGGTAACTTCGTTACAACTAAATCATAAAACGACTTTTATCAATGATTTAAAGGAAAAATTGAAAGAAGATAAAACGATAAATATTGATCGAATTTTAAAAGATGAAAAATTAAAAGACGATGATTTTAACGAAGCGCAAAGTATTCTTCAAGATGTTCATCCAAATTTATTTAACCGATTAAATGATGTTTCAAAAAATAAATTATCTAATCAAGACATGAAATATGCTGCTTATATTTATTTAAAAATGGATAATATACAGATTGCTAATTTGATGAAAGTTGATCCAAAAACTGTTCGAATGACAAAATATCGCATGAAACAAAAAATTGGATTAGAAAAAGAAATTGATTTGAGAACATTTATTCAGAATCTCGAATTATAAAATAAAAGCCTTGAAAATGATTTCAAGGCTTTTTTATTTTAATGAAGTTGTAATTCTGCAACAATCGGAAAATGATCGGATTTTATATCTTCTCCACGATAAAAATTCGTCACTTTTATATCTTTCGAAACCCAACATTGGTCAATATTTGTTCTAAAAATTGGGATAAAAGCATTCCAAGAATTTTGCAATCCAAAACCAGAACGCGCATCTTTTAATTTATCTGATTGCACTAATTTAAAATTAGGCGAATAAACCGTTGTATTTAAATCCCCAATCAACACAATATTGTAATTTGGTAAGGCTTCAATATCTTTTTTAATCAATTCATATTGCTTATTTCGTCTTTCAAAACGAGCCTGATTTGGCAATGGCGGAACAGGATGCGACATCAAAACAGAAACTTTTTTACCATTTATATCAAAATCTGCCAAAATAGACGGATGCATATCATCAATGTAATTTTTGGTTTCAACTTTTACAAACGGATGTTTCGAATAAACGGCGATTCCAAAATTATTAGCGCGCGTTTCTTCTTTATAATAAGGATATTCTTTTCGTACAAATTCAACATTTTTTTGCCAAGCAGGCGTCAATTCTTGCAAAACAATCACATCTGCTTTTTCTTTTGACAAATATTCTTCAAGATATTGGTATTCATTATTATCCGAAAAAATATTAATTGAGATAATTTTAAAGTTTGGTTTTTCACCTTTCGCGTTTTCTCCAAAATAAAAATTACCCATTTCGTTGTAGACAACATAAGGAATTATCAACAATGGAAGCACAAATAAAATGTTTTTATTCTGCTGTTTACGAATCGAAAAATTATAAATTAAACAACAAAAAAATGCGATAATAATTGCATAAACAGAATATTGCACCAACATATCAAACACAAAATATTGGTAGAAACTTTTGCTAATTAGATAAATTCCGGCAAATACAAAAAATAAAATTTTACTCCATTTTGTTAACATCTCGTCAATATATTTTTATTCCTCGTAAAAGTAGAGATTATATTATTCATTAACTTCGCAATATGATAAAAATCGGAATTTTAGGAGGAGGACAATTGGGATACATGTTTTTGCAAAATGCATTACAATATCCTTGTGAAATTAGTATTTTAGATCCGGCTGCAGATGCACCTTGCGCGCCACATGCACATCATTTTGTACAAGGAGATTTTAAAGATTATGACACTGTTGTCGCTTTTGGAGAAAACCTTGATGCAATTGGAATAGAGATTGAGCACGTTAATGTAGAAGCATTGCGTTACTTAAAATCTATCGGAAAAAAAGTAGTTCCAGATCCAGAAGCTTTGGCAATTATACAAGATAAAGGCGTACAGAAGGCGTTTTATGTTAAAAATAATATACCGACAGCGCCTTATTTTGAATTAGATAATTGGGAAGATTTAAAGCATAAAAAAGCAACTTATCCATTGTTTCAAAAATCTAGAAAAGATGGTTATGATGGAAAAGGCGTACAGTTTTTAAAATCTGAAGCTGATCTTGACAAAATGCTTCAAGTTCCTTCTATTTTCGAAACACCTGCGGATTTAGATCGTGAAATTGCAGTTGTTACAGTTGCAGATCATTTGGGTAATATTGTTACTTATCCGACCGTAGAATTTGTCATTAATGAAGAATATAATTTGTTGGATTATTTATTAATTCCATCATCTTTAAATAAAACAATCACAGATAAAGCAGAGCAAATTGCACGCGATGTGGTAAAAGCTTTAAATTCTCCAGGCGTTTTTGCGGTAGAATTATTCTTGAACAAAGACCAAACACTTTGGGTTAACGAAACGGCTAGCCGCGTACACAATTCGGGACATTCTACAATAGAAGGTGCTTATTCATCTCAATTTGACCAAATGTTAAGAACATTGATGGAATTACCTTTGGGTTCTACACAATTATTTACAACATCTGCAATGGTTAATTTAATTGGTGCCGAAGGAGAAACTGGACCTGCTGTGATAGAAAATGTTGAAAAACTTTTAGCAATACCAGGAACTTATTTGCATTGGTACGCAAAAGCAATTACAAAACCAGGTCGTAAAATGGGACATATTACGTTGGTTGATGATAATCTTGAACAATTAAAACAAAACATAAAACAAGTTAACGAAACGATTAAGGTCGTTTCAAAAAAATAAAACAACTATGGTCGGAATTATAATGGGAAGTGATAGCGATTTACCTATCATGAAACAAGCTGCTGAAGTTTTAACAGAACTAAACATACCTTTCGAATTAACAATCGTTTCTGCGCATCGTACGCCTCAACGTATGTTTGATTATGCAAAGTCTGCTCACGAACGCGGAATCAATGTTATTATAGCTGGTGCAGGTGGTGCGGCGCATTTACCAGGAATGGTGGCGTCTATTACACCACTTCCTGTAGTTGGTGTTCCAATAAAGTCATCAAATTCTATTGATGGTTGGGATTCTATTTTATCTATTTTACAAATGCCAAATGGTATTCCCGTTGCAACTGTTGCAGTGAACGCTGCGAAGAATGCAGGAATTCTTGCTGCGCGTATTTTAGGTGCAACAAACCCAACAATACAACAACGTATGGTGAAATATCAAGAGGATTTACAAAAAGCTGTTGAAGCAAAGATAGAAATTGTGAAAGGTGATTATCCGAATGGATTTGATCAGTAAATAATTTCAAAATATTAAATAAACAAAAAATCCCAAATCTTTCGATTTGGGATTTTTTTATGAAGTGAGATTTAATCTCCTTTAGAATTTTATCTTGTTAAAGATCTATCACGGTTATCTACAACATCAGCAGCCTGAATTAATGACTGTAATAATGATTGTTGGAATTTACCTTGTAATTGACGATTTAAGTTATCTAAAATCATCGACCCTTTTTGATTCTTCTGAATTTGTTGATTAGATGGAATAATGTAGAAAACACCTGCATTACCAGCAATCGCTTTAGAAGATGTATTTGGTTTTACACCAAAAGCAGCTCCTACAACGCGAGGCTCTAAACCAACACCTGTTAAATTAGAGTTAGAAAAGTTAACTGTTGCGTTTCCTTTTTTTGCTCCGAATTTAGATACAAAAGCATTTAAACCACCGTTTGCAATTTGCTCATCAACCAATTTAGATACTTTTTCTTGTAATAAAACTGGTTCTACATATTTACGAACAACACTTGGTGCAGCAAGACCTTTCTCAAATTTTTCTACTAAATGAACAACGATGTAGTCACCCGTTGTAGACGTAAATAAGTTTGTTGCGCCTTTGTCTGTGTTTTTATCAAACGCCCATTTTAAGATATCAGAATCTTGATCGCTTGGAATATCTTGTCCGATACCTGCATAACGCTCAATACCTTCTGTTGTATTATTTAAATAACCACCTTTTTTAGCCGCATTTTTAAAATCGTTTAATGATTTTCCTTCAATTGCTTGAACATAAGTTCTTGCATTTGTAAATGCTTTTTCTGTTGTTGCTTTAGAAGGCTCAATACGTTTAACAATATTTGCAACTTGATAAGCTACTTTGTTTTTTGCATCATCAACTTTGATAATATGGTAACCAAATTGAGATTCTACTAAATCAATTGTTCCTACTGGTTTTGTAAAAATAAATCCGTTGTAAGTTTGATCTAATTGATTGTTTTTACCAACCCAACCAATGCTTCCTTTTTGTACGGCAGATGATTTATCGTCAGATTTTGCAGCAGCTACATCTCCAAAAGATGCAGGATTTGCTTTTACTTGTGCTAAAATTTCTTCTGCTAATTTTTTCGCATCAGCTTTTGTTCTTTTCACACCTTTACCAGCTGCGCTTCCTTCGAAAGCAACTAAGATATGACTAGATTTTACAGAATCTTTAACTTCTTTCGATTTAGAGATTTTGTATAATTGGTAAGTATCACCAACTTTAAATGGACCACCAATTTGACCTACAGTTGCACCTTTAAAATACGCATTGATTTCTGGTGTTAATTGAGATTGTGCCAATTCTTCTTTTGTAAAATAATTAGAGATAAATGGTTTATCCGAATTTTGAGTTACATAAGTTGAATCGTTTTTAGCAACTCCAAATCCTTGAATTGTATCTGTAATATTATTTACATCATCGTGGATAATTTGAGTTGATAAGTATTTATTGATGTTAGCTAAAGCTACAACATCGTCTGCTGTAGAAGCTCCGGCAGGAAAATAAGTATAACTTAATTTTACTAAACCTTCTGCTTTAAACAATTTTGGATATTTTGCTTCGTATGCAGAAATTTCTTCATCCGTTACTTTTACATTTAACTTTTTAGCTAAAGTTGTATAATCTAAAAATGCATATTGTATGTTCGCATTCGAGATATTATAAGCTTGTTGTATATCTGCTTCTTTGTTTGTAACCGCTGTACCAGCCATTACATAACCAAAGTATTTTTGAGATAACAACTGTAATTTTATTTGCTCTGCAGTTTGCAACCAACCTCTATATTGTTGTTGCGCTTCGGGGGTTGTAGCAGCATTTGCTTCTAATTGAGCAATTTGTTGCTGTGCTTCTGCACCAGAACCTAAACCAAAATTTTGTGCTACATAGCTCCAAAATTCGTCATCAGAAACTCTTAAACCTAATTTTTCTGCATGTTGTTTCAACACTCTTTGGCTAATTAAGCTGTTCCAAGTTTGTTGTGCTATTTGGTTTGGAGTTGCAGGTTTCCCTTGATTTTCGTACATGCTTTGTGTTGCATCGTATGCACTTTGATATTCTGCGATACCAATCGGTTCTCCGTTAACTGTACCAACTACAGACGGATCTCCAGTAAATAATTGTTTTATTTTTGAGTTTTCTCCGAATAAATCTCCTGCAACGAAAGCTAACATTGCAATACCGATTACCACGAAGATAAGCCAAGTTTTTTTACGAATTTCTCCTAAAACTGCCATTGTTTTATTTTAATGTTATTTCTATAATAGGTGGCGAAAATACGACAATACATTGAATAATAAAATAGAAGAAGCGACAAGAACGTGCTTTTTTGTTAATTTTTTTAACTGATTTAGAATTTTTGATTGTCTTCGACATACATATATCCTTGATTGTTGAATAATGTATAATTTTCTAAATCGTCGGTAGCTTGTAAGCCGTTTTTCGCTGTTAACGAATCGCCTTTGCTACTAATTAAGTAAACTTCTTTCGATGTATAAACCGTTTTTTTAATTTTATTCCAAAATAATTGTTCGCTTTTCAACGAATCACCTTTTTCATTTACAATTACGACGTTTCCTTTTCCTTCATATATTCCAGTTGCATCGCTCAATCTTGCCCAATCTGCTTTAAAAAAACCTGGTTTCTCGCTTCCTTTTTGATAGAAATCTAGATCCAAACCTTTTCTAAAAATGGTATATGGCGAATCGACCAAAGTATATTCTTCGATCAATGGCGAACGCAAATTAATAGATACTCTACCCGAATCTTTAAAAATAATGTTTGCATTAATTAAGCTTCGTGTAGGAAAATCTACTTTTTTGGAATGATTAGTTGTAGGAACATCTCTGTTACATGAAAAAAGCAAAACGAAAATGCCTATTATTCCACATAATATGCTCGGTTTGTATTTAAACATTTTCATTTGTCTTTTTTCTTATTAATTGACTGTTATAATTAGTCAATAACTCTTTTTCTGAACCAGATATCATTAATATCAAATCCAAGTTTAACTCCAAAGTAATTTTCTTTGATTAGGTTACTTGTTGCTTTTCCTTTTTGTCCATATTCAAATGAAACATTCATTGTTGATGCATCATTTTGTTTTCCTACAGGAAATCCAAATCCTAATGTTGCACCAAATGATGTAATATCTGTTCCATAAATAGAATATTGTGCTGATTGATAATACGCACCTGCACGGTAAGTTACGCGATTAAAATAGCTTTTGTAACTATTAAAATCTGGTACCCAATATCCACCAACACCTAAACGTACATTGTTTTTATAATCTACATTAGATGTCATCGATGTGTTTTCACCTTCGATTGGCTTCTTAAAGTCAGACCATGTATTGTATTTTGCTTCTATTGCTAACGACCATGTGTTGTCTTTAGAATATGATGCACCTAATGCAAACGTTTGTGGTATTTTTGTTTTACCATTATCAATACGTTGAATATTGATTGTATCAACCTTTGCCCCAACAAATGCATATGTTGTTGTTAAATCTGTAACATCTGTTCTTAAATTAGTTCCTAAAGTATAAGTAGCTCCCAAATTTAAATTATTTGATTTACCTACTTTCTTTGTATACATAGAACCTAAAGTAAATTGTGCGCCTCTATAATTAGATTTATCACTGTAATCTACAGCTAAACTTGCGCCGTCTAAAGCTAAAACTTCGTTACGTTTTAATTCTCCGAATAAATAATTTACACGAAGACCTAGAGAAAACCCTTTTCCAAGATTACGTCCATAAAAAGCATGTAAGCTATTAATTCCTCCGTCACCTTTCATGTTAACGGTTTGTTTTAAATCTCCTTTTGTCGAGTTACTTAAAATTTCGTAACCTAATCCCGAAAATGGTTGAAAACCTACTCCGAAACTTCCTTTTTCGCCAACAGGAAATGCCAACGAAATATTCGAAACATTAAAACTTGACGAATTGTCGCTGTCTGTTGCTGATTTAAAACTGTTGTTTCTCCCACTTCCACTTGCGTTAAAAGTTGTCATGCGCAAAGTTTGATTTGCTGCAGGATTAGAGAAATTAGCACTTTGACCAAACGGGTTGGTTGGCACTGTCGAAATACCGCCCATACCGGCTTGCTCTGTATTATTATCAAATAATTGTTCTCCTAATCCGTAAGCAGAATAAGGGGAAACCGTTACTGTTTGAGCTTTAATTGTTACCACGCTTAATAGTGATAAACTGCAAATAATCCACTTCATTATGAATGTATAATAGAATTCTAAGACGCAAATATGATGATTTGTTGCGAATTGGAAAAATTACAACGCAAAAATGCGCTGTTAATTATCTATTAAAATAAAAAAAAACTTAATTTTTACGATTATCTAAAATAATTTAAAATTTATTTATCGGTAAATGAACAAGATAGCTTTTAGGTGTAAAAAATCTTTCTTATTTTATTTGGTAGAATAGATTTTCGCTCTATATTTGCATCACAATTAAGGCGGTGCCTTAGCTCAGTTGGTAGAGCAAAGGACTGAAAATCCTTGTGTCCCTGGTTCGATTCCTGGAGGCACCACTGCTAAAACCTCAATCATTTATTTGATTGAGGTTTTTTTGTTTTAAAGAATTAATTTTAGATCAAACAAACAGCACAAAAAAAACCGATGCATTTCTACATCGGTTTTGAATTATAATTGAATTAAATTTTAGATTAAGCTTCTTGTGCTTTGATTAAATTTAATGCAGAACCAGCTTTAAACCATTCAATTTGTTGCGCATTATATGTATGGTTTGCGATAATAATATCTTTAGAACCATCTGCATGTACAAACTCTAACGTTAATGGTTTTCCTGGCGCAAATTCTGTTAAATCTAAGAAATTGATTGTATCATCTTCTTGTACTTTATCATAATCTGCTTTATCAGCAAAAGTTAATCCCAACATTCCTTGTTTCTTAAGGTTTGTTTCGTGAATACGCGCAAACGAACGTACCAAAACCGCTACAACACCTAAATGACGAGGTTGCATAGCCGCATGCTCACGAGAAGATCCTTCTCCATAATTTTCATCACCAACGATAATTGTTGGCACTCCTGCCGCTTTGTATGCACGAGCCGTATCTGGCACAGTACCGTATTGACCTGTTAATTGATTTTTAACCGAGTTTACTTCTTGGTTAAATGCATTTACAGCACCAATTAACGTGTTGTTAGAAATATTATCTAAATGACCACGGAAACGTAACCAAGGTCCAGCCATAGAAATATGGTCTGTTGTACATTTACCAAATGCTTTGATTAATAATTTAGCACCCGTAATATTTTCACCATTCCAAGGTTTAAAACCTTCTAATAATTGTAAACGTTCAGAATTTGGATTTACAACAACTTCTACTTTAGAACCATCTTCTACCGCAGCTTGATATCCATTATCTTCGTAAGCGTATCCTTTTTGTGGTAATTCTTCTCCTTTCGGCGCGTCTAACATCACTTCTACTCCATCTTTATTAACTAATTTATCAGTTAATGGATTAAAGTCTAAACGTCCTGAAATTGCAATTGCAGCAACCATTTCTGGCGATGTTACAAAAGCGTATGTATTTGGGTTACCATCTGCACGTTTTTTGAAATTACGATTGAATGAGTGAACGATTGTATTTTTTTCTTCTTTATCTGCTCCTTCACGATCCCATTGTCCAATACAAGGACCACAAGCATTTGTAAAGATTACAGCATTTAAATCTTCAAAAGTTTTTAATAATCCATCTCTATCGGCTGTGTAACGTACAACTTCTGATCCTGGATTAATTCCAAAAGATGATTTTACCTCTAAACCTTTCTCAATTGCTTGTTGTGCAATAGATGCGGCGCGAGTTAAATCTTCGTAAGATGAATTTGTACAAGAACCAATTAATCCCCATTCTACATCTAATGGCCAACCGTTAGCTGCTGCTGTTTCTTTCATTTTAGAAACTGGTGTCATTAAATCTGGCGTAAATGGTCCATTAAGACGAGGTTCTAAGTCAGATAAATTAATTTCGATTAATTGATCATAGAAATTTTCTGGATTTGCATAAACTTCGTCATCAGAACGTAAATATGCTTTTAATTTATTTGCTTCATCCGCAACATCATTACGGTCTGTTGCTCTTAAATATCTTTCTGATGCATCATCGTAAGCAAATATTGATGTTGTTGCTCCAATTTCTGCACCCATGTTACAAATTGTTCCTTTTCCTGTTGCAGATAAAGATTCTGCTCCTTCTCCAAAGTATTCTACAATTGCACCAGTACCACCTTTTACAGTTAAGCGACCTGCAACTTCTAAAATTATATCTTTAGATGCAGCCCAACCAGATAATTTACCTGTTAATTTAACACCAATTAATTTTGGCATTTTTAATTCCCAAGCCATACCTGCCATTACATCAACTGCATCGGCACCACCAACTCCAATTGCTACCATTCCTAAACCACCTGCATTTGGTGTATGAGAATCTGTACCAATCATCATTCCTCCAGGAAATGCGTAGTTTTCTAACACTACTTGGTGAATAATACCTGCTCCTGGTTTCCAGAAACCGATTCCATATTTATTAGAAACTGATTCTAAGAAATTAAATACTTCTGATGATTTACTGATTGCTTCTTGTAAATCTGTTTTAGCTCCGACTTTTGCTTGAATTAAGTGGTCACAGTGAACTGTAGATGGAACTGCAGTTTTTACTTTACCAGCTTGCATAAATTGCAACAATGCCATTTGAGCAGTTGCATCTTGCATCGCAACACGATCTGGTGCAAAATCTACATAAGATTCACCTCTTGTGTAAGCTATAGTTGGTTTTTCGGCAAACAAGTGCGCATATAAAATTTTTTCTGAGTAAGTTAAAGGACGACCAACAATCGTTCTAGCCGCATCAACACGTTCTTGCATTCTTGCGTAAACGCCTTTAATCATATCAATATCAAATGCCATATTATTAGTTTTTTATATTTAGTTTAAGTTATCAAAAAATACACAACAATTTAGTTATTATTTTTCTAAACAAGGGTTAATATTTGTTAAGGAATTTAATTTAAAACGATTCTAACTAAATGATTTATAAATTAATGATTCCTCTATTTTAAGGATATTTACATAGAAATTGGTACTTTTAATCGATAAGTTTATAAAAAAATGTCAACCGAAATAATCAATCATATAAAAAAATATATTTCAATTCATCCTGATGATGAAGCTATTATTTTGGGCTTTTTTAAAGAAAATAATTTTAATAAAAAAGAAAATCTTATTACGTTAAATAACACTTGTAACTCGCATTATTTCATTAGAAAAGGTTGTGTAAGAATGTTTTTTGTTAATGAAAAAGGTGTTGAACAAACCATTCAATTTGCGATAGAAAATTGGTGGATTACAGATTATTTGGCATTCGAAAATCGTACAAAAACTAGTTTTACAATTCAAGCAATTGAAAATACCGAAGTTTTAGAAATTGATTATAAAAATCAAGAAGAATTATTAAAGAAGTTTCCTGAATTAGAGCGTTATTTTCGATTAATTTTTCAAAGAGCTTATTCGGCATCTATATTAAGAACAAAATATCTTTTTGATTTTTCGAGAGAAGAATTTTATCATCATTTTAAAACTAATTTCCCCGAATTTGTTACTCGAATTCCGCAGCATATTTTGGCTTCATTCCTGAATATGACACCCGAATATTTGAGTGAAATCAAAAAAAGGGAGAAATCTTAAACTAGTTTAAGATTTTTGGGGAAACTCTTTTTTACATTTGTAAAAACATAATTACTAAACAGATGGAAAATAGAATCAACATTCAAACACTAGAACCAAATGCATACAAAGCAATGTTTGGTTTAGAAAGTTATATTACAAATTCTGGCTTATCTAAAACACATTTAGAGTTAATAAAAATTCGTGCATCGCAAATTAATGGATGCGCTTTTTGTATAAACATGCACACAACCGATGCTTTGAAACAAGGTGAAACGGCACAACGTATTTTTTTACTGAATGCTTGGCGCGAAACAGAACTTTTTACGCCCGAAGAAAAAGTTGTTTTAGCAATTACTGAAGAAGTTACTTTAATTAGTCAAAACGGTTTATCTGATAAAACCTACAGCGAAGCAACTGCAATGTTTGATGAAAATTATATTGCAAAAATAATTATGGCTGTAGTTACAATAAATGCATGGAATAGAATTGCGATAAGCACGCACATGAAAGTCGTTTAAAATAAAAAATGATTATCTAAATAATTGATAAAAAAGAGGCTAACCAAATTGGTTAGCCTCTTTTGCTATTATGTAAATTATAAAACTTTATAATTATTTTGTAGAAACAGGAGCAAACTTAGTTAAGTTAATTCCTTCTACAGCTGCTTTGTATTCTTCGATATTTGGCATTCTTCCTAAAATCGCAGAAAGTACAACTACTGGAGTTGATGCTAATAAAGACTCTCCTTTTTTACCATCACGATCTTCTACCACACGACCTTGGAAAAGACGTGTTGATGTAGCTAAAACTGTATCTCCTTTTTCTGCTTTTTCTTGATTACCCATACAAAGGTTACAACCCGGACGCTCTAAATACATAATGTTTTCATATTCTGTACGTGCATTTGCTTTTGGCAAGGCATCGCTAAATTCGAATCCAGAATATTTTTGTAACATTTCCCAATCACCTTCTGCTTTCAATTCATCGATGATGTTGTATGTTGGTGCAGCAACCACTAATGGCGCGTTAAATTCAACTTTACCTTCTTTTTTCTCGATGTTTTTCAACATTTGAGAAACGATTTTTAAATCGTCTTTATGAACCATACAAGATCCTACGAAACCTAAATCTACTTTTTTATCATTTCCGTAGAAAGATAATTCGCGGATTGTATCGTGTGTATAACGCTTAGAAACATCTGCATTATTTACATCTGGATCTGCAATCATTGGTTCGTCGATAATATCTAAATCAATTACAACTTCTGCAAAATATTTAGCATCAGCATCTGGCGTTAAAGCTGGTTTAGCACCCGATTTAATTTCTTCGATTCTGTTATTTGCTTTGTCGATTAATCCTTGAAGAACGTTGTTTTTATTCTCCATTCCTTTATCAATCATGATTTGGATACGACCTTTTGCAATTTCTAAAGATTCAATCAATGTTTCATCTTGAGAAATACAGATAGACGCTTTCGCTTTCATTTCTGCAGTCCAATCAGTAAATGTAAACGCTTGATCGGCTAATAAAGTACCAATATGAACTTCGATAATACGACCTTGGAAAACGTTTTCACCACCAAATTGTTGTAACATTTGAGATTGCGTTGCATGAACTACATCACGAAAATCCATGTGTTGTTTCATATCTCCTTTAAACGTTACTTTAACAGATTCTGGAATTGGCATAGAAGCCTCTCCCGTTGCTAAAGCCAATGCTACCGTACCTGAATCGGCACCAAAAGCAACACCTTTTGACATACGTGTGTGCGAATCTCCACCAATAATAATTGCCCATTCGTCAATTGTAATATCATTCAAAACTTTATGAATAACATCTGTCATTGCGTGGTATTCTCCTTTTGGATCACGAGCAGTAATTAAACCGAAATCGTTCATAAATTTCATCAATTTCGGGATATTTGCTTGCGCTTTTTTGTCCCAAACCGATGCTGTATGACAGCCTGATTGATAAGCACCATCTACACTTGGAGAAATAACTGTTGCAGCCATTGCCTCTAATTCTTGAGATGTCATCAAACCTGTTGTATCCTGAGATCCTACAATGTTAACTTTTACACGAACGTCAGAACCTGCGTGTAAAACTTTACCTGGAGTAGAACCTACTGCATTTCTATTGAAGATTTTTTCTACAGCTGTTAAACCTTGATTATCATTAGAAATTTCTTTTGATGCAGCAAATACAGTTGGAATGTTAATTCCTAAAGTTTGAGCAGCAAAAGTTTGAATTTTTTTACCAAAAACAATTGCATAAGAACCACCTGCTTTGATAAATTCCATTTTTTGAGGAGTCAAAGCTTTAGAAATATCTATAAGCTCTTGCTCGCCATTATATAATTTTTGAGTCTTTGTGTTGATCGTTAAAACTGTTCCTGTTGCAACAGAATAAACTTCTTCTAAAATAGGATCACCGTTTTCGTTACGAACCACATTTCCTTCAGCATCTGTTTTCTTTACCCAGTTTTTAAGGTCAATTCCGATACCTCCCGTTACATCAACCGTAGTTAAGAAAATTGGAGAAATACCGTTTGTACCACCAACAATTGGCGCAATATTTACGAAAGGAATGTAAGGAGATGCTTGTTTACCCGTCCATAATGCCACGTTGTTAACACCTGACATACGAGAAGAACCAACACCCATTGTACCTTTTTCTGCGATTAACATAACGCTAGCATCTGGATGTTGCGCTTGTAATGCTTGAATTTCGGCTTGAGCTTCTGGTGTAATCATACATTTACCATGTAATTCACGATCAGAACGAGAGTGCGCTTGGTTACCTGGAGATAATAAATCAGTAGAAATATCACCTTCTGCAGCAATATAAGTTACGATTTTAATTTCTTCTGCTACAGCTGGTAATTTTGTAAAAAACTCAGCTTGCGCATAACTTTCTAAAATATCTTTTGCAACCGCATTTCCGTTATCAAAAGCATCTTTTAAACGAGCTGTATCCGCATCGTATAAGAAAACTTGCGTTTTAAGAACTTTCGCCGCTTCGTTTGCAATTGCAGCATCGTTACCTAAAGCTAAATCTAAAAGAACCTCGATAGACGGTCCACCTTTCATGTGAGATAATAATTCGAAAGCATAAGTTGGTGTAATTTCAGCAACTACTTCTTCACCTAAAATAATCTCTTTTAAAAATTTTGCTTTTGCACCAGCAGCCGGAGTTGTTCCTGGTAATGTATTGTAAATAAAGAATTTTACAGAATCTGCTCTATCTTCATTATTTAAATCTTTAATTTGAGTGATGATTTCGCTTAGTAATTCAGCTCCATCAATTGGCTTTGGATTAAGCCCTTCATTTTTTCTTTCTTCAATTTCGTTGATGTAATCCTTATAAAGGCTCATAATTATTATCTTTTGAATTATTAACGATCGCTTATTTATAAGTAAAGTTTACTTATTTTTCGTCAACCTGTATGAATTTTTTAAATAACGTCATCTGTATGTTGCATCTTACACGGCTACACTATCTTGCATTCAAGCGAATGCTCCTATAATAGCTTCAAGTCAAACAGCATTATTACTTATTTTTGTTTACTAAAAGTATACTACAAAATTACGTTTATAGTAATTATTTTTCATCAAACCATGATATATTTTAGTTATATCCTAATAATTTAGAACAATTATAAAAAAGAATTAAATTTCACTTTAACAATCAATTAGCCTTAAAAAATAGAAGTTAAAAATTTAAAGTTGGTCAAAATATCAAGTTGACAATTTTTGGTACGATTTTTTACGAAGTTGAATTTTATCATGTTTTTAATAATGTATCAATAACTATTCTTATTGATCAATATAAATTCTCCAAATTTTTAAGAAAATCAATCAAAACTACTCAATTTGTATAAATATTAAATAAAATTAATATTTATACAATATTAATGTAATATTATACAAGTTTTTATACATTTGCATC
This sequence comes from Algoriella xinjiangensis, assembly GCF_900115015.1. Classification (GTDB taxonomy): domain Bacteria; phylum Bacteroidota; class Bacteroidia; order Flavobacteriales; family Weeksellaceae; genus Empedobacter; species Empedobacter xinjiangensis. The sequence continues at coordinate 83,422 of NZ_FOUZ01000013.1, read as the reverse complement.
CTTATTCATTATTTTAACTATGAAACTTTGGGACAAAGGTTTTACCATTAATGATAAAATCGAAAAATTTACCGTTGGTAAAGACAGAGAATTAGACGGATATATCGCTAAACATGATGCATTGGCTTCTAAAGCCCAAGCAAACATGCTGGCAAAAACTGGCCTAATTACAAATGAAGAAAACGATGCCTTGCAAATTGCTTTGGATGAAGTTTTAATTTTAATTGCTGAAAATAAATTTGAAGTAGACGATAATTACGAAGATATTCATTCGAAAATTGAAGCTTATTTGATCGAAAAAACTGGCGATGCTGGTAAAAAGATACATGTTGCTCGCTCTCGAAATGATCAAGTTTTAGTGGCTATTCAACTTTTTGAGAAAGAATATTTAAAACATACTACAGAAAAAATTATCGAACTGATTGATATTTTCTTACAAAAAGCAGAAGAATTTAAAAATCATTTATTACCCGGTTATACACACTTTCAGGCAGCAATGCCAAGTAGTTTTGGAATGTGGTTTTCTGCTTATGCAGAGAGTTTATTGACTGATTTATACTTTTTTGAAGCAGCCTATAAAATATCAGATCAAAATCCATTAGGTTCTGGTGCTGGTTTTGGTACAAGTTTTCCGATTGATCGTTTACAAACAACACAAGAATTAGGCTTTTCAGAAATTTTGGTTTCCTCTGTTGGTGCGCAAATGTTACGTGGAAAAACAGAAAAAGCTGTTGCAACGGCTTTGGCTATGATTTGCGGAACATTATCTAAAATGTCGTATGATTTGGTTTTATACAATTCGCAAGATTTAGCTTTTGTAAAATTACCGAACGAAATGACAACTGGTTCGTCAATTATGCCACACAAAAAAAATCCTGATGTTTTTGAGCTAACGCGTGCGCATTGCAATCGTATACAAGCGCTGCCAAATGATATTATGATGACAATTAATAATTTACCAAGTGGATATCACCGTGATTATCAAATATTAAAAGAAATTTTATTTGAACCGATGATGCAATTTGATAATATTATTGACATTTTGACTTTTGCTATTCCTCAACTTCAGATAAAAGATAATTATATCAATCAAGAGAAATACGACCCAATTTATACGGTAGAAAACATAAACGAAGCAATTAAAAGCGGAACACCTTTCCGTGATGCGTATCGTGAAGTTGGCTTATCAGTAGAAAACGGAACGTATATTCCGCATAAAGAATTTCAGACTTCGCACATCGGAAGTATTCATAATTTAAGATTAGATTTAATTTTAAATAAAATTGAAAAATTTAAATTAGAAGCACAAGTTTTAAAATAAACGATTCAGAAATGAATGTAAAACCCTCAAAAAATGACCTTTTTTGAGGGTTTTTTGTATCTAAATAATTTTAAAATTTCGGAAAATTTCAACGTTTATTTTAGTGAATTATAGCGTTTTGTAAAATAGAATTTGATTTACAAAATAATTACAATTATTTTTTATCAAATCACGTCAAAATCATTCTACCTTTGATATATCAAATAACAAACGTTTAATCGATTAAATTTAAAAAAATGAAAAAATTTTTCGCAGTAGTTGCAGTAGCAACTTTATCATTAGGAGCAGTATCTTGTGGAGAGAAAACTGAAGAAGCACCAGTTGAAGCACCAGCAGTTGATTCTGCAGTAGCAGTAGTTGATTCTGCAGCAGCAGTAGTTGATTCAGCAGCAGCAACAGTTGATTCTGCAGCAGCAGTAGTTGACTCAGCAGCAGTAGCTAAATAATTAGAGCGAAGCTAAAATATAAAAAGCGCTAAACTAAGTTTAGCGCTTTTTTTTTATCTCTATTTTTAAAAATGGAGCTTATTACAAAACTCCATCAAATTTTCCTGACTTTATTTTACGGTCTAATTCTGCTTGAATATCTTCTAAAACTGGACGAACAGTAGATTCTGGAATATCAGAAACTCTAATATACATCAATCCATCAATCGCATCATTAAATTTTGGATCAACATTAAACGCAATTACTTTCGCATTTTGTTTGATATATTTCTTAATCAAAACTGGTAAACGCAACATATTTGGTTCTAATTCGTCAATCAGTTTATCAAATTTATTTAAATCAGCTTCAGATTCATCAAAAATAAATTCTTTATCTTTTTCTTTCAGCTTTACTTTAAACTCATTTTTCGCACGTACATATTGTGCAACCGTAGAATCGTAATAATGTGATTTCATAAACTCAATCATCAATGATTTTGAGAAATCAGAAAACTTATTACTGATACTTACACCTCCAATTATAAATTTTTGGTTCGGATTACGCAATGTAATATGCACAATTCCACGCCAAAGTAAAAATAACGGCATAGGCTTTTGCTGATACGCACTTGTTACAAAAGCACGTCCCATTTCGATACATTTATTAAAGAAAGGATGAATTTCTGGATCAAAATTGAATAATTCGTGAACATAAAAACCACTAATTCCGTACTTTTCATAAACCTCAGAACCAATTGCCATACGATATGCACCAACAATTTTGTTTCCATCTTTATCCCATAAAAACAAATGATGATAATGATTATCAAAACGGTCTAAATCAATTTCATCATTAGTTCCTTCCCCAATTTCTCTAAAAGTAATCTCGCGTAAACGACCAATTTCTCTTAAAATATTTGGAATATTTTCTGCTCTCGTAAAAAAGCATTCATAGTTATTATTTGTAAATAATAATGAATCTTCGTCGCGATGTAAACCTTCAATATCCTTTAAAATTAGGTCTAAATTAGTTTCAGCTACAATCGGCTTAACCTTTTTATTTGAAGAAGATAGACTTGGTAAATTCGGAATTTTTAATTCTATATTCGACGGATTTTTAAGAACCTCCGTAAAACTTCTTTTTTTATTATAATAGGACGAAAGCATATACGTTTTCTTTCTCAAGAAATCAGTAAAATCTGCAATCGTTACATGTTCGTCTTGTTGTTTTTGCAAAATTGGTTTTCCGATACGAATCTGAATTGGACGCGTTCTTTTTCTAACCATTTCCGAAGGTAACATTGCTGTTTGAAAATCTGGATGCATTTTCGCAATTCTGTAAAAAACATTGCTATTTTTTGCTCTAAAAAACATTGGAACAACTGGAACCTTCGATTTTTTAATCAATTTCATAGCAGATTCTTGCCACTGACGATCGGTAATTTTACCTTCGTCATCACGATAAGAAACTTCACCTGCCGGAAATATTCCCAAACAACCACCATCGCGCAATAATTTCAACGCATCGCGCATTCCACCAATACTGCTGTAGGCATCTTTACGCGTTTCGAACGGATTTACGGGAATAATCATTGGGTCTAAAGGTTTAATTTTCTGTAAAAGAAAATTTCCCATGATTTTAAAATCTGGACGAATTTTTGACATCATGTGCATCAAAATAATTCCATCCAAAGCACCAAGTGGATGATTCGAAATAATAATAAACGGACCATCTTTTGGAATTCTTTTTAAATCTTCTTCGTGAATTTCATAATCCACGCCCAAATCATCAATCAAATAATCTAAAAACGGCGCACATTCTAAATGTTTACCACGATTATAGATTTTATTTAATTTATCTAACCTGGTGATTTTTTTCAATAACCAAGCTGCAGGCTTCCCTATTATTCCTAATTTTGAGAGACCTGTAGCCGAATATATATCTTGTGTAGTAACTAAACTCATTTAAGCTTTTACAACAATTTGTAATGTTTCGCGCACAGTTTGACGCAAAAGTTCTTTTTCTTTTGAAATAACTTTGTCTGATTGATCATCAAAATGACGAATTGTATATAAAAGTACATTATTTTCTTCGTGTACTTTATAGGCTTCATTCATATCCGAAACAAATTTTTCTAGGTTATCATATTTATCCTCTAAACATAAAGATAATGAAATTGCTGAATTTTGCATCAAATTTACTTTTATTTGATAATCATATAGTTTATTAAAAATTCCGCTCAATTTATCTTCTGTAATAAAAGAAAAATCTTTACTTGATAAACGAATCAAATGTTGTTCGCGTTTCAAGATAAAACAAGGTACACTTGGCTCTAAAGGTTGCCCTTTTGCTACTTCTGTTCCTGCTTCTGTTGGATTAATAAATGATTTTACAAAGAATGGAATTTCCTTTTGTTGCAAAGGTTGCAACGTTTTTGGATGGATTACAGATGCACCATAATAAGCCAATTCTATTGCTTCTTCGTACGAAATATGGTTTAACAATTCTGCATTCTCAAAATAACGTGGATCGGCATTTAAAACACCTGGCACATCTTTCCAAATTGTCATATTATCTGCATTTAAACAATATGCAAAAATAGCAGCAGAATAATCAGAACCTTCGCGACCCAATGTTGTCGTAAAAAAGTTAGGATCAGATCCTAAAAATCCTTGTGTAATGTAAAATCCATTTTTTGACAATCTCGAAATACTTTCTTCCGTCAATTTCCAATCAACTTTTCCTTCGCGGTAAGTATTGTCTGTTTTGATATAATCGCGCACATCTAACCATTCATTTTTTACTTGAATAGAGTTAAGATACATACTGATGATTTTTGTAGAAATTAATTCTCCACAACAAACTATTTGATCATAAACATAACTGTAATTTGGAGATTTATTACGTCTTAAAAACGAAATAATATCATCAAAAAATTGAGAAATCTCGTTCGAAACCTCATCAGCATTCTCAAACAATTCTTTCGCTAAATCCAAATGTTGCGATTTTACAGCATTTATTGTCTTCTCGAAATCTTCGTTTTCAAAATAACGTTTGACTACTTCTTCCAATGCATTTGTTGTCTTGCCCATAGCAGAAACAATCATACATGTATTCTCGTAACCTACTGATTGCAGTAAATCTGCAACATTTCTAACGCCGGCTGCATCTTTTACGGACGCACCACCGAATTTGAAAACTTTCATTTCTATCTAATTTTTTTTGTAAAATATTAACTTGCAAATATAACCAAAGTAAAAATTATATATTGACCGATTTGAATTAAATCAAAAAATAAATTTTAATTGTGATTTTCACGTATTTAGAACAATTTCAAACGTTTGAAATGATTGAAAATTGAGTTTTTATTCCGATATTTGACGAGCAAAACACAGTTATGGCAACAAATTCTCATCAAACTCTTGGAGAGTTTATTATCGAAAACCAAGCAGATTTTATCTATTCTACTGGAGAGCTTTCTCGACTACTGAGCTCAATCAAATTAGCAACAAAAGTGGTTAACTACAAAGTAAATAAAGCGGGATTAGTTAACATTTTAGGCGAATTTGGTAATGAAAATGTACAAGGCGAAAAACAACAAAAATTAGACGTCTTTGCAAATGAAACTTTTATCGAAACTCTATCGCAGCGCGAAGTAGTTTGTGGTATTGCTTCGGAAGAAAACGAAGATTTTATCGAAATTAAAGGTGCAGAACATTCTAAAAACAGTAAATATGTTGTATTAATTGATCCTTTGGATGGATCATCTAATATTGATGTTAATGTTTCTGTTGGTACAATTTTCTCTATCTATCATCGTGTTACAGAAACAGGAACTCCTGTTACTTTAGAAGATTTTCTACAACCCGGAAATAAGCAAATTGCTGCTGGATATGTAATTTACGGAACATCGACAATGTTGGTTTATACAACAGGAAATGGTGTAAATGGATTTACATTAAACCCAGGTATTGGTACATTTTACTTGTCTCATCCAAATATGTGTATTCCAGAAGATGGAAACATCTATTCGGTAAACGAAGGTAATTATGTTAAATTTCCACAAGGTGTAAAAAATTATCTTAAATATTGTCAAGCAGATGAAGAAGATCGTCCTTACACATCTCGTTACATTGGTTCTTTATGTTCTGATTTTCATAGAAATATGTTGAAAGGTGGAATTTATATTTATCCATCTGGAACAAATAACCCTCATGGTAAATTACGTTTATTGTACGAATGTAATCCAATGGCATTTATCGCTGAACAAGCTGGTGGTAAAGCTTCCGATGGTTTTCAACGTATTATGGATATCGAACCTACAGAATTACACCAACGTATTCCTTTCTTTTGTGGATCAAAAAACATGGTCAAAAAAGCAGAAGAATTTATGCGTAGTGAAGAATTGAAATAATAGTAAACTACATAAACTAAAAAAAGCCACTCAAATTGAGTGGCTTTTTTTAGTATTTATAAATCAAATCGATTAAGGAATTGCAATTCCTGGATAATCTCCTGGATATACTTTTCTTAATGTAGAATGATATTTTTGATTGATTGCATCTACAAACATGTTTGCAACAATTGCATAACCGTTACCAGTTAAGTGAACACCATCTAAAGAAAAAGCTCCACCAGAAACAAAAGTCGTTGTATATGTTTGACCATAAAACTTGATTCCTGAAGCTGAACTTAAACGTTGCATTTGCGCATGTGCATCAACAAAAGCTAAATTGTAAGCTGTTGCTAATTCCGCAATTGCAGCATTATATTTAGTAACAGCTGCTTCTGCTTTTGCTGTTTCTTTTGCTGTTAACACATATTTGTCTTCCAAAGCTATTTGGGTTCCGTAACCTTTAGGTAATAAACTTGCTGCAGTTAAAACTATCAAATCTTTAGACGTTGTTTGTCTATAACTCGGCAAACCTAAAGCAGCCAAATTAGTTAAATCTTTGTCTACGATTACAGCACCATTAATAGTTGCACCAGCCGTAAATTTAATTAAACGTTCTTGATACTCAGCATCAGAAAGTAAACCTGCAGCTTTTGCTTTCCCTAAACCTGCATTATAACTCCCGTAAGCTTGAGCTGACATTAATGCTGTAACTTGCGCATCAGCCAATCCTGTAATTGGAGTTGCTGGCACAGTTGTAAAATAAGGAATAGATGTAACAGAAGGAATATTTGCAATAACTCCTTTTGCTCCTTTAGCCGTCATCGCTTTTAAAATTCCATTTATTGATGCTTTTACTACGTTAGCGTTTGAGATATCACTACCACCATAAGTTGCAGCATCTACATTATTTGTTACGTTATGATCTACACCAACACCTCCACTAGTCGCGTAACCTAAAACATCATTATTCCCAATCCACAAAGAAAAGAATGTAGGATCTTGTGCTACTGCGTCTTTAACAACCGATGTTGTTCCACTTGATGCAAAACGAGAAAAATATGGATTAGCTTTTCCTAATCTAACATATGCTGCGTTACCATAACCATCTGCTGCCAAATGATAAGATTTTGCACCTGGAACTCCCATATTTTGATAAGGTCCTGCAGCAGCTATATTATCTAATGCACCACCTGCTGCAGTTGGAACTGGAGATAATGAACCATTTACAATTTGTAAAACTAATTTACCTGGATAACCTGGTATGTCTGTATCTGTAAAACCTCCTGTATCATTTGGCATATACGGAATTTTAAATTCTCCACCACCCGCAGCTTTCATCAATCCAGCTAACATATTTGGGTAAGAATTTTCTTGTCCTGAATGATACAAAGCGTTATCTCTATATCCTGATGTTAATGAGTTTCCTAAAGCGATGTATTTCGAAAAATCTGCATCACCTTTTGTTACTTGAAAATCTTCTACTGGATGCTCAAAATCATCATCACAACTAAACATTGCTGCTGCTAAAGCAACTAATAATATTTTATTTAAGTGTTTCATTTTTAGTCTTATTTAAGGTTATACGTTACACCTAAACCAAAGTTTATTGCGTGTAATTTTACATCTCCAACAAAATTATCTGCTATATTATTCACGTGTCTTTCTTCTCCTTGAACATAAGACCCAAATAAATCAACATAGAAACCAGAGTTTAATTTGATTCCTAAACCTGCAGAAAACGAATTTAAGTTTGTACTTGGTGTTTCTGATGACCAAAACGCACTTGGCACAGGCGATTTGTCGTGGTAATATCCTACACGTCCTTGAATATTGTCTGTGAAAGTATATTCTGCTCCAAAACGGAAAACCGTATTATCTTTCCATTCTTTTTTAGATGATGATGTGTAAAAAGTATTAGATGCATCGTTGTATAAATTGATGTCTAAACTTTTGTAACGTGTCCAGTTTGCCCAAACAATGTCTCCAAATAATTCTAATTTTGGTAAAACTTTGTATGATAATCCAAAAGTAAATTCTGATGGTAATGGTAAAACTGTGTTCCATTTATCTGTATTAAAAGGAACATTTGCAGATAATGCAGATGGTACATTAGTCCAAGTTACATCACCTTTATTTGCAGATACATCTACATTAGAACGGTAAGCAATACCAACTCCTAATTTATCATTTGGTTTAAACATTGCTCCAATATTGAAACCTAAACCATGTGCATCTTTATCCTCTAATTTTAATTTGATATCGTTACCCGCAACAGTTTGTATTTTCTCTAATTTAGCTGTTCCGTGTGTATAAATAAAACCAGCACCAATACTAAACCAATCGTTAAAACGGTAAGCAATTGTTGGCTGAATATTAAATGCTTTTAAATCAATATGCGTAATATTTGCTTTGTTTGGCCAATCTTCTGGCCAAGTAACAGAACTACCAAAAGGCGTTGTTACACTAATACCAATTGCAACGTCATCAGCAGGCTTATAACTTACTGCAACATACATTGGCGTTCCTAGTTTATTATCTGTTTCAGATTTTTGTAAAGTCAAAGGATCTTGCCATTTTACGGCAGTTTTTACACCAAATCCACCAACTGCAATACTCAATTTACTGTCAACAAAAGCTAAACCAGCAGGGTTATAAAAAGCCACACTCGCATCACGTGTTTGTGTAGACGAAGTCCCTCCCAATGCTGCTTGGCGAACTCCTTGTAAAGCAACACGGTAACCACCTGCAAAAGCAGAAGATGATAAGCCGATTAATGCTAGGGTTAGAAAAATTTTCTTCATATTTTTTGTTCGTTTAAATTAATACCTTTTAACAAAAATAACATAATTTTATAATAATGTTATGTTAACATAGTAATTTTTAAAAAAATCTTTAAAATCAATGTTTACCACTCAATTTTTAACTGTGTAAAACATACACTATTGATAAATTTCTTTTAGTTTTTCTGATATTACATACCCTTCTGACCAACAAGCCTGAAAATTAAATCCGCCCGTAATTGCATCAATATTTAGAACTTCACCAGCCATAAATAAATTGGGTATTTTTTTTGATTGCATCGAGTGAAAATCAATTTCTTTTAAATCAACTCCACCAGCCGTTACAAATTCATCTTTAAAAGTGCTTTTACCGTTTACTGCGTATCTACCTTGACATAATTCTGTCGAAATTGCTTCTACTTGTTTTTTAGACAAATCTGCATATACCTTATTTTCATCAATTTGACAATAATTAAGAATACTAATCCAAAAACGTTTCGGAAATTCGAACGGATTATTTTTATGGACATTTTTCTTGGCGTCAATTTGTTTTTTAGTATTCAAAAAAGTAAAAACTTCGTCTTTAGATTGATTCACGAAATTAATTTCGATATCAAACTTATAACCGCAATCATTCAATTTTAAAGCGCCCCAAGCAGATAAACGCAAAATAGCAGGACCACTAAAACCCCAATGCGTAATTAACATTGGACCATCGGCTTCTAATTTTTGATTGATAATTTTTACTTCAGTTTGTTCAAAAGAAATTCCCATCAAACCTTCAATTCGTGGATCTTTACAATTAAATGTAAACAAAGAAGGTACGGGTTGAATAATTTTTAATCCCAAAGTTTTTAAACTTTTCCAGAATTTTGGAGTACTACCAGTTGTAATAATTACAGTTTCGAAAAAATGCGTTCCAGATTTTGTCGTTAATTCATAACCACCTTCAACTTTCGCAATTTCTTGTACACCGTCAGAAAAATTTAATTGAACTTTATTTTGATCAACAGCTTTAGTCAAAGCTTCTATAATTGATAAAGATGAATCGCTTTCCGGAAAAACACGGTTATCATCTTCTATTTTTAATGCAACGCCACGATCATCAAACCAAGCCATTGTATCGCCTGGTTGAAAAGTATAAAAAACGCCTAATAATTCTTTTTTACCACGCGGATAAAATTCGACCAAATCCAACGGATCAAAACATGCATGGGTTACATTACATCTTCCTCCTCCAGAAACACGAACTTTTTGAAGTGGTAAAGTCGCTTGTTCAAACAATACAGTTTGTTGTCCGACAGTTTTTCCGAGGTTTGCAGCAACAAAATATCCGGCCGCACCACCTCCAACAATGGCTATTTTTTTCACGGTGCAAAGGTATAATTTTTATTTATAACACGTTTTTAAATGGTTTTCAGTAAAATACAAGTAGATAAAAAAGGAAATGTTTACAACATTTCCTTAAGCTTTGCGTTCGTGAAAAACGAACAACGGTGTAATATTTTTATTGGCAATTTTCTTTGTAAAACCTGGCGAAAAAATCTTGTCAAAAAATCCTTTATTACGACTTACAACAGTTAGTAAATCAATTTTTTTGTCTTTAATAAAATCTAAAACTGCATTTACAGCATCAGAATCGTGGTAGATTTCGAAAACAACTGGATCATTTGCAAACTGATTTTCCCAATCTTTAAGCACTTGATGATTAAATTTACCATCTTTGGAAACATGCATACAATGAATTTTTGCTTTGTGACGATTCGCAATTTCGATTAAATACTTAAGCGCATCTTTGTCTTTTTGATCAAAAACTGTTGTAAAGCCAATGTTTTTAAATCCTTGAAAAGACATACCTTGTGGCACACTAAGAATTGGAATTTTGAGCGATGTAATGACATTAATGGTATGCGAACCAAACAACATTTTCTCGAAACCTGTATTTCCATCTGTTCCCATCACAACAAAATCCACACTTTCTTCTTCTATCGTTTCACGTAAAATGTACAAGAAATTTCCTTCTTCGAGGATAAATTTCATTGGAATTTCACTTAATTGATTGTCTTCGGCTATTTTTCTTAATTGAGGAATATTGTCTTTAAAATTCTCAAAACTTCCCATTTCTACCGTCTCATAAACATTCTGAATTAAACCTGCGCTTAAACTTCCTGTTATCATTGGCAACTCGTAAACATGCATTATATAAACTTGTGCATCTATACTTTTGGCTAGATTTAAAGCGTAAAGAAAAGCGTTATTGGCAGTTTCTGAAAAGTCGGTTGGGAATAATATTTTTTTCATTTTTTCGTGTTTTGTACACTCAAGTTACAAATAATTTTATATCAGCAACAAAAAAAGCTCAATCTATTTTACACAGATTGAGCTTTTTAAAAGAATTAGAAAATTCTATTCGTGGAAAACAAATAATGGAACACTATTTTGCGTTAAAATTTGTTTTGTGAAGCTTGGTGAAAATAATTTTTCGAAAAAGCCTTTGTTTCGACTAACAACAGTTAAAATATCTATTTTTTCGTCTTTTATAAATTCTAAAACTGCATCTACAGATTCGTCTGCTGTATATATCGAAAAATCGACTGGTTCGTCTTTGTAATATTCTTTCCAATGATTTAGCGTTGGCACATCATAATTACCATCTTTCGAAACATGTAAACAATGTACTTTTGCTTTGTATCGGTAAGCGATTTCTGTTAAATAATCTAACGCTTTTCTGTCTTTATCTTGAAAAACTGTTGTGAATCCAATATTATTTATTCCTTTATATACGTAATCATGTGGCACACTAAGCACCGGAATTTTAAGATCTTTTATTGCATTAAGTGTATTCGATCCAAAAATAACTTTCTCGAAACCTGTATTTCCTGTAGTTCCCATTACTACAAAGTCTATTTTTTCGTCTTTTATAAATTGTGGTAAAACGTATGTAAGCATACCTTCTTTAACCACAAATTTTAAATCAACATTTGTAAAACCATTGTCATCGGCTAATTTTCTAAGCCCTGGAATAGTTTCTTTTAAATTCTCAAAATTATTCAATTCTATTGTGTCATATACATCTTGCAAAATTATTGCATCAACTCCTGCACTAATCATTGGATACTGAAAAGCGTGAAGTACATATAATTCTGCATTTTGATTTTCTGCTAAATTCAAGGCGTAAATAAAAGCATTGTTTGCCGTCTCTGAAAAGTCTGTTGGAAATAATATTTTTTTCATAATCTCTCTGTTTTATAGCTTACTAAAGATACAAATTTTACGGATTAGGTTTATTAATTTGATGTTAAATCTTATTGTTTTTCTTTATTTCTATTGATTAAAAATATAATGCTATAACCAATAAATTCTTATCCGTAACTTTGCTGTCTCAAAAAGAAAGAAAAATGAAGAACACCTATTTTCAGAAAACAATTGTACGTTGGTCTGATTTAGATGCAAATAGACATTTGGCTAATGCATCGTACATGAATTTCACGAGTTTTGCACGTATAGCTTTTTTAAGAGATTTTGACGTTTCGATGAATAAATTAGCCGAATACCAAATTGGTCCTGCTATTTTACACGAACAATTTTCTTTTTTTAAGGAAGCAATGGAAGGTGAAGAAATTTATATTTCTGTAGAAATTGGCGGAATGTCTGAAGATGGAATGATCTATCAATTTATTCATAATATTTATAATCAAGACGGAACACATCTTTGTCATTCGGAATTAACAGGCGTTTGGTTCTCTATGATAAAACGCAAAATGATGCCACCACCAGAAGAAATGTTAGCGAATATTAAAAAATCGATTGAAGGAAAAACGATTAAAACACTTTCTAAACTAGACATTATTAATTTACCGTTTCGTTCAGAAAATATCGATCCTTCAATTTTCAACTCAATAAAATAAATCAATGTTAGAAGATAAAAACGTATCAAAAACCAGTTTAGCCGAAATTGGCGAATTTGGTTTAATTAATCAAATAAAAGAAGGTTTTCCAATCAAATTAGAAAGCTCTATCAAAGGAATCGGTGACGATGCCGCTGTACTTGATTACAAAAAAGAAAAGATTGTTGTTTCTACAGATATGTTGGTAGAAGGCGTTAGTTTTAGCTGGGGTTATATGCCTCTTCGTCATTTGGGCTACAAAGCTGTTGTAACGGCAATTAGTGATATTTTAGCAATGAATGCAATTCCGAAACACTTATTGGTTTCTATGGCACTTTCTAATCGTTTTACGATAGAAGCTGTTGACGAAATTTACAACGGAATGAAATATGCCTGCGAAAAATACAATATTGACATTGTTGGTGGCGACACAACATCGTCTGTACATGGTTTAGTTTTAAACTTAACAGCAATTGGTTCTGCGCCAGAAAAAGATATTGCATACAGAAGTGGTGCACAAGAAAATGACTTAGTTGTACTTTCGGGCGATTTAGGTGCTTCTTTTTTAGGTTTACAAGTTTTAGAGCGCGAAGCGCAAGTAACTAAAGTTAATCCGAACAATCAACCAGATTTAGAGCAATATTCTTACTTAATAGAACGTCAACTAAAACCTGAAGCGCGTTTAGATATCATCAAAATTTTAAAAGATTTAAAAGTTATTCCAACTTCTATGATTGATATTTCGGATGGTTTATCATCAGAAATCATTCATTTATCAAAAGAAAGTGGTGTTGGATTTAATATTTACGAAGAAAAAATTCCGTTAGATTCATCTGTTATTAGAACCGCAGAAGAATTTAAAGTTAATCCAATCACTTGTGCTTTAAGCGGTGGCGAAGATTATGAATTATTATTTACCATCAAACAAACCGATTTTGATAAAATAAAAGGTAATCCGAACTTAACTGTAATTGGTCATGTAACAGGAAAAGGCGAAGAAAATTATTTGATTACACGCGGTAGCGAACAAATGGTTCCGATAACTGCGCAAGGTTGGGGAGTTGAGCAAGAAGAAAATAATTCTGAACATTAATCATAAATTTTCTTAGAATGTGATCCTGAAACAAGTTCAGGATGACTTTTTAAAATAATATAAATTAGATTAGGATAACTTTATAAATATAGATTTTGTCAAGCTGAACTTGTTTCAGCTTCACATTATTCTAATCATAAGAAATCAAATATCTAATAAAACAAAAAAGCTCATCCAATGGATGAGCTTTTATATTTTTAGCGTTTTCGGATTGAATTAGCAATTAAGCTAATGGTTCAATAGAAACGTAAGATCTATCGTTACGTTTTTTTGTGAAAACAACTTTTCCATCAACTAATGCGAATAATGTGTGATCTTTACCGATTCCTACATTATCACCAGGATGATGTTGTGTACCTCTTTGACGAACAATAATATTACCAGCGATTGCTGCTTGTCCACCAAAAATTTTAACACCTAAACGTTTCGAATGTGATTCACGACCATTTTTCGAACTTCCGACCCCTTTCTTATGTGCCATTTCGTTTTGTTTTTAAGAGTTAATAATAAATTAAAGCCAATCTTAACCGATTGAAACTACTTCAATTTTAGTGAATTGTTGACGGTGACCATTAGATTTTTGGTAACCTTTTCTTCTTTTCTTTTTGAAGACGATTACTTTGTCTCCTTTCACGTGATCAACGATTTTAGCTACGACAGTAACTCCGTCTATAACTGGGGCGCCCACAGTGATTGCTCCGTTGTCAGTTAATAAAACACGGTCGAATTTTACTTCGTCTCCTGCTTCACCTGCCAAACGGTTTACAAACAATTGTTGGTCTTTTTCAACTTTGTATTGAAGCCCTGCTATCTCTACAATTGCGTACATAAATTAATGTTTATAAATGAAAATTGAGTGCAAAGATAATCTTTTTTTTGATATCTGAAACTTGAATTGATTGAAATTTAAATAGAAAGATGAATAAAGTATGATATTTCTTCTATTTGGATTAATTAAAAATTAGATATCTTTGCAAAGATTAAATACCATACAAAGAATGAAAAATTTGACTGAAGAATATTCTTTAAAAGATTTAAAAATAGGCGAACTAGCAGAAGTAACTGGTTATAAAACCGAAGACATTCCTGCCAAGTTCTACGAAATGGGTTTTATTCCTGGCACTAAATTACAGGTCAAAAATAAAGCACCTTTTGGTGGTCCAATTTGTATCAGTATCATATCTAATAAATCTGTTTTAGCGCTGCGCAGAAGTGAAGCAGACAAAATCTTGATTAATAAAAAATAATGAATCAATATAAAATTGCCTTAGTTGGTAACCCTAATGTAGGTAAAACTTCTCTTTTTAATAAACTTACAAATCTTCGACAAAAAGTTGGTAATTATCCTGGCGTTACGGTAGAAAAACGCGAAGGAAATATTGAACGTAATGGAAATAAATTTTCGATTACCGATTTACCAGGTACGTATAGTATTTATCCGAGCTCTTTGGATGAAGAAATTGTTTTTAAAATTTTAGGAGATAAATCAAATCAACTTTATCCAGATTTAGCCGTTGTTATCGGCGAGCCATCAAACCTAAAACGTTCTATTTTACTTTATCAACAAGTAAGAGATTTAGAAGTTCCTGCGATTTTTGTCATCAATATGAAAGATGAAATCGAAAGTAAAGGTTTAACGATTGATTTAAAGAAATTAGAAGAATTATTAGAAACAAAAATATATTTAACAAACGCTAGAACAAGTGATGGTTTAAATGAATTGATTGACGCTTTAACAAAATCTGCACAAGTTTATCAATCAAAATTTATACTTCCGACAGAACATTCTGCGTCAGTTAATAAAATAAAAGAAACGTTTGAAATTACGAATGATTATACCGCTTGGCAATATCTTTCGCAAAAACAAATGCCTTTTTTAACAAATGAAGATCAAACAAAAGTTGATGCAATAAAAAAAGAATTTAATATTGTTCCGCGTCGTTTACAGGTAAAAGAAACGTTGGATAGAAATACTTTTTTAGAAAAAAAGTTAGAGTCTATCGTTTCATATAACTTCAAAAACAACGAAACATTTACAGATAAAGTTGACAAATTATTAATTCATCCAATTTTTGGATACATTATATTTTTAGCTGTTTTATTGCTAATTTTTCAAGCCGTTTACACGTGGTCAGGACCATTAATGACGATGGTTGAAGATTTATTTGCTTGGCTAGACGAAAAAGCAATTAGCATGATTCCTGCAGGTCCAATAAACGACATCATCGGTGGCGCAATTATTCCAGGTATCGAAGGAATTGCCGTGTTTGTACCACAAATCGCCATCCTTTTTCTATTCATATCAATTATGGAAGAAACTGGTTATATGAGCCGTGTTGTTTATTTAATGGATAGATGGTTAAAACCTTTCGGATTAAGCGGAAAAAGTGTTGTTCCATTAATTTCTGGTGTAGCATGTGCAGTTCCAGCCATTATGTCTGCACGAAATATTGAAAATGATAAAGAAAGATTGTTAACAATTCTTGTAACGCCTTTTATGACGTGTTCTGCGCGTCTGCCAATCTATATAGTTTTAATTGCTTTGGTTATTCCCGACGAAAAAATATTTGGTTTAAGCTACCAAGCTTTGGCACTTTTTATCATGTATATTTTAGGTGTTGTTGGTGCTTTGGGAAGTGCTATTTTATTGAATATCGTTATAAAAGCAAAACATAAAAGTTACTTAATTTTAGAAATGCCAACATATAAACTTCCAGATTGGAAAAATGTTGCGATTAATGTTTGGGAAAAAACATTGGGTTTCTTAATTGATGCAGGTAAAATAATTTTAGCAATCTCTATTATTCTTTGGGTTTTAGGAACTTTCGGACCAGGAGAACAATTTAAAAATGCTGAAGAAATTGTAACTGCTCATCATCCAAAAATGAGTGAAGAAGATTTAGCTAACGAAATTGCTTCTTATAAATTAGAGCATTCTTATTTAGGAAAATTAGGTACAGTTATTGAACCAATTGTAGAGCCTTTGGGTTACGATTGGAAAATGGGAATTGGATTAATTTCTTCTTTCGCAGCACGCGAAGTTTTTGTAGGTACAATGTCTACAGTTTATAGTTTAGGAGAAGTTGATGTAGAAGACGATGCACAAAAAAATAGTTTGTTACATCGTATGAAAACAGAGATTAACCAAAATACAGGAGAGCCTGCATATAACTTGGCAACGGGAGTTTCTTTGTTATTGTTTTATGCATTTGCAATGCAATGTATGAGTACAATTGCAATCGTAAAACGTGAAACAAATTCATGGAAATGGACTTTGTTGCAAACTGGTTTTATGACTGGAATTGCCTATTTAGTGGCATTTATTGCCTATCATTTATTAAAATAATAAGTATGGATAACATTTGGGTACAATATATATTTATCGCATTCCTTTTCGGATTTGCAATATGGTATGTTTTTAAGTTGATAAAAAATTCATTTAGTTCAGGTAAAGGCGGCGGATGCTCAAAAGGTTGCGGCTGTTCTACTGATACAAAAGAAATTCATAAAAAGGTTAACTAATTTAGTTAACCTTTTTTATTTCAAAATTTCGGAGTAAATTTACTAAAATCAAAAAACTTAGATTTGCATTTAAATAATTGATTTTTATTTAGTTATATTTTAATTAATCCGAAAATAATTTTTAAAAATGGACACTTGGCTAATTGTTTTAATCGTTATAAGTTGTGTAATTGTTTTAGGTATAATCTATTACTTCGTCACTAAAAAAAGTAATCAAACAGAACAGAATCATTCTGAAACTGTAAATAATACAAATAATAAGACTGAAGCAAGTACAGATAATTTATCAAATTCAGTAAAAACAGAAGAAGATAAAAAAGTACAAACTTTAACGCAAGAAGATTCTATAACAATTTCTAACCAAGAAATTATTCAAGCAGAACCTCAATTATCAATTAATATTTCATCTAAAACAGAGAAAATTCTTTTAAGAAAATTAGAATTATTCGAGAAAAATAAAGGGTTTATTAAGAAAGACATTAATTTATCTTCTTTAGCAAAACAGTTTGAAACGAATACAAAATACTTATCAGAAATTATAAAAACGCATCGTCAAAAACAGTTTAATAACTATTTAAACGAATTACGCGTAAACTACATTGTTGATCGTTTACAAAACGAACCAAAGTATATTAATACAAAAATTAGTTATTTAGCAAGCGATTGCGGATTTACTTCGCACAGTACATTTACTACAATTTTTACGCAAATAACAAACGAATCTCCATCAATTTTCATGAAAAGAATTAAAGAAGAAAGAACAAATTAATAATTCTTTAATTTAAAACAATTACTTATTGATTTTAATTTATTTAAATGATATTAAGCAAATAATATTACACAATACAAATACACGACCTATATAAAATAAAACTTTAATTTTTCTTCTGATTTTTTTATTCTTATCAAAGCAATTATCTTTAAAATAAGATTAAATCATATGCGAAAAATTGAACCAAATATTCTTGCCCAAAAAATAAAAGAAGGAGATCGTTATGCCCTTTCAAAAGCAATTACGCTGGCAGAAAGTAGTCGTTTAGATGATTTAAAATTAGCACACGAAATTATTAGTTTATTACCAACTTCAACAACTTCAAAAAGAATTGCAATCACTGGAATTCCTGGCGTTGGTAAAAGTACTTTTATTGAATCTTTAGGAAAATATATCATTAGCCAAGGTCAAAAAGTAGCCATTTTAGCCATCGATCCAAGTAGTTCGCTATCTAAAGGAAGTATTTTAGGTGATAAAACTCGAATGGAAGATTTATCTAGAGAAGACAATGCTTTTATCCGCCCAAGTGCGTCAAACGGTTCATTAGGCGGCGTAACATCAAGAACATACGAAGCAATATTATTATGCGAAGCGGCAGGTTTTGAAACAATATTGATAGAAACCGTAGGCGTTGGACAATCTGAAACATTGGTAAACGAAATCTCAGATTTGTTTTTATTCCTACAATTACCGGGTTCTGGAGATGATTTGCAAGGAATAAAACGTGGAATAATGGAAATGGCAGATTTAATCTTCGTCAATAAGTCTGACTCTTTTCAAGAAAAGCTTGTAAAAGATGCTAAATTAGACATTGTGCGTTCTTTACAATTTTTACCAACAAAGACTTCGCAATGGAAAAGAAAATCGATTATAGGCTCTGGTTTAATTGGAAAAGGAATTCCAGAATTATGGGAAATGATTGATGAATATTTCAGGTTTATAAACGAAAACGAATATTATCTAAAAAATAGAACCAATCAACAATTAAAACAAGCTGAGCGCTACACAATTGATTTGGTGAATCAACATTACTTAAAAGCGCTAAAATCAACACCAATTACGCATAATCAAAGTATTTCTGCTTTTGAAATGGCGAAAAATTGGTTAGAAAATAATCCTGTAGAAATTACTATAAAATAAAAAAAGACAATCAAAATTGATTGTCTTTTTTGCTCCTCCTCTTGGGCTCGAACCAAGGACCCTCTGATTAACAGTCAGATGCTCTAACCAACTGAGCTAAGGAGGAAAATTCCGATATTTTAAAATTTATTTTTAAGTCTATGTTTGACTTTTCACTAAAAAAGCTCCTCCTCTTGGGCTCGAACCAAGGACCCTCTGATTAACAGTCAGATGCTCTAACCAACTGAGCTAAGGAGGAATGTTGCTTAATTGTGGGTGCAAATATAAAAGTATTTTTTACACCCACAAAAAATATTTTAAAAATTTTATCCAAAAATCATATTAATGATATCATTTCCGAAGATAAATACCATTAAACCAAGTATTATGACAACACCTACCATTTGTGCTTTTTCTAAAACTTTATCACTTGGTTTTTTACCTGTAACCATTTCGTAGATTGCAAAAACAGCGTGTCCACCATCTAAACCTGGAATTGGTAATAAGTTAATAAATGCTAACCAAGCAGAAATCATTGCTGTAAATGACCAGAAAAATAACCAGTTCCATTCTGTTGGCATTTGTTTTACCATACCAATAGGTCCTGCAACTTGCTTACGTCCATCTTTTACTTTAAACAATGTTCCTATTCCGCGAACTTGTGTTACAATTGCATCGAATGGTTTTACAATTCCCATTGCAACACTCTCTCCAATTGTGTAATCTTTATGTTCTACTAATGTACTTAGATAACCTGATGTATCTCCTCTAAATCCTAATGTGCCATCTTTATCTATTGTTGCCATTAATTCTACTGGCTCACCATTTCTAATAACACTTAATGATGTACTTTTCCCTTTATATTCTTTAATTTTACTTTTAAAGCTTGAAAATAATGGTGTTGTAAAACCATCTACAGCAACTATTTTATCTCCTTTTAATAATCCTGCTTTTTGAGCCGAACTATTTTCTGTAACAGAGTCTACAACAAATGTTGTTTGTGGTTTAAAAAATCCACT
Source organism: Algoriella xinjiangensis (assembly GCF_900115015.1). GTDB lineage: Bacteria > Bacteroidota > Bacteroidia > Flavobacteriales > Weeksellaceae > Empedobacter > Empedobacter xinjiangensis. The sequence continues at coordinate 63,087 of NZ_FOUZ01000013.1, read as the reverse complement.
TTTATAAGCTAATATTTGTGTACGGAAATTTTCATTAATTGGTAAAGAAACTTCTTTTCCATCACGTTTTACTTCTAAAGAAGTTCCTCCTAACAAGGCTTCTTTATTAATTTCTTGTAACGATTGATATTTAATACCATTAACACCAACAGGAATATCGCCATTTCTTAAACCCAAAGAAGTTTGAGCAGAATCAACCTCTATACCGTATTGCATTTTATTAACATTAACGTAATTTTCTCCTTGCGAAGCAAAAATCACTGTGTAAATAATCATCGCTAAAACAATATTGACAATAATACCACCTAACATGATGATTAATCGTTGCCAAGCTGGCTTAGTTCTAAATTCCCATGGTTTTGGTTCTTGTTTCATTTGATCAAGATCCATACTTTCATCAATCATTCCCGAAAGTTTTACATAACCACCAAGTGGCAACCATCCTATTCCGTAAACTGTATCACCAATCTGTTTTTTCCAGATGGCAAATTTTACGTCAAAGAAACAAAAGAAACGTTCTACACGAACGCCAAACCATCTTGCTGTAACATAATGTCCAAGTTCGTGCAGCATTACTAGAAGCATCAGACTTAGCATTAATGTAGCTATCTGTATTAACATATTATTCTAAATTTATTTATATTGTATTTTTATAATGACTACAAAATTAATTGTTTTTATTTATCAGCCACTTTTATTTTTTCCATTCCAATGTTTCAAGCAATTTTTTCACATCTTTTTTGATATAATCTACTGCTGGAGCAAGTGAATCTGGTTTTGGTTGAGTTTTGAAATAAACCGAACCCGTAATAAAATTTTTGACACTATCTGTTGCATGAAACTGCATATTAATGGCAGACTCTCCTCCTAATTCATATAATGTACCAAAAACACGTTTCTTAGGAAATGAAAATTCTTGAGGCGATATAAAACTTGCTTTAACCGTCTGATCTTGCACAAAACGCTCACTTTCCTTGATTTTGACAATCAAATCTTGTGGCGAATTAATCGGAAAATATGTCAGATAAATTGTTGCTTTCATCTTAGGATACGAAACAACATACCAATTTTGCTGCTTACCTTTTACTATTTTCCCGAAATTAGAATACTGAAAAGTATAAGGTGCATTTTCTGCAAACTGCACATACGTTTGGGTTGGATATTCTAATCTAATTTCGCCCAAAGGCTTTGCAACATCTTCATTTTTATTGCAAGACACAAAAAAAATAGCACTACTACATAATGCTATTATAGTTTTAAAATTCATTGTATGACGTAAAACGTTAAGTTTTGTAAAAATCATTTATTTTTTTAATTTCTAAAAAGGCAAATCGTCCTCTCCTTCAGCTAAAAATGGAGGATCGACAACTGTTGTGTTTTGAGATTGATTAGTTTTATTTTGATCACTTTGCGTATTTTGACGGTGTTCATTTTCAACTTTTGGCGTTAAAAACTCAATCGAATTTGCAACAATTTCTGTTGTATAACGAGTTTGTCCATTATCATCCCACTTTCTTGTTTTGATACGACCTTCTACAAAAACTTTGTCTCCTTTTTTAAGGTAACGATCACATAATTCCGCTAATTTATTTCGCGTCACAATGTTATGCCATTCAGTTTCTGTAATTCGCTCTCCCGTTCTCGAAATATATGATTCCGTTGTTGCGATAGGAAATCGTCCAATACAATTTTGTTCGTCAAAGTGATGCAATTTTAAATCATCTCCTAAATTTCCAATTAAAAGTACTTTATTCGTTGTTCCATTCATAGTTATAGGTTGTTTAGTGGCTTGTAAGATACAAAGTTAATCCAAATAATATTTATTTATAAATTTTTCTATTGGTTTAGGAAGCGGATAATGCTCAATGTCATTAAAAGAGATCATTTCGAACGCTAAATCCTTTGCTAAATTGTTTATTTCTACTAAAGATACATTTAATTTCCAATATTTTATAAATAAATTTTGATGCGATAAAATGTGTTTTTCTTCCGAAATAAAGCTCAAATTATCATCTAATTCGGTCTCTAAAACAAAGCCTTTATCCAACAAATCTGTGGTTGTTTCTACAAGTGGAAAAGTAAATAAATTGCGCCAAACATCGTTACCATTACGTTTGCATAAAGCAATTTTATCATCATTTTCAATAACTATAAAGTGCAAAAAACGGTTAGATATTTTTGTCTTTTTTAACTTAACTGGCAAGTCAAGTACTTTATTCAATCTCAAGGCTTCGCACGATTCATTTAATGGACAAATATCGCATTTTGGTAATTTTGGAGTACAAATTGTCGCGCCCAAATCCATCACCGCTTGATTAAAATCTCCTGGTCTTTTTTGATCGATAATTTCCATGCCTAAATCCCAAAAAATCTTCTTTGTTTTTGGCGAACTTATATCATCATCAATGTTAAAATAACGCGCAAAAACACGAAACATATTACCGTCTACCGCTGGTACAGCTTCTTTGTTAACTATTGATGCTATTGCAGCCGCTGTATAATCGCCAACTCCTTTTAACTTTTTTAGATCTGTAAAATTAGATGGAAAAACACCATTTAATTCTGTGGCAATATGTTGTGCCGTGAAATGTAAATTTCTGGCACGCGAATAATACCCTAGTCCTTGCCAGAGTTTTAGCACTTTTTGTTCATCAGCTTTTGCTAAATCGAAAATAGTATCGAATTCTTGTATGAAATTATTGTAAAATTTCATACCTTGGTCAACCCTTGTTTGTTGGAGTATTATTTCTGACAACCAAATTCGAAATGGGTCAATTGTATCACGCCAAGGTAAATCTCTTTTATTCTTGTCAAAATATGACAAAATCAGATAGTTGAAGTTCATAAAAACTGAAAAAATCTTTTTTTTGTTAAGATACAATCGTATATTTGCACCCGCTTTCAAATTTAAGAATAATAAGAGGAATTATGACAAAGGCAGAAATAGTAAATAACATTTCAAGTAAATTAGGACTTGAAAAGAGCGATACTCAAAGAGTGGTAGAATCGTTTATGGAGGAGGTGATTAAATCATTAGTAGAGGGAGAAAATGTATACTTAAGAGGATTTGGATCTTTTACTATTAAAACCAGAGCAGAAAAAACTGGTAGAAATATTACAAAAGGGACTTCTATCATTATTCCAGCTCATAACGTTCCAACATTTAAACCAGCTAAGACTTTCATCGAAGATGTTAAGACTAGCGAAGCAAACGTAATCAAATAACAATAAAATAATTGTATCATGCCAAGCGGAAAAAAACGTAAAAGACATAAGGTAGCGACGCACAAACGTAAAAAACGTCGTCGTCTTAACAGACACAAAAAGAAAAAATAATTAGTAGCATAGCTATTAAAAATTTAATCTTTTTACAAGATAGCACTTTTCAAAAATATTTGGAAAGTGCTTTTATCATTTTTAAAAATAAATTTTTTGATGAGTAAAGAATTAGTAATTTCAGCCTTAGCTGATCAAGTACGCATCGCAGTTTTAGATGAAGGACGCCTGATGGAATTTCATCAAGATACTGCAAATGATGGCTTTGCAGTTGGTGATATTTACTTGGGTAAAATCAAAAAATTAGCTCCTAGTTTAAATGCAACCTTTGTTGACATTGGTTATTCTAAAGATGCATTTTTACATTATCATGACTTAGGTCCACAAATACGTTCGTCAAATGCTTACAACAAAATTGTAGGAAATGGAATGTACAAGACCGAAAAATTGAAAAACTTCCGTATGGAAAAACCGATTGACAAAGATGGTCAGATTACTGATATTTTTGCGCCAGGTGACTCTGTATTAGTTCAAATTACAAAAGAACCAATCCATACGAAAGGACCAAGAATTACTTCTGAAATTTCTATTGCTGGTCGTTATTTAGTTTTAGTTCCGTTTTCGGAACGTGTTTCGATTTCACAAAAAATCAAAACAAAACCTGAACGCGATCGTTTAATCAAAATTTTAGAAAGTTTAACTCCCGAAGGTTTTGGTGTTATCATCAGAACTGTAGCAGAAGATAAAAATGCTGAAGAATTACAAGCAGATTTGGCTTATTTGTTAAACAAATGGACTCAAATCTTCAAAAATCTTCAGAAAAAAACGGCTCCAGCTAAAATTCTTAGCGAAATGGATCGTGCTTCTTCTATTTTAAGAGATAATTTTAATGATGATTTTATTAAAATTTCTGTTGATGATATTGAGTTAGCGGACGAAATGCGTGAATATTTGGAAGTTATTGCGCCAGATAAAATAAATCTGGTAAAAGAATACGACGATCCATTTGTTCCTATTTTTGAGAAGTTTAATGTCGAAAGACAAATTAAACAAGCTTTTGGTAAAACAGTTACAATTCCACAATCTAAGGGTGCATACCTTGTGATTGAACATACGGAAGCATTGCATGTGATTGATGTAAATTCTGGAAATATCTCTAGAAATTCTAAAAATCAAGAAGATTCTGCCTTTTTAGTGAATAAAATTGCGGCTTCGGAAATTGCACGTCAATTGCGCTTACGTGATATGGGAGGAATTGTTGTGGTCGATTTTATAGACATGACAGATGCAGAACATAAAAAAGAATTGTTTGAACATCTGCGAGCTGAAATGGCGAAAGACAAAGCAAAACATAAGATTTTGCCTCCAAGTAAATTTGGATTGATTCAGATTACAAGACAACGAGTTCGACCAGAAGTGAACTTTGTTACGACTGAAGAAAATCCCAACCAAGAATCGAATGAAGTTGAAGCACCAATCGTTACAATTGATAAAATTGAACAAGTGCTCTTGAATATCCTTGAAAGAAAAGATAAAGACTTAAAGAAAATGTCTTTACATGTCCATCCTTTTATCGCTTCGTATTTGAAGTATGGATTGCCAAGCATTCAGATGAAATGGTTTATTAAACATAAAAAGTGGATCAAAATTGTTCCAAGAGATGCCTATAAATTTTTACAATTTAATTTTTTAGACAAGGATCACAATACACTTTACAACGAATCAAATTAAAAAAAACCTGCTTTTATAAAGCAGGTTTTTTTTTGTTTTTCTATACTAACTTTATCTCATATAAATCACTAAAAAAAGCTTCACCAAAAGATGAAGCTTTCTAAAAATAGATTATTGAGAAATATTTAAAACACTTTGATATAAAGTTCTTGTTCAATTTTTTCGTGACAGTCTTCTAATGGATTTTTCTCTGCTTTACCAGCTTTCCAATGCGATGTACAGTAAAATTCGTCTTTTTTCCATTCTAAATCATCTTTAAAAAAAGATTTAATTTCTTTTACAGATTTAGATTCTCCCGCAACATAAGCAAAACGTTTTCCGTCTTTACGTTTTGGGTATTTTTGACTATTTACCAAGGTATGCAACGCGGTTCCTTGTCCGATATTTGGATTGATAATCCATTTAAATTCTAAATCAGCTTTTGTTTCGATGGTATGGATATCGTTTTCTGTCGGAACTTCTACACAAACTATTCCTTTTGTATTGGCAGATAAAGATTCAATAATTGTAGAAATTACGGGTAAACCTGTTAAATCTGCTGCTAAAAGAATAAAATCTGCTTTAGGTGCCAATTCTTTTTTCTTCGATTTCATCGAAACTCCAATCATATCACCAACTTTTGCTTCATTTGCCCAACGAGAACCTGGTCCTTTTAACCCATGATTTGCAATATCTATAACAACTTGATTGTTTTCTGTATCAATATCTCGCAACGTATAAGTGCGCGAAACTGGTTTGAATTTATCTGATGGCGAAATCCATTTTTTATTCTCTGCATCATACTCAGCATAGTGAATATCACGAATTCCAAGTGGTGGAAACAACAATTTACATGTTCCTCCTAATGTTGTATCCTCAAAAAAAGAAACATCATTATTTTCTAGATAAACGCGAATAAGATGTGGTGTAACAAATTCTTTCTTTCTTAAGATGAATTTTTCTTTCGCAATTTTAACTTTATCTCCCATCAGATTATTTAGATTTATTCTAATTCTATGCGAAGATAAATTAAATTTAGATTGAATTAAAATAATGTTGTGTTAAAGTAAAAACTTATACTTTTTTTAACACCACTATACCGAATATAACTTGTAACTTTTAGGTGTTGAAATTGTCAACCTAAAAACGAAGAACAATGGAAAATACTTTAAACGCAATCGCTCTAAATGAAAGAACTCTTTCTCTTGAAGGCGGATTTAATTTTAGAGATTTAGGCGGAATAATTAACAAAGACGAACAAGTTTTAAGAAAAGGATTGTTAATCAGATCTGATGATTTAGCAAATTTAACAGATAATGATTTAGAAGTATTGAATGATTTTCCGATAAGAACAATCATTGATTTACGAACAATTTACGAACGATCAAAAAACCCAGATCACATTCCGAATAGTTGTAATCACGAGGTTCATTTGGATATTTCTTCTGGTCATTTTGAAAATTTAGTGAAACAATTTAGAGAAGGAATCTCTAATCCAAAAGAGTTTATGTGCACTATTTACCAAGATTTTGTTTTGGATAAAACGTGTCAATCACAGTACAAGAAATTCTTTGATATTGTACAACACAAAAATAGAACACCAATTTTGTTTCATTGTACAGCCGGAAAAGACAGAACTGGTTTTGCTACGGCAATGATTTTAGCTGCTTTAAAAGTTGATTTTGATACGATTATGGAGGATTATATGGATTCTAATATTTGTTTGGAACAAAAGTATGCACATATGCTTAAAATTAATCCTGATTATAAATACTTAATCGAGGTTTATCCTGTGTATTTAGAAACTGCTTTTCAGACAATTAAGAAAGAATTTGGAACTATAGAATATTATTTAACAAATATATTAGGCGTTGATCTCCAGTTAATGGAAGATCTGTATTTAAAAAAATAAGCGACATATAGTCGCTTATTTTTTTTATTTAAATTATTTAAATTTCATTCGCTGAATACGAACTGCATTCAGAATTGCGAGCATTGCTACACCAACATCTGCAAAAACAGCTTCCCACATGTTGGCAATACCATCGGCACCAAGAAATAAAACAATTGCTTTTACGGACATTGCTAAAACAATATTCTGAATTACAATTTTTCTTGTTTCGCGACCAATACTAATCGCCGTTGCAATTTTTGATGGTTGATCGGTCTGAATGACAATATCAGCTGTTTCTATCGCAGCATCACTTCCCAAACCGCCCATTGCTATACCAACATCACTCAATGCCAAAACGGGCGCATCATTTATACCATCACCAACAAAAGCAATTACTTGATTAGAATTTTGTTTCAAAGCCTCAACTTTTTCTACTTTTCCTTCTGGTAATAATTCTCCAAAAGCTTCATCTACTCCAACTTCTTTCGCAACATTTTGTGTAATTGTATTTTTATCACCACTTAACATAATTGTTTTCGAAACTCCTAATGCTTTCATACGCGCAATAGCCTGCTTTGCATCAGCTTTTACTTTATCGGCAATCGTAATATAACCCGCATATTTACCATCAATTGCAACAACAACTATACTTTCTACAATATCATTTATTTCTTGTGGATATTGAATAGAAAAATGATGCAATAACTTGCCATTTCCTGCTAATACAACTTTATTATCTACTTTACCTTTCAATCCTTTTCCTGAAATTTCTTCAACTTCTATCGCTTTTAATTCGGAAGGATGATTCGCAACAATTGCTTTTGCGATTGGATGTGTTGATTGTTTTTCTAACGCAGAAACATAGTCTAAAAAATGTTTTTGATCAAGATTTGTTTCAATCTTTTGAACTTCAAAAACACCTTCGGTCATTGTTCCCGTTTTATCCATCACAACTGTATTCACTTTCGAAATTAAATCTAAAAAGTTAGAACCTTTTACTAAAATTCCGTTTCGAGAAGCTGCTCCAATTCCTCCAAAATAACCTAACGGAACTGAAATTACCAAAGCACAAGGACAAGAAACAACCAAGAAAACCAAACCGCGATATAACCAATCTCTAAAAACATAAGTGTCTACAAAAAAGTATGGAATGACTACAAGTGCCAATGCCAAAAAGAAAACAATTGGTGTATAAATTTTTGCGAATTTTCGGATAAAAAGTTCTGTTGGTGCTTTTCTAGATGCCGCATCTTGAACCATTTGAAGAATTTTTGCGATAGAACTATCTTCAAATTTCTTTGTTGTTTTTATCTCTACAACATTTTCTAGATTTAACATTCCTGCCAAAACAGTTTCGCCAAGTTTGTAGGTAGATGGTTTACTTTCGCCCGTTAAAGCTGCGGTATTAAAACTTCCTTTATCAGAAATTAATTCGCCATCTAACGGAATTTTCTCACCAACTTTTACTTGTATTGTTTCGCCAATTGTAACATCATGCGGTTTTATAGTTTCGAAATTACCATTTCGCAAAACATGCGCAATATCTGGTCGAACGTCTAACAACTCTTTTATATTTCCTTTTGCTTTGGTTACCGCAGCATCCTGAAACATTTCGCCAATCGTATAAAATAACATTACGGCAACACCTTCGGGATATTCGCCAATTACAAAAGCACCTAAAGTTGCAATTCCCATCAATGAAAATTCATTGAAAAAATCGAGTTTTTTTGCTAAATCAAACGCTTCTCTCCAAACAGAAAAAGCAACCAAAACATAAGCAACACCGTACCAAGCCAATCGAATATATTGATGATCGATGAACCAAGATGGTTTGAAAATATATTGAATGATTAATCCTAAAAAGAAAATTGCTAAACTAATTCCTAAAATTAATTTACTATTATCGTGATTGTGTTCGTGGTCATGATCGTGTGAAGAATGATCGTGATTTTCTTCTACAGAACAACAATTATTACAATTCGCCATAACTATCTTTATTTATTGCACAAAGTTAGTTTGCAAATTCTGCAACCAAGTTGCAAAGTTAGTTTAGGCTTTACATTGATCGCAAATTCCTTTTAAAACAAAAGAAGATTGCTCGACTTCAAAATTTTTGGGAAGATTGATTTCTGGAAGATGAATATTTTTTAGACAATAGGTCTGATTGCAACTTGTACAATGAAAATGAGCATGCGTAAACTCTGGTGTACACTTGCAATTTGACTCGCACAAAGCATATTTTATAGAACCTGTACCATCCTCGATAGAATGAATTAATTTATTTTCTTCGAACGTTTTTAGGGTTCTATAAATCGTTACGCGATCGGCTTGATCCATTTCAATTTCTAAATCAGCTAAACTTAATGCAACCGCAGATTTTTTTAATCGATCTAACACCAATAATCGCATTGCTGTTGGATTAATTGCTCTGTTTTTAAGCGTTTTTGTTAAATCTTCTGTTTGCATTTTATATTGATTTCGTTTTATAAAGTTACTAAAAAAGAGGTTAATCAACAATGATTAACCTCTTTTACATGATATTTTACTATTTATTTTACTGTAATTTCATCTAAAAAAATGTATGATATTCCATCAAAAGGCTCGGCTAAATGACCTTTTGGAAAAGTACCATAATTGTAAATTTTTACTTTAATATACCTTGTTTTTATTGGAGAAAGTTTGATTTTCCAATCATCCGTATAAATTTTATCATTAAATGGATCAGGAGTTTTTTCTAATAAACCTGCTAATTTAAAATCTGAATTTGTTGTCGATAAATAAACCTCCATTTTGATTGGCATCATAATCCACGAGCGCGAATCTTGTAAAAAATTAACATCAATAGAAGAAATAGATTTTATTTTATTTAAGTCAATAATCGCTTCAAAATCTTGTCCTTGATAACCTTGCCAATCACCTTTTCGCCAATTTCCATCACCATGAATTCCATCTAACAAACCATCTGGTCCATTTGCATGATATTGCGGATCGTAAGTTGACTGCAATTTGATTGAATAATTATTCGGTTTCTTGAAAAACGACGCCGAAATTGTTTTACTTTTCTTTGTTTCATTATTTATAAAAGCTTTTACCGTAGTCGATTCTTTTATTGTAAATGGCTTTTTATAAACTTGTGTTTTCTTATCATTTAATGTATAAAAAATCTTATCTGTTGCATTATCAGATTTTAACTCAATTACTAATTTATCTTTAAATGTACGTTCTAGTGCAGAAATAATCGGAGCTGTTACAATGTTTTCAGTTTCGGTTAAAGGTTGTATTTCTTTCCCTTTTAAAAATTCAAATCCTAAATATTGATTGTCTTTATAATTCGATTTATTGATAATTCGCTTCGTCCCGTCTTCTAAATTGATTGTTATTTGGTCAAAATATGGTTCTGTAATTGTCCAAATTCCCGAACCTGGCGTCACGCTATAAATTCCCATCGAAGCCAAAACATACCACGCACTCATTTGTCCACAATCTTCATTACCAATTAATCCATCAGGCGAATTCGTGTAAAATTCATCCAATATTTTATGAACTAAATTCTTTGTTTTTTCTGGCTGATTAACGTAATTATACAAAAATGCAGCATGATGACTTGGCTCATTTCCGTGTGCATATTGCCCAATCAAACCTGTAACATCTACTTGCTTTCGCCCAGTCATATCCGAAGTTGTACTAAAAAGTTCATCTAATTTCGAAGCAAATTTATCTTTACCACCATACATAGCAATCATTCCATTTATATCTTGCGGAACAAAAAAAGTGTATTGCCAACCGTTTGCTTCTGTATAATTATTGTTCACCTCTTTTGGATCAAAAGGCGTTGCCCAACCTCCATTTTTCTTTGGACGAATAAAATTAGATTGCTTATCAAACAAATTTTTCCAATACTGTGAACGTTCAATAAAATACGTATAATCTTCTTTCTTATTTAAAATCAGTGCCATTTGCGCAATACACCAATCATCGTAAGCATATTCTAACGTTTTAGAAACTGATTCGTGTTCATCATCAATCGCAATAAAACCATTTGCTTTGTAAGCTTTTAAACCCAAATGATCTAACATAGCCGAATGTTTTGAAGCCTCGAAAGCTTTTTCATAATCAAAACCTTTCAATCCTTTTACCATTGCATCTGCAATCACAGAAACTGAGTGATATCCAATCATACAATCGGTTTCGTTACTCGCAAGTTCCCAAACTGGCAAACGACCGCCTTGCTCATATTGCGCAATAAATGTGTTTATAAAATCAACCGTTCGTCTTTTCTCAATTAGCGTATACAAAGGATGCGCGCCACGAAAAGTGTCCCAAAGGGAGAAAACCGAGTAATAATCAAAATTATTGGCTAAATGAATTTTACCATCTCGACCTAAATAATTTCCGTTTAAATCTTGTGCAATATTTGGTTGAATCATGGTATGATAAAGCGCTGTATAAAAAATGGTTAATTTATCTTTATCTGTAGATTTCACTTCAATTTTAGACAATTCTTTGTTCCAAAATTTTTCTGCATTTTCTTTCGTTTTCTTAAAATCAAACGTCGTTAATTCTTTTGCGTTTACATCCGTTCCATCAAAACCAGTTGTAGACAACGTTACTTTTATCATGATCTTTTCGCCCTTTTTTACTTTCTTTCCAAAAGCAAGCGCAATCTGGTTTCCATCAAATTTTTTGGATTGAAGTGAACCCGTTTTTGTAGACGTTATTTTTAAAGGTGTATTAAACTGAATCTTTGCATAAATCTTTTGATTTGTTGCCCAAGCTTCTGATTTTCTGTAGACATAAATCGTTTTATCGTCTACAACTTTTACTTCGCCTTCAAGTAATTTATCCCGGTGATTAAGGTCTAAAATAATCGAAGCATCTCCTGCTTTATTAAATGTATATTCGTGCAATCCAACACGAGTTGTCGTTGTTAATTGTACATTAATATTATATTTATCCAATAAAACTTGGTAATATCCGGCAGTAGCTTTTTCATTTTTATGCGAAAACTTTGAACCATACTCTTTTTGATAAAAACTCTTATTATTTAAAGTCGGCATCAACATAATATCGCCATAATCAGAAACACCTGTCCCATTTAAATGTGTGTGCGAAAAACCGTAAATAAAATCGTCCGAATAATGATAACCACTACAACCATCCCAACTGCCGTCGATACGCGTATCAGGAGAAAGTTGAACCATACCAAATGGTAAAGTTGCGCCCGGAAATGTATGTCCATGTCCGCCAGTACCTATAAATGGGTTAACATATTGCGCAAAATTTTTGGTTTGAGCAGTCGCAAGACTTGCTAAAATCACCCATAAAGATAATAAAATTGGCTTCATAAAATTTTTAGAGTTTTGATTTTCAGTGTTAATGATATACAATAATATGAATTATATTTGTTAATAACACGTATTGAAATCGACAAACACATGAGTAACAGAAGAAATTTTATTAAAAAATTAGGTGCTGCAAGTTTACTTTTAGGAACTGGAAAAATTAACCTTAATGCACAACAAACGTCAAAAAATACATCAAAAATAACCAACAAACCAATTGTTTTATCTACTTGGCGATTTGGTCTTGAAGCAAACACCGAAGCTTGGAAAGTTCTTAGTACAAAAGGTTCTGCTTTGGATGCTGTGGAACAAGGCGTAAAAATTGTTGAAGCTGATCCCAACGAACGCAGTGTTGGTTATGGCGGACGCCCAGATCGCGATGGAAAAGTTACACTTGATGCGTGCATTATGGATCATGCTGCAAATATCGGTTCGGTTGCGGGATTAGAATATATTATGCATCCAATTTCTGTTGCGCGTAAAGTGATGGAAGATACGCCACATGTGATGTTAGTTGGCGATGGTGCATTACAATTTGCAGTAGAGAAAGGATTTAAGAAAGAAAATCTTTTGACAAATTTATCCGAAAAAGAATGGAAAGAATGGTTAAAAGACACCAATTATCAGCTACCAATTAACATCGAAAATCACGATACAATTGGTATGATTGCTTTAGATGCGCACGGTAATCTCTCAGGCGCGTGTACAACTTCGGGAATGGCGTATAAAATGCATGGTCGCGTTGGCGATTCGCCTATTATTGGTGCAGGTTTGTTTGTTGATAACGAAATTGGTGCAGCAACGGCAACTGGTCATGGTGAAGAAGTTATTCGTATCGCGGGAAGTCATTTGGTTGTTGAATTAATGCGTCAAGGTTATTCGCCAGAAAATGCATGTAAAGAAGCCGTTAATCGAATTATTAATTTAACTAAACTTCGTCAAAAAGACCTTACAAATATTCAGGTTGGGTTTATTGCAATCAATAAAAATGGCGAATATGGTTCGTATTGTATTCATCCAGGGTTTAACTTTGCGGTACATGATCAAACTGGGAATCGTTTGATTGATGGTAAATCTGTTGTAAAATGAAAAAATTAGAAATAGCTTGTTTTAATCTCGAATCTGCATTAATCGCTGCAAAATCAAATGCAGATCGTATCGAATTATGTGCAGATGCTTCTGCTGGCGGAATAACGCCTCCATTTGAGGAAATCGAAATGCTAAGAAAAAATACGGACAAAGAAATAATGGTGATGATTCGCCCTCGTGGTGGAGATTTCTGTTATTCTGATGAAGAATTTAATCAAATGAAAACTGAAATTGAAACCATTAAAAATTTTGGAATTGATGGTTTCGTTTTTGGAATTTTAACGGATGATAATGAAATAGATTTTGATCGAAATAAAGAATTAGTCGAATTAGCAAAACCGTTTCCGTGTACATTTCATCGTGCATTTGACCGAACTGTTGACGAATATGATTCGTTAGAATTAGTCATCAAATTAGGTTTTAAAACTATCTTAACTTCTGGTTTAGATAGTGATGTAAATTACGGAAAATTGACCTTGAAAAGTTTAGTTAAAAAAGCTGCTGATCAAATTACAATTATGCCTGGAGGCGGTTTACGCTCTACAAATATTGAGGAAATTAATGCAACCACAAACGCTAATTATTTTCATTCATCTGCGATGATTGACGATTCTGGAATTGCTAATTTAGAAGAAATCAATCGTTTAAAAACTTTGATTAATATTCAATAATAAAAATATTACCTTTGATTTATGCTTTGGGAAAATGTAATTGGTCAAAAAGAAGTCAAATCTAAACTTCAACAATCTATAAAAGACGGTCGAATTAGTCATGCTCAACTATTTGCTGGCCCAGAAGGTTCGGGCGTTTTAGCTTTGGCAATTGCTTATGCGCGAGAAGTTTTATGCGGATTAAATAACGATCAATGTAATTTGAAAGTTGATAAATTACAACATCCCGATTTACATTTTGCTTTTCCATATTCTGCAACAGATAGTGTTAAAAAACCGCTTGCAAAATATTTATTAAATGACTGGAGAAGTTTTATTCATGAAAATTCTTATGGAAATTTGACTGATTGGATGGCTCATCTTGGTATTGAAAAAAAACAAGGTGTAATTCCTGTTGACGAAGCAGACGAAATTGTAAAAACATTAGCTTTAAATAGTTACGAAGGCGGTTATAAAATTATGATTATTTGGCAACCAGAAACAATGACAACTGCGGCAGCCAATAAATTATTAAAAATATTAGAAGAACCACCCCAAAAAACATTGTTTATTTTGGTAACAGAGCGCGAAGATTTGCTTTTGCAAACCATTACTTCTCGTTGTCAATTGGTTAAAATTCCGAGATTATCTCAATCTGATGTAAAAGATTATTTAATCGAAAATAAGAATCAAAGTCCAGAAAAAGCGCAACATATTGCCTTTTTATCGCAAGGAAATTTACGTGAAGCTTTACATCAATTGAATGATGAGGAACATTTGTTTGACAAATATTTTGTGACTTGGGTAAGAAAAGCTTTTATGGCAGCTAAAACGCCAACGGTTTTAAAGGATTTGATTGATTGGTCAAATCAAATTGCAAGTTGGTCACGAAGTGAACAAAAGGATTTTTTAAATTATTGTTCGGAAATTTTCAGACAAGCTTTATTAAAAACGTATCAATCAGAAGATTTAGTTTTTCTACAAATTAATGCAGAAGGTTTTAAATGGCAAGGTTTTGCGCCTTTTATACATGGTGCAAATATCGAAGATATTTTAAATGAAATTAACGAAGCTTCTTATCATATAGAACGAAATGGAAATTCTAAAATTATTCTTTTAGACCTTTCCATCAAACTAACACGATATTTACATCGCAAGACAGTATAAAAAAAGCCACTCAATTGAGTGGCTTTTATATTTTATTGAAATAATTTTCAATTATTTTGCTGGAGCTTCAGTTGTAGCTGGAGCTACTGTAGCTGCTGCTGAATCAACTTTAGCTGCTGCTGAATCAACTTTAACTGCTGCTGAATCAACTAATGCTGCTGCTGAATCGATTTGAGCTGTTGCTGAATCAGTTGCGTTTTCTACTGCTTCTTCTGCTTTTTTCTCTCCACAAGATACTGCTCCTAATGATAAAGCTGCTACTGCAACTACTGCGAAAAATTTTTTCATTGTTTTATTGTTTTAATTATTAATAATTTCGATTAATTTTCTTTGTCAAAGATATTTGTGTTTGCAAGTTTTATCGTGTAAAATGAATGTAATATGATTGTAATACTATTTTCTTTTTAAACGTAACGTAAAATGCTTAAAAACAATTTGTTATGTATTTTTTTACAATTCTATATTTATTTTTGTAAAATATAATAGTAGTTTATTTTATCTATTATAGTCAAATTATTAATCTTGAATCGATAAAATGTTGGCTTTTTTTGTAGTTAATCATTTAAACATTCAACAAAAAAATTAATTATTAATACATTTGTATAAAATTAATTAAGATATGCTAGTAGTTTCTTACATTCAAGAAAACAAAGATCGTGTAATTGAAGGACTTAAAAAACGTAACTTCAAAAATTTAGGTCTTGTTGATGAAGTTTTAACTGTTGATGAACTTCGTCGTAAAACTCAGTTTGAATTAGATAATATATTAGCTGAATCCAACAAATTAGCAAAAGAAATTGGTAATTTGTTTAAAGATGGAAGATCGGAAGAGGCTAATGAATTAAAAAATAAAACTGTTGATTTAAAAACACAATCAAAAGAGTTACAAGATTTATTATCTGCTTACGAAAACTCCGTTAAAGAGATTTTATATCAAATTCCGAATGTTCCGAATGAAAGTGTAAAAGCTGGTAGAGATGCAGAAGACAATGAAATTGTTTTTGAACATGGTGAAGCAATTGCAAAACCAAACAATTTACCACATTGGGAATTAGCAAAGAAATTTGATATTATTGATTTTGAATTAGGTGTTAAAATTGCTGGTGCTGGTTTTCCTGTTTATAAAGGAAAAGGTGCTCGTTTACAACGTGCCTTAATCCAATTTTTCTTAGATACAAATTCAGATGCTGGTTATACAGAAATTGTTCCGCCATTCGTTGTAAATGAAGCTTCTGGATACGGAACTGGACAATTACCAGACAAAGAAGGGCAAATGTATTATATACAGGAAGATGATTTGTATTTAATTCCAACATCAGAAATACCTGTAACAAATATTTACCGCGATGTGTTGGTAAAAGCAGAAGAATTACCAATTACATTAACTGCATATTCGCCATGTTTCCGTCGTGAAGCTGGTTCTTATGGAAAAGATGTAAGAGGTTTAAATCGTTTGCACCAATTTGAAAAAGTAGAAATTGTTCGCATAGAAAAACCAGAAAATTCTTACGCAGCATTAGACACAATGGTTGAGCACATAAAAGGTTTATTGGAAGCGTTAGAATTACCTTACCGTATTTTAAGACTTTGTGGTGGTGATACAGGATTTGCATCTGCTATTACTTATGATTTTGAAGTTTTTTCACAAGCACAAGAAAAATGGTTAGAAGTTTCTTCTGTTTCAAATTTTGAAACATTTCAAACAAATCGTTTAAAATTACGTTACAAAGACGAAAATGGTACGCAGTTAGCGCATAGTTTAAATGGTTCTGCTTTGGCTTTACCACGTATTTTAGCGTCTATTTTAGAGAATCATCAACAAGCAGACGGAACAGTTGTTATTCCTAAAGCTTTACGTTCTTATACACGTTTTGATATTTTAGATTAAGATCAAAATTGATATAAAAAGAAAGCTCGAGATAATTCTCGAGCTTTTTATTTTGGTTAAACTTTAGATTTTATACTAAATGTTTCAATTCTTGTTTTAAACTATCTTCCCAATTCGGAACATCAACTTGATACGTTTCTTTGATTTTTGTTTTGTCTAATAAACTATATGCAGGACGTTTTGCTTTTGTAGGAAAAGCTGAAGTTGGTACAGGATTAATCTCAATTGTTGCACCAGAAAATTCTTTAATTTTTGTTGCAAAATCAAACCAAGAACATTCGCCTTCGTTAGAATAATTGAAAATACCATATACTAAATCATCTTTCGAAATAATATCTAAAATTGCTTTCGCTAAATCTAATGCATTAGTTGGCGAACCAATTTGATCCGAAACTACAGACAACGAATCTTTCTCATTAAACAATCTAAGCATCGTTTTAACGAAGTTATTTGCAAATCGAGAATAAACCCAAGCTGTGCGTAAAATAATTGTTTTTGGATTGTTATTTAAAGCAAATTCCTCTCCTTGCAATTTTGTTACACCATAAACACCAATCGGATTTGTTTGGTCTGTTTCTAAACGAGGTTTAGCTTCGGTTCCATCAAAAACATAATCTGTTGAAACATGTATAAATGGAATGTTTTTTTCAGCCGTAATTTTAGCTAAATATTCAACAGCTTTTGCATTTACTAAAAATGCATTTTCTTGGTCATCTTCTGCTTTATCAACTGCTGTATAAGCCGCACAATTTACAACGAAATCAAAATTCTTATCTTCAAAATAGGTCTTGATTAATTCCTCATTTGTAATATCCAATTGATCTTGTGTTGCAAAAAAGCATTCAATTTCTTTGTAATTTTTGGATTGTTCTAAGACAGATTGTCCTAATTGTCCATTTGCTCCTGTAATTAAAATTCTTTTCATAGATATAAAAAAAAGCCACTAAAATAGTGGCTTAAAGATATTAATAAAATTTATTATTATAATCCTAATTCTTTTTTAACGTCGTTAAATAAATCGTAACCTCCATTTTTGTAAACTAATACACCTGCAGGTAAAACATATTTAATTCCTTTTTTAGCAGCAACAGAATTGATTGCTTCCATTACTCTTTTTTCGATAGGTTCCATTAAAGCTTTTTCTTTCGCAGCCATTTCTTCTTGCGCAGCTTTAGCGTAACTTTCGTATTTTTTTTGTAATTCTTGCTCTTTTTCTTGGTATTTATTAGCAGCAATTAATTTTTGCGCTTCTTCTTGAGATTTACCAGCTAAGTCTTTTTGAGCAGTTTCCATAAATGTTTTGTACTCTCCTTGTAATGAAGCAATTTTATCTTGGTGTTTTTTTCCAAGTACTTCTAAATCAGCTTCAGCTTTTTTGTAAGCTGGCATTGCATCAATTACGGCTTGTGTATCAATATGAGCTAATTCTTGTGCGAAAGTTAAAACGCTACCAAAAACCATCATTGTAAATACAGCTATCAATCTAATTTGTTTCATTTTCTAGTTTGTTTATTAAAATTATTTCCTTTGTTTTATTTCTTCTTTTTAGACGCTGACGTCCCTTTTGTGTTGGTATTTGTATTATTTCGTTCTTGTTTTAATTCTGGTTTTAATGTTTGTAAAACTTCACGACTAATATCAAATTTTGGATCTGTATAAATCATTATCAAATCGCTTCCTTTATCAAATACAAAACTATAACCGCGTTTATCTGCAACCTCTTTTGTTGCATTGTAAATTTGATCTTGTAAAGGTTTCACCATTGATCTTCGTAAATTTACTAAATCTCCAGTTGGTCCATAACGTTTGTCTTGTAAAGACTTTACAGCTTGTATTTCTTCAGCAAGCTTTTTTTCTTGTTCTTTAACTTGTTCGGCTGTCAATAAAATCTTTTCAGCTTCAAATTCGGCTTGTAATTTAGCTAAATTTTCTTGTTTTTGCTCAATTTCTTTTTGCCAAGACTCTGTTTGAGATTTTAATCTGTTTTGCGATGATGTATATTCTGGTAAATTTTCTAAAATATACTGTGAATCGACGTAACAAAATTTTTGGGCAAATGTAAAACTTGCTAATCCAAGGAACAATGCAATAAAACTAATCCATTTTTTCATATTCTCGTTGTGTTAATTCTAAAATTATGCCAAAACGTTTTGGTTAATTATTAAACGATTAGAATTGTTGTCCGATGATAAAGTGTGTTTGAAAACCAGAGCGTTCTGTTTGTCCAAATCCTTTATCAAGTCCATATCCAAAGTCAAATCCTAATAATCCGAATGCTGGCATAAAAATACGTACACCTGCACCAACCGAACGTTTTAACTCAAACGGTTTAAATTCGCTTGTATTGTTCCAAACATTACCACCTTCTGCAAAAGTTAATGCATAAATTTTAGCTGTTTGGCTCATTGTAATTGGGTAACGTAACTCTAACGTATATTTATTGTAGATTGTTCCACCTCCTTCTGGTGTAATATCTCCTGTTTGTCCACCAGAATTTGTTGCATCTTCGTAACCTCTTAAAGAGATGATTTCGCGTCCATCAAAACGGTTTTGGTTCAATCCTGTTCCTCCTAAATAAAAACGTTCGAAAGGAATCGTTCCTACTTTACGGTTATATGTTCCTAAAACTCCAAATTCTCCTCCAGCTTTTAAAACTAACTTTCCTGTTAATTCTTTATAGAAATATGCTTTTGCTTTGAATTTGTAATACTCTAACCATTTAAACTTCTCTACATCAGTGATATTTGAATAGTCTTTGTTATTTACAGACGAATATGGAAAAGTCGTTGTAAAAGCTAAGCTAATTTCTGATCCTGATTGTGGAAAAATTGGATCTGGTCCTGCTGAATTACGTGTTAAACCAATTGTATAGTTTAAGTTATTTGACGAACCATTTTCATATTCTAAATTACCAACTGATAAGTTATAGTTATCAAAATTATAACGTTGATAAGCGATAGAATGTGATAATCTGAAATAATCATCTGGCCAAGTTAATAACTTTGTTAAACCAACTGATCCTCCAATGATATCTAATTTAGATTTTTGTCCGTAATTATCTCTATAATCATATTGAGAATAGTAAACAGATGTTGATAAAGCTGTTGGGCGTTTACCACCTATCCATGGCTCTGTAAAAGAGAAACTGTAGTTTTTGTATCCATTACCTGCTTGCGCACGTAAAGATAAAGACTGTCCATCTCCCATTGGTACAGGTTTCCATGCTTTTCTATTAAATATATTTTTGATTGAAAAGTTACCAAACGTTAATCCTAATGTTCCGATAAAAGTTCCTGCTCCATATCCTCCTTGTAATTCTACTTGAGAAGATGATTTTGGTGCAACTTTCCATTCTACATCAACTGTATTATTTTCTGGATTTGGTTGAATATCTGGTACAATTTGCGTTGGCTCTAAATATCCTAAACCAGCTAATTCCATCATTGTACGTTTGATGTCAGATTTAGAGAATAAATCTCCAGGTTTTGTTCTTAACTCACGGTACAAAATATGATCATGGGCTTCTGTATTTCCGTTAATCATTACTTTGTTTAAAGTAGCTTGTACGCCTTCGTAAATTTTTATATCTAAATCAATTGTATCATTTTTTACACTTTTTTCTACAGGAACTGCTTTTGCAAACAAATAACCTCTGTCCATATATAAAGTCGAAATATCATCGTCTTTTTCTGAACCAGAAATCTTTTTATTGATACCTACAGCATCATAACGATCTCCTGTTTTGTACGAAAATATACGTTGTAATTGATCCGAAGTAAAGATAGAGTTACCAGAAAAAGTTACATTACCTAAATAATATGGTTTACCTTCTTCTATTTTAACTTTTACGATAACGTTTTTATCATCAACTTTCTGAACTTCTTCTGAAGCAATTTTTGCATCTCTAAAACCTACAGATTTGTATTCTTCTACAACTGTTTTTAAATCTTCTTGATACTTTTCAGGAATCATTTTAGACGATTTGAAAACGTTTATAGATTTACGTTTTGTATTTTTAAATCCTTTTTTACGTAAACGTGCCGAAGTTAAATTCGTATTACCTTCAAAAATAATGTCTTTGATTTTAACACGTTCTCCTTTCGAAACATTTAATGTAATATTTTCTTCGTCTTCTTTACCAACAACTGGCTGACGATCTACAACTATTGTTGAGTTCGGAAAACCTTTTCCTGTGTAATAATCCTTGATTTTATTACGTGTCGTGTTAATTAAACTTTGGGTAACTTTTACACCTGGGTTTAATTTATTTTGCTTGATTAAATCTTCGCGTTGCGATTTTTTAACCCCATTAATTTTGATTTCTCCTAAACTTGGAACAGATATTAAAGCAAGCTCTAAAGTAACTTGATCGCCTTCTATTTTAGCTACGTATAAATCAATATCCGAAAATAAATTTGATCTCCATAGCTTTTTTACAGCATTATTTACTTTTGTACCAGGCAATTCTATGTCTTCGCCAATCGCAAAACCTGCATAACGGATAATTTGGTTTTTAGAGAATTTGGTATCTCCTGATACAAGAACATCTTTTAATTTAAATGTTTTTGCATTTGCATAATCTATAACAAAATTATCTTGTTGAGTTGAATCAATGTTTTTAGTAGAGTCGACTACTTGCGCGTGTGCCATATAAGCACCTAGCATGCACATTGTCCAAAAAATTTTCTTCATAATCCTCTGTTTCAGTTCGATTAGTTCGTTAATTGCTCGCTTATTTTACCAAATCTGCGTTCGCGGTTTTGATAATTTAAAATGGCTTTATAAAATTCTTCTTCTTTAAAATCAGGCCAAAGAACTTCTGTAAAATATAATTCTGCATAGGCTATTTGCCATAATAAGAAATTACTGATACGTGTTTCTCCGCTTGTTCTAATCATTAAATCTACCATTGGTAGATCGTGAGTATATAGGTTTTTGTGAACTAATTCTTCGTTAAAATCTTGATCGGTTATTTCGCCTTCTTTATACTGATGCGCAATTGTTTTTATTGCACTTAGTAATTCTTCTTTAGAACCATAACTTAATGCCAATGTTAATACGCAACTGGTATTAGCCTTGGTTAATTCCATTGCTTCGGTTAAGTCTTTGTTGGCTTTTCGTGGTAATTTGGTCATATCGCCAATTACATTTAATCGAATACCATTTTTATGAAGTTCTTTTATTTCATCTTTGATGGCAGAACTTAATAAAGTCATTAAAACTGTAACTTCAAGTTTTGGACGATTCCAATTTTCGGTAGAAAAAGCATAAAGTGTAAGATATTGTATTCCTAATTTTCGGCAAGTTTCTATAGAAGAACGTACGGCTCCTAAAGCGCTTTTGTGACCAAAAGTTCTTTCTTTTCCATTCTTCTTTGCCCATCTTCCGTTTCCATCCATAATGATGGCTACGTGATTAGGTAAATTATTCTTATCTATTTGGTTTTCTAAACTAATCTCCATTTTTCTTAATCGCAATAACATGCAGGACGTCCGAAACTATATGTTAAGGTAATTCCTGATAAAACATACCAATCTTTGTTTGATGTGTTTCCAAAATGTCTTTTATCAAATTCATCTACAGGTAAAACTCCGTCAGCAATTGCATTTTTGAAATTGTCCGTAAACTTTCCTGTATTATAATCTAAATAATCTGAGCTTGTGTAACGTACACCTGTCTCAAATGATAAAATCCAACTATAATTAAATCTAAATTTATACCCAACACCAAAAGGAATGGTTAAATTTGAATTGTATTTTGTTTTTTCTATAATAGTGTTATCTGTTGCACTATAATCGTATTCTTTTCCTTTCGCTGAAAAAGCTCCAACTCCAAAAAATAAATAAGGAGATTGTGCAGTTTCTTGATCATCATTGATATTAAAGAAATTATACTCGAACATTAAAGAACCTTCTACAATATTATTTCTGAAATTTTTATTTCTATCTAATTTATATTGCTCTTTTGAACGATGATCGCTAGCACCAACTTTAGAATAAGATATATTTGCTCTAAAACCCATGTACGGATTGATATTAAAACGGTATAAACCTCCTATAGAAATTGGTAAAAAAATCTTTCCACCTGGTTCTGTTTTTGTTGGAAAAGGATTGATATAACTGCCTTTACCTATATCTCCAATCACATTTGCTCCACCAGCAAAAATTCCGAGTTCGTGTCTTTGCGCAAAAATCATTTGCGAAGTGCACAGTATAAAAACGAACAAAAATAATCTTCTCATGTGTTCTATTATTTTTTCGGCTTTTGCTTTAGATATCTATTAAATTCGAACAAATATAAACAAAAGTCAATTCAACGTAACTGATTTAACAAAAATTAAGAAGTTTTATTGTAAATTTTAATTTCTTTTATCAGATCCCCAAAGCATTTTTTCTCTCAAAGTTGTAAAGTAAGTCGCGTCTACAGCTTCAACAATTAAGATTTTAAAGTCTGCTTTTTCTATTGTCAATTCAACATCAGTTGTTAAAGGAAAGTTACGAGAATCTAAGGATAAGAAATATTCGTTGGCACGACTTCGTATTTTTAAGTCAATTTTTGCATCTTCTGATACAACTAATGGACGTACATTTAGATTATGTGGCGCAACTGGTGTAATTATAAAATTTTGATTGGATGGATGTACAATTGGTCCTCCACAGCTTAATGAATATCCTGTAGATCCTGTTGGTGTTGAAATAATTAATCCATCAGACCAAAAAGAATTTAAAAATTCGTTATCCAAATACGTGTCAACAGTTATCATACTTGTTGTTTCGCGGCGAACAACTGTTACTTCGTTAATGGCAAAATTATTTTCAATTTCTACGCCATCGCTTCTTTTTACAGTTAATAAAGTGCGTGGAATGATATTATAATCGCCACTAAAAAAACTATCTAACTGTTCTAATAATACACTTTTATTGATTGTTGCTAAAAAACCTAAACGTCCAGTATTTACACCGATTATCGGAATCATGGTGTCTTTTACAATTGTTGTTGCAGAAAGTATTGTTCCGTCTCCACCAAAACTAAATAAAAATTTTACTGATTTATCTAAATCTTCGTACGAAGTATAGGTTTCAACTTTTTCTAAATTAAGATCTGTCGATTCTTTTAAAATTTCTAAGAATTTTTTTTCGACACAATAAACAATTTCATTGTCGTGTAAATAATTAAGAAAAGGAGATATAATATCAACTAAAGAAGTACTTGTTTTTTGTCCGAAAAGAGCAACTTTTATCATTAGGTATTCATATATTTTAATAACTGCGCATAACGACTTTGCAGTAATTCTTGTTTTTCGTCGTTATAAAATTTTTGAATCACTTGATAACCATAGCGTTCTAATGTTTCGCCAATCGTCAATAAATTTGACGAACTAAATTTTAACAAAACATACACACTATCATCCTTATAACCAACAATTAACATACCCAATATTTTACCATTATTGGCCTCGATAATATTAGAAATTGCCGTCATCGATAAATCTTTTTCAGCTATCGAAACTAACATCGAAACACCTTCTGCAGATA
The DNA here is from genome assembly GCF_900115015.1 of Algoriella xinjiangensis. Taxonomy (GTDB): domain Bacteria; phylum Bacteroidota; class Bacteroidia; order Flavobacteriales; family Weeksellaceae; genus Empedobacter; species Empedobacter xinjiangensis. The sequence goes on along the minus strand of NZ_FOUZ01000013.1, from coordinate 38,536 downwards.
CAAAAGGAAAGTTTGCAAATGTATTTATAATATCATTTTCTGTTATCGAGCCTATGTAATTAGAATGTTCGTTGATAATCGGAAGTATATTCGCCTGATTCGTGTACATCATCTGAATCGCTTCTAAAAGCGTGCTTGAATCTGACAGAAAAAAATTCTCTAAATAAGATGTATAATCAACAACCTTATTTTCAAAAGACAATTCTATCAAATCTTCTTCAGAAATATTCCCAATAAAATCCAACCCTTTAAACATAGGCAAATGCGTCAGTTTATTCTCTTGCACAACTTCTAAAAGCTGATTAGGAGAATAACTAAATTTCCCAGGTTTTATCTCGTTCGAAATATATTCAGTAATATACATGCCGCAAATTTATATATTTTAATGTACTCTTTCCTACTTTTTAATCTTGATTTAAGATTTATTTTAACAATTAAACGATTTTAACTCGCTTCATTTCAAAAGAATTACGCAAATAATATTCCAAAATAGCGGTTTAGCAGAAAAATAAGTGTATCTTAAATTTCAACAATTGTGATTTACAATTTCTTAAACTATTTCTCTTCAACAATTTTTATAAAGAATGGCTTAAAATTTGTAACTTTGCAGTACCAATTTTTTCATTGAATGAAGAACCCATTATTTTATGCCAAAATATTATTGTTTGGCGAATATGGAATCATCGAAAATTCGAAAGGACTTACGATTCCCTATAATTTTTATCAAGGTGCATTAAAATTTGAACCTTCTGAAATTGCAGAACAATCAAATGCTCACCTTAAAAATTATGCGAAATTTTTAGAAGATAATTTTGCAGACACGTTTGACACAAAATCTTTTTCGGAAGATGTTGCAAACGGAATGTATTTTGACTCAAACATTCCGCAAGGATATGGTGTAGGTAGTTCTGGCGCTTTAGTTGCTGCTATTTACGACAAATACGCATTCGATAAAATTGATATCAATCAAAATCTTAACAAAGAAAAAATTAGCGAATTAAAAGCTCTTTTCGGGAATTTAGAATCTCATTTTCACGGAAAAAGTTCGGGTATCGATCCGTTGATTTGCTACATGAATATTCCACTTCTTATACAATCTAAAGACGATATTTCTACAATTGGTTTACCAGCTGCGGATAATAACGGAAAAGGAGCTGTTTTCTTAATTAATTCTGGTACGCCAGGAGAAACTGCGCCAATGATTCATATTTTCTTTGAAAAAATGAAGAAAGAAGGTTTCCGTAAAACATTGAAAGAAGAATTTATCAAATACAACAATGCGTGTATTGAAAATTTTGTGAAAGGAGAATACAATCCTTTATTTTCTAATCTTCAGAAATTATCTGCTTGGGGTTACGAACATTTTCGTCCTATGATTCCTCAAAAATTAGTTAATGCTTGGAAAACAGGTATTGATACAGATACTTATTATCTTAAACTTTGTGGTTCTGGCGGCGGTGGCTATGTTTTAGGTTTTACACAAGACTATGACAAAGCAAAAAGTTACTTAAAAGACTTCCAAACCGAAGTGATTTACAAATTCTAATAGAAATTTACTAAAATATTAATCGATGAATACACAGAAAATAATTCTAAAAATTATTGCGTTATTTTCTGTTATTCGTGGATATAATCTAATTGTGCTGATTTTGGCGCAATATCTTGCTGCACTTTTTATTTTTGCACCAAATGTTGGGCATCGTCAATTATTAACCAATCCCAGATTAGACGGTATCATTCTTTGTTCTATACTTTGTGTGGCGGCTGGTTATATCATCAATAATTTTTATGATTTAGAAAAAGACGAACTAAAACGACCTTTGCAAGTTTATCTACAAAAACAAGTTTCGCAAGGTTTTAAACTCACCGTTTATATTATTCTAAATGCTGCTGCATTGATTATTGCTGCACTAATTTCGTGGAAAGTTTTTATTTTCTTTTTAGTATACCAATTTCTAGTTTGGTATTATAGCCACAAAATCAACCGATTTGCGTTGATTAAGAATTTTTATCTTGTCATTATTCGCGTAATGCCATTTTTTGCATTATTGGTCTATTTTGACAATTTTTCTTTTCAATTGGCTTTACACGCTACTTTTTTGACAATTTTATTCTTAATTACAGATATCGTTAAAGATCTAAGTTCTCAAAAAGCAGATTTAATTTACAATTACGATTCTATTCCAATCAAATACGGAATAGATTTTACAAAAGTATTAGTCACAAGTTTATTATTAATAGACATTATCATTGGTTTTATCATCATTTCTAAAGATGATGTTGGCGCAATGAAATATTTTTTTGTTGTAGCAAATATTAGCTTTATCATTATTTTATTATTGATTTGGCGCTTAAAAACTACACAAGAATATAAGATTTTACATTATTTTTTTAAGGGAATGATTGTTGCGGGCGTATTTAGTATCGTATTAATCGAAATAAATCCCTTAACTTTGCAAACTATTGCGCAAAATTTTAATAGGCGCATAAATTAATCAAATTCAAATGAATAACAGACGAAATCAATCCAACAACAAAAATTCCCAAGGCGGGAATGCTCGTGGTAAAGGAGGAAGTAATTCATCTTCTTCATCATCAAGACCAAGCGGAGGGAAAGGAAAACCGTCTTTTGGAGGAAGTAAACCAAGTTTTGGTGCTAAGCCCGAAGGTGGAAGACCTTCTTTTGGTGGAAGCAAGCCAAGCTTTGGTACTAGATCTGAAGGTGGGAAACCAGCTTTTGGAGGTAGCAAACCAAGTTTTGGTAGCGCTAGACCTTCTGAAGACGGAAAGAAAAGTTTTGGACCAAAAAAACCGTTTAACAAATTTGGTGAACAACCATTTGTTAAAAGACTGAAAAAAGCACCAGTTGATGACGGGACTATTCGTTTAAATAAATATGTAGCGAATGCAGGGATTGCATCCAGAAGAGAGGCCGACGAGTTGATCAAAACTGGAATTGTTACAGTGAATGGTCAAGTTATTTCGGAAATGGGTTACAAAGTACAACCTGATGATGAAGTGCGTTTCGATGGGAAAAAAATCTCTTCGCAAAAAAATGTTTATTTCTTATTGAATAAACCAAAAGGATTTATTACAACTTCTAAAGACGAAAAAGATCGTCAAACTGTAATGGATTTAGTAAAAACAGCAACAACTGCACGTATTTTTCCAGTTGGTCGCTTAGATAGACAAACAACAGGTGTTTTATTGTTTACGAATGACGGATATTTAACTAAAAAGTTAACGCATCCAAGTCATGATGTTAAAAAAATCTACCACGTTACCTTAGATAAAAAATTAACAGCTAATGATATGGCTGATATTAAGAAAGGTATCCGTTTAATTCCGGAAGGAATTGCTATCGTAGATGATATTTCTTACATAGAAGGTAGACCGAAAAATGAAATCGGAATCGAAATCCACATTGGCTGGAATCGTGTTGTCCGTCGTCTTTTCGAAAAATTAGATTATAAAGTTGAAACTTTAGACCGTGTATCTTTTGCAGGTTTAACTAAAAAAGCTTTAGGTCGTGGAGAATACAGAGCTTTAACTGAGCTTGAAGTAAACTTCTTAAAAATGATGTAATAACCTCATCATAAAAACAAAAACCTCGCAATTGCGAGGTTTTTTTATATCTAAATAAATTGAAATTCTACTTTTTCTCTGTATCCTTTCCTTTATTTTTTACATATTTTTCTAACCATTGATCTTGCTCCCACAAAACGTGTAAAACAGATTCTTCGGCCGCATAACCATGTGATTCTTGTGGTAAAAGAACCAAACGAGTTGTTGCTCCTAAACCTTTCAAGGCATTAAAATAACGCTCAGATTGCATCGGAAAAGTTCCTGTATTGTTATCCGCTTCTCCGTGAATTAACAACAAAGGTGTTTTCATTTTATCTGCATTCTGAAAAGGTGCCATTGTGTTGTAAACATCTGGCGCTTCCCAATAACTACGTTGTTCTGATTGAAAACCAAATGGCGTTAATGTACGGTTATAAGCTCCCGAACGCGCGATACCAGCCGCAAATAAGTTAGAATGTGTTAACAAGTTAGCCGTCATAAACGCTCCATAAGAGTGTCCACCAACTGCAACTCTTGCCCTATCAATGTAACCCAATTTATCTACCGCATCAATTGCTGCTTTTGCATTTGCAACCAATTGTGGCACATACGTATCATTTGGCTCTTGTTTACCTTCTCCAATAATTGGGAAAGCAGCATCGTCTAAAATTGCATAACCTTTTAATGCCCAAAAAATTGGTCCACCATAAGAAGGCGTTACAAATTGGTTTTCTGAAGTTGTAACTTGTCCTGCTGTAGACGCATCTTTAAACTCGCGCGGATAAGCCCACATTAGCATTGGTAATTTTTCTTTCTTCTTTTTATCGTAGTTTGGTGGCAAATATAATGTTCCAGATAATTCTACACCATCTTCACGCTTATATTTAATCAACTCTTTTGTTACACCGTTTAGTGCTTCGAAAGGGTTTTTATTAAATGTAATTTGTTTTGCCTTTCCTCCTTTCTGAAAAATATTACGAACAAATAAATTCGGATATTCAGTTTTTGATTGAATACGTTCTAAAACAATTCCTTTTTTAGGATCGATTACATTGGTAATTTGCTCTAATTTATCAGATTTTTGAGCTCTCCATAAACGAGAAGTTTTCAATGTTTTTAAATCTAATTCATCAATAAAAGGTAAAATTCCTTCTGGAGAAGCACCATCACCTTGAAGCATGATTTTATCTTTATTGATAGCTAAAACATTCCATCCAAACTCATTTACATCACGTACAAAATCTCCTGGATTGTTGTAAGCATCTTGCTCATTACGGTTAAAGAAACGTTTTGCTTCTTGTTGAGGATTTGATGGATTGAATAAATACGAACTCGTATTACGTGTATTGTACCAAGAATCTGCAACAATTGCTACATTATCATTTCCCCAAACAACACCATCAAAACGGTCTTTTACTTTTACCAATTCTTGCTTTTGTCCCGTAAACGGAGCATCTAATTGATAAAGAGCATCACGAAATTCTGCTGGTTTATTCGCATCACCACCGTCTAAAGCCTCAACCCAATATAAAGTCGAAGGTTTATCGGCTCTCCAATACAAACCACGTTTTCCTGTTACTGTAGAAGAAAATCCTTTTGGCACAACTTCTTGTAATTCTTTTTTGTTCACATTCTGAACCAATTGTCCCGAAACATCATAAACATCTGCCGAAGCTGGGAAACTACCGTAAGTTACAATATAAGAAAATGGAGCTTTGATTTGATTTACCAAAACAAATTTTCCGTCAGGAGAATTCGAAATACTTGTATACATCGCAGCATTTAACCATTTAGATTTTGCGCCCGATGTTGCGTCAACTTTGTATAATTCTGAACGTACTAATTGTTCAAAATTAAACTCGTCATTTTTATTTTTTAATAAATCTTGATATGTTCTATTTTGAGCTTCTTTACCATCACTTACAGAAACAGTTGGTCCAACTGGTAGAGCTTTTGCTGTATTGATTAATGGTTTTCTATCCGAAGGAAGCACTTTTACAACCAATGTTTTGTTATCTGACATCCACGCAAATGGACGACCAAGATTTGCATTTAATTGATCTTCATAAACCTTTGTTGCTTGCAAAGATTTTACATCAACTATCCAAAGCTCAACACCTTTATCTGTAGTGTTTGTAAGTGCAAATTTAGAATCGTTGTTGTTCCAAGATTGGTTTGAGAATTTACCTGATTGTGGTAATCCTGCAATTGTTTTTTCTTGTCCCGTTTTTAAATCTAAAAAAGTTACTTTATCGCTAAAATTCTCTCTCGAATTGATATTTGTAACTGGATTAATACGCAATCCTGCTAATCTCAATTCTGTTTCAGATAATTCTGCAATTGATTTGTAACGAGATTTGTATGATAAAAAAGCATTTTCTCCTTTTCCATCAACCGATGTTGTTGGTGGTAATGGAGCAGTTGCTAATTGTAGAATTTCTTTGGTAGGTTGTTGATACGTTAAACTTTCTTGTGCTTTTATCGAACTGAATGATAAAGACAAGAAAAGTAATGATAATACAATTTTCTTCATGTGATTTTAACTATTTTACTTTATAAAGATATTGTATTTTAGTTAAAATCAAAATATAGCTATAATACATAAAAGCCCTTAAAAAATTCTAAATTTAGAATTTTTTAAGGGCTTTTAGATACATATTTTATGAATTCTATAATCCTATTTGTTTCATATAACTCTGATTATCCCAAAACAAATATTCCTCGCTCATTGTTCCATCTTCTTTCCAAATACCAATAGTAGCCATTGGTAATTTAAACTTTTTACCTGTTGGTTGTATAAAACCACCTTTACCATCAGGCATTGGTTTAGTAAAAGTTCCTTCCATTATACCTGTAACAGCAGTCATATTACCTTGTCCTATTTTTATTGGATGCTCTTTAATTCTGGTATCAGGTGCGTAAACAAACATTGCTTCCATATCATCAATGTGTTTCTTAAGCCCTTTTGTGGTATGTCCGTCGGGAAAATGAACAATTACATCTTCTGCATGACTTTCATGAAAACGAGCCCAATCTCTTCTGCTAAAAACATTGAAATCTAATGTGTCGAATTTTACAAGATTTTTGGTTATCAATTCATTTGTTTTTGTCAATTCTTTTACTTGATTTCGTAATGAATCTAGTTCTGATTGACTTCCAGAAGAATTAGTAGTTCTTTCGCAACTGTTAAAAACAATTATAATTGAAGTAATAAAAGTTAGAATTGAACTAGTTTTTAAAGTAGTTTTAAAGTTTTTCATTTGATTAATTTTTATTTAATATTAGTAATAAATTGAATTTTATTAAAATGAAAAATTAAAGCAATTATCTAAAATTATTTTATTGGCAAATAAAAAGACTTAATCAAATACAAACATTTAAAACGCACTAATACATAATCGTTTATCTAAAAAAAACAAATGATTTAACCTATCTTCCTTTTCCTCCTTTTGCTTTGTTTGGATTACTTTTCCCAACACGTGCTTTTGATGCATTTGCAGGTTTTTTAACTGATTTTTTCTTAATCGGTTTTCCTTTTGAATCTTTAAAATCTGGTGAAATTTGAATGGCTTTTTTAACCGAAGGTTTCTTTGATTTCGCGGCTTGTTTCTTCTCTTCGTTTTGCTCCGAATCTTTTGTCAAACGGTTCAATTCAGTTAATTCTTCAAGTGTTAAATCTCGGTGTTGACCAACTCCAACATTCAACGTCAAATTCATAATACGAACACGTTCTAGCTTTTTAACCGAATAACCAAAATACTCGCACATACGACGAATTTGTCTGTTAAGACCTTGTATCAACGTAAGTTTAAAAACGTTTGTACTTATTTTTTCTATCTTACATTTTTTTGTCACAACATTCAGAATCGGCACTCCATTTGCCATTCTTGTACAAAATTCATCGGTAATTGGTTTATCAACCGTAACAATATATTCTTTCTCATGATTATTACCAGCGCGCAAAATTTTATTGACGATATCGCCATCACTTGTCAGTAAAATTAACCCTTGAGAATCTTTATCTAATCGACCAATTGGAAAGATACGTTCGCCGAAAGAAAGAAAATCTATAATATTATCCGGATCCGCAGAATCAGTTGTACACGTTACGCCAACCGGTTTATTAAGCATAATATAAGCTGCATTTTCTTTTGCTATAGGCTCAATCAATATTCCGTTTACGGTAACAACATCGTTAGGTTGCACTTGTCTTCCGACCTTTGCTACTCTACCGTTTATCATTACAACACGCTTTTCTATATATTGATCTGCTTCTCTTCTTGAACAAAAGCCACTTTCACTAATGTATTTATTTAATCGTAAAAAATTAGTTTCTTCCATGTTACAAAGATAGTTTTTTATCAAATTGAAATTTATTTATCAGAAATACTTTATCATTCGACAAAACGCCGAAACTTATTTATATTTACAAAACCTTACAAATTAATGATAATGAAAGAAGTATTTTTTTTGAAAACGTGCGATACTTGTAAACGAATCTTAAATGAATTTGATTTTACAGGTTTCGATTTACATGAAATAAAATCGACTGCAATTACAGAAGAGCAATTATACGAAATGAAAAATTTAGCGGGTAGTTACGAAGCTTTGTTTTCGAGACGCGCGCAGAATTATAAAAAATTAGGTTTAAAAGATGTTCAACTTTCAGAAGAAGACATCAAAAATTATATTTTATCTGATTATACTTTTCTGAAAAGACCAGTTATAATTGATGGTGATAAAATATTTGTTGGTAGCGAAAAGAAAAACTTAGAAGCCCTTGGGCAACATTTGAAATAGATCTCACACATGAAAAAAACAATTTTATTCAGCACACTTTTACTGAGCGCATCTCTATTGGCTCAGAAAAAGAACATCACAATGGATGAAGCTGTGCTTGGATTATCAACCAATTTACGCATTGATAATTTGAGTCAAGTACAATGGATTCCGAATCAAAATGCATTTACACAAAATGTAAAAACGTCTTATGGAGAAGCTTTAATTAAAAAAGAAGTGCCTTCTCTTAAAACAGATACAATTTTTAGAAGTTCTCAATTTGAGAACAAAAAAATTCCGACACTTAATTGGATCAACGATAAGCAAGCGTATTACGCGACAAAAACGGGTTACAAAACAATAACAACTACAGGCCAACAAGCCAATTGGTTTACGTTACCAGAAAAAGCAGAAAATGCCGAATTTGATGCTGTCAATAATCAAGTTGGATATGTGATTGACAATAACTTATTTTTTGTTGATAAAACGGGTAAAACAAATCAAATTACAACTGATGGAAAATATGAAATTGTAAATGGAAAATCAGTTCATCAAAATGAATTTGGTATTCACAAAGGAATTTTTATTTCACCAAAAGGTAATTTAGTTGCTTTTTATAGAATGGATCAAACTGTGGTTACAGATTATCCGATTATCGATTGGTCGGTTCAGCCAGCAGTTAGTAAAAATATCAAGTATCCTTTTGCAGGAACAAAAAATCATACAGTTACGTTGGGTGTTTATAATCCGACAACTCAAAAAACTATTTTCTTAGAAACTGAACCTCAAAAAGATCAGTATTTAACGGCTGTTACGTGGTCGCCAGACGAAAAATTTATTTACATTGGTATTTTATCTCGTAATCAAAAGCATTTAAAATTAAATCAATACGATGCAGTTTCGGGAAAATTAATCAAAACATTATTTGAAGAAAATGATGCAAAATATGTAGAACCTCAACACGAATTATACTTTGTTCCAGGAAAATCGAACGAGTTTATTTGGTGGTCACAACGAGATGGTTTTATGCATTTGTACCGTTTTAATACTGAAGGAAAATTAATCAATCAAATTACAAAAGGAGATTGGATTGTAACTGATATTGTTGGAGAAAACGCGAAGAAAAAAGAGTTGTTGGTAATGACAACGAAAGATTCTGCGAAAGAACGCCAATTATATGCGGTAAATTGGGAAAACGGAAAATTGCGTAAAATTACTTCTGATGCAGGAACGCATACTGTTTCGGTTTCTACAAACGGAGAATTTGCGATTGACAATTGGAGCAACGAAACGACACCTCGCAAAATAGATGTGGTTGAAACGACAGGAAAATTCAAACAAAATTTATTAATAGCTTCAAATCCTTTAACAAATTACAATACAGCCAAAGTTGAAAATGTAACCTTAAAAGCTGATGATGGAACAGATTTGTATGGTAAAATTATCTATCCAACAAATTTTGATCAAACCAAAAAATATCCGGTTATCGTGTATTTATACAATGGTCCGCATGCGCAATTAATCACAAATCGTTTTCCAGCTTCGGGAAATCTTTGGTACGATCATTTGGCAGAAAAAGGTTATGTTGTATTTACAATGGACGGACGCGGATCTGCAAATAGAGGTTTAAAATTTGAGCAAGCCATTCATGCAAATGTTGCAACAACTGAAATGAATGACCAAATGAAAGGTGTTGATTATTTAAAATCGTTGCCTTTTGTAGACGCAGAACGAATGGGAATACATGGTTGGAGTTATGGTGGTTTTATGACAACATCGTTTATGTTACGTAAACCAGATGTTTTTAAAGTTGGTGTAGCTGGTGGTCCAGTTTTAGATTGGTCGCAGTACGAAATTATGTACACAGAACGTTACATGGAATCGCCGCAAGATAATCCTGAAGGATTTAAGCAAACAAACTTAATAAACCGTGTTAAAGATTTGAAAGGTAAATTATTAATGATTCACGGAACACAAGATCCAGTTGTTGTTTGGCAACATTCGGTTGATTTTCTTCGTGAAGCAGTTAAAAATAAAGTGCAAATGGATTACTTTGTTTATCCAGGATATGAGCACAATGTTATCGGAAAAGATCGCGTTCATTTAATGCAAAAAATAACAGATTATTTTGATTTATACTTAAAACCAGAAAGTACAACTCAAAAATAAATTGAATAAAAAACCTCGCAATTGCGAGGTTTTTTTATCTTATCTAAACTCGTATTTACTTTTTCGTAAACACATATTTTTTTCCAGCTTCTTCTATACTAAATGATTTTTTATCCGCAGAAAAAATCGCATCCAAAGCGCCTTGTTCGTTTGAAAATTTATTATTTCCTTGATAATCTAACGGAATTGTTTGTCCATTAAACAATAAGTTCAATTTATTGTTCTCAACTTTCAAAACAAATTCAGTATTCATTTCTTTGTTTGCAAAAGTTCCTTCATATTCATTCAACTTCACAGCTTCTGTAAGTTTTGCATTTGCAAAATCAAACGTATTATTCTTTAAATCTGTATCGGGTAAATTTCCTTTTGGATCTAATTTTATTGTCGAAATTTCTTTTGTAGTTGGCACTTTAAAAATCCATTCTGTGTTACGTTTCCAAACCTCGATTGGTAATTTTGCCTCTTGCGAAGTTCCATCTTTAAAGTTGATTTGAATAGTTGTTGGCATTGGTAATTGCCCTAAATTCTCAACGTTTAAAACTACACCTTTCTTATAATCGCCATCTGCATATTTCGCACTAACTATACCTTGGTCTATTGTCCATTTATTCATAAACCAACCTCTCCAAAACCATGATAATTCTTCGCCAGAAACATTTTCCATTGTTCTGAAAAAATCTTCTGGAGTTGGATGTTTAAACGCCCAACGTTTTACATATTCGCGCAATGCTTTGTCAAACTTCTCTTCACCCAAAATAGTTTCGCGTAAAATCGTCATTCCAGCACCTGGTTTGTAATACAATAATGCACCAATATTACGTTCGCGCATATTGTCTGGCTGCGTTGTAACAGGTTCTAATCCATCTTTAAAAAAGAAACCTGCCATACGTTGCAATGATTGTGGTTTATAATATTCCCCATTGTTAAAATTCTTTGTCGAAATATTATTGATAAACGTATTAAAACCTTCGTCCATCCAACCATTTACACGCTCATTAGAACCAACAATCATCGGAAACCAAATATGTCCAAATTCGTGGTCTGTAACTCCCCAAAGACTTTCACCTTTCGAATTCATATGGCAAAAAACAATTCCAGGATACTCCATTCCGCCCTCATTTCCTGCAACATTTACAGCTGCTGGATAAGGATATTCAAACCATTGTTTTGAATAATGTTCGATTGATGCTTTTGTGTATTCGGTAGAGCGTGACCAAGCGGCTTGCCCATCGCTTTCTACTGGATAAGCAGAAATTGCAACCGATTTTTTACCACTTGCTAAATTAATTTTTGCAGCATCTAAAATAAACGCTGGCGATGACGCCCAAGCAAAATCGCGTGTGTTTTCTATTTTAAATTTCCATGTTTTCGTTCCTTTTGCAGATTTTTCTGCTTTGTTAACTTCGTCTGCAGAACGAATAATAACTGTTTTATCGCTATTTTTTGCTTGATCCCATTTCTTGATTTGATCTTTTGAATAAACATCAACAGGATTTAATAATTCGCCCGAAGCAACCACATAATGATTTGCCGGAACTGTGATATTCGCTGTGATATCACCATATTCTAAGAAAAATTCTCCCGCTCCTAAATACGGCAAAGTATTCCATCCCATAATATCATCGTAAACAGCCATACGCGGAAACCATTGCGCCATCGTATAAATTTTACCGTTTTTAGTTGGCTCAACTCCCATTCTGTCTGCACCATATTGCGGCGAAACAAAAGAATATTCTACTTTAATTTTTACTTTTCCACCTTTTGATTTTAAGTGATTAACCAAATCAATTTGCATGCGCGTATCCGAAATTGTGTAATGCGCATCCTTGCCATCAATCTGAACTGATTTAATTTTATAACCGCCATCAAACTGATTTCCAGATTCACCATAACGGCTTCCTGCCAATGGAACCAAAGCGCTACCACGCGAATCTTTTTTGAATAAGTTTTGATCCAATTGCAACCACAAAAATTCTAACTCATCAAAACTGTTGTTTGTGTATGTAATTTCAGAAGTTCCTATTAACTCGTTTGTTTGATCGTTTAAGCTAATATCTAAGTTATAATCAGCTCTATTTTGCCAATAATTATGACCTGGTTTTCCGCTCGCAGAACGCGTTTCGGTACCATTATTTTGATAAAAAAAAGGTTTAAAAGCTTCTTGATAATCATACTTTGGCTTTTCTTGTGCCAAAACACTTATCGAAAATAAGCTTAATCCTAAAAGAATTGGTTTAAAATAATTTGTTCTCATGTGTGATATTTTACAATAAGATAAAACTACCTTTTATTCTTTTAAAATACAAGATGATTTGATTTAATTCCACTAAATATCAAGTTTTTGGGCATAAAAAAATCCATTCAATGAATGGATTTTTAGATTTATTGTAAAATCTTATTTTTTGTTTGCATAAAGAACTGGATTCAAATCCTCGTCGTTATACATTTTCATTTGTTTATAAACTTTCATATATTTATCTCCATTCTCAAAATCTTCTAACAATTCTTCAATCGCTATTGATAAATCTTGATGTTGTTGATTTAAAACATCCAACTTTACTTGACAAGCTGCTTTGTGTTCTGCTGTTGCATCTGTACGCTCTGCTTCTTGTTTCATGTGGTACACTTTTAACGATAAAATCGAAAAACGGTCCATTGCCCAAGCAGGAGATTCTGTATTGTACTTCGCATCTGCTTTTACTTCAACATTTTCATATTGTTGTAAAAACCAGCTGTCCACATACTCTACCATATCAGTACGTTCTTGATTAGATTTATCAATCCAACGTTTTAAACTTAATGCTTCAACAGGATCAATTTGTGGATCGCGAATAATATCTTCTAAATGCCATTGAACTGTATCAATCCAGTTTTTTTTGTACAATAAATGAGCGATTAAATCGTCTTCGCTGTACGGATTTTCGATTTGACGATTAACATCATCAAATTGGTGATAATCATTAATACTTTGATTAAAAATTGACCAAGCTTTATCTGTAAATTTCATTTTCAGAATTAGTATTTAAAATAAAAGCATTGTAATTAAAAGTTGTTCAACTACAATGCTCAATTATTGAATTAAAATATAATTTAATTTTCTTTCTTTTCAGAAGTAGTATCTCCTTCTGTAGGTTTAGTATCTTCTTTTGTTGCTTTCTTAAACTCGTTAAGTCCAGAACCTAATCCGCGCATTAATTCAGGAATTTTTTTACCCCCGAACAATAGCAAAACCACAATTACGATTACTATCCACTCTTTTCCTCCTAATCCCATACTGAATTGATTTTAATGCAAATATATAATTATTTTATTACATTCCTGCAACCCAAATTGCAGGATTTTGTTTCGTTGTACCACTCCAAACTTGGAAATTCATCACTGTTTCTCCATCTCCACTTGTGTAGATAATTCCTAAAGATTGACCGCGTTTTACAACATCACCTTTTGAAACACTTACACTTGATAAATTTGTATAAACAGAGAAATATGAACCATGTTTTACCAACACAGATTTTCCGTTACCAGAAATACTCATTACCGCTTGTACAGTACCTTCGTAAACTGCACGTGCATGTGCACCTTTGTAAGTTGAAATATCCACACCACTATTTTGAGTTGTAATATTAGATAAAACTGGATGCGAATTTGCTCCAAATCTACTTACTACAGTTCCTTTATCTACTGGCCAAGGCAAACGACCTTTGTTTGATACAAATTCTCCTGATATTCCTTCAGAATCAGCGCGTTCTGGTAAAGTTTCTGATGGTTTTACAGCATCTACTTTTACAACACGTTCTTTTTCTGGTACTTTTACCACAACTTTTTGTTCAGCTTCTATCTTCGCTTTACGCTCGGCTTCTGCTTTTGCTGCTGCAATTTTACGAGTATCTTCTTCTTTTTGTGCTTTTAATCGAGCATCCTCTTCCGCTTTACGTTGCGCAATAATACGTTGACGCTCAATTTCTGCTTCGCGCTCTAATTGCTCAAATTTAGAAATCTCCGTTTTTGCAGTTGTTACAAAACTTCCAGTTGGATGATGTGTTAAATAAGATTGATACGCTTGTTTTGTATGCGCCGAACGAGCAATGTTCCAAGCTTTTGCATCATTCTCAATTCTAAGAATTGCTGTACGAGCAGATTTAGAGTAATCTCCTTTCGGATTGTCTCTTAAATACTCGTTATAAGCTGCAATTGTATTTCCTTTCTTCGCGTCGTTCCAATCTTTTAAATCTTTCTCCGCTCTTATTTTGGCTTGACGAATTTCTTCTTCAATAATTGCTTTAATCTGTGCATCAATTTGACGTTGCTGACTTTCTTTCGCATTAATTTCTGCTGCAATTACGCCTTCATTTTTACGAAATTCTTCAACCGCTTTTTCTTTTGTCAAACGTTCTTTCTCAAGATTTTGACTAAATAAAACTTGCTGAGAAAGTACTTTCTCTTTATCGTCTTTTGCTTTTTCTTTCTTCGATTTTTTCTGTTGAATATCAGTTTGTTTACCAATAATTTCATCAGCTTGACCAGTTTTGTATGCCGAATATTTTTCTAAATATTTGACACGACGATATGCTTCTCCTAAACTATTAGAAGAAAGCACAAAAAGCAATTTATTTTCTACTGATTTGTTTTTATATGCACGAACTAAAACATTTTTGTATTCCTTTTTTAGTTCGACCAACTCGCGCGAAAGTTTATTAATCTCTAATTGAGTTAAATAAATTTCGTCGTCAAGAAAGTGTTTCTCTTTAGATAAATTGCCTACTAATTTTGTCTGAACTTGAATTTTTTTGGTCAAATTCTGTACATAGTCAACATTTAACTTAGAGTTTTGCTTATTAACTTCAAGTTGTTTATTCAGATTTATAATCTCTTTTTTTAACTGTGAATTCTGCTTTTGTAAGTTCGCTTTATTGTACGGAACTTGCCCAAAAACAGCCAATGACAGTGTAAAAAGTATGGTTGATAAAATAAACTTCATTATTTTATTTCTTTTTTCTTATACCCATCTGGAATAGAGAATGGTGTATTCGTTTCTTGAAACGTAAAACTATTATATTCCAAATCTATTTGTCTCGTTTTTTTATCTTTTATAATAATTTTAACATTTTTCGGAAATTCTTCTTCTCCCGCCTTTACCCAATTACTATACGCTAAATCAACTTCCATTTTACGTTTAGGATCTTTTAAATGTGCTTCTTTTAAACGAAAACCATTATCAAAAACATATGTTTGAATGTATTCTCCTTCTTTTGGAGTTGTTGCAATTGCTTGATTTTTATTGTAAACAATTGTATACTCATTATTAGCAAAAGTGGCTGTATAATCTGTCGAATTAAAATCTACAAATACTTTTCCTAACAATAAATTTTGTAATTTTTGATAATCAATAAAATCAACTTTTAGCAATTTATTCGCGATAGAGAAATCGCCTTCGTAATATGTTCCGCCAAGTTTTTCGAATGCAGAAAAACCATCTGGTGTAATTAATGCGCGAGCACCTGTAAATCCGAATTTTGTTGCATTAACCCATATCTTTTGCCCGTTTTTAACTGCAATTGTTGCATTAGCATCGCCTGCGATTTCTTCTAAATCGGCAGTAACTTTTGCTTTGATTGTTAAATCTTTAAAGCTTGATTTTTTTGCTAATGTTTGTTGAATAATTTTGCTTGAAGCCGAAACGGTTTCTATTTTATTTTTATCAACTTTTGCTACTTTTTGTGTGTTACAAGCCGTTGTTAAAACGCCTAAACAAAAGATATACGTTAATTTTTTTATCATAATTTTATGCTTCGTGAGATTTGAAATCCAACTCAGAGTAATCGCCTAAACTGATACTACGCGATACACCATAATATTTTGCATGGTTACCAATCATTGTATCTGTAAGGTTTGCATTACGGATTGTTGAATTTTCTTGAATCAAAGTGTTGTCTATATTAGAGTTTTCAACAATTGTACCGTTTCCTAAAGAAACAAATGGTCCAATTTTAGAATTTTTAATCACAACATTTTCTCCAATAAAACATGGTTCAATAATTAATGAATTTTCTACTTGTGCAGATGCAGGAACTTTATCAAAATCTTGCTTATCTAAATTTAAAACACGTGTATTTGTATCTACTGTTACCGCTTTGTTACCGCAATCCATCCATTCGTCAACTTTACCTAATGTAAATTTGTCACCTTTTGCACGCATGTTTTCTAACGCATCAGTCAATTGATATTCTCCTCCTTTTTGGATATCATTGTCTAACAAATACTCAATTTCTTTATACAATTTTTGTCCATCACTAAAAAAGTAAATTCCAATAATTGCTAAATCCGAAACAAAATCTTTTGGCTTTTCTACAAAATCAGTAATAACATTTTTATCATCTAATTTTACTACACCAAATGCCGAAGGATTCTCTACTTGTTTTACCCAAACAACACCGTCAGACTCCATATCTAATTTAAAATCTGCACGAAATAATGTATCTGCATACGCCACAACAGTTGGTCCGTCTAAAGCTTCTTTCGCCATCCAAATAGAATGTGCCGTTCCTAATGGCTCTAATTGATGACAAATTGTTCCTTTTGCGCCTAATTTTTCTGCAATAGCAATTAAATCTGCTTCAACTTCTGCTCCAAAATCTCCAATAACAAAAGCAATTTCTTCAATAGGTTCTGAACAAACTTTTGCAATATCTTCTA
Organism: Algoriella xinjiangensis; assembly: GCF_900115015.1. Classification (GTDB taxonomy): domain Bacteria; phylum Bacteroidota; class Bacteroidia; order Flavobacteriales; family Weeksellaceae; genus Empedobacter; species Empedobacter xinjiangensis. Next base: position 21,331 of record NZ_FOUZ01000013.1, on the reverse strand, counting down.
CCAAACGGTGAACGATTGGTTTACCTGCGATTGGAATTAATGGTTTTGGCGTTGTTAATGTATGCGGGCGTAAACGTGAACCACGTCCTGCCATTGGGATAATAATTTTCATTTTACTCTAATGTCTTTTTGTTAAGATTGTATTATTTTGATGAGATTCTGAGTCAAATTCAGAATTACATTTATTTATTTTCCTGTACTTCCGAAACCACCAGCTCCGCGTTCAGTTTCATTTAATTCTCCTGTAACTTCCCATGTAATTGTTTCGTGTTTTGCGATAACCAATTGTGCTATGCGCTCACCATCTTCTATTGTACATGTTTCGTTAGAAACGTTGGCTAAAATAACACCAATTTCGCCACGGTAATCCGCGTCTATTGTTCCTGGAGAATTAAGACAAGTTAAACCAAATTTTAACGCCATTCCGCTACGTGGACGAACTTGCGCTTCGTAACCTGCAGGCAATTCTATACTTAAACCTGTTGGTATTAAACGGCGTTCTAATGGTTTTAATACAATTGGTGCATCAATATTTGCAGTTAAATCCATACCAGCAGATAAAGCTGTTTTATATTCTGGTAAAGGATGTTTTGATATATTAATTACTTTAACTTTCATAGTTTATTTTCTTAATTTTTTTAATGTATTACGTTCTGCAAACGCAATAAATGAAATATACACGATTAATAATAAATTACCAATTATTAGATTAGAATCGAGTATAAAATAATTTGTCCAAGCCAAAGCAATTGCAATAATCATGTAAAGCATAATTTTATTGACTTTATATGGAATTGGATAAACTTTCTGTCCCCAAATGTACGAAATCACCATCATTACACCATACGCAATTAAAGTTGTCCATGCAGATACCATAAAACCGTATTTTGGCAATAAAATTAAATTCAGAATTATTGTAATTGCGCCTCCTATTAAAGAGATTACAGTTCCGATATTGGTACGATCAGTCACTTTATACCACGTAGATAAGTTGTAATAAATTCCGAAAAATAAGTTGGCAATCAAAATAATTGGAACAATATCTAAAGCTGACCAATAGCTAGAATCTGTAATGAATATTTTTTTAATCCAATCTAAATTTGCTAAAATCGCAAGAATTACGATGTTACAAATGATACTAAAAAAGAACAAAATATTAGCATACGTTTGCTTGGCATCACCTTTTTTGGCAACTTTAAAAAAGAATGGTTCTATTCCCATTCGGTAAGCAGTTACAAAAAGCGTCATCAAAGTTGCTAATTTGTAACAAGCTGCATAAGAGCCTGCCGAAGCTGGATCGATTAAATTTCGTTGAACTAGTTTATCAAAATTCTCATTCAAAATATAACCTAAACCTGCAATCATAATTGGATAACCGTACAAAAACATGGTTTTGAACAATGGTTTATCAAACTTAAATTGTACATGACGAATTACTCCAAATAGTAAGAAAACGCCTAAAATACTTGCAATTAAATTGGATATAAATGGATAAGAAATTGTGTTATCAAAACCTAAATCGGTCATAAAACTTTCTGAAACATAGTACAATAAAACAATCGTTAAAACTGCTTGAAAAACGTTTTGAAAAACACGAATTACCGAATATAAAATTGGTCGATTTTTGAAACGGAGAACTGCAAATGGAATTACACAAATGGTGTCAAAAAAAGCAATCCAACCAAACCATAACAAATATTCGGGATGATCTTTATAATCTGCAATTTCCGCCAAAGGTTGTAGAAAAACATACAGCAATACCATGAAAAGCGTGGAAGACATCACCATAAACCAAAAAGAAGTATTCAGGACTTTTTGATATTTACCTTCTTCTGTCGCAAATCTAAAAAAAGCTGTTTCAAATCCGAAAGTTAAAATAACATTCAAAAAAGAAACCGCAGCATACAGTTGTCCAAAGATAGAAAAATCTGTATTCGAGGTTTTACCGATAATAAATGGGTTTAACGCAAACATTATCAATCGCGGTAAAATAGAGCCAATACCATATATAATGGTCTCACTAAATAGTTTTTTGTACAAGGCCGTTAAAATTTTTACAAAATTGAGCTTCTTTTACTAAAATACAAAATACCTAAGCAACAAATTAATAACTTTGTAAGTCAATAAATATATTATGATAGAGTTATCTAATCGTAAAGTTGGTTTAATCGGGAACGGAAGCTGGGCAACTGCGATTGCAAAAATGTTGAGCAAAAACCTCGAAACCTTTAACTGGTGGGTAAAAGACGAATACGTAAAAGGATATTTAGAGCGAAATAAACACAATCCGAATTATTTGACTGATGTCGAATTTAATTCAGACCGTTTAAAAATTTCGACAGATATAAACGAAGTTGTGATGAACTCTGACATCATATTTATAGTTGTGCCTTCTATTTATGTCGAAAATTGTCTTAGTAAATTAACTGTTCCTTTAACAGATAAATTTATCGTAACATCTATCAAAGGAATTATTCCCGAACATTACAAATTAGTTGGACAATATTTATTTGACAATTTTGATGTTAAAGAAGAACAACTAGGTATTGTGAGTGGACCTTGTCATGCCGAAGAGGTTGCATTAGAGCGTTTGTCGTATCTAACAATTGCTGCGCAAGAAGAAAGTAAAGCACAAATTGTTGCTGATTGTTTGGCGTGTAATTTTATAAAAACAAAATTATCTAACGATATTTATGGTACTGAGTTTGGTGCGGTTCTAAAAAACATTTACGCAATTGCCGCTGGTATTGCGCATGGTTTGGGATATGGCGACAACTTTCAGGCCGTCTTGATGAGTAATGCAATTCGAGAAATGAATCATATTCTGAAAACTGCAAGTCCAGTAAAACGTAAAATAAACGATTCTGCTTATTTGGGCGATTTATTGGTTACAGGTTATTCTTTTTTCTCTCGAAACCGAATGTTCGGTAATATGATTGGAAAAGGTTATACCGTAAAATCTGCAATTTTGGAGATGAATATGGTTGCCGAAGGTTATTATGCCACAAAAGGTGTTGCAATAATGAACGAGGATTACCAAATAAAAGCACCAATTATAAACGCAGTTTATAAAATTTTATACGAAGGGAAAAGCGCGGCTAAAACCATCGAAAAATTATCTAAAAAACTAGATTAAGATGATCAAACAAGATTTTATTTCAAAATACATTCAAGAATTAAACAAAACTTTGGCGCGAATTATTTCGTTAGAAGTTGGTAATTCTGACGATGGTTTTTTAATTATTTTTAATCAAATGTTACAGTCTTATTATAAAGTTGATGATAATAATTTATCAATTTTACTAGAAGAAAACGAAGAACGCGATCAGTTTTTATTGGCCGATGAACTGAAAAAGAAAAACATTTTGACATTTATGAAAGCCATTCGTGTTTATCTTAACCAAGGAAATCATGATAAAGCAAAAGCTTCTTATTCGGTTTTAAAAAGAATTGAAAGTATAAATTCTGGCATTTTTCAGTTTCCTACAGCAGAAGATAATTTAATTGCTTCGGAACGAAAAGTTGTTGAAGAAAAAATGAAAAATATAGGATAAAATATTCCTGAATTATAGTTTAAAAGCATAAAAAACTCCTGAAAAATTTTCAGGAGTTTTTTGTTTTATAACGGTTTATTTTTTCATTCTCTTATCAGCTTCATCTAGCCAAGGCTTATAATCACAGTGTTTTTTGATTGTTTCATAAATCGCAACACTATTCGGATCATTCGGATTTAATTCATAAATCAACATATTTAAAAATCCTTTTTTTATCGACGGACTTTTTATTTTTTGTAACAAAGCATCAGCCGAAAAACCTTGGTACAAAAGTTCTTGTAAATGCGTCAAAACAATGTTTCGATAACTTTGATATGTTTTATAATCATCTTCGTTATCCAAATCAATTTCATCTAATTCTGTTAAAAAATTGACCGGTAATTGCTCTGCAGCGGGATTGTAATACGCATACGAATCTTTGTACGTATACAATAAATTGATAAAATCGTAATTCAGATTTTTTTCTTCTTTCTTAACAAAAGAGGCTTTTATATCAGATTTTTCTAAATTTTGATAAACAAGTTGATGAAATGCTTTTATTTTATTTCTAAAATCTTGCGGCGCTAATTTAAAAATTGCTTGATTTTCAGTTAAAAATTGATCCGTTTTAAAAGTTTTATCAACCAAATAATTATTTTTATTCTCCCCTTTTCCAGAAAATTTAAAATGACTTTCAATTTGATTTAAATCTGTATCTAAAATCAAACTATCACCCGGAATTAAATACATGATAAATTCTTCTCGATCAATCGAAAGCTTTTTATAACCTTCGTCTACAAGCTGAATGGTATCCGAAAAGTTACCATCAAAATCTAACGCAAAACCTTTTTCTCGGTTATTTAACAAAAGGTAAACACTATCCGTTTGGGCATTCGCAATTCGTCCACTAAAGTAGATTACTTCACCTTTTTTTTGATTGGGCGAACAACTAAAAATTACAACTAAAAATAGTGGTAGAATGCATTTCCAAGTATTCATTATCATTTTCTTTCTGCCTCACAAAATTAGAAAATTATTCTTCGTTTTGATTCATTTCGAAGTAAGAATCTATCTTAAAATTTGCAGGATTATTTGCCGCTCCAACAGCCAATTGATCGGCGCGTTCGTTCCAAACATTTCCTGCGTGACCTTTTACCCACTGAAATTTTACGTTATGAATTTTATGAACTTCTAAAAAACGACGCCATAAATCTTCATTCTTTTTTCCTTTAAAACCTTTTTTTACCCAACCAAAAACCCAACGTTTTTCAACCGCATCTACTACATATTTAGAATCGGTGAAGATGGTAATTTCGGTCTTTGTAAATTTTAGGGTTTCTAATGCAACACAAACAGCCATCAATTCCATTCGGTTATTGGTCGTTAAACGAAAACCTTGAGAAATTTCTTTTTTGACCATTTTTTCAGTTTCCAAAAGGATTAATCCGTAACCACCTGGACCAGGATTTCCTAAAGAAGAACCGTCTGTATATGCGACTATAGCCATTATTAAGGTTTGTAATTTATCATGGTGTCAATTGTTTGTCTTGCAACAAAATGATAATTTGGACGTGCCGATTTGTAAATATCTTTTGCTAAATCTAATTGATTCGTTTCTTTTAAAGCCAAATAAAGTGGTTCTAAAAATTTACGACGACCAACATTTACCATAAAATCTTTTGCGTTTGCATTTACTTTATCATACTGCATTAAAAATGCTTTTTCGAACCAAGCACATTCAATTTCAGGATTTTTAGAATTTGTAAAATCATAAATTGAATCCAAATAAGCTAAGTCTTCTTTTGTATTTTTTGACGGATCTATTTGACGAATAAAATGAACCCATTCGTTTGTAGATTTCGTAGAAATTGCCACTTTTTTAGGCGCAACTTTATTTCTTCCGTTTGTAATATCTTGTTTTAATTGTGCTTCTGCTAAATCAAATAATTTAGAAGTTGGTTTCTTAAAATCTTTTGGCCAACCTGTTGTATAAATCCATTCTTTCACAAAACTATCGTCTCCATTTGTTAGATTTTCTTTTAAATAATCAACAAATTTTTCTGTTGTGATGGTTTGAAATGCATGAGAAGAAAAATATTTATTCAAGAAAGCATCAAATTTTTCGCGACCATATTTATCTTCTAACATTTTTAAGAACAAATATCCTTTATCATAAGGTACATCCGAAAAAGCATCATCAGGATTTGCACCTTTCATATCAACTTTTAACGATGTATATTTTTCGGGAATATTACGCATCGACGTTTCTAAATCTTGAAATCCGATTACCGAAATCATATCAGCATAATCTTTTCCTTCTAATTCTTCCATAATTCGGCGCTCAAAGTAAACTGTAAAACCTTCGTTTACCCAGAAATCATCCCAAGTAGAGTTTGTTACCAAATTTCCTGACCAAGAATGCGCCAACTCATGCGCAATTAAATTTGTCATCGATCGATCGCCAACAATTGCAGTAGGCGTAGCAAATGTTAAACGTGGATTTTCCATTCCTCCGAAAGGAAAAGAAGGTGGTAAAACCAAAACATCAAATTGTTCCCACGGATATTTTCCGTACAATTTTTCTGCAGCTGTCACCATTTTACCCATATCAGCAAATTCCCAAGCGGCAGCTTTTAACAAACCTGGCTCGGCATAAACTCCCGTTCTGTTATCAATTGGTTGATATTGCACATCGCCAACTGCCAAAGCAATTAAATAAGGCGCAATAGCTTGTGGCATTTTGAATGTATAAATTCCGTCCGCAGATTTCTCTTTTGGATTGATTGCACTCATTAAAACCATCAAATCTTTTGGCGTTTTTACTTTTGCATCATACGTAACACGAATGCTTGGTGTGTCTTGAATCGGAATCCAAGAGCGCGTTAAAATTGCTTGACCTTGCGTTAATAAAAAAGGTTGTTTTTTATCGTGTGTTTGTTGTGGATCTAGCCATTGCAAAGCATTTGCGTCGGGCGAAGTTTTATAAAAAACTTTTACAATTGTATCTTTTGGTGAAACATCAATTACCAAAGCTTGTCCTTTGATTGAGTCTTTTTCGCCCAAATGAAACGTCGTTTTTTGACCATTTGCCAATAAAACAGAATCAATTGTTAACTTTTCGGTATCTAAAATAAGTTCTTTTGCCTTGTTATTTGTAAACGTATAAGCGGCAGAACCTTTTATTTGATGCGTTTTGAAATCTGTTTCGATATCTAAACTCAAATGTTTGATTTTCGCTTTATCTAAATCCGCAAAAGTTTGACTGTCTTTTGCGTCAACTTCTTTTGTCGATGTAATTTGTTTATTGCAACTAACCGTCATCAAAACAGTTCCTAATGCGATATAAACTAATTTTTGCATTGTTCTAAATCTTTTAAAATTGTATTAAAAGCGGCTTCTTTTAAAGCGACTTTATCTTGTTTGACATCTAAATCTTTCGTATCGAAAGTTTTTAATAATCTAATTTTTATTTTTCCTGGATAACCTCTAAACCAATTAAACGGAAACATTTTGTTTAAACCATGAATCGAAAAAACTGCAAGTGGCGTTTTTGTTTCGATTGCAATGTTAAATGCACCGTCTTTAAAAGGATCTAAATAGATTTTAAATTCTTTTTCATTGCTAACGCCTCCTTCGGGAAAAATGAAAATACTTAGATTTTGATTTAATTTTTTAATTGCTTCTGGATAAACTTGCGCTTTACTACGCGCACTTGTTCGGTCAACAGGAATACAAATTCGTTTATAAATCTTTCCAAAGATAGGAATTTTAACCAACTCCGCCTTGCCTACAAATGCAATCGGATGATGTTTTAAAACAGTCAAAACCAACATAATATCCATAACAGAAGTATGATTAGCTATAAAAATGTAGTTTTCTTTGGGATCTAATGGAACTAATTTTTCATAATCAATTCTAAAACCTGTTCCGTACAACACAAATTTTCCCCAATATCTGATAAAAGGATAAATGTAAGGAAACGTTTTATCGAAATTAGCCAATGGTAAAACGATAAAAACACCTATTGTTAAGACATAAATAGTGGCTAATAAAATCATCCAAATGCGCCAAATAAGGACAAAAAAACCTTTGATGTATTTCATTGAGTTGGTTTGATAAAGTCAAAGATAAACCACTTTATGCTTTATAAAAATATAGTTAGAGAAATTAATCCATATTTTCATCCAAATCCTCCACTTTATCTTTATTATATGAAATATCTAAATTCGAGATAAATACACCTGGCGAATTTTCCCAATTACCTTGACTTTGATAACGAAATAATAAATCTTTTGAAGTTGATTTTTTTGCCGATACGCCAAAAACAAAAGCTTCATTTTCTAGCTTTTTATAACCTATTAATTGAATTGTAATTGCGATTTTATCTGTATTCTTAATTCTTAACTTATAATCAGAAAGGTCTATTTTTTGCCAAGTCGTAGACGATGTTGTATAAATTATATTTTCGTCTAATAAAGATTGATCTGGTAAACCATTTTTTACCGAGTAAATATTTAATTTTAATGTAATTTCTTCAAATTTAGAACTTGGAATAATATAAAAATTGTAAGCATTAATTTTTGTATTTGGGTAAATTTTTAAAATATGTCCTTGCTCAATTGTTGGAAGATTTTCATCAAACATTTTAGAAAAAGTTAACATCGGACGATTTTTTTGACCAATTGTTTTGTCTTTCATTTTCTCAGTTTTCACCACAACCTCATTCAAATCAACTGATTTTTCAGTTAAAATAATTGCACTATTTTTCTTTAAATCTGCTATTGAAATTATTTTTTCATCATAACCAGAAGCTTCAAAAACAATCTCATTTGATGTAATATTATCAGGAATAATAATTTTATATTGTCCATTTTCGTCTGAAATAGCGCCCGTTTCAGAGTTTTTTATTCCTAACGAACAATACGGAATTGCAAGATTATTTTCGTCTTTAACACTTCCTTCAATTATGATTTGTGCATTTATAAAGCTACCAATCATCACTATAATAATTTGTAAATACTTGCTCATGATTTTTATTTTAGAGTAAGACGACGGTTTCCGAAAAAAGTTACACCATAATTTTATACTCACTTTTATAAATTTTTACTTCTCGCAAACGTTATCGTTAAAATTGATGATTTAAAAGCAAGTAGAAATGTTTAAATTTGTTAAGGAAAGAATACTATAATTATGGCTTTAAATACAATCAATCCAACAACTACAAAAGCTTGGAATGAATTAGAAAAACATTTTCAGACAATAGAAAAACAATCAATCAAAGATTTATTTACTCAAAATAAAGACAGATTTGAAGAATTTTCTATTCAATATCCTTCACTTTTAGTCGATTATTCAAAAAATAGAATCAATGCAGAAACGATTCAATTATTGGTTGATTTAGCAAAAGAAATGGGTGTTGATGAAGCAATTAAGCAAATGTTTGAAGGCGATGTAATCAACGTTACAGAAAATCGTGCGGTTTTACATACTGCGTTGCGTAACCAAAGTAACGAACCAGTTTTGGTTGACGGCGTGGATGTGATGCCACAGATAAATGAGGTTTTAGATCAAATGAAAGCCTTCTCAGAAAAAGTAATTTCTGGCGAATGGAAAGGTTATACGGGCAAAGCGATTACAGATGTTGTTAACATCGGGATTGGTGGTTCTGACCTTGGTCCTGTAATGGTTACGGAAGCGTTAAAACATTATAAAACTCGCTTAAATGTTCACTTTGTATCTAATATTGATGGAACACATTTAGCCGAAACATTTAAAAATATTAATCCTGAAACAACTTTATTTATCGTTGCTTCTAAAACTTTTACGACGCAAGAAACAATGACCAATGCATTTTCTGCAAAAGAATGGTTTATTAATTCTGGCGCAAAAAATACTGATGTTGCAAAACATTTTGTAGCCTTGTCTACAAATGCAAATGGCGTTGCCGATTTTGGAATTGATACTGCAAATATGTTTCAGTTTTGGGATTGGGTTGGCGGTCGATATTCGTTATGGAGCGCAATTGGATTGAGTATTTCTTTGGCTGTAGGTTTTGATAATTTCGAGGAATTATTAGAAGGCGCACACGAAATGGATTTACATTTTAAGAGCGAAACTTTAGATCAAAATATACCGGTTATATTAGCTTTATTAGGAATTTGGTACAACAATTTTTTTGGAGCTGATTCGGTTGCTTTATTGCCTTACGAGCAATATTTATCTCGTTTTGCTGCCTATTTTCAGCAAGGAGATATGGAAAGTAATGGTAAATATGTTGGTCGCGATGGTAAAAAAGTAGATTACGAAACGGGACCAATTATTTGGGGAGAACCTGGTACAAATGGTCAACATGCGTTTTATCAATTGATTCATCAAGGAACAAAATTAATTCCAGCAGATTTTATCGCAGGCGCTAATTCTTTGAATGTTTTAGGTGATCATCATGCAAAATTATTGTCTAATTTCTTTGCACAAACTGAAGCTTTAGCTTTTGGAAAAGATAAAGAAACGGTTGTTTCTGAATTAGAAAAAGCTGGAAAAACGAAAGAAGAAATTGATTTTTTAACTGCTTTTAAAATATTTGAAGGAAATCGTCCAACAAATTCTATTTTGTATGAAGTTTTAACACCAAAAGTTTTAGGAAATTTAATTGCGATGTACGAACATAAGATTTTTGTCCAAGGTGTAATTTGGAATATTTTTTCTTTTGACCAATGGGGAGTTGAACTTGGAAAACAATTGGCAAATGTAATTTTACCAGAGTTAGAAAATGATGAGCAAGTAACGTCTCATGATGCTTCTACAAACGGATTAATCAATGCGTATAAATATTGGAGAAAGTAAAAAAGCAGTTCTTTTGAACTGCTTTTTTTATGTTTATGCTTTCGCTTTTTGACCTGTTTCTTTTAAAAATAAAGTTAAAATAATTGCAAGAACAATTCCAATAATCCAAAACCAAATTGCGTGATGAAAATGACCTAATTTATCCGTCACATTTATAATTTCATTACCATACATTTTTGCGAAAATTGGTCCTACCAAAGAGGTAACTCCAAATGTCAAAAAGTTTTGAACACCAGTCGCAGAGCCTTTTACATAATCAGGATTAGCTTCTTTAATTACTGAATAAGGAATCATAGCAACACCAGAAAATACACCAAAAATGAACAATGTTATTTTTGTACCAATCATATCAGGAAGATAAATAAGTTGTAAAAACATCATAATCATTCCGATACAACCAAGTAAAATAATTGGTTTTCTTTTTCCTATTTTGTCGGTTAACATTCCCATCAACGGACAACCAATTACCCAACCTAATGACGCCATTGCAGCTGTCATCGCGGCATCGTGTGGTGTGTAGCCTAAATCTAGCTTAAAAAAAGCAACAGCCCATGTCATCGCAAAAATAGTTGTTGGTATAAATAACAAACCAGAAATTATACCTGATAACCACGAATCTTTGTTGCTGAAAATAATTTTAAAAGGTTCTATAAACGATGTGTTTTTACTTTTTTCTATTTCTTCTTTTGATGATTTTGGCGTGACAACTAACATCGCAATTGCAGGAATGATACATAAAATACCTGCTCCAATCCAAAATGTTTTAAAACTAAAACCATCTTCTAACATTGGTGCAACAACAAATTGTCCCGCCGATCCGCCTAACATTCCGATGCATTGTGTAAAACCAATTGCGGTTGCTAAATATTTTGAATCGAATCCTTTTGTCGCTAAATATACACAGCCCGGAAAAGCAAATGCACTTCCTGCTCCTTGTAATAATCGTCCTGTTTCTCCTACAAATTGAGATGAAACAATGAATAAAATACAGCCAATTCCGAGTATGAAACAACCCGTAAACATGGCATATTTCGCTCCAAACTTATCCAGACAAATTCCTGCAACTAAAGCGCAAATAGAATAAGTGTAATAATATGTACCGACCAAAGACACAACGCCTTCTTTAGAAATTGAAAAGTTTTGTGCTAAATCGGCAATCATTAAAGACGGAGCAGAACGAGTTGCATAATCAATGAAATAGAAAACTAAACCTAATATCCAAGCGATAATAAACAGTTTTTTGCTTGATGCTGCAATTGATGAATTTTTTTGCATTATAAGTCTTTTAAATGTTTATAATTAGATTTTATCGTATCCATAACTTCATCCATTTTACCACCAAGCATCAATTTAGCCATAGATTTTGTCATGCCTAACATTTGATCAATATCAACTTTTGGAGGCATTGCCAACGCATTTGGATTTGTAAATACACTTAATAAATATGGTCCATTATGAGAAAATGCTCTTCCAATTGCATCTGGTAAATCATCGGGATTATGAATATTTTCACTCTCAATTCCCATTGCTTTTCCTATCATTGCAAAATCAGGATTCTCCATATTTGTTTCATTATCTGGTAAACCAGCAACTTCCATTTCTAATTTCACCATTCCCAATGTTCTATTGTTAAAAACAATGATTTTGACAGGTAATTTATATTGTTTAATGGTTGCTAAATCGCCTAACAACATCGATAAACCACCATCGCCACACATCGCAACAACTTGTCTATCTGGATATGTATTTTGCGCACCAATTGCTTGCGGCATTGCATTTGCCATTGATCCATGATTAAAAGAACCCAACATTTTACGATCTCCAGTTCCCGTAATATAACGTGCGCCCCAAACGCAACACATTCCCGTATCTACGGTAAAAATTGCATCTTTAGTAGCCAATTCGTCCAAAAGATAAGCGGCATATTCGGGCTGAATTGCATTTTCCTTTCCTTTTTCGTGAACGTAGGTCATTTTATTTTCTAAGACTTTTTTATACAATTCTAATTGACTGTCTAAAAAGTCACGATCTTCTTTTTGATTCATTAATGGAAGTAACTCATGAATAGTTTCTTTCGCATTTCCGACCAAACCTAAATCTATTTTTGCTCGTCGACCAAGTTTAGAGCCTTCAGCATCTAATTGAATAATTTTTTTATCAGTTGGAATAAAATCTTTGTAAGGAAAATCTGTACCGATTAAAAAAATCAAGTCAGATTTATGCATTGCATGATAAGCAGAAGGCTGACCTAAAAGTCCTGTCATTCCAACTTCATTAGGATTATTTGGTTGAATACTCATTTTACCTTTGAATGAATAACCAACCGGCGCATTAAGATGTTTAGATAATTCTACAACTTCTGCATTTGCTTCTGACGCTCCTATTCCACAAAATAAAGTGATTTTTTTAGCTTCATTAATTAATTGAGCAGCTTGTTGTAATTCATTTTTATTGGGAATGATAATGGGTTTATTAAAGAAGAAATTGTTTGTATAGTTATCTTCAACAGCGTCCATTTCTGCGATATCGCCTGGTAAACCAATAACGGCAACATCTTTTTTGAAAATTGCATTTTGAATTGCTGTATGCACCATTCTCGGAACTTGTTCGGGACGAGTAATCATTTGATTGTAACAACTGCAATCGTCAAATAATTTGATTGTATTGGTTTCTTGAAAATAATCTGTACCAAATTCTATCGTCGGTATTGTAGAAGCAATCACTAAAAGCGGAGTTCTTGATTTATGCGCTTCATAAACCCCGTTGATCAAATGTACGTGTCCAGGTCCAGAACTTCCCGCGCAGCATCCAATTCCTGCCAATTCTGACTCTGCAGTTGCAGCATATGCACCTACTTCTTCGTGGCGAACATGTACCCAATCAATTTTATCACTTTGTTTTACGGCAATATTAAAAAAATTCAAACTATCTCCAGTCACAGCATACACACGCTTTATGTTTGCTTTTTCTAGTAATTCGACAATTTGATGTGCAACATTTTTTCCCATAATAGTTGTTTTAGATTGTTGAATAACAATTTAAAAATAAATCAGGAAAAAGAATCCGAATGTTACGTTAAAATATTAGAATTTAATTTTTTGACATAAAAAAAGCCTGCTACAAAACAGGCTTAAAATTAACACATGAGGACAAAATTTACTCTACTAAATCTTATACTCTTTATATATTTCAATTTTTGTGCCAAAGCAATTTATTTTTAGAGATATTTCATGAAAATCTATTAATTCTGTAGATTTTAATCAATATTGTGTTTTTTATCATCAATTTTACTTGACGATTTGTCATAAAATCTTACAATTAGTGACTCATTAAATAATGTAATGAATTGTTTTTCTGTAGATAAATAATTTAATCACGTCAATTTGACAGACAATTATCTTGTCTTTATTTTCATTAAAAAAGGCACTGTTTCGTACGAAACAGTGCCTTTTTTAATGAAATATTGTTTGTTTTAAATTGCTGTAATTGTACCATTCATCGTTGCAAAATGCCCTGGAAAAGAACACAAGAAATTATACGTACCCGCTTGTAAAGTGAACTTAATTTGTTCGTTCTCTTTTCCGCCTAAAAGTTTTGTATTTGCTATAATTTCGCTTTTTAACTCTGTCGGAATATAATCAGTTGCTTTGGCAGATGCTGCTTTATTTGCAAAAGCAGAAGCGTCTGAACCTGGTTTTAATATGATAAAATTATGTCCCATTGCTTCTTTTGACATTTCTCCTGTATTCATCAGAATTAAAGTTACCTCTTCTCCTGCTTTTACGGTAAATTCAGTTTTATCGTAACGCATATCATCACCTGCTTTCAAAACAATATGATTTGTTGTTTTAGCTTGAGGTGTAGCTGTTTCAGTATCTTCTGAAGGTGCAGTGCTATAATCAATTTCGGTTTGAGTAGATTCTTCTTTTTTAGAATCTCCACAACTCATTATCATCAAAGCAGTGAAACTCATTAAAAATAATTTCTTCATAATTCAGTTTTTTTGTCTTATAAAAATAGTGAATTTCAAGTATTTAAAAAAGTTTAAATACTTGTCAACGAAATGATTTTAAACAGCGGTTTAAGGAATGTCTAAATATTTGTGTGTTTGCAAAGAATAACGCCATTTTGGGTTTTCTTTTACATAATCTATAATTAATGGAAGGTTTTTATCACGTTTGCTCCATTCTGTTTGTAAAAACAATGTACAATCTTTACCAACACGAGCGGCTTGCTCTTCTGCAAACTCAAAATCGTGGTTGTTAAAAATAATACATTTTAGCTCGTGAGCTGCTGTACAAACATCATCTAATGGTAACATCATTTTTTTAGGTGATAAACATACCCAATCTATTTCGCCACTTAATGGATATGCACCTGAAGTTTCGATATGAATACGCGCACCTTTTTCGTGTAGTTTTTTTGTCAAATAAGTTAAATCCCACATCAAAGGTTCTCCACCTGTAATAATAATGGTTTTGGCTTGTGAAGTTGCCAAATCTACCAACTCATCAACATTAGTTAAGGGATGCTTTTCAGCATCCCAACTATCTTTTACATCGCACCAATGGCAACCAACATCGCAACCACCTAATCGAATAAAATAGGACGCCAAGCCCGTGTACATTCCTTCCCCTTGAATGGTATAGAAATGTTCCATAACTGGCAATAATTTTCCTTGTTCAATTAATCGTTGTTCTTCTGCAGTTGTTGATGCAATATTTATCATAATTTTATTTTTTTCTGTTGTAAGCCAATAATGTGTTTTTTAATAACATAGCACGCGTCATTGGTCCAACTCCTCCAGGAACTGGTGTAATCCAAGCTGCTTTTTCTTTTACGTTATCAAAATCTACATCACCTGCCAATTTAAAACCTCTTGGCGAAGTTGCGTCATCTACACGTGTAATACCAACGTCTACAATAACAGCGCCTTCTTTGATCATTTCGGCTTTTAAGAAACCAGGAACACCTAATGCTGTGATTACGATGTCTGCTGATTTTGTATAATGCTCTAAATTTTCTGTTTTTGAATGAGTTAATGTAACTGTACTGTTTCCAGGATTTCCATTTTTACTCATTAAGATACTCATTGGTCGTCCAACGATACGAGAACGTCCGATAACAACTGTGTGTTTACCAGCTGTTGGAATGTTGTAACGCTCTAACATTTCCATAATTCCATAAGGTGTAGCAGGTAAAAATGTATCCATTTCTAACGCCATCTTACCGAAATTTGTAGGATGAAAACCATCTACATCTTTGTTTGGATCAATTGCATTGATAACTACTTCTTGATCGATGTGTTTTGGTAAAGGTAATTGCACGATAAAACCGTCTAAAGTATCGTCATTATTCCATTTTACAATTTCTGCAATTAGTTCATCTTGCGAAATTGTAGTTGGTAAACGTAACTCTGATGATTCGAAACCTACGAAATGACAATCTTTTATTTTATTGTCTACATAAGTTTGCGAAGCGCCATTTTCTCCTACCAAAATAGCACCTAAATGTGGTACACGAACGCCTTGGTCCTTGTAATTCTGTACCAGCTCCTTGATCTCTTGCTTGATCTCTTTTGCCAGTTTAATTCCGTCTAAAATTTGCATTGTTTTGTTGTGTTTGCGCAAAGATACGGACAAATTAGAAAATAGAAGTTAGATTTTAAATCCGCTTTTGAGCTTCTTTCAAATTCATAAAAACATCTTTAGTTTTCATTTTAGTTGATGATAAGTGAAAGATAAACATCCCAGTTTCTACATTAAAGTAATAATCTAAATTGTTGTTTTTGATTTGAAACCATTCTAACAAACCATTTGCTAGATTGACTCCAATCCAATTTAGTTGAACATTTTTGAGATCAAAAGTAAAATTATCAGCTTGATTTTTTGTTGTTATAAAATGAACTTGATTATCTAAAACATATAAAACACCACTTCCTTGAAAAGCTTTCATTTTGATGAATTTATCTTGGCTTTGACCAAAATTATACCGTAAAATAACTTTCATCGAAGCATTTTTAGGCACATTGTCTAACAAAGCATTTTGCTTTTTTTTACGTGATCTACTTGCAATAAATGCAATTGAAAAAATCAGAAATATTGGAAGTATAAAAAGAATTAAAAAAATAGTTAGGTCACTCATAATTAAAGTTTTTAGGTTTCCATTAAATTATGAATTTATTCTTTAAATTGAAAAAAAATGAAGTTAAAAAAAGCCTACAAAATCTAAAATAATTGGTTAGCTTTTATCATATTGTATATTTATTTTTTAATAAAGCAATAATACTTAATAAATAAAATCATATTATAAAAAGCAACCTTTTTAATATTTTTGCATCTTAGTATAAAAGCAGATTACAATTAAAAAAATCAATTTATATAATTAGTGTTAAAATGTCAAAAGCAAAAAGAATTCATAAAACTTACAAAAAATCATTATTCGAAATGAAACGTATAAAACTTGTTGATTTACTACTTTTTGTTGCAACAGTATGTTTTATATTTTCATTAATTTATTTAACGTAAGCTCTATCAAAATTCAAGAAAAGTCATCAAGTAATTGATGACTTTTTTTATTGTAAAATTTGAGATAACTTAGATTTTTAAATTAAGAAAAGATGACAAAAGCTGAAGCAAGAAAATATTACCGAAATCTTAGAAAACAATTTTCCAAAGAAGAAGTAAATCAATTAAGCGCAGCTATTTTTGAACACATCAAAACTATTGATTTTTCTAATGCTCAAACTTTTCATGTTTTTTTACCGATTGAAAAAAACAATGAAGTAAATACATATCCAATTATTAATTGGCTGTTTAATCAAAATAAGACCGTTGTTTTACCTTTAGTTATTGGCGATGATATGATAAATTGTCAAGTTGAAAAAGATTTCGGAACAAGTTTAAATTCACTTCAAATTCCAGAACCAATTCAGTATACAGAGATAGATGCAAAAGCAATTGATGTTGTTTTTGTGCCAATGTTTGTAGCTGATAAAAAAGGAAATCGTGTAGGATATGGCGGCGGATATTACGATAAATTCTTAGCGCGATGTAAACCCGAAACAAAAAAAATAGGCCTAACTTATTTTAGACCTATTGAAAATATTGATGATATTTATTTCGGGGATTTTCCACTAGATTTTTGCATTACACCAGAAGAAATTGTGTCTTTCTGAATACTATCTTTTTTCTGGTTTAATGTTGTAAAATAAAACTTAAATTCACGTTTAAACTTTATTGGTGCTTGTTTTAATACAAATATTCCAACGCGATTACTTGTTTCAATCAACTTTTTATCTGCATTAAAATAGTTAATAGAATATGCTATTTTCTTGATAGAATCTGGTGTTATAGAATCATTTGGTAGAATTGCAAATTTTGTAACTGAAGTATATGTCACTTTTTTAGCTGCTAAATCTCTCAACAACGGATAAATTTCGGTTGTATCTTTTTTCGGAAAATAAGACAACAATTGATCACGCAACAAACTATCCACAACCGTATCGCTTGTATTAGATGCTAATGCAGAAAGCTCGTAAAACTCTCTCAATTTTTGCTTTGTAATAAAGTTTATCGCTTCCAAAGAATCCATTTTACTACTTACAGTCGAAGCCTCATTTTTGTACCCTTTTATCGCTTCTGGGTTATAATCTCCTTTATATTTATCGTCTTTACACGAAAATATAATCCAAACACTAATTAGCATCAACATGCTAAACTGAGCAATTTTACTTATCATTCTCATCTTGTTGGATTTTAAATTTTAATTTGACAATTTTTCCATTTTTGCTTTCAGATTCAATCAAAGAAAAATTCTTTAACGAAGTTGTTGGCATTGTAACCAAATTGATATACTGTTGTTTTGACAAAATTTCTACACCAAAAAAATCATTATCATACACTTGATAAATCAACGCTTTATCAGCAATCATTTGGTCTAATTTCTGAATACGTTGCTTTAAATCTTTTGCTGAATTAGAATAATAATACAGCATAATTTTATAATCATCTGGCTCTAACAACAACTTTTCTGGTTGATTGTATTGATGTAAATTAACCTTAAACGTATCTTGTTTATAATAAGGCGAACTCACAAACATTTTGATGGTATCTTTTTTCGATTCAAATTTTATACAACCTGTTTTGGTTGATAAATAAAGCGGCGTAAAACCATCTCGAATAATTGTAACCTCAACAGAATTTGTTACAGCCGCCTGACGATCAGAATCGACAAAACAAAATTCGTATTCTTTTTGGTCGAAAAAAGAATAATAAACGCCTGCACCAATTCCGCACAAAACGAAAATTGCAGCAGAAATCATCGAAATCAATTTTAGTTTTGGTTTCGATTTTATAGAATCTTCGGTTATTATTTCTTTATTTTTTTCTACATCAGTTGGTGTCTCAACTTCTAGTTGTGTTTCTACAACTTCAGAATTTGTATTTTCTGGTAGAAATTTTTCGGTTTGCTCTGGCTCGTCCGTTAATTCAGTCTTTTTATCTGTTCCAAACTGTTCATTTTTTTGAATTTGAACAAAATGCGCCCAATTTTTATAGCCACAATATTGCGCCAAAAGATTTAGCATATCTATGCGAGGAAGCTTCTTAAAGTCTGATTTAAAATAGGTGTAAAACCATTTTTCGCTAACGGTAGATCTGGTTTTATTAAATAAATCATCTTGAAAAGAGGTAATTTCTTGACCCTTCCAGTCTGAAATATTTTCAGATTGAGCAGAATTTTCTTCTAAAAATCGTTTTGCGATCGATTTTTTCAGAATTTCGAAAATTTCTATATCTGTAAACTTGCTCAAAAATTAAAATTTATATGATTGGTTATCAATGTTTTGTAAAATAAAAACGATTTTACAATTTGTAATTAAATACAACTACAAATAAAATAATTTTTTTGGTATAATGTATTGTATTCCGCTATTTAACTGCATTTTATTATTTATTGAAAATAATAATTTTTGTAAAACGCTATTTTTCTGAATTACAATGATGTTACAACGCTTCTACATCAAAATATTTTTTTAGTGCTTTAACTTTGACCTAACAAAATGATTGAAAAATCAACTTGAAAAAAATCAATTAAAAACATAAAAAATTAAAGTTATGAAAAAATTAGCATTAAACGCAATCGTATTAGCAGTATTTGGATCAGCATTCGCAATGTCTGCTTGTGGTGAGAAAAAAGAAGAAGTAAAAGTTGATACTGAAGTTACAACTGATACTATTACTAATGTAGAGCAAAATGTAACTGTAGATTCTATTAACAAAGATTCTGCTGTAATTACTGATTCTACAGTTGTAACAAAACAACCTGTAAAAGTTGAAACAACTACGACTACAACAGAGAAAAAATAATTTAAAAGATCATTTTTAAAATGAAAAAGTTAGCATTAATCGCATTTGCAGCGATTTCTTTTACAGCGATTTCTTGTAAACAAGAAGCAAAAACTGAAGTAACAGAAGTTAAAACAGATTCTGTGAGTACAGAAACTACCGAAGTTCCTGCAACAGCAGCAGATTCTGTAGAAGGTGTAACTGTAGATTCTGCAAAAACTATAAAAACAACTGAAGTTAAGACTGAAGCTGTTACAAAATAATCATATTTAGTGTAAAAAAAATCCGCTCGTTGAGCGGATTTTTTTTTATTCTTATTCTTAAAATTCTGAATTGATTAAGCTTCTTTTAATGATTTGATATCAATTACAAAACGGTATTTAACGTCTGATTTCATCATACGTTCGTAAGCTGTATTGATGTTTTGAATGTCAATCATTTCTACATTAGATACGATATTGTGTTCTCCACAAAAATCTAACATTTCTTGTGTTTCTTTTATTCCTCCGATTAATGATCCTGCAAGATTTCTTCTTTTCATAACCAATAAACCACCATGTACAGCGTCTAAAGGCTCGATAGCGCCAACCATACACATTGTTTTATCTAATTTTAGAAGTGCTAAATATGGATTAACATCGTGTTTTACAGGAATAGTATTTAGTAAGAAATCAAATGAATTTACATGTGCTTTTAATTGATCTGCGTCTTTTGAGATTAAAACCTCATCTGCTCCTAATTTTTTTGCATCTTCTCCTTTAGATTCCGAAGTTGTAATCATCACAACATGTGCGCCCATTGCTTTTGCAAACTTAACACCCATGTGTCCTAAACCACCAAGACCAATTACACCAACTTTATCGCCTGCTTTTACATTCCAATGGCGCAAAGGCGACCACGTTGTAATACCTGCACATAATAATGGCGCAGAGGCTTTAACATCAATGTTTTCTGGAATATGAAGTACGAAACCTTCTTCTACCACAATATTTTCTGAATAACCACCGTAAGTTACTCCGCCGTGTTTTGAGTTTTTAGAATTATACGTTCCCGTAAATCCATTTTCGCAATATTGCTCTAAACCTTCGTCACAAGAATGACAATCTTGGCAAGACTCAACCATACAACCTACTCCAACCAAATCACCAACTTTGAATTTAGTTACTTCTGAACCAACTTCTTTAATACGTCCAATAATTTCGTGACCAGGAACTACAGGATAATTTGGTTTTCCCCAATCTCCTTTTGCTGTATGAATGTCACTGTGACAAACACCACAATATTCGATATCAATAAAAATATCTTTTGCGTGTAAATGACGACGTTCTATTGTATGTGGTACTAATGCATCTGTTTCATTAAATGCTGCGTATGTTTTTGTACTCATTTTTCCTTTATTTTTTATAAAATTAAAAAATCCACCTGAATAATTAGGTGGATTTTTAGTTATTTAAAACTTAAATTATTTTGGTTTGACATATTAATAAGACAATAGAAATTATATACTTTTTATCAATCCTGTCCTAAATAAAAAATCAACATAGAAAATTGGACCATTTCATTGAGTTTCCGCCTTGAAATGGTTGTTTTTCAAAATAGAACCCCTTG
>NZ_FOUZ01000021.1 GCF_900115015.1 Algoriella xinjiangensis | reverse complement strand
AAAAGGGTTAATCGGATTTCAATTCGTTTGGTTTTATTCATCTTTAAAAACTTAAAAAAATCGTTCGACCATCGGGAGAATGCGAGAGTAGTGTTTCCGTGAAAAATAGGGCTATTTTAGCCCATTTTGTACGGACAAACACACATCTCGACCTATTCTAATTTTTACTTTTCTCTAATTTACCCAATTTTCCGATATTCTAAAACTTTTTTCAGCCTTTTTTTTCATTTCCAACTCCTTAAACCAAAATTTCCTACTTTAATTAAATAATAAGCTTCCAAAGAAATAATCACAACAAAAGAAGATAATACCGTTACAGATGTGTCAAAATTAACGCTCAGTAAACTCAAACAGAAATTACAACACTTTATATATGAAACAAAATATAGTACCTAAAACGCAAAAAAACGACCTCAAAAAGAAGTCGTTTAAAATCGTTTCGCTTTCAAATTCAACGTTAAACATTAAATTTTAACCACAAAATTACACTAATAAATTAAAAATCAAGTATTTATATAGATAAAATCTATTAAAATATATAAATCCGCCCGCCCCCTGGTGCGCATAAAAAAGTCACGTCAATTTGTTTTTGTTTTTCCACTCCAATGAAAACAGTACAATTCAAGCTAACTCCTAAAAGTCAATTTTTCAACGAAAAATGACTCCTTAAAAACTAAAAAATTACAATGTTTTTGTATTTAATAAACATAGCTTATATAACATTACTTATCGAACTTTTGTTAGAAACAGATAAGTATATATATATCATATATGTTAGAAGGTTTATAAAAATCTTAAGTATGACTTTTTTACTACTTTAATATGACTTTTTTACTACTTTAATATGACTTTAATATGACTTTTTTACTACATTATAAGACGTGCATACTTTAAATGTCATAATTAAATTATATATTTGAAATATAAACCAATACTATGGCAAAAGTAGAAAACAAAGAAATTATACAATCTTATATTCTCACTACAGCAAAATATGATTTTAGTGTTTATGAGAAAAGAATTTTATACAGGATAATAGAGTTAAATCAATATTTAATTGAAGGTAAAAAACTAAATGAAAAATATATTTTGGATAGTAATTCTCAAGGTGATATAACTTACACTTTACCTATTAATCTATTTTTAAAAGAAAATGACTCTACTAATCACAAAGAAGTTAAGAAAGCTTTAGAAAATCTAAAAAGAAAAGAATTAACCTATGAAGATGATAAAATGTGGGCAAGTCTATCTATTATAGCTAATCCTAAAATTAACAAATACTCTGAAAAAGTAACATTTACAATAGATAAAATGATTAATGATGCTTTAATAGACTTTTCTAAAGGTTTTAAAAAGTATGAATTAAAAGTTGCTATGGAGTTTGAAAGCACATATTCTATGCGTTTTTATGAAATATTATCCAATCAAAAAAAGCCTATTAATTATACGATTGAAACTTTAAAAGATATGTTTCAAATTTCGAATAAGTATAAATTAACAGCTGATTTCATAAAAAGAATTATAGAGCCTGCAAAAAAAGAATTAGATGAAAAAAGCCCTTATACATTTCACTACAACACAATAAAAACAGGAAGAAAAATAACAGGTATTCGTTTTATTCCAATACATCAACCCCAATTTGAAGATCCTGAATTGAAGAAAAAACGATTAAATAAACAAATTTCAAATCGTTGGTATATTTCTAAAAATATTGAGGATTATTTAATCCATAATTTTGATTTTACTAAAAAAGAATTGAATAATAATTTAAATTTATTTGAAGGATTATATAACAAACTTACAGAAGAAGAAATTATAGATTTTTTAGTAGATTTAAGAGAACCATCTTCCTATGCTGACAATCAAAAAGCTTTTATAATAGGGGCATTAAAAAAGAAAGATGAACAATTATTTGAAAAAATATTCCTACGAAAATAGATTATATTTTTAACAGACTTTTGACAAAATTTTGACAATTTTTGACAGTTAAAAAAATGAAACAATACGATTTAAAAGATTTAGCTAATGAATTAAATATTAGCGAAAGAACCGCAAGAAGATACGTAGATGAGCTAATTAACGAAACTCAAATTATTAGAGAAAACAAATACAAATTCTCTTATTTAATTTTTAATTCTATTGTGAATTCAAAACAAAATATTGACACAGAATTGACAAAAAGTGACAATGGCGTGACAGAGTATTTCACAGATGAAGAATATCAAGAGTTTCAAAAAAGACTAACTGAATACCCTATTTTAAAAGAGCAAATACAAAACTCAAAAGAATACCTAAGTACAATTGAGAATCAAATGGAGTACTTTAAAAATGCTTACAATAGACAATTAGATATGCATGAAAATTTAATCCAAAGCGTTAAAAGTTTTTCAGACAATTTAACCCAACGTAATTTTATTGAAGCAAAAGAAAAAGGATTAGATCAATAATTCCCGTCTTATGAAAAGAAAATTAATCGACTTGGATTTAGAAACAGAAAGACGTTTATCAATCCTTGCTTCTGCAAATGGAATGAGTTTAAAAAGGTATATAGAATATATACTTTTCGCTCATGGAAACGAACACTCTATTAAAATCGAAAAAGAAGAGAAAAAACAAAAAGATGCTGTAAAAAATCAACTTTCTATTTTAGATGATATAAATAGTATTACAAAATAAAATACTTTTTGTAATACTATTTGTATCTTTGTATCGTAATATTTCGTATATTACTACTAATATTAAACGGATTACTATGGCAGTTCAGAATGTGAAATGTTTTTCTAAAGGACAAAAATTAAATTGGAAACCTCTTAAAGAAGTTACTTCCACTAAAATTATTGTTTCAAATTTAAAAGGGAAAAAAGTTTCAATTAAACCTTCTGTTTCTGAACGAATTTTAATTCCTTAATGTATCCTATAAAATTTATTCAAAAAGATATTTGTAAAGATGGTTCCGACCATCTTTTTACATATATATACAAATTCTATTCTTCTGACACTAAGTTACATTATGTTATTAGAGCAGAATATCATACAGAAGATGTGTTTGCTATTAAATTTTATTGCCAAAGAGACAGCAAAAGTGATTTTAAGTATAATAAAATAGTAAATAAAGGGTCTGCTATAAAGATTATTATTACTTGTATTCAATTAATTCCAGAATTATTAGTTAAACATCCTAAAGCAAGTTTTGCTTTATATGCTTCAAGATCTATCGATTTTTCAAGCTCGAGTAAATTAACCGAAGGATTAGAAGAAAATCAACGTTACAGAATATATAAATATTTTATACAAACTCGCATAGGTTCAAAAGTTTTTACTCAATTTGATTACCCATCTATTAGTTCTTATATTTTGATTAATAATACTAATGAAAATATAAATCAAAAAGAGAGTGATATTTTAGAAATGTTCTCCAGAACCTATGATTCGCTTCCTGATTTTTCCTAATTTATATACATAAATCATCTGAAATTTTGACCGTATTGAATATCCTTACTCAACGGTAAAATGCGGTTTTCAGAGCGTTTTCAAACTCAAAACTATTTATCCAAAACGGCACTTGCACAATGTCAATGTTTTAGCTTAAAATATTTAGGTGTATAATAATACTTATGTTAAGTGGGTGAAATTTTGAAAATAGTAACTTTTAAGTTACCTTTGTGTCATGAAAGTAAGAGAAGTTATAGCATTTAAAAACTATTTTGAAGATTTCTTAAAAGATCAACCACAAAAAGTACAGGATAAAATCTTTAAAATAATTGAAGCTATTGAAACTCTAGAACGTGTTCCATCAAATTATTTAAAACATTTAGTTGGAACTGAAGGATTATATGAAGCTAGAATTCAATTAGGATCTAACATTTGGAGAGTGTTTTGTTTCTTTGATGGAGAAAGATTAGTAGTGCTGATGAATGGATTTCAAAAAAAGACACAAAAAACACCTAAAAATGAGATTGAAAAAGCTTCTAAAATAATGATTGAGTATTACGAACAAAAATCAAAAAGAAATGGAAACTAAAAGCTGGAAAGATATTAAAAATGATATTTACGGATCTGTAGGAACAGAAAGAAGAGATGAATTAGAAAGAGATTTTGAATCTTTTAAAATCGGTTTACTTTTAAAAAAAGCTCGTGAAGATAAACATTTGACACAATTGGAACTTGCAGAATTAGTAGATAAAAAACGTGAATATATTTCACGTATTGAAAATAACGGAAGTAATCTAACACTTAAAACTTTATATGATATAGTAGAAAAAGGATTAGGTGGAAAAGTAAAAATATCAATTGAAATATAACAGAAAAACCTCCTAAATGGAGGTTTTTTTATGCTTTATAATAAGAATTATGTTAAGTAATGAAATAGATTAATAAAGTATCAATTGTAGAGTTTCGTGATCCATGATTGAGAATTTAAAAATTTTAAATAAAAACCTCGCTATTCATACAAATGTTATTTAGATAATATAGACTATCAAAGAATTTATTACTTTTAACAAAGTAATTACACGAAATACGGATATAGGGAATATTTCACGAAACTTTTCTATTATTTACTTCGTAAATTACTATGTTACAAGCAACCCTAAAAGACGACAGTGCTAAACATGAACAGAAAGACAAACGACATAAAAGCCAGCCGCACATTTAGCACATTTGGTTTTGCCCGACACACAAGCCAACGCTTCGCAAAACCAAAAGAGCTAAATTTTGCCACCGCACCGACCGACAATAAAAAGTAGAACATGAACAAAAAGGACTTATCAGAATCCGACATAAAAGAGAAGTTTATAACTCCTGCCGTGACAAAGGCGGGTTGGGACGAACACACTCAACTTGGACGGGAAATATTTTTTACTGACGGACGCATTTATGTGAAAGGTAAAATTACAGCAAGAGGAAAACGGAAATTTGCCGACTACATTTTGTTTTACAAACCAAACGTTCCTATTGCAATCATTGAGGCAAAAGACAACAACCATTCTGTAAAAGCTGGCATACAACAAGCATTGGGTTACGCCAACACTTTGGACATTCCTTTTGTTTTTAGTAGCAACGGAGACGGTTTTTATTTCCACGACAAAACAGTTACAAGTGGAAACATTGAAAACGAACTTTCAAATGACGAATTTCCAAGTCCTGAACAACTTTGGGAGAAATACAAAAAATACAAAGGCATAGAAGACAAAGAAGTTGAAAGCGTTGTTTCAACCGACTATTTTTTAGACGGCTCTGGTCGTTCACCAAGGTATTACCAACAAATTGCCATTAACAGAACCATTGAAGCAGTTGCCAAAAAGCAAGAAAGAATTCTATTGGTAATGGCAACGGGAACAGGAAAAACCTATACCGCATTTCAAATTATTTACAGACTTTGGAAAAGTGAAGCAAAAAAACGAATTCTGTTTTTAGCAGACAGGACTTCACTAATTGACCAAACCGCAAGAGGAGATTTCAGGCATTTCAAAGATGCAATGACAATCATAAAACACAAGCAAATTGACACAGCTTACAATGTCTATTTAGCATTGTATCAAGGCTTGTCAGACAGCAAATCAGATGATGCTTACAAACAATTTAGTCCAGAATTTTTTGATTTAATTGTAGTTGATGAGTGCCACAGAGGAAGTGCTAAAGAAGATAGCAAGTGGCGTGAAATATTAGACTATTTCAAAACTGCAACACATTTGGGCATGACAGCCACACCAAAGGAAACAACCGAAACTTCAAACATTCATTATTTCGGTGAACCTGTTTACACCTATTCACTTAGACAAGGTATTGATGATGGTTTTCTTGCTCCTTACAAAGTAATCAAAGTAACACTTGACATTGATGCCGAAGGTTGGCGACCAACAAAAGGCTTTTTAGATAAAAACGGAAATCCCGTTGAAGATAGAATTTACAATAGAACCGACTTTGATAAAAATATTGTTGTTGATGAACGAAGAGAATTAGTTGCAAGAAAAATAACAGAATTTCTAAAAGGAAATGACCGCTTCGCAAAGACAATTGTTTTTTGCATTGACATTGAGCATGCCGAAGGCATGCGAACCGCATTGGCTAACGCCAATGCTGATTTGGTTGCTCAAAACAATAAGTATGTAATGCAAATTACAGGCGACAACGAAGAAGGTAAAAGAGAGTTGGACAGTTTTATAAATCCCAGTGAACGCTATCCAGTAATTGCGACAACTTCAAAATTAATGACTACTGGTGTTGATGCTCAAACTTGCAAACTCATTGTGCTTGATAGTAATATCGGTTCTCCAACAGAGTTCAAGCAAATTATTGGAAGAGGAACACGAATTAATGAAGAATATGGTAAAACGTATTTCACCATAATGGATTTTAGAAATGTAACCAATCTTTTTGCAGACCCTAATTTTGATGGCGACCCTGTAATGATAAAAGATGTTACAGAAGATGATGATATTTCAGGAACAGACGATGAAATAACAGACGAACCAATTATTGATGTGGTGGATGGTGGTGATGTCGTTTTTCCAACGCCTGAATATCCAACCATAACAGGTGGAGGTTTCATAGTAGCAGAGCCTAACCCAAGAGAAAAAATAAGAGTTAACGGAGTTGAAGTTAAAATTGTAAACGAACGTGTTCAATACTTAGGTGCTGACGGACGAATAATAACCGAAAGTCTGAAAGATTACACCAAGAAAAATGTAATTGAAAAGTACGCAACACTTGAAACCTTTTTGAATTCATGGAAAAACGCTGACAAGAAAAAAGCAATTGTTGAAGCATTGGAACAACAAGGAATTTTCTTTGAAGCATTGAAAGAAGAAATCGGAAAAGACTTTGACCCTTTTGATTTGATTTGTCATGTTGCTTTTGAAGCAAAACCATTGACACGAAAGGAAAGAGCAAACAACGTGAAGAAAAGGAACTACTTTACCAAATATGGAGAGAAAGCACAATCAGTAATCAAAAGTTTGCTTGATAAATACGCAGATGATGATTTGCTCACTATTGAAAGTTTGGATGTTTTAAAACTTGACCCATTAAACAAACTCGGTTCGCCACTTGAAATAATTAATGCTTTTGGTGGAAAAGAAAATTACATACAAGCATTAAAAGAATTAGAAAACGAACTTTATAAAGCAGCATAAGAAATGGCAAATGTAGCAGCAGTAATAAGCAGTATAAGAAATATAATGAGACAAGACAGAGGTATCTCTGGCGATGCCCAACGATTAGAGCAATTGGGTTGGATGTTGTTTCTTAAAATTATGGACGATAAAGACCAAGAATTAGAAGTTATTAAAGACAATTATGTTTCTGTTATTCCAGAAAAATTTCAATGGAGAAATTGGGCAACCAATTCCGAAGGAATTACTGGCGATGAACTAATAAATTTTATTGATAGCACAGAACTTTCTAATAAAGGGCTTTTCTTAACGTTGCGTGAAATAAAAAGTCCAACCAATCCGAAACGTGCTTTAATTGTGAAAGAAGTCTTTGACGGCACAAATAACTACATGAAAAGTGGTTATGAAATGAGAAAGGTAATTAACAAGCTTAATGAAATTGACTTTACTAAATCAGAAGACAAACACGTTTTCGGAAATATTTACGAAAGCATTTTGCAGGAGTTAAGAGATGCAGGAAACAAAGGCGAATATTATACGCCAAGAGCCGTAACTCAATTAATGACAATGATGACCGACCCAAAATTGGGCGAAAAAGTATTAGACCCTGCCGCTGGTACAGGCGGTTTCTTGTCAGCAGCAATTGACCATATTCGAGATAAATATGTAAAAACAGTTGACGATGAAGCTGTATTACAAAACTCAATTACTGGATGGGAATTAAAACCAGTTGCATATGTTTTAGGTTTAACTAACCTAATTCTCCATGAAATTGATGTTCCCGATTACCATTACATAGACAGTTTAAAGAAAGAATATAATAGTATTGGTAAGAAAGACCAAGTAGATGTAATTCTTGCTAATCCACCTTTCGGTGCAAGCATTGCAGACGGTGTTGAAACAAACTTTCCTGCAACATATAGGTGTAAAGAAAGTGCAGACTTATTTGTAGTATTAATGTTGCAACTTTTAAAGCCAAATGGGAGATGTGCAATTGTTTTACCAGATGGTTCAATAAAAGGTGAAGGAATAAAATCAAGAATTTTAGAAAAACTAATGACTGAATGTAACCTACATACAATCGTAAGACTACCTTCTACTTCATTTTTCCCAGCTACTGTAAGCACTAATTTATTGTTTTTTGACAAAGGTTCTCCAACTAACGAAATATGGTATTACCAACATAAATTTCCTGAAGGACAGAAAAGTTATTCTAAAACGAAACCATTATTAGTTGAAGAATTTGATGAACTAAAACAATGGTGGTTGGACAGGACTGAAAATGATAACGCTTGGAAAGTTCAAGTATCAGATTTAATAAATTGGGATTTAGATATTAAAAATCCAAAAATTCTTTCAAGTGAAGTAATTTCATTGCCAAAAACATTAAAAGCACTAAAACAAAATTTGGCAAGTTTTTCTGATAGCATTTCTTTATTAGACATTTCTATTAGTAAACAAAATAATCATGTTCCTTATAAAATCTCTCAGTTACTAAAAAGAATTAAAGAACCTTTTGAGCTTGAAAACAATATAAAATACAAGCGAGTTACAATTAAAGGTAATCACAATGGCGTTGTATTAAGAGATATAGAATTAGGTAGTAAAATTGGAACGAAAAATCAATTCTATATAAGAAAGGGAAATTTTATTTTGTCTAAAATAGATGCTCGTAATGGTGCTTTTGGACTAATCCCAGATGATTTAGAAGGTGCAATAATTACAGGCAATTTTTGGACATATAAAATTAACACGGACTTAATAGATGGCGAGTGGTTTTATTATTTTACTCATTCATTTAACTTTTTAGAGATTTGCAAAAATTCAAGCACCGGTTCTACACATAGAAAGTATTTGAATGAAGATATATTTCTTAGTCAAGTTATTTCAGTTCCGAAAATAGAAGAGCAAAGACTAATCGTGAAAAAGTTCAATGAAATTAATAAGTTGAAAAGCTTAAATGAAGAAATACAAGACTTGTCTGACAAATTATTTAACGGTTTTTTAAACGAATATTATTAAAAAAAGAAAATAATGAACTAAAGATTTTGGGGGCAGATGGTCGGAATGATACGTTTTGCTAAATGGTACCACGTCTAGGATACACGCTAGCTGGGAAGGACAATACCAATTTCCAAATTTTCCTGCAAAGGAATTAATGAGGAAAGAGTTATCAACAGATTAATCCCTGTTGAAGCCCTGAAGTTGGTTCTGCGGATGAATTTTCTAAGCATATTTATTGTGTTTATGAATTTACAGACAAAGATAACAATTTCTATACCTGAGATGAGTAGCGTTGCCTCCCTTGAAAGAGGGTCAAAGCTTCGACAGAGCATGTACATTTCAAACCTGCTACTATTAGTATCTGCCCCCTCTTTTTTTAACTTGATAAAATGGAATTAGAAAAGTGGTTTAAAACAAAGAAGTATCCTCATATAGGTTTACCAATTACAATCAAGGATTATAATTGGGTAAAAGAGTATGTTGAAAATTCTGAAAAAATTAGATTACATAGTTTCCTTCCGTTAATCCACAAATCAATTGTAAAAAGAAAATTTAGGGCGAACAATTCAGTTTTGAATCCTAGCGGAAAAAGAACGAGAATACTTGGTAAGCCAAAGGTCAGAGATATTTTCTTTGCCTCACATTTAGATAGCCTCATATTATCAAAGTACAATGAAATATTAGCAACTGCTTACGAAAGATATTTAGAAGTAAAAAACTTTAATGAATCTATTGTTGCCTATCGTAAAATCCCTATTTCAAAAGGTTCGGACAAGAATAAATGCAATATTGATTTTGCTAAAACAACTTTTGAATTTATCCATAATAACAAGTCAAAAAAACTGACCGCAATCGTTGCGGATGTTACTTCCTTTTTTGACAATTTAAATCACAAAACTTTAAAAAAGCAATGGTCAAGAGTTCTAAACGAAACAACTCTACCAAAAGACCATTACAACTTGTTTAAATCCCTGACAAATATCAAATACATCGAAGGCGACCAGTTATTTGAAAGCTATGGGAATACAATGATGGTAGAAACAGGTATTCCAAATTGTTCAAATAAAACTGAATTTGTAAGGAAGAAAATTAAAAATGGTAAATTCTTCAAAGAGAAAGGAGCAAGTCATTACTGCGAAAAGAAAGAGTTTCTTAAAAAGAATTTGAACCTTGTTATTTCAAAAAACAATTCAGTAGGAATACCGCAAGGAAGTCCAATCAGTGCAACATTGGCAAATATCTATATGTTGGAATTTGACCAAGAAATATTTGATAAAGTTTCTTCAATTGGTGGCTTTTATCAACGATACAGCGATGATTTAATAATTATTTGCGAGCAACAACATGAAGATGATATTATTAAAATAATCAGAGATAAAATTGAAACTGTTGTTGATTTGAAAATTGAACCAAATAAGACTAAGGTTTTTCGCTTTGAAGAAATGAAAGGAAAATTTACTGGTTTTGAAATAGACGAAAAAACTAAAACTCCAAATCATAAAAAAACACTAGAGTATTTAGGTTTTTCATATGACGGACAAAGGGTTTTGATAAAAACTTCTGGTTTTTCAAAGTTCTATAGGGCAATGAAAAGCTCGTTTAAAAAATCAACTTCGTTAGCAATACACAGTAAAAATCCTGACAAGAGTTTATTCAAGTCAAGACTTTATAAGCGTTTTACACACAGAGGAGCAAAAAGAAAACTAATTTATAGACCGTCAAAGGCAGACAAAACAGTCTATGAAAAAACGAATGAATATTATTGGGGTAATTATCTAAGCTACATAAACAAAGCGAATGACTCAATGAAATCAATAAACGGTGACAATTTTGTAAAAAGACAAAGTAGAAAGTTTTGGAAGAAATTTAATGACTTAATGAAATTCCATGAAGCAAGACTTAAATAAAATGCCAACGCTAAAGTCATACACATTTGCAAGCCACACAAGCCATCCCACGAGCCAAAGCTTGCAAAAGAGTATGCCTTTCCAACCGCACAGACACAGCGACACAGAGGACAGACAAACCACGACCGAAAGAAGGGCAGCTTGTAACAGCACCTACCCAAAAGGCGGGGTTTCGTGTTCCAAAGACAGTTTTGTGGTTAATGGAACATTAATTTTTCAAATCAAGTTTTGTGGTAAAAGTCCCGCCCTTCGGGTAGCTGCAAAACGTTGGGCGCAATTTAAAAAATCGATGAAAGTCAATAAAAAAATACTTGATTGAATAGTTATATACAAATCAAAAGATTAAATTTGTCGAATTAAAAAAGCATATACATTTTATGAGGCAATTCATTCAAAATAAATATTTTCTACTCATCTTTATTGCTATAATCTGGGGTTCTTCTTTTATACTCATAAAAAAAATACTACCAGTATTTGACCCATATCAAATCGGAGCCTTTAGGGCAGGATTGTCAGGCTTGCTTTTGTCATTTATTGGATTCCCAGCTTTGAAAAGAATGTCAAAAAAGGACGTTTTTTGGATTGCTCTATCAGGATTATTTGGTAACTTTTTAGTGGTCTTTATTTTTCCTATTGCACAACAAGGCGTAAGTAGCTCATTGGCAGGCATCATAAATGCATTAGACCCAATATTCACACTCGTTTTAGGAGCAATTCTGTTTGGAATCAGAAATAAAGTTATTCAATATGTTGGTGCAATAATTGGATTTATAGGTGCTATCATTTTAGTTTACTCTTCCAATTCAGAAAATGGCCAAAATCATCTTTATTATACGGTTTTATTAGTTATAGGTTCGGCACTTTATGCCGTAGCCGCACTCATTATTGAAAAAAAATTACATCACATAAAATCGACAGATATATCAACAGGTATTTACACTATTTGGATGGTGCCCTCTCTTTTTATTTTAAGTTTTTCAGGTTTTTTTACAGACTTTGATTACAGCCAAAATGAAACTTTAACGGCTCTAGGCTATTTAGTCTTTCTAACCGTCATTAGCACTACTTTGGTAATGTTTTTGTTTTTCAAGCTTGTTCAAGATACCTCTGCGGTTTTTGTAAGTACCATTTCACTTTTATTACCAGTAGTTGCGGTAATTTGGGGAATTTTGGACAAAGAGAAATTTACAGTTTGGTATGCAATCGGTGGATTATTAATTTTGATTAGTGTATATCTCATTAGAGAAAAGAAAAACAAATCATTGGAAAAGGAATAAAAACTGCGCCCAACCGCAGTTTGGCAATATGGCGGGTTAAGGCTTAATTTGAAGTTGGTTTTGTATCTGAAAATTAGTGCTTATCGAAAGTTTCGGCTTCCTTAATCCGCCACATCGCCAAGCTGCCAACCGTTAGCCACAATACAAAACCAAAACTATGAAAAAAATTTTAGGAGCCATTTTTATTTTGATTTTAATAAGTTGTAATTCAATATCTAAAAAAGAAAAAGAATTACTCGAAAAAGAAAATGAGCTTTTGCAACGTGAGTTAGAATTGACTAAAAAAGAGCAGAATTCTAAATCTAAAGCAATTGAATTAACAAAGCCCAAAGAAATCGAAAAAAAGAAAGAAACTACTAAAAATGAAATAATAAAAGAACCTGTTAAAAAAACAACTGGTTATACTTTTGACAATTTCCACATTTCCGAAAACCGTGTTGGAATATTTTCAAAAGGTATGACAATTAGTGATGTATATAATTCCATTCCAAAGGAACAAATTAAAAAAACTGTTGGATATGGAGAATTCGCAGACGACACCTATGATGACTACGAAATCTATGACTCAAACGGAAAAAAGATTTTGGTTTTGACACCAAAGCAGAATGGAAATACAAGTTCAAAAATTAATCGAATTTCGATTTTAGACAATCGATTTAAAACAACTGAAAAAATTGGACTTAGCTCAACTTTTGGAGACTTAAAAAAATACTATTCAACAGACAAAATTTCACCCGATATGGAACATATTGTTTTGGATGTAAGTCATATTAACGCTTGGTTTAGTATTAAGAAATCGGAACTTAAGGAAGATTGGTGGAATGGAAATGGAATCGATAAATCCAAAATTCCTGACAACGCAAAATTTGATGGAATTACAATTTGGTGGAAATAAGTACTGTGGCTAACAATGGCTATAAGTAATTGCTTATTCTCGCCTACTTCTGAAAATCCTCACGGATTTTCAGCTTGGTGCATACTTGCAAAGTTAAGTGCTAACCCACGCAACTACTCATAGCCTAAACCGTTATGCGGCACTTTAACGAAACAAGCTACCAATGACAACAAAACGGTATGACATATTTCTTGACGACCTAATAATCGGGACGACTGAATTTGAAAAAGCAGACGCACCAATGGGAGTTGTATTTGGACAAATACAGTTTAACAATATTATTTCAGGGTACGACTTTTTTAAAAAATATTGCCTTGAAAACAACATTGAATTAGCTGACGACTATCCAGAAGACAAGTTAATATCAACTCGAACAATTGAGAACTTAAAAGTTATAAACGAAAACGGAATTGAAATTAAAGGAATAGGAAATCAAATAAGTGGAATGGATGGAGACGAATTTGAAATTACATTAGAAGGAGTAACTTATCCATTTTTTGAAGAAGAATTTCCTCAACACGTTAAAGAGTACAACGAACAATTCAAGAAAGCTAATGACGACAGACAAAATATTAGAAATTGGGATTGACGACAAAGAACGTTTATTTGTTAAACCGAAAACTGAGATATTTGAGTTTATTTATAGAGACGCATCAGGTGTTAATTGGGACATCAATGGACAATTCCTTTATTCACCCAAACCAACAGAAATGAACTATTTTGATTGGTTTAGACAAATTATTTTAGCTACAAAAGGCGAATATGGTTGTGAACTTAAAATAACAAGTGAGACTAATTGGACAAATATTCCGAATGAATTAAAAAATCAAATATGCGGACAGTAGAAAAGCGACCGCATAACAGACGTTTGGCAAAAAAGCGGGTTCAGTGCTTAAATGAAGCTTTGTACTTCGTATCAAGTTTAGTACTGGCAGACAGTTTAGTGCTTCGAAATCCGCTTCTTCGCCAAGCGCCAAAACGTTGTACGCAACCTTACTAAAACTAAATTATTAAATGAGTTCACTCGGTACAAATCTTATTCAAGTCATAAAAGATAAGGAATTTCAAGCTGTT
>NZ_FOUZ01000022.1 GCF_900115015.1 Algoriella xinjiangensis | reverse complement strand
CAAGGGGTTCTATTTTGAAAAACAACCATTTCAAGGCGGAAACTCAATGAAATGGTCCAATTTTCTATGTTGATTTTTTATTTAGGACAGGATTGGAAACAAATGTTTATTATATTTATTTTCATTTTCTCTTCTTGTAAAGAAGAAACTTGTGAATCTGCAAGAAATAGAGAGAATGAATATTATTTTAATATTATATCACCATCGAGTTACAAAGATAATTTTATTCAAGGTCCTTATTTTGAAGACATACAATCCATACCAATGTAAAATAGTTAAATAATGAATAGTAATCAAAAAATAATACTAAAATATTTATTGGTGATAATAAGTTTTGTAATACTAGTAGGATGTCCTAGTTCTGTTCAGGTAGTATATAGGCCAAATATTCAATTAATTAATAATGATGGTGTATATTTATATCCTTTAAAAAATACTAAAGATACAATAACATTAACTTGCTTATATACAAAATCTTATAATCAAATAAAATATAAAGAAAATATTATTGTTATTATTACTACTAGTACTAATAACAATAATACACCTGTTATATTTTCTTCAAATAATGGTAAACTTAAATTATATAAAAGTGAAGAAAATAAAAAATTTTTTGTACTAAATGATAGTATTAATTATAAAAAAATTAAAATAAAAAATGATTCATTAAATATTAAACTTGATAATTCAAATCATTTATTATTTCTATATAAGAATAATTAAGGTAGATTACTATTCTTATATTTTTTTGCTTGGTAGTGTTCCAGAAGTGTTTTTATTACACAACGCATTAATTTTAAATTAATTAATCATTAAATGACTTTACTCAATAGTGGACAATCTCCACTATTGAGTATTTTTATGCTCTTAAAACAACTAAATAATTTAATAAGCTTGTGCATGAAATGTGTTGGTAGAAAAATTTAACTATCTATTTTTGGAGTTGATCTTTTACTTCACTTCGATTTTGTCTACTTTTCTAAAAAGATCTTGACTATCATTCGGATTCTTTTCTGCCTATGACCAAAATTTATTATAAAACTCAGCATTTTAAAGACTATTATATTGCTCTTTTTCGGATAACTCTTTTCTGTATTCTTCTTTTATATCAGCTTTAT
Organism: Algoriella xinjiangensis; assembly: GCF_900115015.1. Taxonomy (GTDB): domain Bacteria; phylum Bacteroidota; class Bacteroidia; order Flavobacteriales; family Weeksellaceae; genus Empedobacter; species Empedobacter xinjiangensis. The sequence goes on along the minus strand of NZ_FOUZ01000022.1, from coordinate 10,361 downwards.
TTTCAATTCCATATTTAAACGTAAAAAACAAAGCAGCTAAACCAATCATAAAAAAACGATACAATACAATAACCAATTGGAGGCTTTCTTAGTTCTATAATAACCTTTATGTTTAGTGGAAAATTATTACTCTATTTTAAGTAAGAATAACATGCGTATTTTGTATCATATGCATGTAGTGATATTTAGAAATAATATTTTATACGCAATCAACAACAAATACAAAACACTGATTAACAGCTAAAATATTTGTTTTTTGTCCTTGTTCAATTATTATTAAATTGCGTATATAATTATGTTGTGCGTCATTTGATCAAACTCAATAAAAATTAAATGAAAAATAAAAATTGGACAAATAAAAATGGTTATTATCAAATAGCTATGGATGAAGATTTAGGTTGTAGATGTGGAGAATATAATTTTGAAGTAAAAAATAATGAATGGAATACTGTAAAAGGATTTTTTAGAAATGTTTCAACAATAATTGGAGGTGGATTTAGTGGTAGTTCTTCAAATATTTATGTTGGCGGTTCTCCTTTTATAATTAGATATAATGGAATTTTTAAAATAGGTAAATGATGTTTAGGATATTTATATTATTTATATTGTTTATAAATTTTTCTTGTTTAGAAAAAGAAAAAATAGAAAAAAATCTTCTTTTAGAACGGGATCATTTTTTTCAAAAAAAAGGACTCTCTAAAAATGAATTTCAATATAAATTCTATATAAGAAATGGCAATGATTATACTCATTACGTATTAAAATGCTATAAAATAAAAAATAATGATTCTATAATCATTTATCTAACAAGAGATGATACTGCTGATTATTTTATTGAAGTAAATGATAATTTTAAAAAATATCAAAAACCTAAATAAGGTAGGTAGTATATTAGATAAGTTAGCGATTTATAAAACATCATTTTAACAATTAAATAATTTAACTCAATAGTGGAGCCACTATGTAAAATATAAAATATCCAATTGGAGTTTTTTTTATGCCCTATAATAATGATTATGTTTAGTAGAAAAATTTATTAGTATGAAACAAATGTTTATTATATTTATTTTCATTTTCTCTTCTTGTAAAGAAGAAACTTGTGAATCTGCAAGAAATAGAGAGAATGAATATTATTTTAATATTATATCACCATCGAGTTACAAAGATAATTTTATTCAAGGTCCTTATTTTGAAATTACAGGAATTAATCCTGAAACTAAAGATAATAATTTTTTTAAAGATGATGCAAGATGGATTTCCGCTTATAGTGACTCTATTGAAAAAGGAGATACTCTTTACAAAAAAAAAGGAGAAGACTTTTTTTTAATTAAAAAGAAAAATAGTACAATAAAAATTTATACATTAAAATGTAATCCAAATGGTGGAGTTGATAGAAAATCACCAGAAATAGAAGTTATAAAAATATAAAGCTCTAATTGGAGGTTATTTTATGTTCTATAATAATGTTTATGTTTAGTAGAAATTATTACCCTGTTTAAGTAAGAATAATTGCGTATTTTGTATAATATGCATGTAGTGATATTTGGAAATAACATTTTATACGCAATCAAAAACAAATACAAAACACAGATTAACAGCTAAAGTATTTGTTTTTTGTACTTGTACAATTATTATTACATTGCGTATATAAATATGATCTCTGTAACCATTTGAAAACAAGATGAGAAAATTAAATTTACTTTTAGTATTGTTTCTAATAATTCTAAATTCATGTAATGAGAAGAAATTAGATGATAAAATTGAAATACATGAAGAAAAACTTATTTTTTTCCAGCCTACTGATTTAGGAGCATTCGGTTCAGATACAAGATTTATTATTTATGCACACTTCGATGAGTGTGGAGAATGGGGAGGACATGAAGAGAGTTTCGAAATATTCTCAAAAGAAGATAAATTTTTTTATGCAAAGTTCATAAGAACCAAAGTTGATTGCGAAAAGCTTGGAGAACTATATGGAAAACCTGAATTCCAGAAATCTAATATAGAAGCTGAATTTAAACTAACTGAAAGTAATATTATCGAAATTAATAATTATCTATCAAAACTTCTTAAAAGTAAAATATCTGAACGCTTTCCAGGACATGCTGGACAAACGTTTGGAGCAATGAAATCAGATTCTACTTTAATTATTGATGTTTATGATAGCAATAAGGAAAATTTGATTAATTATAACACCCTATTAAAATCATTTAATATTGAAGAAGTTAATTATGAATATCGTTAAAATGGCTACAGATAACACCGGTAACTGTTGCACAACCAGAAGATAGATCAAAACAATAAAATACACGACCTCGTTTAAGCCATTTTAAGCGAGGTTTATTTTTTTGATAAAAATATTAAATTGAGGATTTAATCTTCCCTTAACAATCAAATAATATTCAATTAAGCTACAGAGAAATTGTGTTGCGTAAGTTTGCAACAACATAATCCTCATGTGTTATTTATATCATTTCTCAAAAATGCTTCTCATCCCGAGAAGTTTTTTTGTTTTATAGAAACAGCGCTAAACTAACTGCCATTATAAACATGCCGCCAATAAAACCGTAAGTAGATATTTTTTTTCCGGCATATTCTTGTGCGGTTGGCAACAATTCGTTGATAGAAATATAAACCATCATTCCTGCAACACTCGCGAAAATTGCTCCAAATATAGATTCATCAATAAATTGTAACAACACAAAATAACCAATCAAAGCGCCAATCGGTTCTGTTAATCCTGATAAAAATGAATAAGTAAATGCTTTTTTACGGCTTTTTGTAGCATAATAGATAGGAATTGCAACTGCAATACCTTCAGGAATATTATGAATGGCGATGGCAAATGCAATAGAAATTCCATAAGTAGGATCGTCTAAAGCACTAATAAAAGTAGCTAAACCTTCGGGGAAATTATGAATAGATAGCGCCAAAGCAGAAAACATACCTAATCGTAATAATTTTTTATCAGAGGTTTCATTTTCTTCGTCTTTGGTTTCGTGGTGATGCGGAAGTAATTTATCAATCAAAATCATTAATGCAATTCCAATAAAAAATCCTAAAACGGTATAACTATATCCTAATTTTTCTCCAAAAGCTAAACTTAATGATGTTTTTGCTTTGCCTAAAATCTCTACAAAAGACACGTACATCATTACTCCAGCAGAAATTCCGAGCATAGCGCCAAGAAATTTTGGATTAAATTTTTTGTACATCAAGCACAGTAAACTTCCAATTCCGGTGCTGATTCCTGCAAAAAAAGTTAAACTAAAAGCAAATATGATGGAGTCTGAAAACATTAAGTTTAAAAGTTAGATTTATCTAACAAAAATATTTCTTTTTTTTAATTGAATCAAACTAAATAATCTTTTTGCGAAAAATAAATGTAATTTGTCACTTTTACCTATTTATGAGACTGATATAATTATTTTTGCTTTGATAGAAATTTTTGAATGGAATTATTAGATAAAAATATACAAAGCGAATTATACCGTTGGGCAATGCATTTGGTCTCTAAATTGGGATTAACGCAATATTCAACCACATTATTAACCTCTTTTTTATTATCAATCAGTTTATTGATTATTCTTTATTTGGTCGATTTTTTACTCCGAAAAGTATTGTTGTTGCTTGTCATCAATCTTATCAATAAAAGTAAAACGAAGATTGATGATTTATTAATAAAAAATAAAGTATTGCAATTTTTGACGCATTTGGTTCCGATAATTATTGCAAAAGAGGCGATTCCATTAATTTTTAAAGGTTTTCCGAATTGGATAAATATTGCGATTCAAATTACAGATGTTGCGTTGGTAATTGCAGTCGGATTTTTATTTAATGCAATTGTCAAAGCTTTTCGTGATTTTTTGAGAGCAAACAAATCATTTGCGGATAAACCGATAGACAGTTATTTGCAAGTGATTAATATCTTAATATTTTTTATTTGTGGAATTCTTACTTTTTCTATTGTTACAGGAAAATCGCCCATCACATTTTTGGTTTCGTTAGGAGCGGCTTCGGCGGTTTTGATGTTGGTTTTTAAAGATTCTATTTTAGGATTTGTCGCAAGTATTCAGGTTTCGATGAATGATATGATTCGTGTTGGCGATTGGATTGAAATGAGTAAATATGGCGCAGACGGAACAGTTACAGAAATTAATTTGAATACCGTAAAGGTTCAGAATTTTGATAAAACAATTACAACAATTCCAACCTATGCATTAATTTCAGATTCATTTCGAAATTATAGAGGAATGCAAAATGCGGGTGGACGACGAATTAAACGTTCTATAAACATTAAAATTTCATCTATTCGATTTGTAACTGAAGAAGAAATACAGGAACTGAAAAAAATTAGAATGTTACACGATTATATTGTTGATCGTTCTAATGAAATTAAACAATATAATATGTCGAATAAAGTAGATCCGACAGTTTTGGCAAATGGTAGACGAATGACAAATGTCGGGCTTTTTCGTCAATATGTAAAAACGTACACATACAACAATCCGCGAATTCGGAAAGATATGTTTTTTGTGGTTCGTCAAATGCAATCTACCGAACATGGTTTACCAATAGAATTATTTATGTTTACTGATACAACGGTTTGGGTGGAATATGAAACGATAATGGCAGATATTTTTGATCACATAATTGCGGTTGTTCCTTTGTTTAATCTCGAGATTTACGAATCGCCTTCGTCCGATGATGTACAATTAGTAGCAAAAGCATTGCGTATAAATAAAGAAGCAGAATCTTAAGATTCTGCTTCTTTGGTTTTTTTATTTTATCATTATCGTCCTTCTGAATTCGTTTCAGAATCACACAAGTAGTATTTAAATGTGATGAGAAACTGAACTAAATTCAGTTTGACAGATTGTGTCTTATTATTTTTATTGTCATTCTGAACTCGTTTCAGAATCACACAAATTATTCCTCCGATTTATCAATTAAGTTTTTCATTAGATTTTTTAGTTTTTGATACATAAAAGATGTAATCAAGATTAAAAGTCCTAAAATTATAAATGATACAATTCTGAAAACATTACTCATTTGCCAAACATCAATTAAATAAAGTTTTAGAATAATCAGTCCAAATAGAATAAAACCAACAATCGGAAAATATTTATAATGTTTCTTAAAGCCAATATAAATCAATACAAAACCAAGAACTGCCCATATAATTGGTAAAAGTATCATTTGGAAAATATCTTGTTGATGCCCAAAATTATCTTGTTTAGCGTCTATTGTAATTAGCATAAACGAATTATATTTCTCGAAACTGATAAGATAAACCAACAATAACATTGTTGTGATTTGTAAAACAGTAGAGGTTTTAAAATCGGGTTGTTTAAATACCAAATAAAATAGATAAGCTGTCGGAAAAAGATAACTTAAATAAATAAAATAACTGCTTATTCTGAAATTTTCGCGATAAGCTTCGTTCGGAATATCGGCAATCATTGGTAAAATAATAATACAAGTAGCCGCACTAATTTGTAATGCAAATATAATTTGGTCGGCTAAATTTAGTTTTTCGCGGAATGATAAAAGCAATGCAATAAAAAATAAGGTATAAATGATGACATAACTTATGATGAGTGCTAGCGAAAAATAAGGCTCGATTTGGTAAATGATTTCAAGTAAAATTCCGACATACATCAATAAAATTGACGTAGAAGTGAAGATGAATTTAGAATGCGCAATTTTAAAACCAAGAAATTGTTCGTCAGTTTCAAAATCTTTCATCAAATAAATATTGAAAACAGAACAAACCAAGACAATAAAACTTGTGATAAATATATGATTGAAAATGATTGGTAAACGAATTGTTGTTTCAAAATATTCAATCCAATTAACGCATAAAAAGCAAAACAAAAATGGAAACATTAGAATAAAAAATACTTTAAAAATTGCATTTCCACTCTTTTTCCATAAAAATAATAACAAAGTAGATTCTAATGCAAAGCATATAGAAACCACGTTTGCGTCATATTCTAAGCCAATTGCGGTTGTTATTAACACAACGCTTAAGCCGATTAATGTATTTAATAATAAATTGTTTTTACTTGTTTGATAAACATAATAAGCAAACAAAGCATTGATAAGTCCGAATATAAGTGGAATTAAACCTGGATATTTTTCGATAAAATAATACGTTGCAAGAGATATTAAACTCGAAAAAACAATGGTATTTGTAATGAATAGAATACAATTTGGAACTGAAAATTCAAGACGTTTAAAATAATTAAGTAAACTTGTTGCAGCAAATATCAAATAAAGCAGAATAAAAAAGAGATTCTGATTTTGCGTTTTTTCCGTATCAATCCAACCAAAACTATATATAGATGTAAAAACAAAGGCGATAAGAGAAATAATTTGCCAATTTTTTCGCCAAGACATATAAAGCATACTTAGGTTGAGTAAGGCTAAATATGAAAATAGAAAAACAAAATTACTTTCGCCAGTGCTAATCATTAGCGGCGCTGTAAAACCACCAACAATAGAAAAAATTGCCAAAACTTGACGATTGTACAACATTGCCAAAACAATAGAAAATATGGTAACGAGTGTTAGCAACGCAAATGTGGTGTTTACGGACAACAATTGATATTCTCTAAACGCAATTGTCAACGTAAAATAAAGTATGGTTAATCCGCCACCAATTAATATAGATGAAAAAATGGCGTAATTTTTTCTGATTTTATGCGCTGTTCCAATAATTGCGAAACCAATTATAATACCTATTATAACTCTAAAAGTTTCATTAATCCAATTTTGATCAATCGCATATTTTACAAAATAAGCAATTCCCAAAACTAAAGTTACAATTCCAATAACCGTCAAAAAATTATCTTTTATAAATGCAATTGCACCGTTTATGGTTTTATCCAAAAGACTTTCTTCAATTATTTTTGGTTGCTCAATTGGTTTTTGCGCTGGTTTTGGTTGATTTATAGGTATTGGTTGAGGTTTTATTGGTTCAGAAATCGGTTGTTCTTTTACAATTGGTGTAGTTGTTTTTGGCTGAACAATTTCTGGACGAATATAATCTGTTTTTTGACTAACAGGTTTTCCGTATTTATCAAGTTCTTCTTGTAAATGTTTTATTTTTAGATCTTGATAATTAATCATTTTTTTTAATTGACCAACTTTATTAAATAAAATGGCAAGTAAAATGAAAACAATTAAGGCTATAATGTACATAGTGTTAATTTAGGTGATTGAATATAATACAATTATTTCAGAAGTTTTAATATTTAAGTCAACATATACCAAAATGAATCTATTTTCGTTATCCTACAAAATATTTACTTTTGCTGAATGTTTAAAAAACACTATACATTATTCCTTTTAGCATTGTCGTCTGCAATTTTTGCACAAGACGGTACACGAGTATATGAATTTTTAAATATTACAACTTCAGCTCGTCAAGCGGCATTGGGAGGAAATGCGCAAACTTCTTGGGATGCCGATCCAAATTCGTCTTTATGGAATCCTGCTTTGATGAATAGAGAAATGCACGGACAATTTGGCGTTAACTACGTAAATTATATTGCCGATGTTAATTTTGGTACATTTTCTACGGTTTACGAAATAGATAAAGACAATTTTTTATCTGTTCATGGACAATATGTAGATTATGGTAAATTAGTAGGAACGGATGTTAACGGAAATGTAACAGGGAATTTTAAAGCAAACGATGCAGCAATTACAGTTGGTTATGCGCGTGTTTTAGGAGATTATTGGACAATTGGTGCAAATCTAAAATACATTAATTCGACAATAGAGTCGTATAAATCATCAGCAATTGCAGGAGATGTAGGTTTGTCTTATCACGATTTTGATAAAAATATCAATGTTTCGTTGGTTGTGCGCAATATTGGGAAACAAGTAACAACATATAGTGGAAAGGAAGAAGACATGCCGACGCAAGTTAATCTAGGAATTACACATAGGTTAGAGCATGTTCCGTTAGAATTTACTTTTTCGCTTCACGATTTACAAAAGTTTGACATTTCGCAACCTTATGGTAAAAATGGACAAGAAGTTTCGGGCGGACGAAAATTTATAGATCATCTTTCTGTTGGTGCAGAGTTATTTCCAGAATCGGATTTCAACATGCGTTTAGGTTATAATTTTAAACGTGGAAACGAATTGGCTGCAGACGGTGTTAGATCGTTGTCTGGTTTAACTTACGGTTTCGGAATACGTATTAATGCGTTCCGTTTTGAATATGGTCATGCCAATTATCACAAGTCAGGAGGTTCTAATCATTTCGGTGTTCTAATCAATTTAGATCGTATAATAAATGGACGAGATTATTGGCGAAGCAATCCTTGGTTATAAAATATTTTCAATCAAAACTTAAAATATTATCTTTGTCATCTATTTCTAATTTTAATGAAAGAAGATTTAATCATTGCAATTGACGGATTTTCGTCTACAGGCAAAAGTTCGATGTCAAAAATTATTGCAAAAAACCTTAATTACACACATATTGATAGTGGTGCAATGTATCGCGCGGTAACTTTGTATGCGTTTCAGCATCAGTATATTGTAGATAAAAAAATTGATGTAGATGGATTGGTCGAACATATAAATGATATTAAAATAGAATTTGTACAAGATCCTACGTCTCAAAAAAATATTACTTATTTAAATGGCGAAAATGTAGAGCAAGAAATTCGCACCATGAAAATCTCTAAAATGGTTAGTCCTATTTCAGAAATTCCAGCTGTGCGCGATTATTGTGTTGCTTTACAACAAAAAATGGGCGAAAATGGACGAATTGTAATGGATGGTAGAGATATCGGAACAACTGTTTTTCCAGATGCGGATATCAAAATTTTTGTAACTGCTTCACCAGAAATTCGTGCAAAACGTCGTTTTTTAGAATATCAACAACAAGGTAAAGATATTTCTATGGATGAGGTTTTGAAAAATGTAAAAGAAAGAGATTATATCGATTCTCACCGCGAATATTCTCCACTTCGTAAAGCTGATGATGCGATAGAAGTTGATAATTCTGAACTTAATTTAGAGGAAACTGTAAATAAAGTGATGGAAATTATTTTGTCTAGAAAATAGAATCTTCAGTTGCGGTTGTAAATTCTTCTAGAAATTTCATGCCGCGATATGAGTTTCCTTTCGGATTTAATTTCGGACTCCAAACCGAAACAACATAATGTTTTGGCATTACAGCAACAATTCCTCCGCCAACACCACTTTTGCCAGGTAAACCAACACGAAAAGCAAATTCTCCCGATTCATCATAAAAACCGCATGTTTGCATAATCGCATTTACACGCTTGGTTTGGCTTGTACTTAGGATTTGTTTGTTGTCAAAAAGATTTTTTCCGCCATTTGCTAAAAATGTAAAAGTTGTACAAAGTTCTTTACAGCTTAACTCTATTGAGCAAATATGCGTGTACAAATCCAAAACTTCCTCTGGCGAATTATTTATATTACCCAAAGATTTAATAAAATTGGTTAATGCAGCATTCCGAAAACCCGTCGCCAATTCATTTTCTGCAATTCGTTCAGAAAACTGAATGGTAGAATTCCCTGAGACCTTTTTCATAAAGTCTAAAAAATGTTGTTTAGGATTTTTACATCTATCTATTAATATATCACAAATAACCAAAGCGCCTGCGTTGATAAATGGATTTCGAGGAATTCCTTTGTCAGATTCTAATTGTAATAAAGAGTTAAAAGGCGTTCCTGACGGTTCTACATCTACACGTTTCCATATTTCTTCGCCAATTTCGCTGTAAACCAATGCCAATAAAAGTACTTTAGAAATACTTTGAATAGAGAATTTCTCGTCACAATCTCCAAAGCCAAATTGCAAGCCGTCTAAAAATAACAAAGACACGCCAAACTTTTCTCCATTTACTTTTGCTAATTCGGGAATATAGTTCGCCGTTTCACCTAAATTTTCTTCTGCTTTAACTAATTTGAAAATGTTTTCAATAATTTCAAAATACTCTTGTTCCTTTTTATGCATATACTTCTTTTGACAAACTAAAGATAAATTAAAAAGAAGAAACCAATTGTTTTCTTTTATGATATTCTTTAAAGATGAGTTTGTACTATATATAAGTGATACTTATTTTTTCATAAACCATCCTTAATATAATAAGAGCAAGAAATCCCCTTTGTCATCCTGAACTCGTTTCAGGATCACAACATCTATATAATAGTCTCCCTTTTTTCCCCAATCCACCGCCTCAAACGCTCAAAACCCCAACCAAAACATCACCATCTAAACTTTTTTGAAAAAATATTTTGTTTTGGTTCAGTTAGTTAAGGATTAAATGTAAAATAATTGTAAAAAGTGTTTGGTAAAATGAGAAAAG
>NZ_FOUZ01000003.1 GCF_900115015.1 Algoriella xinjiangensis | reverse complement strand
ACCCTTTTCTCATTTTACCAAACACTTTTTACAATTATTTTACATTTAATCCTTAACTAACTGAACCAAAACAAAATATTTTTTCAAAAAAGTTTGAATGGGTATGGTTTGGGTAGGGTTTTGAGAGTTTGGGGTGGTCAATTGAGGGAAAAACGAAGACTATTATATAAATGATGTGATCCTGAAACGGGTTCAGGAGGACAAAAAATAATTTATTCTATATAATGAATATGAAAATTATTAGTGAGAGATTCTTCACTGCGTTCTGAATGACAGTGGAGAATTTTTCTTATTATATATGATGGGTTCATTAAATAGGTTTAGGTGGACTTGATGCAAGAAATGGATTAAGATAAAAGTAATCTTTATATAAGGATAGTAAAAAAAGTAATTGTCTTCTATATATAAAAGAACCCCGAGCGATTAATCGCTCGGGGTTGAGTATTCAAAAATAATATAAGTTTATTTTGTACTTAGTTTTAAAACTGGATTAACGATTGCGTCTTTACAGTTCAATAAATTTACGGGTAAATAAATTGGTTCTGCATACGGACAACCTTGTCGGTAAGTTTGAATTTTTATATACAAATTATCTTTATGCGTTGCGTGCAACGAATTAAATTCATAGAAAGCCATATTTCCAGTTTCTCTTACAAGTGCTAAACTTGAATTTGAAATATCTGTGAAACTAGTAATATTACCATCTCCATCTTTTGTCGCATTAGCAAATGATACTTGATATGATGTACATGGATCTGGTTTTTCTATTCTAAGAAAATCGCCTGCGCATAAATTTGTAGCAGAACTAGATCCAGAACCTGAACCAGAATTTGTTGAATCGATAATACCATTACCGCCATCAAAAATTAATTTTGGTTTTATTGAGATATCATATATATAAGTATAATCGCCAAGTAAACCTACTTGCACTGTACTTAGATAAGTTAATTCTACACGATCAAAAGGCTCATTGATTGCATCAACAATTAAAGCTTTTCTATTTCCTGTGCTTCCTAATAAAGCTAATAAATTAAGATCTAGAACTTTGAATTGACTTCCGTTGATTTGTGGTCCAACTTTTAAATTACCTAAATAACGTTGCACTTTAATATCCGTTAATAAACTTAAATCTAATACAGGAACTTCGAAACCGCCCATAATAATACGAACTTGATCGCCTGGACGCGCTACTTGATTAAATTTTACTGTTAATTTTTGTCTATTTAATGCAGCAACCGATTTATTAAAAATTGCGAAAGACTCTAAATCTTTATCAACTGCTAAATATGGATGAACAATCGATGCTAGCGAACTAGCTACACCTAAACCTATATCTTCTACTCCCCAAAGTACATCGTCTACCAAAGGATTTAGCGTTACATTACCTACATAATCACTTGGTTTACTTGCGCCAGAAACAACATTTCCTATTGTATTACACGTCGGATTGTTAACGTCAATTGTTTTCTTTTTTTCATAAAAAGCACCAAATACCTTCGCACTATTAGCTACCGCAACAGTACTACCTACAACAATACGAACACCTGAATAATCTACAGCTGCGCCACTACTATTTTTAGGAATAAATGAATATTCAAAAACATTATCTCCAACCAATAAATCAAGTAAAGCTCCGTCACCCGCTGCTAATAAAGGTCCGATTGTTTTTCCTGCAGCATCTAAAGCTTGAATTGTTACACCTCCACCAACTTGAACTGCACTATATTCTTGACCTACTTTTACCGTAACTGGCGTTCCTTTAGAAATCGTATGATCAAAACGAAGATTTTGCCAAGTTGTTCCTAATCCTAATAAACCAATTGGAATAGTTATAGTAGAATGTGTTGAAAGATCGTTATCTATCGCATTTGGACGATATGATACTATTCCTGAAATAAACAAAACAGGAACCGAACCCCAACCTTCTTGCGTTACCATAACTTTTTCCCTTGTTTCGTTACAGCTACTTAAATCATAAACATTAATAAGAATAGTTTCTGTTGTAACACAATTAGGTGTCGAATTTCTTGTTGCAGTTACTGTTATTGTATACAAACCAACTGCATTATAAGTAATTGTATTACCTGAAATAACATTACCAAGATGATCTTTATAAACCACTACACTTGGTTCTGTTGTTATAGCAGTTGGTAAAGTAATTGTGCTTCCACTTTGAATACTGAAGTTAGTATTAGATAATGTTAATTGATTATGAATAACATTAACCGTTACATCATTAGAAACTGCAGTGATATTGTCTGAAGTAACTTTTACTACACGTCTAACTTTTGTCGTTTCTAATAAATTTTTTAATGTTAAAGATATTTCTCCATTTATCATATAATTTTCGTCAACACTTGAAACCGATAACCATGTTGCACCATTGTCTTTACTTACTTCCCAAGAATAAGTAATAGGTGTTACAGGTGTAGTTGAAGCAGCTGTTAATCCATAAACTACAAAATCGCTGCCATAACATGCATTTGTTGTATTTTGTGCTACGCCTTGCGAAGTTGTAATAGATCCTGTGTTGCTAATTCCTACTGGAACAGAAACTGTTGCCTTAAACAATTTACACTCACTTTTATAAGTAAATTGAAAATTAATTCCTTTATCTTGTGTTGGAATTAAATAATTTGATGGTATTTCTACCTCAACACCGCCTTCTATCTTATAAAATGTATATCCATCTGTATTTGCACCTAGACCAGCAGCTTCTCCTACTGTTATTATTTGAAATTGACTTACTTTCACATCCAAATTAGGAACATTATCAGCTAAAGAAGATTTGAATACAGATATAAATAAAGAATTATCAGAAGTATCTTTATCTATATTAGCACCGCCAGAATCTTTTACAGATAATTTTATATCTAACGATCTTCTGAATTCTTCTGTAAGTAAAAATAAATTCCAATCCTTTTTAAAAGTTAATTGTACACTACCATTTGCAGGTATTTGTGTTCCATTTACTAATTTAAACGAATGTGACAATGGATTTGCAACCCTAAGGCCTCCTCTTGTATAATTCCATATATTTTGATGTACCGCAGTTGTTAAAACTGGATCAGGGTCATCTAAATAATTTAACCCTGTTGAATGATTAATTGTAAATAAAATTTCTAATGTTTCTGCAGCAGAAGCTACAAATGGAATATTAGAATTATTTTTGATAGTTAATGTATAGGTATTGATTTTTCCATCATAATTACATTGTTCCGAAACTTCTCCTGTTAAAGAAATATTTTCTTCTAACTTTATAAAAGTAACAGTTGCTTCGCTACATGCACCAATCAAATTACATACTTGATATTTTAACGGAGCTGTTGGCATTACAGCTCCCGTTGCAATTTTTACTTCTCCTGTAGCTGGATCTAATGTAATTCCTGTTGGCCAAACACCCAATGTAGATATTGATGCATTTTTAGTTGCACCAGATAACACAACCGTTACCATTGCATTGTTTACAGAAACTTTATCGTTTTGACCTATAAAATAACTTCCAGTAGTCCATTTATACGTATCATTTTCTGGTTTTATAATATTATCAAGATTTACAGTTCCTTCACAAGTTAATTCTACAGCGCTAGCATCTACAGTTTCTTCTAATTGAATATCGTCAATATACACATCATTACCTTGTGTTACTTCTGCCTGATTTCTAAACGAAACTGCAATATTAGAATTACATGTAGTATTTGTTGGTACTTTAAAAGTCCACGAATATTGCACCCAAACACCTGTTCCTGTAGCTGTTATAACTGGCGATTCACCTACATTACTTTCTGTGATAATATTTTGAGCTTGCATCTTAAATTTATGCGCCCCAGTTCCACTTGCAATATTTAGGATATAAGCAGATAGTTTATACGTTTTTCCATGCTCTAATACAACTCCTCTTCTGTAATACTGATTTTTAGTTGCTCCTGCATTTAAAATTAGAGCAGCACCAATACTACTTTTCGTGGTATTATCATACACATTTGTATTCCACCAAGAACCAATTTTAGGATTTAAGCTTTTATGAGGACTTAATATGGCATAATAACCATCATTAATATTACTTGAGTTTAAGTTTTCTCCACTAGCATTGGCAAAATATTCTCCAAATTTATAAAATGCTGAACCATGAGAAAATTTTGGTAACGAAGAATCTACACCTCCTTGCGGAATATATGGTGATGTTTTACGACCATCATGTCGCCCAAAATCTTCTTTAAATATTATTTGAGCTTTTGTTTTGATACTCATCATCAAGATGGGCAACAGAAACAAGTATATTATTTTATTTAATTTCATAATTGTTGTTTTAAAGATTTATAAATGACTAACATGTGTTAATTACTTAACCTTTAATACAATATTCATAAACGAACCATTCTTAATAATCGAATTATCAATGATTTTGTATGTTAATTTTCCATCAGCAGTTAATCCTATTGTTGCTTTTTCAAAAACAGTTTCATCTATATAAGTCACAAAATAGTCATAAGCAGTGGCTACTTTTACAAACTCTGTTAATGTTGCTGCTGATGATGATTTGATTGGTGCAGTAAATTGTCTGCTATATAAAGCATATAAATCTACCGTATATACTTTAGTTCCGCTATCATAAGTATATGATGTGTTTGAGGCATCTACAACACGTGCATCAGTTGGTACGGTTGGTAAAACAACAGATGGCATGTAAAAGAATTTTGGTGTAGATGAAGGTAGATCTTCCCAAACTAATCCATTCTGATCTTTCTTAAACATTAAAATTTGGTTATCTTTTGTATTAGCTGAAGTTCCGTCAATTGGATTAGCAGTATTAATAAGTGGTCGTGTCATTGGGAATGTATAATCAGAAGTATCTCTATCTCCTATATAAAACTTATCACTAGTAAAATTAAGTCCAAATTGTACATTTGGTTTATTAAAATTAGCTGCTAAAAAACCTGATGTATCAAAAATAAATGCAGTCATTTTATTAAAGCCAACACCTGTAAAATCTTCTACAGCGTAAGCTTGTATTCCAAATTTTTTCAAATCAAAAGAACTTGCTACAAGAGTATTACCACCACCTTCTCTCGAAATTAAGCCAATCCCACTATCATCTTGCACAATTAGGTTTCCTTCGCCCGATTTTGTAAAATCTATAAGATCTGCAACATTTTTTGTCATAGAACTGTAAAAAAGATTTCCTGTTGTTTCATATCCTGTATCTCCATACTTACTATTGGTTTCTATTCCGTAATAGCGACTTGTTGGTGTACCGGCATCTTTTGTATAAACGGTTCTAAAATCTCCTCCAACTTCTAATTGCTTTTGTGTTTTATTTGTTTCAAAATCAATTCCAAATTCATTGTTATAACCAATCCCTACTTTACCTTCTTGATAGATATCAACTTTTACTAAATCAATTCCGGCTTTAGAAGTAGATCCATTTACATTATCTCCTTCCTTATTTTCTGCTCTAGGAGTAGCATTTGAGGCTTGCGCATTCCAATACGAAGAAGATAAAATCTGCGCTGTATCTGGTAATTTTACCCAAGCTGTTCCATTATAATAGTAGAATCCTATTGTATCAATATTAACAGCAGTTCCTACTTGAGTACCTGTTGTAATACTATTGACATAAATTAATGTAGAGATTTCTACATTAAGCATGGATTGTGCTTTTTGACGATCTACACGCGGAATTAAAACTCCTTCTGCAGTAGTTGTTGTTCCTGTTTTATTAACAGCAGTAACATCTAAAGTTGCTTTTGGTACATCAGTACCTATACCTACTTGCGCGCTCACAGACACGCAGAACATTGCCATAGCAACACCAAGTAAAACTTTTTTCATCTTTTACATTTAACTAAACCTTTATAAAAATAATAAAATAATATTACTTATAAGAAACTGTAAACTAATTTTTTACGGCTTTAACAATATTAGTTAATGAAAAAATACAGTAATGATTAAAAGCTTGACTTTATTGAATAAAAAAACGAGTAAATATACATTCACTCGTTTTTTTATACTATTTTATCTTGTTATATCACCTCTGCTACTACAAAAGTACTTCCGCCGATATAAATCATATCATTTGGTAAAGCATTTGCTTTTGCGGCATTCAAAGCTTTTTCTACCGTATCAAAAAAGTGCTTGTCCTCTATATCATCAGGAATAATTTTATACAATTCATCAATTGTATATTTACGTGGAACATCTGGTTGACAAAAATAATAGGTTGCTTTCTTCGGAAAGAAATTAATAATAGATAAAACATCTTTATCATTTACAAATCCTAACACCAAATGCAAATGATTATACGCTTGCTCATTTATTTGCTTTGCAACTTCTACCAAACCATGCGGATTATGCGCTGTATCAGCAACTATTAATGGATGTTGATTTAAAATATCCCAACGTCCGCGCAAATTTGTATTCTTCACAACATTCGATAATCCGTTTGTAATATTTTCAGAAGAAATTTCCCAGCCCTGCTTTTGCAATTGTTCAATTGCTGTTAAAACTGTTCGTTTATTCTTTATTTGATATGTACCTTTTAGATCCGAAGGTAAATCTTGAAAGTGTTTTTCTTCTGCAAAAATAATTTCTGCATTTCGATCTTTTGCAATTTCTGTAAAAACTGGTTTTGTTTCTGCCGTTGTTTCTCCAATTACAACTGCTGTACTTGGTTTTATAATTCCAGCTTTTTCAAATGCTATTTTATCTAATGTATCTCCTAAAAACTGTGTATGATCTAAACCAATATTTATAATGACAGAAAGTTCGGGCAAAATAACATTCGTAGAATCTAATCTTCCACCTAAACCTGTTTCTATAATTGCAATATCCACTTTTTGTTGGGCAAAATATTCGAAAGCCATTGCAATTGCAATTTCAAAGAAAGAAGCTTTTTGATCGATAATTTTTTGTTCGTGCTTGTTTACAAAATCAACTACAAATTCTTCGTCCGCCATTGCACCGTTTACACGAATACGTTCTCTAAAATCTTTGAGATGTGGCGAAGTCGTTAAACCTGTTTTGTAACCCGCTTCCTGAAAAATAGAAGCCAACATATGAGACGTACTTCCTTTACCATTTGTCCCCGCAATATGTACCGTTTTAAACTTTTCTTGCGGATTTCCTAAATAAGTACACAACGCTGTAATATTTGTTAAATCGGCTTTCATGGCAGATGCGCCAACACGTTGAAACATTGGTAAATTTGTAAACAACCAATCAATTGTTTCTTGATACGTTCTCATTTCTCTTAAAATTTATACGAATATACAAACCATCTAAATAAAAAAATCGAATTTTTCCGAAGAAAAATCCGATTTTATATGATCTATTCAATGACTAAAATGATTAATCAGAATAATCTTGTTTTGTTGTTAATAGTATTTTTAGGACGATAAATCCTGCAATTGCAGCAGTTACAGAAGCTACTAAAATCATTAATTTTGCTTCGTTAATATAACTTTGGTCGCTAAAAGCTAACATTGATACAAAGATTGACATTGTAAAACCAATTCCTCCTAAAATTCCGACTCCAAAAACACGTTTGAAGTTGACGGCAGTTGGCAAATCGCATAAGCCTAATTTAACGGCTATAAATGTAAATAATGTAATTCCGATTGGTTTTCCTAAAACTAATCCTAAGAAAATTCCCGAAGCCAAAGGAATACTAAAATGTGCTAATCCTCCACCTTCTATCGTTATTGCTGTGTTTGCCAAAGCAAATAATGGTAAAATAACAAAAGCAACTGGTAAATGAAGCGCATGTTCCATTTTTGCAGACATTGATTTTGCATCAATTTTATCAAAAGGAATTGCAAATGCAACTAAAACTCCTGCAATTGTTGCGTGTATACCCGAATGTAGCATAAACCACCAAACTGCGATTCCTCCAACAATATAAAGAATCATGCTTTTTACTTTTAATTTATTTAAAACAAAAAGTCCTGCTAAAATTGCTATAGAAGTTCCGAATTGTGTAAAATCAAATGGTAATTCTGGATTTGGATAAAAAATAGCAATTACTATAATTGCACCTAAATCGTCGATTACGGCTAAAGCTGTTAAAAAAACTTTTAAAGACATTGGTACTCGTTTTCCTAACATTGTGATAATTGCAACTGCAAAAGCAATATCTGTTGCCATTGGTATTCCAAAACCACTTATTGTATCTGTTCCTTTGTTGGTCAGAAAAAATATTAATGCAGGAACGGCCATTCCGCCCAATGCTGCAAAAACTGGTAAAATTGCTTTTTTAGCGCTTGATAATTCTCCAACAAATATTTCTCGTTTCAACTCTAATCCAATTAAGAAAAAGAAAATTGCCATCAATCCATCATTTATCCAATGCGCGAACGAATGTCCAAACATATCTGTTAACCAAATTGCGTCGTACGACTGTGCAATTGGCGAATTGGCAAGAATTAAAGAAAATATTGTACAGAAAATTAATACAATTCCACCCGAAGTTTGACTTTGAAAGAAACTGCTAAAAAGTTTTGAAGAAATCATTGATTTGATTTTATTGTTTTGGTAAAAATAATAAACTCGTTTATCAACGCCTAATTATTACAAAACAATCGGTCAAAATTTATAGAAGTAATGATTTATATAAAGTTATTTTTAAGAAAATGGTTCGTAAATAATTCCAGAACTATGATCAGAAATAGCGCCAGTTACCGAAGCCAAACAATTAATTTGATTATTTGCACGACGAAAACCTAAAAAAGCAAAAATTAAAGCTTCTTTAAAATCGATTAAATTATCTGTCGGAATTATGATTTCAACAGACGAATTCTCTTGCAAACAATTCATAAAGAATATATTTCGAACTCCACCACCAGTTATTAACATGTTGTTGATATCGTATTTTTGAACAATCGTATTGATTTGAAATACAAAATGAGCAATACAGCTTCGTAGTTTATCTTCGATAGAAATTTTGTAGTTATCAACAATTGTTAAGAACTGATTCTCTACCCATTCAAAACCTAACGATTTTGGAAAATAATCTTTATAATATTGAAGTTCATTTAGTTGATTGACTAAATCTAAATTAACCGAACCTTTAGTCGCCAATTCTCCATTTTTATCATAATCAAAACCAAGTTGTTTTGCGTAATGATTCAGCACAATATTAATCGGACAAATATCAAATGCAATTCGTTTTCCATTTCTATTCATCGAAATATTTGAAAAACCTCCTAAATTTAAACATGCGTCATATTGATTAAACAACAATTCGTCACCAATCGGAACCAAAGGCGCGCCTTGACCGCCCAAAACAACATCTTGCGTTCGGAAATCGCAAATTACTTTTTGATTACATTTTGCCGCAATCGCAGCGCCATTACCAATTTGCAATGTAAAATTGTTTTGTGGCTGATGGAAAATTGTTTGCCCATGAGAAGCAACAAAATCAACTTGGTTAATTTTATACTTCTTCATAAATAAGTTGACTTGCTCGCCAAGATAATAACCAAAATTGATATCAAATTCGCATAAATCCATTGCAGAAAATTCGTACGCATTTTGCAATTTATTTTTTAAAGCTGGTTGATAATCGATTGTTTCAGCTTCTAAAATCTCGAATGATTGTGCGTCATCAAAATGAACGTAACAAATATCTAATCCGTCCAAAGATGTTCCTGACATTAATCCGATGCAAAAAGTAGAATTTTTCATGTTGTAAATTTAATTGATAATTTGAGATTTCTTTAGTTTAAGAAATAGATTCCTCGATAATCTTGGAATGACAACTAATATTTAATGTAAAGCTAAATTTAGTTTAGCTTGTCATCAAAAATTTATAAACAAGATGTGATTCTGAAACTAGTTTAGAATGATGATTTTAGTAAAATTTAAAAAAGATTCCTCGATAAACTCGGAATGACAACTAATACTTATTCTAAAGCTGAATTTAATTCAGCTTCTCATCAAAATTTTATAAATAATATGTGATTCTGAAACGAGTTCAGAATGACGGTTTTAGTAAAGTTTAAAAATATAGATTCCTCGACAAACTCGGAATAACAACTAATTCTTATTGTAAAGCTGAATTTAGTACAGCTTGTCAACAAAACTTTATAAACAAGATGTGATTCTGAAACGAGTTTAGAATGACGGTTTTTAGTAGAGTTTAAAAATATAGATTCCTCGACAAACTCGGAATGACAACTAATATTTAAAACTTATTGTCAAGCTGAATTTAGTTAGCTTCTCATCAAACTTTATAAACAAGATGTGATTCTGAAACGAGTTCAGAATGACGGAAGGATAAAATAAAGTGCTAAAATTAGTTCAAAAGATTACAATGAAAAGCCCGAACGAAGCGAACGTTCAAAAAGTGAACATTTTAGTGAAAGTTTAGATTTTTAATCTAATCTGAAAATCTTATATTTGGTAAATTAAATTACAAACAATAGACATGGCACATGATGTAATCTTCGATTTAATTGAAGAAGAAAAAGAAAGACAATTGAACGGAATTGAATTAATTGCTTCTGAAAACTTTGTTTCGGACAATGTAATGAAAGCAATGGGTTCTGTTTTAACGAATAAATATGCTGAAGGTTATCCAGGTAAACGTTATTACGGTGGATGTGAAGTAGTGGATGAAGTAGAAACAATTGCTATTGAAAGATTGAAAGCTTTGTTTGGAGCTGAGTATGCTAACGTACAACCACACTCTGGTTCGCAAGCAAATGCTGCTGTTTACTTAGCTTGTTTAAAACCTGGTGATAAAATCTTAGGTTTTGACTTGTCGCACGGTGGACATTTAACACACGGTTCTCCTGTTAACTTTTCTGGTTTAACATACAAAACATCTTTTTATGGTGTAGACCAAGAAACTGGTCTTATTGATTATGATGCAATGGCAGAAACGGCTCGTAAAGAAAAACCTCAAATGATTATTTGTGGTGCTTCTGCTTATTCTCGCGATATTGATTATTCTAAATTTAGAGCAGTAGCTGACGAAGTTGGTGCTTTATTATTGGCGGATATTTCTCATCCTGCAGGTTTAATTGCTCGTGGAATTTTAAACGATCCAATGCCTCATTGTCATATTGTAACTACAACTACACACAAAACTTTACGTGGACCTCGCGGTGGTGTAATTATGATGGGACAAGATTTTGAAAATCCTTGGGGATTAAAAACTCCAAAAGGTGAAGTAAAAATGATGTCTCAATTATTAAACGGAGCTGTATTCCCAGGAACACAAGGTGGACCTTTAGAGCATGTAATCGCATCTAAAGCGGTTGCTTTTGAAGAAGCTTTGTCTGATGGTTATATGGATTATATTGTACAAGTTGTTAAAAATGCAAAAGCATTAGCTGCTGCATTGGTTGCAAAAGAATACAATATTGTATCTGGCGGAACAGACAATCACTGTATGTTGATTGATTTACGTAACAAAGGAATTTCTGGTAAACAAGCAGAAAATGCATTGGTTTTAGCAGAAATTACATGTAACAAAAACATGGTTCCTTTTGATGATAAATCTCCATTCGTTACTTCTGGTATTCGTTTAGGTACGGCTGCTATTACAACACGTGGTTTAGTGGAAACAGATATGCAAACGGTTGCAGATTTTATTGATGAAGTTTTAACAAACATCGGAAACGAGGAAATAATCGAATTAGTTGCAGATCGTGTAAACGATTTTATGGCTGATAGACCATTGTTTCAAATGAAATAATTATCTAAGCAATTAGATCTAAATTATAACAAAATCCTAAGTCTTTCGGCTTAGGATTTTTTTGTTGAAATACATTCAAATTATTTCAACAAAAAAAGCAACTCCAAAAGAAGTTGCTTTTATATTTTATACTAAGATATTAGTTTTTAATCTTACGCATTTAATGCCTCTGCACCACCAACAATCTCTAAGATTTCATTAGTAATAGCAGCTTGACGCGCTTTGTTGTATTGGATTTTCAAGGCTTTTTGTAACTCGCTTGCGTTGTCTGTTGCTTTGTGCATAGCAGTCATACGCGCACCGTGTTCAGAAGCATTTGCATCTAATACCGCTTTAAATAATTGCGTTTTTAAAGTTTGAGGGATTAAATCTGTTAAGATTTCTTCCTTCGTAGGATTGAAGATATAATCTAACTCAGCTTGATTAGTTGATTCTTCAGATTTCTCGATAACAACTGGTAAAAATTGTTCGTTTTGAACGATTTGTACTGCTGCATTTTGAAATTGATTGTATACGATTCTGATTTGGTCAAACTCACCTGCTTCAAATTTAGCAACTAAATCTTCTGCAATTTCAGCAACATCTGCAAAATTTAAATTATCCCAAATCGTTGATTCATTTTTATAAATCGTTTGAGATTTTTTGAATGTTTCGTACGCTTTTTTACCAATCGCTAAAATTTCTACTTCTTTACCTACAAGTTCTGTTGCTAATAAAGCGTTTACTTTTTTAATAATGCTCGAGTTGTATCCTCCACATAAACCTCTGTTCGAGTTAATAACTACTAATAGTACTTTATTAACCTCGCGTTGTTCTGTTAAAGCTCCTCCCACTTCAGCTTCTAAAGTAGAACTTACATTTTGTAAAAGTTCACGTAATTTATCTGCATAAGGACGTAATTGAATGATAGAATCTGTTGCACGTTTCAATTTTGCAGCAGATACTAATTTCATAGCACTTGTAATCTGCATCGTTGAACCAACTGATGTAATTCGGTTACGTATATCTTTTAAATTTGGCATAATTCTATTTGAGATGAAGGATTAAAAGAGGCTTGAAAGTTTTCACTTTCAAGCTTCATTTATATTTTATTAGTATTTAGAAGTTGTTTCTGAAATAACAGTCTTCAATACATCCATAATTTCGTCAGTCCATTTACCTAAACGGATAGCTGTTAAAGTGTCTGCATGTTTATTTCTCAATAATTCTAAGAAATCAACTTGCCACTCTCTTACTTGGTTAACAGGAACATTTCTCAATAATCCGTTAGTACCTGCGTAGATAAAAGCAACTTGCTCTTCTACAGCTACAGGAGCGTGTACACCTTGTTTTAATAACTCTACGTTACGTTCTCCTTTTCCAATAACGTTCATTGTAGCTGCATCTAAATCTGATCCAAATTTAGCGAAAGCTTCTAATTCACGATATTGTGCTTGGTCTAATTTTAATGTACCAGATACTTTTTTCATTGGTTTTGTTTGTGCAGAACCACCAACACGAGATACAGAAATACCTACGTTAATCGCTGGACGAACTCCTGAGTTGAATAAATCTGACTCTAAGAAAATTTGACCATCTGTAATCGAAATTACGTTTGTTGGGATATATGCAGAAACGTCTCCAGCTTGAGTTTCGATAATTGGTAAAGCAGTTAAAGAACCACCACCTTTTACGATAGCTTTCATAGATTCTGGTAAATCATTCATTTGAGATGCAATTTTATCATCTTTGATAACTTTTGCAGCACGCTCTAATAAACGAGAGTGTAAGTAAAATACATCTCCAGGGTATGCTTCACGTCCCGGTGGGCGACGTAATAATAAAGATACCTCACGGTAAGCAACCGCTTGTTTAGATAAATCATCATAAACAATTAACGCTGGACGACCAGAGTCACGGAAAAACTCACCAATTGCAGCACCTGCCATTGGAGCATATACTTGCATTGGAGCAGGATCTGATGCATTTGCAGCTACAATTACTGTATACTTATCTGCACCGTGATCTTGTAATGTTTTCATAATACCTGCAACTGTAGATCCTTTTTGTCCTACGGCTACATAAATACAGAAAACTGGTTCACCTCTATCGTAAAATTCTTTTTGATTTAAGATTGCATCTAAAGCAACAGAAGTTTTACCTGTTTGACGGTCACCAATGATTAACTCACGTTGTCCACGTCCGATAGGAATCATCGCATCAATAGAAACGATACCTGTTTGTAATGGCTCGTTTACTGGTTGACGGTAAATAACTCCTGGAGCTTTACGCTCGATAGGCATTTCATATAATTGTCCTTCGATTGGTCCTTTACCATCGATAGGATTTCCTAACATATCAACTACACGTCCTAACATTCCTTCACCAACATTGATAGAAGCAATTTTGTTAGTACGTTTTACTGTATCACCTTCTTTAATACCTTGTGAAGGTCCGAAAAGTACAATACCTACGTTATCTTCTTCAAGGTTTTGAACCATTCCTTCTAATCCGTTTGAGAATTCTACTAATTCTCCGTATTGAGCATTGTCTAACCCGTAAACACGAGCAATACCATCCCCAACAGTTAGAACGGTTCCAACTTCAGCTAATTCAATAGCTGAATCAAAGCTTGAAAGTTGTTGTTTTAATATAGCTGAAACTTCAGCTGGATTTATTTCTGGCATTTCTGAAATATTTAAAATTTAGGAATGTATTCGTTTTTCGAAAAATCTTTTTTAAGCGTAGCTAACTTTGTTTTGATTGATGAATCTACTTGATTGTTTCCGATTTTTAAAACGAAACCTCCAATTAAAGATGCATCTACTTTGTTTTCTACTTTTACTTGACTTCCTGCTACTAAAGTTTGTTTTGCTTTAGAAACAATCAAGTCGATTGTATTTTGATCTAATTGTACTGCCGAAGTAATTTCTGCGGTTACAATATTATTTGCTTGATCGTAAATTGCGATAAACTGATCAGCTATTTTAGATAAGATATTTTCTCTACCTTGTCTTACTACTAATGAAATGAATGTACGAGTTGTTTTAGATAAAGATTTAAAAATCTCAGCTAACACAGCATCTTTTTTCTTTGCATCAATCACCGGAGATTTTAAGAAGACTTTTAAGTCGTCACTCTCTTTTATGATTTTGCATACATCATTCATTTCAGCATACACTACATTTGTTTCATTTGCGTCAATTGCAAATGCCATCAAACCTTTCGCGTATCTATTTGCTGCTCTGAATCCTGCCATGATTAATTGAATTTTACTTGATCAATAACGTCATTTACCAAAGCTACTTGCGCAGATTTGTCACTTAATTCTTTCGTTAAGATTTTCTCAGCAATTTCAATTGATAACTGTCCAACTTGATTTTTGATATCAGCCATTGCAGCAGATTTCTCGTTTTGGATAGCCGTTTTAGCGTTTTCAATTAATTTGTTTCCTTCTACAGTAGCAGAATTTTTCGCCTCGTTGATGATATTTTCTTTCATTTCACGCGCCTCTTTCAAGATTGCATCACGTTCAGCACGAGCTTCTTTCATGATTTTCTCGTTTTGAGCGTTTAATAAAGCCATCTCTTCTTTCGCTTTTTTAGCTGCGTTTAATGCATCCTCGATAGATTGTTCTCTCTCTTTAACTGCAGATAAGATAGGCTTCCACGCTAATGATCTTAACAATACTAATAAGATGATAAATACGACCGCAGTCCAAAAAATAAGACCAACTGAAGGTGTAATTAAATCCATTGTGTGTATGTATTAAATTTTATTTTTTACTTATTAATTTTTTAATGAATTAGCTTCAACAACCAACCGTTATTGAAGCTAATTTAAATTCAAATATTATCCGTTACCTAATAACGCAACTACGATACCAAATAAACCTGCACCCTCGATTAAGGCTGCTGCGATAATCATAGCTGTTTGAATTTTTGAAGCCGCTTCTGGTTGTCTAGCGATTCCTTCCATAGCTGATCCACCGATTTTACCGATACCTAAACCAACTCCTAAAACTGCTAAACCAGCTCCGATTGCTGCAATACTTCCTGTCATGATAATTGTATTTAATTATTAAAAAATTATTTTATTGTTTTCTATTCTTAATGATGTTCGTGTTCTGCAACTGCTGTTCCGATAAATAAAGAAACTAACATTGTAAATACAAATGCTTGTAATGCCGCTACTAATAACTCTAAACAGTAGATAAATAATGCTAAAGGAATAGATCCTGCAGACATAAATGCTGATTGAAAGATAAAGATTAACGAGATTAAAGACATAATAATGATGTGTCCTGCTGTGATGTTCGCAAATAAACGAATCATTAAGGCAAATGGTTTTGTAATAATACCAACTAACTCTATTGGAGCTAAGATTAATTTTACAGGAACCGGTACACCTGGCATCCATAACATGTGACCCCAATAACCTTTGTTACCAGAAAAGTTAACAACGATTAATGCGATTAATGCTAATACAAAAGTTACTGCAATATTTCCTGTTACGTTTGCTGCACCTGGTAACAATCCTAATAAATTGTTGATCCAGATAAAGAAAAATAACGTTAATAAATAAGGCATAAATTTCGCATATTTTTTCTCACCAATATTTGGAATCGCTACTTCATCACGAATAAAAATAATTAAAGGCTCGATGAATCCTGCGATACCTTTTGGCACCATATTTCCTTTTTTGTAGTTTGACGCAACTGCCGTAAAAACTAAGATTAAGATTACAAAAGACAATAACATTGATGCTACGTTTTTTGTGATAGAAAAATCTAATGGTTTTTCGTTTTGCAAGTGTACTGCTCCTTTCTCATCAACGTGAGCTTCGATAGTTCCTTGTGCATCAGTTTTGTAGATTTTTTCGTGGAAGTTGATGTAGTAATTTCCATTGCTTTCTACAACTGCTTCGTTGTGGTGAAATTTAGAAGACATAAAAACATTCAATCCATTGTTATCCCAAAAAATAACTGGTAATGGAATTGTAACACTTTTTTCACCTTCTCCCCATAAATGCCAATCATGTGCATCAGCAATGTGGTGCATAATAACTGGTACTGGATTAAATGTAGCTTCGCCAGATTTCACTTTTGCAGCTTCTTCTTGGCTCTTTACTTGTTCACTTTTAATTAACTCCTCAAACGTTTTTGGTAAACCTTCATGCGTAGACGCTGTAGCAGCGAATCCGAAATTGAAAAGTAATAAAAACGCTAATAACGCTGAAAATCTCATGTTTAATTCCTTTGTTTCTAAATTGCGTGCAAAATTATAGTAAATTAACCACTTACCAAAGTCAAATGCTAAAAATCATTAAACTTTTTTTAACTTTAAATTAATTAAGCGGATAAATATTAAAACTTCGGCAAGCAAAATTACGAAATAACTTATAATTAATTGCGATACATTTGATTTAATTTCTTGATTAACAACAACCAAAGCCAAAACTACCGCCATCTTCGCTATCATCCCTCCCATAAAGGCAAAGCCAACATATTCTGGGAATTTTACTTTCACAAAACAGCCCATTTGAATGATAAATAATGTAATTAATCCAATTATTAAATAAATTTTTGGAATAATTAGCGGATTTTCGCTCAAGTTAAATTGCACAACAATTGCATAATGAATGCCACAAAAAATAGCAACCAACGCTACAAATACAAAAGCAAGTAAAAGAAATTTTTTAATCATTTATTATTTTTTTGGTAACTGTTTAAACATTAAATATAAACCTACAAAAACACCCAACAAAGATAAGCCAGCGGTCCACAAAGGCTTGTCTGTTTCGTACTTTTTATCCAAAAAAGTTCCCAGCCAAGTAAATAACGCAATCGTTATCGCCATCTGCATTCCCATCCCCGAAAATTTTAAATATTGATTTACACCTTCGGTCTTTCGTTCGTCTTTCATAAGTTTTATGTAATTTTGCAAAAAATTTTCTCGTGGTAAAGATAGGAAACATAGAGTTACCAGACTTCCCTTTATTGCTTGCACCTATGGAGGATGTAAGCGACCCACCATTTCGCCGTTTATGTAAAATGCACGGTGCAGACCTTATGTATACAGAGTTTATCTCTTCAGAAGGTTTGATTAGAGACGCTATAAAAAGTCGTCAAAAATTAGATATTTTTGATTACGAGCGTCCAATTGGTATTCAGATTTTTGGTGGAGATGAAGAAGCAATGGCAATTTCTGCAAAAATTGTAGAAACTGTTCAGCCAGATTTGGTCGATATTAATTTTGGATGCCCAGTAAAAAAAGTGGTTTGTAAAGGCGCAGGAGCAGGAGTTTTAAAAGACATCGATTTGATGGTAAAACTAACAAAATCTGTGGTCGAAAGTACACATTTACCTGTTACTGTAAAAACTCGTTTAGGTTGGGATCACGATTCTATCAATATTGATGAAGTTGCGCAACGTTTGCAAGATACAGGTATCAAGGCATTGGCTATACACGGACGTACGCGTGCGCAGATGTACAAAGGACATTCGGACTGGACGCATATTGCGCGTGTAAAAGCAAACCCGAATATTGAGATTCCAATTTTTGGAAATGGAGATATCGATTCGCCTCAAAAAGCAGTAGAATACAAAGAAAAATATGGTGTAGATGGAATTATGATTGGTCGTGCGGCGATTGGTTATCCATGGATTTTTAATCACATCAAACATTACCGAGAAACGGGCGAATTATTGGCTGAACCTACTATGAATGAACGTATGGAAGCTGCTAAAAACCATTTATCTTGGGCAATTGATTGGAAAGGTGAACGCACAGGTGTTTTAGAAACACGTATGCATTATACCAATTATTTTAAGGGAATTCCGAATTTTAAACCTTATCGTACAAAATTAGTAACACAAGATAATTTGGTCGATTTGATGCAAACTTTTGACGAAATAGAACAAGATTTTATTCCGACATTGGAAAATATATAAAATCAAAAAATCCATCAATTAATTGATGGATTTTTCTTTAATACAAACTTGAGACTATATTAATTACAATCATCAACGATTAACACATCTTCTGGATTTATTGTATCGTATTTTATCAACACAACTTCGTCCACGTCTAATCTTGATCGTAAAGTAACTTCGTAAACTTCTTCTCCTACCGGATACTGAATTGTAGCACTTGGTCTTTTTAATGTTCCGCTAGTTTCCGTAACAACACCTTGCACGCATTTTCCTGTTTTAGATAATTGATCTTCTAATTGCTTGTTCGAATATTGGCTGTAACCAAAAGCGGCAAGTCCCAGAACTGCGATAACGATATAAAAATATTTTTTCATATAAATTGTTTTTTATAATTAGGTTTTTGTCTAATACAAATTTATATGCCTTTCTACTTTTATAAAATCCCTATTATTAGCTAATTTTTAGTTTCTTGCTTTGTTTTCAATGCATAAAGCGCAAAAGTCCCCAACCAATGACTTCCCATATAATCGTCATTCGTAATATTATTTAACGAATAATTGAGGTGATGATTTGCCATTTCGTCCAAATGTTTCAATTCTGGTAAAACATGTTGAATTTGATACATTGCGGCTGCACGACTAAAGTTTAAACCATCTAAATGTACCAAATATCCATCAGTTCTATCCGATACAATACCTGGTTTTAAGTCGAAATTATTTTTAAATAATTGAGGTAAAAATCCTTTCAACCATTTTTTATAAACTACTTTTTCTTTAATTTTAGACATCACCAAAGCTTCTTCTAAACAAGGCGAAAGAAAATCTGAACCACTAGGCTCAAAAGCCAAATTGCATTTTACATCTTTCTCATACAAACGATTTGCATTCTGCGAAATTACTTTTACAAAAGCATCATTGTTTACAGAACGTGCATAATCTAACGATAAACTCAATCCAAAAGCAGTGTTATCATGCGTTCCAGTTCTGATTGGATAAACCAATTTTGGTAAATATTCTGTGTACCGTGTTACAATTAAATCACTAAAAGGTTGCAAATTTTTTGCCCAAACTTGCGCATCTTTATCTTGCCAATTATTCAATTCCATTTGCAATTGTAACAACCAAGCCCAACCATAAGTTCGCTCGAAAGATTTATTGTTTTTATCATTAAAAAAAGCCATCTCTACCGCAATATTATCTGGTGTAATCAACTCATTTAATTGATTTCTGACTTCATTTTTTGAATCTAATTCAGGAAAATCCTTCATCAATTTCACAATCGACCAAAATCCATGAACAGACGAATGCCAGTCAAAACATCCATAAAAAATAGGACGTATTTGTTTAGGTGTTTTCAAATCTTTTGCACTTCCCAAAACATTTCCCAACTTATTTGGATATTCTACCGAAATGCAATGCGTTGGTAAATCAAAAATCTTTTTGGCTTGTTCTACATGTAATTCTTGGGCAAAAGTAGTTGCCGAAATTAAGGTCGAAAATAATAGAAATCGTTTCATTTTAATGTTTTGACCAAATTAATCAATTTTATTTGACGTAATAAACTTTTTGAGCTGTTCTTTTGCTTGTAAACTTTCAGGAAAACGCGTTACATTTAACTCAAAATAATATTTTGCAAGCTCATTTTTATTCTGTTTCATCAAATAATTCGCTACTAAATTAATGTATGTTTCCGAAGGTTGGAAAGTATAATTTAATCGTTTAGAAAACTTTTCAAATGATGATTCAATTAAATTAGATTGACTTGGAACAGCTTTTATATTGATGCGATAACCATCAAATATCCAACGTAAAAAATCTATAGAACCAATCATTGGAATAGATCCATGTTCTTCATCTGCATATTGCTTATAATTATAGTTTATCGATTGATTATTTGACGTTTTAATCAATTCATTAACTGCTCTAATTCCTTCATAATGTCCTTTTAAATCTCCATTATTCTGTTTTTCACCAACTTGAGTAATCATCAAAAAATGATTTTTAAAATCAACTAATTTTACGTTTTGATACAACTTTTTTAATTCAAAATCATTAAACCATATACTTGGATCATGTGCAACATACGCATTAAATGTTTCCGGATAATTGTACATCGTTTTTAATGCAAAATAACCACCTAACGAATGCCCAATTAACATTTTAAAATCATTAACACGGTAATTATTTTCTACAAAAGGAAATAATTCTGATTGAATAAAATTTAAAAAATTAACATCATTTACATGGGTAAAATCTTTTGAACGATCACCATTTTTATTGGTAATTCCAACAATAATAAATTCAGGAATTTCTTGATAATGTCCAGTTTCAAACTTATTCACAACTCCTGTTAAAAACGTAAAGTTTGCTTCAGCATCTAAAACATAAATAACAGGATAATTAACTTTTTGTAAGTTTGGGTTTGAATACGATTCGGGAAGATTAACCCAAATTTCGCGATTAGTATTTAATTTTTTCGAATTGATAATATTAATATCGGCGATAGTTAATTTTTCTTGTGCAAAAAGAATTTGTGTCAAAAAAATGAAACACAAATAAAGTATTTTCTTCATTCTATATGTTTTGATAAAAATAACTATTTAGAATTATTCTACACAAAGATTTTTATCATAAAAAAACGACCTCATCAAGAAGTCGTTTTACCGATATAATAATCATAAATACCTGAATAGTATAAATTAAAAAGATGCAACCTAACATCATCATTTTTTAATTTTGTTTTCATAATCTTTTCTTTGATTGTTTCTGTATAATTGAGTAATTGTTGATGTGTGATATTAAAGTATACAATAGATAGTGAGTATATTTTAAATTCTAATTTAGGACATTTTTAAGCTAAAAAAAATATAAAAACCTATTTATTTCAATTTAAGCTATCCAAGTTCTTTTAATTTTATAAACAACCCATTTATTATTTACTTTTTTTAACCATACATCATATCCTTGTCCACATAATTTTCCACACAAAGCACCAACACGTAAAAAACCTTTATCTAAATTTTCATTAAAAACAATTCGTTTAAATTCTACGACGAAATAAATGTCTTTTGGTATAAATTCTTTCTCTTCATCATAGGTTAATAACTCTTTCAACAATGATTTATGATTAGATGTAAAATATATTTTATTTTTTTTATCAAAATTTTCAAACTCTTTAGGAAAAACAGCAATAGAAGAATCTTGTCTTTCCCATTTAGTTTTGTATCCATTTTCTTTAACAATACTGATATATGAATTTTTACTAATAGGCATAATTGTATCAAATATCAATGTAGTTTTTGTAAGATTAAGCACACTATCTTTTAATCTTTTATTGTAAATAGGATCATCAAGCTCCTGATATATATCTAAATGTAAAGAATCCAATAAAACTGGTAAGAAATCTTTAAAAGCTTTAATTTCTTCAGATTTATTTGATTTTTCGGAACAACCAATTATCAATATCAGAAAGGTTATAAATAAAATTGTATTTCTTTTCATAAGACCTTTTTAAATTTATTTTTAAGATACAAAAACTTTATTGTTTAATAATCTGATATAATTTATTAAACCTTTACACGATAAAAAAACGACCTCATCAAGAAGTCGTTTTATATATTTTATTCACTTGTGGGAAGCTGAAATAAATTCAGCTTGACAACTCAGAATGTCATATTAAAATTATAATTAGCTAAAAATATTCCATTTTAGACCTAACTGAAATTTAAAATCTCTGTACGGAACATTTGGCGCCGCAAAATAATCGGGTTGTTTTGTAAACGAAGCATTAATATGTTCGCCACGAATGTAGAAACGCATATTCTGAACTTTGAAATTGATGAATATATCTAGAATTGGATAACCTCCAATTTCTTGCATAGTTGCAGGATCTTGCAAAGCAAATTCGTTAATTACCGGAATATAGCGCAAACCGTTATATTTTGTGAAATAAGTCGCGTTAATACCAGCTTGTAATTGTGCTTTTTTATTGAATAATTCTCCTTGCCAATACAATGTTTCGCGAATCAAGAAATCTGGCAAAGGCATATATGTTTCATTCTTAGTTACTTTTTGATACTGCGCTGTAGACACCAAATTAATCTTTCCGAATTGTAAATGATTAATTCCTTTTATCTTAAAATAATTTACGTTATCACTTAATTGTTTATATATCAAATCTTGATCTAAATAAACATGATTATCAATATTATAAAGCGAACCTTCTACCGATGTATTTACTTTTTCTAAATTAAGTTTTGCAAATAATTTCTGTGTATTTTCTGTTTCAAATTGATGTGCATAATTAAAATCTTCGAAAAAACTTTGGTTATAAATCTGATTCAACGATGGAATTTTAGATTGTATCAAAGCTCCCGCAGACAACGTATAACCGTTTATAGGTGTAATATCCAAAACGGCGTCTACATTGTAGACACTTTTGTAATTATCGCCTTGTAAATACTCTACATTACCGTAAAGTTTTAATTTTTCATTCCAATCAAAATTTACTTTTCCAACAACTCCAAACAGATTTTCTTCGATTTGTTTTGGATTAATAACATTTCTTGAAACTAAGTTTTGATAATTTGAATCAAAAATTTGATAATTTAAAGCTTCATCCGAAAAAACGCGTAAGTTCTGAAACTTAACACCAGCTTCTATTTGCACACGATCTGTCCATTGGAAACCTGCAGTTGTTACGTTATAAAAATCGGTCGACGCTTTTTGATTACTTTTTGCTAATCTTGTTAAAATTTCGGTATCGTATAATTCTCCAACTGGCGAAGAATCTTCGTATCTAAACTTTTGTTTTTCGTACGAAATTGTGTTTTTAATAACGATTGGATTGTAAAAAGTAGAATCTTTTGCATTCATTCTTTTCAAAATACCATACGACGCATTCATCTCGATACGACGCGCATCAAACATTGATTTTGCCGTTTGCGAATTTACTGGAATGTTGCGCACATTGGTCATTCTACGATCATCTTGCAAAATAAAATCGTTGATATCTTTTATTCCTCCGTTCTCATTATTATTTAGCCTTTGTGCCGCATAATGCCACCACAATTTGAAACGCTCACTTTTTGTTTTATAGTTTGATGAAAAAACAAATGTGTTATTTTGCGCTTTTTCATTACGATAATGACCTTCTGAAATTAATCCACGATAATGAAATGTGTAATTAAATTGTTTGTTGATGTTATGCGAAAATGTTGATGATAAAAAACTTCCTTCTTTTACTCCGTTTTCGTAAACAAATTCGGTATAAGGCGTTTTTACATCGTAATATTTGATATCCGAAGCACGGTAATAATTGTATTTTTTACCCGTTGGCAACAAACTTGTCGAAAATGGTTGATCTTGATATTCTAAATCAGTAACAGCACCTCCTACGTTCGGAAAAAATAGTTTTCCAAAAGCGTCGCGTCTTATAAAATTTTGGTTGTAGTAATTTTTGATATTTAAAGTTGTATCAATAATTTCTGGCTTTTGACCGTTGTTCCAAAATTTATAATCTGTAATTTTTGTTTTAAAATTTATGATAGAATCGTTAGCTGAAGATCCTTTAAGTGGTTTCAATATTCTTTGAACTGAATCTTGTTGTGCTTGCGCTATAACAGTTCCTAATAAAAATAGACCAATGATTGTTTTTTTCATCCTCTTGAATAAATCGTTACAAAAGTAAACTAAAATTGATAGATATAAAAAACCCACTTATTTCTAAGTGGGTTAAATGTTTTAACAAAAATAATTTTAGTTATTTCCAAAGAGGATGTTGAACTGCCAATTCATTAATTATAAGTTGACTATTTGAGTATGGAAAAACAAAGTACTTACTACCAGCAGGAACGTCACAGTTTCCTGGACAATTGGTTCCTTTAGCTATTGGTAAATTATAACGTTTTAAATCCAAAAATCGTTGACCTTCTCCAAAAAACTCTTTGTTTCGTTCAGTTAAAATATCAGACAGCAAATTTGCACCTGTATAAGTATTTCCTTTTCTAGATAAAGCAAATTCATTTAGTTTTAATAATGCTTCAGTATTATTGCCTAATTGATACAAAGCTTCTATTCTATTTAAATATGCTTCAGAAAATCTTAGAATTTTATTATTTCTAGTATAATTACCTCCACTAGAAGCTCTTTCAAATTTTTTCATCCAATATCCTTTTGGATTATCTTCTGTTGGTACAGATTGATTTGTTAACAATACTCTTCTTGCATCTGTACTCTCAAAAGTTTTATAAAAACTTTCTTTTGCTAATAATCCTTTTTTAGATCCAGTTCTACTATAAAAAACACTTAGTGATAAATTTACACCTGGATTATTTTGACTATTTAGGTCTAATTCCCAAACTGTTTCTGGTTGATTTTCTGCTAATTCATCATTATTAGATGCAAAATAATTTTCGTATTTATCATTTGTAATTGGAGCAAATGATGCAGGAGAATTATTAACTATTTCATTAGATAAATTAAATGCTAATTGCGCATCACCTTGATTTTGTCTTGTTAAATAAACTCTTGACAACAATAATTTAGCAGCAGTTTTACTTGCATAAATTTTAGAACTTGGTACTGCATTTGTATTTTCTATTGCATAATTTAAATCCTCAATAATTAATTTATAAACATCTGCTACAGAAGATCGTGCTATTTTATTATCCGCATTATATGGATAACCTGCAATTGGAACTCCTAATTCTTGAAATTGCCCAGATTTTGGAGATGATGCATAATAATTTAATAAATTAAAATAATTTATTGCTCTTAAAAAACGTGCTTCTCCTTTGTATTGTTTATTTAATTGAGTGTCTTCTAACTCATTATTAATAACAAATCCTGTATTTTGAATAGCATCATAGGCTGATCTATAAAAACTAATTTCTCCTGTGTTATTAGGATCATAATTCATAATAACAAGACTTGTAAATCCACCGTTGTGTTTGTTACTCCTGAAGAATGTATCTCCTAGTAAATCTCCAAAGTAAAAAAAGTTTGCGCCATATAATGAACTAGATGATGTTTTTAAATAACTTCCTAAAAGAAATTTATTTACATCATTTTCTGTTTTTATTGCATCATCTAACGTTTCCTCGTAGGGAGGTTTCAAATCTAAGATATCATCACTACACGAATTAAATAAGTTTAGTGCTAAAATACCGACTATAGTAAATATTGTTTTTTTCATTTAAATAAATTTTAAAAATCTAACGACATACCAATTGATAAACTCTTAATGATAGGTGTTGTATAATTAAATACCCCTTTTCCTTCAAAAGACCACGCGTTTTCGATTGATTCTGGATCAAAGTTTAGATCTTTATCAAATGCGTATGTCCACATATTAAATCCTTTTACATAGAACACTAAATTTTTAACACCTGTTTGTTGTTTAAATTTATCACCAAACGAATAAGCTAATTTTACTTCTTTTAATCGGATATGATCTCCTTTACGCATCCATCTATCAGACTCTAAGCGGCTATTGTTCGGATTATTTAACTGTGGTTTTGGATTTGCTGCATCTGTATTTTCGGGTGTCCAATAATCCATTGCATCTGCAATTTGGTTTCGACCTGGGAAATTTCCGTCATTATAAAAGAATGAGTGATAACCATTATGTACATAAAAATCAAATTGTCCTGTAAACAATACACTTAATGAAACTCCTTTGTAAGAAAAGGTATTTGATAAACCTACTAGATATTTAGGAAATGCTGATTTTCCTAACCATGCTTTTTCTGCTTTACTTTTGTCTGTTGTAGTTGCAGTTTTTGTACCGTCAGTATACCAAGAACCTACTCCTAACTCACCTACATTTGGATCATTATTAGGTCCAGCCCATAACCATGTATAGTATTCTCCTAATAATTTACCAGCAGATAAGGCAGTCATGTCAGAGATAAGATAGATGTCTTCTTCGATGTTTAATTTCTCAATTTTATTAATATTTCGAGAAAAGTTTCCGTTAATATCCCATTTAAACTCTTTTCTAAATGGAGAACTTGTTAAAGTAACTTCAAAACCCTTGTTTGATATATCTGAAACATTTGCGATATAGCTTGTAGGATTCCCAGATTCTGATTTTGTTACTGCATTAAACAAAGCTCCTTCTGTTTGTTTGTCATAATAAGAGAAAGAGATGTCTAAGGCATTTTTATACAAACTCATCTCAAATCCAACATCTAATTGTTTTGAAATCTCCCAATCTAAATTAGCGTTTCCTGATGATGAAATTTGTGAAAAGAAATTATCTCCATATGGATATGGTGTTGTTGTAGATGATGAAACTAATGAATAATAATCATATTGTCTACCCCACATATCGGCAAATGGCACGTTACCTAAACGACCATAACTTGCCTTTAAAATTAAGTTATTAACAACTGATGATCCTTTTAAAAATTCTTCTTTACCTACATTCCAAGTACCCCCTAATGACCAGAATAAACCTCCTCTGTTCTTTTTAGGTAAAACTGAAACTCTATCATATCTAAACTGTCCTGCAAAAGTAAATTTGTTATTGTAGACATAACTTAATTTAGAAAAATAAGAATCTTGTCTCCATTTATAAAACGTTCCCGCTCCTGTTGTTACATCTACAAATTTATCTGGATCTGAATATTGAAAATCTGGAATAGGTTCTGAGAAATCTCGTCCTTGTCTTTGTCCTAATTTATATTCGTGATCTTGATAATCCGTTCCAATTGCAAAATCAAAATCATGTATATCATTAAATTTCTTTCTGAATGACAACGTGTTTGTCCAGTTCCAGTCCCAAATTCTAGTATCACCTGTCTGCATTAATCCATTTTGAGCAATACCATCTCCATACTTTGGATTCCACCAAACTACTTCATCCATTATTTGTCTTTGCCCTCCAAATACAGTATTAAAAGTAAGATATCGAAGAAATTTATATTCAGCAGTAAAAGATCCTAAATAAGTGTCTACTTTTCCTTTTAAATAGTTATTATTTAGATTTCCGATAGGATTAAAACCTTCTGTTACTTCTCCTAAATTAGTTTGATTATATGTACCATCCGCATTATAAATTGGCTTACTTGAAGGTATAAATAATGACGATAACCATGGATTTGCCGAAGCATTTGCATCAGGAATTGTTTTTCTTTTAACACCTGTATAATTTATAGAAAATCCATATTTTAAATTTTCTGTTATCTTTTGATCAAATGCAAGAATTGCACTCTTTCTATCAAAATCTGTTGTTTGAATTAGTGGTTTATTCTTGTAATAAGTTAAACCTGCTCTGTACGAAATACCATTTGTACCACCTGCTACAGAAAAATTATACGTATTTACAAAAGATTGATTACGTTGTACTGCTTTTCTCCAATCCGTTTCTTTACCATCCCAACCAGCATCTTTATCTGTTATAAACTTAGCTGTTGCATCTTCTAAAGAATTAAATGTTGTTCCTAAAGCTTGTTGAGAATTAAAATATATCTGCCCTCCATATTGGTGATATTGATTGGCATTCATCATATTAATTTTATCAAAAGCGATATCTTGTATGGCCATATCCGAAGAATAATTAAAACGTGGCTTTTGACCAAATTTACCTTTCTTTGTTGTAATCATAATTACACCATTTGCTCCACGTGCACCATATAATGCTGTTGCAGAAGCGTCTTTAAGAACGGTAACATTTTCAATCATATTTGGATCAATAGAAGACAAAGGATTCCATGACTCCATCAAACTTGCATTATCTGCTCCTTTACCAACCACAATACCATCTACAACGTATAATGGATTTGGAGTTCCTAAAATAGACCCAACTCCACGAATCACAATCATATTAGATGACCCTGGATCTCCGCTGGCTGTAGAATAATTAAGTCCTGCAACACGACCATTTAAAACCTCATCTACAGATGAAACTGGTGTACTCTCAAAATTATCTCTTGAAACAATTGTATAAGAACCTACTTTTTGAGCAGGATCAAGTTTAATTCCTCCAATAAGGTTTACAGTTTGTAATTCAATATTATCTGCATCAGATTTAGAAAAACGTACTACCCCTAAATTAGTTGAAGTAACTTTTACTATATTCTCTTTTCCATTAGAATCAATAATCTTAAGTATATCGCCAACTTTGGCATCTACATTAAAATTACCTTCTCCGTCTGTGTAAACTTTTACTCCAGTACTCTTTACAACAACTTCCGCTTCTTCAACTGGAAAATTATTAGAATCTCGTAAGACTCCTGAGACCTGAGCATAAGTCAATCCTCCCATCATAAATAATGACAGGACACTTAAAGATGTAAATCTTTTCCTCATTTATGTTAATTTTTAGTGCTAATTATTACAAATATGTGAAATATTCTTAAACTTTACAAATGTTTTGTTAAAAAATCAATTCCAATTTTGAATATTTAGAAATAAAAAAAACCGCTTAAAAAGCGGTTTTTTATTTATATGAGAATAAAATTACTTTAAAAAGTATAACTTGTTCCTTCGGATCCGTCTTTTAATTGGATTCCTAAAGCGCTTAATTGATCGCGAATTTGATCTGATAAAGCCCAGTTTTTATCTACACGCGCTTGATTACGCATTTCGATTAGCATCTTAACAACACCATCTAATTTATCAGAATTTACGTTTGTATTTTCTGTCTGCAATCCTAAAACGTCAAACACAAAACCATGCATTATTGTTTTTAATCGTGTAAGATCTTCAGCAGAAATATCTTCTGAATTATCTTTTATAGAATTAATCATTTTAACTGCATCAAATAAATGTGCAATTAAAATTGGCGTATTAAAATCATCGTCCATTGCAGTGTAAAGCTTTTGCTCTAAATCTGCAATATGAACTGTAGATGTATTTTTTGGTTGAAGAATTTCTAAGGTTTTTATCGCTTCTACTAAACGTGTAAATCCTTTTTCGCTAGCTAACATTGCATCATTCGAAATATCTAAAACACTGCGATAATGTGCTTGTAAGAAACAAAAACGAACAACACTTGGATGAAAAGCTTTCTCAAAAAAATCGTTTTCTCCATCTACCAATTGCATTGGTAAAATGTAGTTTCCTGTCGATTTAC
Source organism: Algoriella xinjiangensis (assembly GCF_900115015.1). Classification (GTDB taxonomy): domain Bacteria; phylum Bacteroidota; class Bacteroidia; order Flavobacteriales; family Weeksellaceae; genus Empedobacter; species Empedobacter xinjiangensis. The sequence goes on along the minus strand of NZ_FOUZ01000003.1, from coordinate 221,106 downwards.
TCATACGCTGACCATTCATTGTCAACATATTAGCGTGTAGCCAATATTTTACAGGTTCGTGACCATTAGATCCTTTTGCCTGTGCTATTTCGCATTCGTGGTGAGGGAATTTTAAATCCATTCCTCCTCCATGAATATCAAAATAATCACCAAGATATTTTGTACTCATTACTGTACATTCTAGGTGCCAACCTGGAAAACCATCTCCCCAAGGAGAATTCCAACGCATAATGTGTGCAGGCGAAGCGTTTTTCCACAGTGCAAAATCTACTGGATTTTTCTTCTCTCCTTGCCCATCTAAATCGCGCGAATTACTGATTAATTCATCAATATTACGGTTACTTAATTCACCATAATCTAATCCCTTCTTATTGTAGGCTTCTACATCAAAATAAACTGATCCATTTACTTCATAAGCAAATCCTAAATCAATTAATTTTTCTGCTAAAGCAATTTGCTCTAAAATATGTCCCGTTGCTGTAGGCTCTATTGTTGGCGGTAATAAATTAAATTTTTCTAAAACTTTATGAAAATCAACAGTATATTTCTGTACAATTTCCATTGGTTCTAATTTCTCTAATTTAGATTGTTTTACAAAACGATCATTTTCTACATTTCCGTCATCAGTTAAATGCCCAGCATCTGTAATATTACGAACGTAACGTACTTTATATCCTAAAAATTTCAGGTAACGATAGATCATATCGAAAGACATAAACGTACGCACATTTCCTAAATGCACATTACTATAAACCGTAGGTCCACAAACATACATCCCAATATTATCTAAATTAATTGGTTCGAATGTTTCCTTTTGTCCTGATAAGGAATTATGTACTTTTAATTGATGTTCTTTTACCATCTATTTTGGGTTTATATTTTTTAGACGTTGAAAGCAGTTTTCATTCCAATATAGGCAATCAACTCTTTTCTTAATTGTTCACTTTCTTTAAATGCACCACCATATTCGGCAGTCACCGTGCTCGATTCGATATCTTTGATACCACGCGAATTTACACACAAATGTTTTGCATCTATAATACAAGCCACATCATCTGTTCCTAATGCATCTTGCATTGCTTTTACAATTTGCATTGTTAAACGCTCTTGTACTTGTGGTCTTTTCGAATAATACTCAACAATACGATTCATTTTAGACAAACCGATTACTTTTCCTTTCGAAATGTAAGCCACATGCGCACGTCCAACAATTGGTAAAAAATGATGTTCGCAAGTCGAATAAACCACGATATCCTTTTCAACCAACATTTGATTGTACTTATATTTATTTTCAAAAGTCGACATTCCTGGTTTTCTTTCAGGAAGTAAACCGCCAAAAATTTCGTTTACAAACATTTTTGCAACACGTTTTGGGGTTCCTTTCAAACTATCGTCTGTTAAATCCAAACCTAAAGTTTCCATGATTTTACGAAAATCTCCCTCAATCATTTTCACTTTTTCTTCTGCAGACAACTCAAATGCATCAGCTTTTAAAGGCGTTTCTAAATTAGCTGAGAAATGGTCGTCTTCCATTTCGTCATGAAGATGTTTATCACACATTACATAAAAATTTATGCAAATTTATAAAAGTTAGTCTTATAAAACCTTATCAAACATCAAATATTACTTTAGAAATGATTTCTATCTTTTATCTAATCAAGGAAAAGTTTATCTTTGAATTGACACAAAATCAAAAAAATGATCAAAAAGACTTACGGAATCGATTTCCTTTCTTTTGAGGACTACAAAGGAATTAAGCAAGGAAACATCGAAATTGAATTGAATGAAGAAAGCAAAAAACAAATCTTAAAATCGCAACAAAATGTTGCTAAAATAGTTGCTTCTGGACAAACAGTTTATGGTATCAATACTGGATTTGGTCCATTATGCGACACTAAAATATCCGAAGAAGAAACACGCCAATTACAGCACAATTTACTTATAAGCCATGCCGTTGGTGTAGGAAACCCTATCAAAAAAGAATATTCTAAAACTATGTTAATTGCCAAAGCGCATGCATTATCAAAAGGCTATTCTGGTGTAACATTAGAGGTTGTAGAACGTATTTTGTTAATGGTAGAAAAAGATATTATACCAGTTGTTCCCGAAAAAGGATCGGTTGGTGCATCTGGAGATTTAGCACCATTATCTCACTTATTTTTGCCATTATTGGGCGAAGGAAAAGTGTGGGAAGGTGATAAAATTATCACGACAAAAGAAGCTTTAGCAAAACATAATTTAGAGCCTTTGCATTTATCTGCCAAAGAAGGTTTGGGATTAATAAATGGAACACAATTTATTTTATCTCATGCGTTAAATGGGTTAGAAAAATTTGAATATTTATTAAACTTAGCAGACGTTTCTGGTGCTTTATCATTAGAAGCTTACGAAGGTTCGCCAAGTCCGTTTAGAGAAGAATTACACCAAATTCGTCCATTTAAAGGAACTTTATTGGTTGCAGAAAGAATCAGAAAATTATTAAAAGAATCAGAAATTGCTTATTCGCATCAAGATTGCGGACGCGTACAAGATCCATATTCTTTACGTTGTATGCCGCAAGTACACGGAGCTTCTCGCAATGCCTATTTTCACTTAAAAGAATTAGCTGAAACCGAATTAAATTCTGTTACAGACAACCCTATTGTAATTTCGGATGAAGAAGCAATTTCGGGTGGTAATTTCCACGGACAACCATTAGCAATGGCACTAGATTACGCAACTGTAGCAGCTTCCGAATTAGGAAATATTTCAGATCGTCGTTCATATTTATTATTAGAAGGAAAATATGGTTTACCTAAATTATTAACAGAAAGTTCTGGTTTAAATTCTGGTTTCATGATTCCTCAATACACAACTGCGGCACTTTGTACAGAAAACAAAACATTGTGTTTTCCTGCTTCGGCCGATTCTATTCCAACATCACTAGGACAAGAAGATCATGTTTCGATGGGAAGTATTTCAGGACGAAAATTCAATCAAGTTTTAGAAAATGTAGAACGAATTTTAGCAATAGAATTAATGTACGCTTGCCAAGGTTTAGAGTTTAGAAGACCTAAAAAATCAAGTCCATATTTAGAAGAAGTTTTTGCAGCAGTACGTTCTGTTTGTCCAAAATTAGAAGAAGATCGATTAATTGGAGATGACATCAACAATATTATTGATTTGCTACAAACAGACGATTTTATAAAATTAATCATGAGATCATAAAATAAATTTGTGAAGCTGAACGAAATTCAGCTTCACATTTTAGAATTTAGCATGATGCGATTCTGAAATAAGTAAGATTCTTCGAGTAGCTCAAAATGACAAACAAAATATATGTTCAAATTCGATAAAAAATCATTTTGCATTGCAATCATCATCTTTATAATAGAAGTTTTGATAGCGCTCTACATTCACGATCAAATTATCAGACCATTTGTTGGCGATATTTTGGTGGTTATTTTTATCTATTATTTTATCAAAGCTTTTCTTAGAATTCAACCAATTTACATCGCCATTTTTACCTTACTATTTTCTTTTTTCGTAGAAATTTTACAGTATTTTAATTTTGTCGAATTAATAGGTTTAGGTCACAATAAAGCTGCACGAATCATTATCGGAACTTCGTTTTCTTGGATTGATTTATTGTGCTACTTTATTGGTTTTATCCTTTTATTTTTCATCGATAAAGATTTGAGAAAAAACGATGTTACAATAACTTAAAAACTTTGTCATGTAGAACTTGTTTCAACATCTCATCATAATAAAAAAATAAAACACACAAAAAATGACATTTCAAGACCAAATAAAACAAGGAATTCCTTCAAAATTACCATCCATAAAACCTTTAAATACTCAATTCAGTCACGCCCCAAAACGTAAAGAAATATTATCTGAAGAAGAGAAAAAACTGGCAATTAAAAACGCCTTGCGTTATTTTGAACCACAGTTTCATGCCGAATTAATTCCTGAATTTAAAGACGAATTACAAAAATACGGTCGTATTTACATGTATCGTTTACGTCCAGATTATGAGATGTATGCGCATCCAATTACAGATTATCCAGGTGCGTGCGATCAAGCAAAAGCAATTCAGTTAATGATTCAAAATAACTTGGATCCTGCTGTGGCACAACATCCCGAAGAATTAATTACCTATGGTGGAAATGGTGCTGTTTTCCAAAACTGGGCACAATATCTTTTGACGATGAAATATTTGTCTGAAATGACAGATGAACAAACTTTGGTGATGTATTCTGGTCATCCGATGGGTTTATTTCCTTCGCACAAAAATGCACCAAGAGTTGTGGTAACTAATGGAATGATGATTCCTAATTACTCGAAACCAGATGATTGGGAAAAATTTAATGCATTAGGTGTTTCTCAATATGGACAAATGACTGCCGGAAGTTATATGTACATTGGGCCACAAGGAATTGTACACGGAACAACAATTACAGTTTTAAATGGTTGTCGAAAAATTAGCGAAGATGGCACGGCTGGAAAATTATTTGTAACAGCAGGTCTTGGCGGTATGAGTGGCGCTCAACCCAAAGCAGGAAATATTGCTGGCGTTATCTCGGTAACGGCAGAAGTCAATCCTGCAGCGACTTACAAGCGTCATGAGCAAGGTTGGGTAGACCAAGTGATTACAGATTTAGATGAATTAGTAACACGCGTTAAAAAAGCAAAAGCTGATAAAGAAGTAGTTTCTATCGCTTACGACGGAAATATCGTGGATGTTTGGGAAAAATTTGATCAAGAAGATGTTTATATCGATTTAGGATCAGATCAAACTTCTTTGCACAATCCTTGGGCTGGTGGTTATTATCCAGTTGGATTAACGGTGGAAGAATCCAATCAAATGATGGGCGAAAATCCTGATTTATTCAAAGAAAAAGTACAAGAAACCTTACGTCGTCATGCGGCAGCGGTCAATAAACATACAGCAAAAGGAACGTATTTCTTCGATTACGGAAATGCCTTTTTATTAGAAGCTTCTCGCGCAGGTGCAGATGTGATGGCTGAAAATGGTATCGATTTTAAATATCCTTCTTATGTTCAAGATATTATGGGACCGATGTGTTTCGATTTTGGATTTGGACCATTCCGTTGGGTTTGTGCTTCAGGAAAGCCAGAAGATTTACAAAAAACCGACGAAATTGCGTGTCAAGTTTTAGAAGAAATCATGAAATCTTCGCCAAGAGAAATTCAGCAACAAATGCAAGATAATATCACTTGGATTAAAGGTGCGCAAGAAAATAAATTGGTGGTGGGTTCTCAAGCCCGAATTTTATATGCAGATGCCGAAGGTCGTATCAAAATTGCCAAAGCATTTAACGATGCAATTGCGAATGGTACAATTGGAGCGGTAGTTTTAGGCCGTGATCATCATGATGTCTCGGGAACGGATTCTCCTTTCCGTGAGACCTCTAACATTTATGATGGTTCAAAATTCACAGCAGATATGGCAATTCATAATGTAATTGGCGATAGTTTTCGTGGCGCAACTTGGGTTTCTATTCACAACGGCGGCGGCGTTGGTTGGGGAGAAGTAATCAACGGTGGTTTCGGAATGTTATTAGACGGAACACAAGATGCCGAAAACCGTCTGAAATCTATGTTACATTGGGATGTAAATAATGGAATTGCGCGCCGTTCTTGGGCAAGAAATGATGAAGCTATTTTTGCCATAAAACGTGCGATGGAAGCAGAACCTTTGTTGAAAGTTACTTTGCCGAATATTGTAGACGAAAATTTGTTGTAAATTATCAATAAAAATGCAAAATAAAGTTGTTTGGATTACGGGAGCTTCTTCGGGAATTGGAGAAGCTTTGGCTTACAAATTTTCTAAGGAAAAATACAATGTCATCATTTCTTCTCGAAATGAAATCGCTTTACAAAAAGTGAAAGAACAATGTGTTTTTTCAGAGAATATTAAAATTTTACCTTTGGATTTAGAAGATTTAGACTCTTTAAACAACAAAGCAAATGAAGCTTGGGAACTATTTGGTAAAATAGATATTCTCATCAATAATGGTGGAATTTCTCAACGCAGTTTAGCTTTAGAAACTAATCTAGAAACCGAACAACGTATTATGAGAATTGATTTTTGGGGAACTGTGGTTCTCTCAAAATCAATTCTTCCTAAAATGATTGCAAATAATGGCGGTCAAATTGTAACCGTAACAAGTCTTGTCGGAAAATTCGGTACAAAATTCCGTTCTTCTTATTCAGCTGCAAAACATGCTTTGCATGGTTATTTCGATTCGTTAAGATCTGAAGTTTGGGACAAAAATATTTCTGTAACCATCGTTTGTCCAGGTTTTATCAATACCAATGTTTCTATAAATGCATTAGTTGGTAATGGTAAAAACCAAGGAACAATGGACGATGCGCAAGTAAAAGGAATGCATGTAGATGTTTTCGCTGAGAAAATGTATAACGCAATTTCGTCTAAAAAAGAAGAAGTTTATATTGGCGGAAAAGAAATTTATGGTGTTTATATCAAACGTTTTTTTCCTCGATTATTCTCTAAAATGATGCGTAAACAAAAGGTAACTTAAAAATGTTTTTCGCAAACTTAATGTGATTCTGAAATGAATTCAGGATGACTACTGAATTTAATATAAAATCTTGTCATGTTGAACTCGTTTCAACATCTCATCATAACAAAACAACATGTGATCCTGAAATGAATTCAGGATGACTACTGGATTTAATACAAAACCTCGTCATGTTGAACTCGTTTTAACATCTCATCATCATAAAACAACATGTGATTCTGAAACAAGTTCAGAATGACGTACGATATTTATCAAACTGAATTTTACTCAAATCTTGTCAAGCTGAATTTAGTTCAGCTTCTCATCATAAAAAACCAATATATTTCCTAAAACAAGCTCTTCATTATAAAAGCTATCAATATGAATTTATACTATGTCTACATCTTAACAAATAAGTATAGGACCGTATTTTATATTGGTGTTACAAATAATCTTTCGAAAAGGATTATCGAGCATAAAGAAAATAACGGAAGTATTTTTACTAAAAAATATAATGTACATTCATTAATCTATTTCGAAGAATTTTCTTCTATTCATGAAGCCATAGCAAGAGAAAAACAATTGAAAAATTGGAAACGTGAATGGAAAATTAATTTGATTAAGCAATTTAATCCAACTTTAAAAGATATAAATATTTTTGAATGACTGACTTCTTGATGTGATCCTGAAATGAATTCAGGATGACTACTTGATTTAATATAAAATCTTGTCATGTTGAACTTGTTTCAACATCTCATCATCATAAAGCAACATGTGATCCTGAAATAAATTCAGGATGACTACTGAATTTAATATAAAATATTGTCATGTTGAACTCGTTTCAACATCTCATCATCATAAAGCAACATGTGATTCTGAAATAAGTTCAGAATGACTACTGAATTTAATATAAAATCTTGTCATGTTGAACTCGCTTCAACATCTCATCATCATAAAATAACATGTGATTCTGAAATAAATTCAGGATGACTATTGGATTTAATATAAAATCTCGTCATGTTGAACTCGTTTCAACATCTCATCATCATAAAGCAACATGTGATTCTGAAATGAATTCAGGATGACTACTGAATTTAATATAAAACCTCGTCATGTTGAACTCGTTTCAACATCTCATCATCATAAAACAACATGTGATTCTGAAATGAATTCAGAATGACGCATAAAACTAATTACCTTACATCAAGATTATTGGTTTTAGCTCCTTGTAAATTTGTGTAAATAAATCATACCATTATGAACACAAAAAAAATAGAAATAGTCGTTGCGCCAAAAGAACCACACTTTGTAGGTGATGGCTTTAGAGTTCACAACTTCATTCCAAGTGGATTTCATTTAGACATGAAAAGAATGGATCCATTTATTATGTTAGATTATAATTCAAAATTTAATTTTCCTGCAACTGACATTCCAAAAGGTGTTGGCGTGCATCCGCATCGTGGTTTCGAAACCGTAACTATTGCGTACCAAGGCAGTGTTTCACATCATGATAGCGCTGGTGGTGGCGGAACAATTCACCAAGGTGATGTGCAATGGATGACTGCCGCTTCGGGAGTTTTACACAAAGAGTATCATGCAGAAGAATTTTATAAAAAAGGAGGAATCTTTCAAATGGTTCAGCTTTGGATAAATTTACCTGCAAAGGATAAAATGAGTGCGCCAAAATATCAAGCAATCGAGCATAAAAATATACCGACTGTTGAAGTAGAAAACGGAACGATAGAAGTTATTGCTGGAGAATATAATCAAACAAAAGGTGCAGCTTCTACATTTTCGCCTGTTAATATGTTGAATGCAAAATTGACTAGTGGTGGAAAAGCTAGCTTTAATTTTCCTGCTCATTACAACACGGCTTTATTAGTGATTGAAGGTGAAATAAAGGTAAATAACGAAGAAATTGTACCTACAGATCATTTATTACTTTTTGCAAACGAAGGAGAAAATTTTGAGATTGAAGCAACAGGAAATAGTGTGGTATTAATTTTGAGTGGAGAACCTCTTAACGAACCAATTGCTTCTTATGGACCTTTTGTGATGAATACACAAGACGAAATTCGCGCCGCTTTTGATGATTTCAATAACGGGAAATTTGGTACATTAGAAAACTAATCATTCAACTATAAATAAAAAAACAAGATGGAAATTAAACAAATTGATGACAAAAAAAACGGTGCTTTTGTTGCAGTTGATGGCGATAAAAGAGCTGGAGAAATGGCTTATGTTTGGGCTGGAGCAGACAAAATAATTATTGACCATACAGAAGTTGATGAAGCTTATGGTGGACAAGGAGTCGGAAAAAATTTATTAATCCAATTGGTTGATTGGGCAAGAAAAGATAATGTAAAAGTTATACCATTGTGTCCTTTTGCAAAAGCACAATTCGAAAAAGATCCAGAAATAAGAGACGTATTATCATAAAAAAAGGCAATCAATTGATTGCCTTTTTTGTTATTTAATATCCTACAATTGTATCATCTCCTCGCGGATCTGCACCACCTTGATAGGTTTTATCTGGATTTACTAAAATTCCATCTACTCGTCCATAAGGCTTACGTTCTTTCAAATTATAGCCTTTTTGCTGCAAAGCTTCGCGCACATTTGTCGAGATTGCTTTTGGTTCATAATCCACTTGATCTGGCAACCATTGATGATGAAAACGAGGTGCTGCAACCGCTTCTTGCATCGTCATATTAAAATCAATCACATTCAAAATAGTTTGAAAAACCGATGTTATAATTGTAGAACCTCCTGGCGTACCGACAACCATAAACAATTTACCATCTTTCTCTAAAATTGAAGGTGTCATAGAGCTTAACATTCGTTTAGAAGGCTCAATTGCATTGGCTTTTCCACCAACTAAACCGTACATATTTGGCGTTCCTGGTTTTACAGAAAAATCATCCATTTCATTATTCAATAAAAAACCTGCATCATTTACAACAACCAAAGAACCGTACGAACCGTTTAACGTTGTTGTAACCGAAGCTGCATTTCCGTCTTTGTCCACAATCACATAATGTGTTGTTTCCATCGATTCTTTTCCTATAATTTCTCCTGCTTTGATTGACGAACTTGGTGTTGCTTTATCAAACGAAAAATCTTTCATTCGGTTTACATTATAAGTTTTATTCAATAATTGTGCTTGCGGAACTTTCACAAAATCTGGATCGCCCAAATGTTCTGCGCGATCTGCATACACACGACGTTCTGCTTCTACAATTGTTTGAATACTTTTTTCTGATTGAAAACCCCATTTGTTTAACGGATAATCTTCTACTGACTGAAACAAAGAAATCAGCGCAATTCCTCCACTTGAAGGCGGCGGCATCGAAATAATTTTATAGCCTTTGTACAATCCCGAAACTGGCGTTCGCCAAACCGAATGATAATCTGCTAAATCTTTCTTCGAAATAATTCCGTTTCCACGATTCATTTCTTTTACAATTAAATCAGCCGTTTTTCCTTCGTAAAATCCTTTACGACCTTTTTGCTGAATTAATTTTAGTGTTTTTGCTAAATCTGCTTGAATCAATAAATCACCTTCAACCCAATTAACTTTTGACGTTAATGCATTTGTTTTAGCATTTAATCGTACAAAATCGTTGTGTTTATTTGTTAATTCGCTGGCTTGTTGTTTGGTAATTTTAAACCCTTTTTGTGCTAAATTAATTGCAGGCGCCACCAACTCTTTCCAACTTAATTTACCATATTTTTCGTGTGCTTTTACCATTCCATCCACTGTTCCTGGTACACCTGCAGCCAATTGTCCGTACAAACTAAGATCTGTAATTGCATTACCATCTTTGTCCCAATACATATCTTCTTTTGCATTAAGCGGTGCTTTTTCTCTAAAATCTAATGCATCTGTATTTCCTTTTGCATCGCGGTAAACTAAAAATCCGCCGCCGCCAATATTACCCGCATTTGGATAAACAACCGCCAAAGCAAACTGTACAGCGATTGAAGCATCAATTGCATTTCCACCTTTTTTTAGAATATCAATTCCGACTTTTGAAGCTTCGGGATGAGCCGTAACCACCATTCCATTTTTAAACGATTCTTGTGCAAAACCACTTAAAACCGTAAAAAATGTGAGTATAAATAATGAATATTTTTTCATGAATATTTTTGATTTAAAACAAAATTACCAAACCTTTATCAATTGATAAGGGTTTGGTAAAAATTAAAAACAATAGATTTTATAAACTTAAAGCTAAACGTGCAAATGCAAATCGTCCGCCTGTACCAAATTGTTGCCCAGTTCTTGAATACAAGAAATATCCTGCACCACGTAAACTACCAACATTTGTTTTATCAGGATAAATATCTAACAAATTATTTGCACCAATAGTTACTGAGATATTTTTGTTAACGGCATAACCAAAACTTAAATCTGTGATTACTTTTCCACCAAAAGTCTGCGCATCTGCCAAATTATTTGTTGCACCATCAACTTCTCCAAAATACACGTTTCGTAAATACACGTTCCATTTATCTAAACTATAATTCAACGATAAATTAACTTTTGTACGCGGAACCGCCGATTCTAGGTAAATACGACTAGAACGATCAAAATAAGTTGCTTCTTTTCCTTTTAGTAAATCTGACGCATGTACATCGCCAACAACATTTGTTTTATTGAAAGTTGCTGATAAATCTGCTCTCAATTTCCCTAAACCAAACTTTTCTTGATACGTTAAAACGACATCTATACCTTTGGTTTCGGTATCAATTGCGTTTGCAAAAAAACGTGCAGAAGTTGCGTTTGCTTGTTGCAACAATTCGTAAATTTCTTTGTCTTGCGTTGTCGCATTTGTTGCATTGCTACCTGTAAAAGTTCCTGTATAAATGATGCGATCATCAATTCGGATGAAATAACCATCTACACTTAACTTAAATTTTCCCCAATTTGCAGTAAAACCAGCCGAAACACTTTTTGATTTTTCTTCGTTCAATTCTGGTATTCCTAATAATTTTGCTGCACGGCTATCATTTGTAAATGTTCCTGAATTAGAAATTGAGCCATCTAAAAATAAACTTGATGTAGCACTAAAATACATTTGATGTAAAGATGGCGCTCTAAATCCTGTACTTGCAGCGGCTCTTAACACATAGTTTCCTAATTTATATCGTGTTGATAATTTACCATTCAACGTTGAGCCAAAATCTGAATAATCTTCGTAACGAACTGCTGCTGCAACTAACCAATTTTTGGTAAAATTAAATTCTGTATCCAAATAAGCTGCAACAGAATGTCTGCTTGCATCTACTTCATTAGCGGGTAAAAATCCAGGAAAAGCTTGTGCTCCGCCTGCAAAAGCAGAACCATTTGCAGCAAATAATGTGTTGATATTTCCATTAAAATCCGGAACATAAATTGGCTGTCCATTTGTACCAACACCTATCTGACGAACTTTACCATAATTTGTATAAGACGATTCTTCGCCTGCTACAATTTTATAGTTTTCGTAACGAAATTCTGCTCCAAAAGCAACATTAATCCCTGCTAATGCATTATCAAAATAACGAGAAAAATCTAGGTTGGTTGTATTTTGAGTGAATCGATATCCACCAGCTTCGAAAGAAGTTGGAGAAGAATCTAACATAGAGGCATTGACTGTATTTTTAACGCCAAAATCAATTGTATTGTTACCGTAAGTATTTGAAAAATCAACTTTCCAATCGCCAATTTCGCTTCGGATACCCGCGGCTAAAGAACGATCGTAATTATTCGTTTCGATTAAAGGCATATAACCATTTGGAAAAATAGTTGCAACATTTTGATTTAATTGCGCTGGTTGACGACGAAAAGCCGCCGACTCTCCCAAACGATAATTTAAACCTCCAAAAGCATAAATTTCTGTTTTATCTGAAACTGGAAAAAGTGAATTTAAAAAGATTGCTCCACCTTCGTTTTTAGATTGTCCGATACGCGAAACATAATCGCCACGAGTTTCGCCACGACGTTGTAATTCGGCATCTGTAATATCTACTCCAGTTGGATTTGGGTATAAATCTGGTCGATTATAATCAGAAAAAATTGTTCCTGTAAATTCTTTTTGACGATTAAAAGGTTGACGTTTATCGTACGATCCAGATAAGTTTACAAAACCACCTTTGTCGCCAACTTTTACTCCATAATTTACATTTGCTTGAAAAGTTTCGCCATCAAAATTATCTTCTGCATTACGCGAAAGATTTCCGCCATACGTAATATTTGCTCTTACTTTATCAGTCGAATCATCTAACACAATGTTGATAACACCTGCAATCGCATCCGAACCATATTGCGCCGCTGCACCATCGCGCAAAATCTCGATACGTTTGATTGCCGAAGTTGGAATCGCATTTAAATCTGTACCCACAGAACCTTTACCAAAAGAACCATTAATATTGATTAAAGACGTTGTATGACGACGTTTTCCATTAATCAAAACCAAAACTTGATCTGGACCAAGACCTCTTAACGATGCTGGATCGATATGATCTGTACCATCTGAAATAACTTGCGTATTTGAGCTGAAAGAAGGTGCAACGTAGTTTAAAATCTGGTTTAATGAAACCTGACCAACATCTTTTGTCACTTCTTTGATATCAATTACATCGACCGGTGTTGAAGAATCTAACTGCGTACGCCCAATACTTCGCGAACCAATCAAAACCACTTCGCTAAGATCTGTTTGATTCAAAAAGAAATCTAAATCAACTTCTTGTTCATCTATAATTGTAACCGTTTGCTCATTTGTTGGCTCTCCGACTTTTGTTACGACAATATTATAATTTCCTGGATTTACTAAAACTTCGTAAAATCCGTTTGCATCCGTTGTTGTATTAATTGCTGTTCCTTTTACATTAACCGTTGCATTGGCTATTGGACCATTGGCGTCTTCTACAATACCATGCACTTTTACTTGTTGTGCAAATAATACCGAACCGCCAAACAAACTGGCTAATAAAAATAGTTTATTGAGAGTGTATTTATTTTTTATCATATCATTATCTTAAAGTCTAGCAAATTTATAGACTTTATAGATTATAAACCAAGTCTTAATTGAATAAACTAAAACAAAACTTTAAAATAATGTTAAATTAGAATTGTATTCTGTATTTAATTAATTTATTAGAATACTTTTCATACAATATAAAACTATACAAATTATTATTCACAAAAAAAGGGACTCAATTGAGTCCCTTTTATATGATATGAAATTAGATTTACTTTAATTTCTTTTTAACTTCTACTGTTTCGTAAGCTTCGATGATGTCATATTCTTTGATGTCATTAAAGTTTTTGATGTTTAAACCACATTCATAACCTTTAGCAACTTCTTTTACGTCATCTTTGAAACGTTTCAATGAAGCTAATTCACCTTCGTGAATAACTACACCATCACGAATGATACGGATACTAGAGTTTCTGTAAACTTTACCATCAATAACCATACATCCAGCAATTGTTCCAACTTTCGTTACTTTAAATGTTTCACGAACTTCGATATTACCTGTAACTTGCTCTTTTAACTCTGGAGATAACATACCTTCCATCGCTTCTTTGATTTCGTCGATAGCAGCGTAGATAATCGAGTAAGTTCTGATTTCTACTTCTTCTTTATCTGCGATTTCACGAGCAGAAACACCTGGACGAACGTTAAATCCGATAATAATTGCATCAGAAGCAGAAGCTAATAATACGTCAGATTCTGTAATTTGTCCAACACCTTTATGTAAGATATTAACGATGATTTCTTCTGTAGAAAGTTTTTGTAATGAATCTGTTAATGCTTCAACAGAACCATCCACATCTCCTTTCAAGATAATATTTAACTCTTTAAAGTCACCTAAAGCAATACGACGTCCAATCTCATCAAGCGTAATGTGTTTCTGTGTACGAATAGTTTGCTCGCGTTGTAATTGATCTCTACGAGATGCAATTTGTTTCGCTTCACGTTCGTCTTCGTATACTTTAAACTTATCACCTGCTGCTGGTGCACCGTCTAAACCTAAAACTGTAACTGGTGTAGATGGACCTGCTTTTAGTACATTTTTACCACGTTCGTCTAACATTGCACGTACTTTACCGTGGTGAGATCCTGCTAATACATAATCTCCAATGCTTAAAGTTCCTGTTTGTACAATAATTGTAGATACATATCCACGTCCTTTATCTAATGCAGCTTCTACAACTGTACCAGATGCTTTACGGTTTGGATTAGCTTTAAGGTCTAATACTTCAGCTTCTAATAATACTTTTTCTAATAAATCTTCAACTCCTAAACCAGATTTAGCTGAAATTTCTTGAGATTGGTATGTTCCACCCCAATCTTCTACCAAGATATTCATTTGAGCTAATTGCTCTTTTACTTTTTCTGGATTAGCACCTTGTTTATCAATTTTATTGATTGCGAATACCATTGGTACTCCGGCTGCTTGAGCGTGAGAAATTGCTTCTCGTGTTTGTGGCATGATTTGATCATCCGCCGCAATAACGATAATTGCAATATCTGTTACTTGAGCTCCACGAGCACGCATCGCTGTAAAGGCCTCGTGACCAGGAGTATCTAAAAACGCTACACGTTTTCCACTAGGTAAAGTTACGTTGTACGCACCAATATGTTGTGTAATACCACCAGATTCACCAGCAATTACGTTTGCTTTACGTACATAATCTAATAACGATGTTTTACCGTGATCTACGTGTCCCATAACCGTTACGATTGGTGCACGAGTTACTAAATCTTCTTCTGCATCGATTTCTTCTTCTTCTGTAGAAATTTCTTCTTCTGCATTAGAGAATTTCGCTTCAAATCCGAAATCATCTGCTACTAATTGAATCGTATCAGCTTCTAAACGTTGGTTCATGGTAACCATGATTCCTAAAGACATACAAGCAGAAATAATTTCTGTTACAGAAACGTCCATTAACGAAGCTAATTCGTTAACTGTTACAAATTCTGTTACTTGTAATGTTTTGTCTCTGTCGATCGCTTCTTGCTCTAATTCAGCATATTCACGACGTTCTTTACGTTTATCTCTTCTATGTTTTGCACCTTTTGCTCCCTTACCTTTGTTAGTAAGTTTGTCTAAAGTGTCTTTAATTTGTTTTTTAACATCTTCGTCAGAAAGTTCTGCTGGAGGTACACGTTGTCCACCTCTGTAGTTTGTTATTGGACGATTGTTTCCTGTTCCTGGGCGATTGTTATTTGCTCCTCCAGGTCTATTGTTTCCTCCAGGTCTGTTATTACCAGCACCTGCTCCACCACCTTGACGGTTATTGTTATTACCTCCTTGGTGATTTGTGTTTCCTCCTTGACGGTTGTTGTTACCACCTTGGTGATTTGTATTACCACCTTGACGGTTGTTATTGTTTGCGTTATCGCCAGTTTTTGCTACATCTTCTGGTTTAACGTTTTTCTGAATACGCTTGCGCTTCTTTTTGTCAGCTGCACTATTCCCACCTTTTTGGTTCCCTTTTTTATCTTCAGGTTTTTTCTTATCAAATTTTGATAAGTCAATTTTTGTTCCTGTAAAATTAGGTCCATCTAA
This sequence comes from Algoriella xinjiangensis, assembly GCF_900115015.1. Classification (GTDB taxonomy): domain Bacteria; phylum Bacteroidota; class Bacteroidia; order Flavobacteriales; family Weeksellaceae; genus Empedobacter; species Empedobacter xinjiangensis. The sequence continues at coordinate 205,015 of NZ_FOUZ01000003.1, read as the reverse complement.
TTTTGTATAAACGGTCTCAATTTTTTGAGATTCAGGCGCTACTTCTTCAATTTCTTCTTTCTTCACTTCAGGCTTCGCTTCCGATTTAATTTCAGGTTTTTTAACCTCTTCCACCTTTTTAGGTTCTTCTTTCTTCACCTCTTTTTTAACTTCCACCTTTGGTGTTTCCGCCTTTTTAGGTTCTGCTTGCTCTTTTTTAGGAGCTGGAGAATCTTGCTTTTTAGGTTTACCCGTATTATTTATTTTATCAAGATCAATTACCTTAATCACTTTAGGACCTTTTGTTTCCACTGGTGCTTCTTTCGGTTTTTCTTCAGCTTTTGGAGCTGGAGTTTCCTCTTTCTTGATTTCTTCTTTTTTCACTTCTTCCTTAGCTACAGCTTTTTCTTGCTTTGCTTTTGGTTTTAAAGCATCTAAATCTATTTTACCAACAGTTTTAGGACCTTCCAATTCAACTTTAGTCGTTTGTGTAATTTCTGGTTTTTCTGCAACTACAGTTTTTTCTGTAGGTGTAGGTTTCTCTATTACAACAGGTTTTTCGGCTGCCGCTTTTGCGTCTGCTTCTTTCTTTTCTGCTGCTTTGATATCAGAAATTTTGTTAATGACTACTTCACCGGAAGCTTGCTTTTGTTTCGCATCAGACCGGAACTCATTAACTAAAATATCATAAGTTGGCACATCGATTTTAGAGTTTGGGTTTTTTTCTACAGTTTGACCTTTGGCTTCTAAAAAATCAACAGCTCTATCTATTGATATATTTAATTCTTTTAATACTTTACTTAATCTTATTTCCGGCATATGAAACTAATCTCTTATTTTATATAATGTTTTGCAAATTTACAAATTGTTTATGACTTGAGAATGAATTAATCTTCAAACTCTTCTTTTAACACACGAATTACGTCTAAAATTGTTTCCTCTTCTAGGTCAGTTCGTTTTACTAAGTCATCTACGTCTTGTTCTAAAATACTTTTTGCAGTATCTAATCCTATGGCGCTAAATGCGTCAATTACCCAAGAATCGATTTCGTCAGAGAATTCTCTTAACTCTACATCTTCATCTTGTACTCCTTCTCTAAAAATATCAATTTCCATTCCAACAAGTTTAGAAGCTAAACGTACGTTATAACCTCCTTTACCAATTGCTTTAGAAACTTCGTCTGCATTTACATGTACTAACGCTTTGTTACGCTCTTCGTCAATCTCTATATTTGCGATTTTAGCTGGGCTTAATGCACGTTGTATATATAAACTTTGGTTGCTTGTATAATTGATTACATCGATATTCTCGTTGCGTAATTCGCGAACGATTGAGTGAATACGAGAACCTTTCATACCAACACAAGCTCCTACAGGATCAATACGATCGTCGTAAGATTCTACTGCAACTTTTGCTTTATCTCCAGGGATACGAACTACATTTTTGATTGTAATTAATCCGTCTAAAATTTCTGGAATTTCTTGTTCAAATAATTTCTCTAAGAATTTTGGTGATGTTCTTGATAAAATAATTTGAGGTTTTGCGCCTCTTAATTTTACATCATCAACAATTGCACGCAATGTTTCTCCTTTTCTGAAAAAATCTGATGGTATTTGATTTTCTTTTGGTAAAATCATTTCGTTTTGATCATCATCCATGATTATCACGTGTTTGTGACGTACATAGTGAATTTCTCCTGAAATAACTTCTCCTATTAATCCTTTAAATTTTTCGTATAAGTTAGAGTTATCATGCTCCATAACTTTAGAAACCAATGTTTGGCGTAAAGTTAAAATGGCACGACGACCTAATGCTTCGATCGGAATTTTTTCCGAAACTTCTTCACCTACTTCAAAATCTGGTTCAATTTTACGTGCTTCAGCTAATTCGATATCTGTTGCATCGTCTTCAGAAAAACCGTCTTCTACAACAATACGGTTATGCCAAATTTCTAAATCTCCTTTGTCAGGATTTACAATAATGTCAAAGTTATCATCAGAACCATATTTCTTTTTCAATACACTTTTTAAGGCTTCTTCTAGGATAGCCATAAGTGTAATACGGTCGATATTCTTATCGTCTTTAAAATCTCCAAAAGACTCGATTAATGCAAGATTGTCCATTACATTTTAAATTTTTAAAAGGTGACTTTTATTATCGCTTTCTTAATGTCAGCGTACTTTATTTTTTCTTCTTTTTCTACTGTAATTTTACCTTTTCCTACTGGTTTTGGTTCGCGTGCTTCCCAAAAAAGGATCACACCTTCTTCGTCTGCTTCAACAATTTCGCCTTCTATCACTTTATCATTCAATGTTGCTTCTAATGTACGACCAACATTTTTTGCGAATTGACGAGGCATTGTCAAATTACTACCAACACCAGGAGAAGAAACTTCTAAAGAAAAATCATCATCTTCACGATCAAGATTATTTTCTACGTAGCGGCTAATTCTTACAATTTCTTCAATAGGAACACCTTCGTCTCCGTCTATTAAAATAGATATTTTATTTTCTGGAGAGATTTTCCAATCGATAAGAAACAATGCCGGATTTTCCGCGATTGCTTCTTCTATGAGCTGTTTTACTTTATCTGAATCCATATACAACGAAAAAGAGAGCTATAACCAGCCCTCCTCCTTTTACTTCCTTAAATTCTTTGCAAATATATGCCATTTTTTTTTATTGACCTAATTTCAATCATTTAATCTCTATTAATTCATTAATTGCCAAACAAAAATTCCTATAAATATTAAAGTCAAAATAATATCATAACCTGTTGTCAAAATAAATCCTGCAAAAGATCCAAAGGCCGATTTTAAAGCAACTTTTGGTTCTGCCGCACTAAATGCTAATTCGCCTAAAAACGCACCAACAAATGGCCCAACTATAAACCCAATTGGTGGAAAAAATAAACCGACAATTAAACCGACAATAGATCCCCAAATACCATATTTGGTACCGCCAAGTTTTTTGGTCATATAAATTGGGAGCAGATAATCTAACAAAGCACCAATTAATACAAATAATCCTACAATAATTATTGTTCCCCAACCGTAGCTACAATCTCCACTAAATTTAAAAACCAATAAGCCAATCAAAGCCAATGGTGCGCCGGGTAAAACGGGTAAAAATGCACCTATTAATCCGACTACAAGTAAAATTCCGCTAATGATATTTAGTACCGAATCGTTATCCATATTATTTCTATTTTTAAAAATGTAACTTTGTACAATAAACAATTTTCTGCTTAAAATTTATGAAACTGCAAGTGCAAGATAAATCTTTTTATGAAGAATTTTCCGATGGTGTAAAATTTTTTTTCAATCAACAATTTAAAATTGATTTGTCCGAAAATCTTTTTAATTTTTTGGAAATAGTTGCTTGGATTGCAATTCTTTTTGTGATTGATTTTGTTTTGAGAGCTATTATTTTTCCGATTCTTAAAAAAATGACGAAAATAACTCAAAATAATTGGTTCAATTTCTTGTACAAAAACAAAGTTTTTACATCAACCATTCATCTTATACCACTAAGTTTTGCATTGAGCATGAATATTCTTTTGTTTAAAGATGATGGAAGTGTTTTTTATACCGTTCAAAAAATAACACAACTTATTACGCTTATCGTTTTTACCCAATTGATTTTTCGCTTTATCAATACTATAATCGATGTGTATAACGAAGAAAATAGTTATACCACAATTGGTGTGCGAACATTTGGACAGATGTTAAAATTTATCATTACATTTTTTTCTATCCTTTCTGGAATAATGATTCTTTTTACAGTCGATCAAAATACAATTATCACTGTTTTAGGAGCATTAACGGCTGCCGTTTTATTAATTTTTCGTGACGCTATTTTCGGATTTGTTTCGGGATTGCAGATTTCCTATTCAAAAATTGTAAAAGTTGGCGATTGGATTACAATTTCGAAAGGTGATATTGAAGGAACTGTAAAAGAAATTAATATCAATTTAGTAAAAATTGAAAAGTTTGATAAATCTATCGCAACTGTGCCAACTGTCGATTTGGTTTCCTCGCAAGTAACCAATCACATGCCGATGATGGCAACGGGAACACGACAAATTAAACGTTCTATTTCGTTTAACGTTAATTCGTTTAAATTTTGCGATGAAGAAATGTTAAATCAATTCGAAAAAATAACTTTAATCAATCACTATATTCTCTCAAAACGAGAAGAAATCACTCTTTTTAATCAAAATGTAACAAATTCTGAAATTGATATTAATGGTCGAAATCTGACTAATATTGGTGTATTCAGAATTTATGTTGAAAATTATTTAAAAAGTTTAAACACAATTTCTCAAAATGATTCAATTATTGTAAAACAACTTCCAGTTTCGCCTTTGGGCATGCCTTTGGAAATTGGTTGTTTTACGACAACTTCGAGTAATTTAGAATTTGAACGAATTCAATCCGATATTTTTGATCATTTATTAACTGCTTGTCGTAAATTTGAGTTAGAAATTATGCAATCAATTTCATTATCAGATATCAAAAAATTATAATACAAAAACAATGACCAAATTAAGTGTTAATATAAATAAAATTGCCACTATACGTAATGCGCGTGGTGGAAATACACCAAATTTAGTAGAAGCTGCGATTAAAATTCAAGAATTTGGTGGACAAGGAATTACAATTCATCCACGTCCAGACGAACGTCATATTCGTTACCAAGATGTTTACGATTTGAAACCTGTTGTAACAACAGAATTTAATATAGAAGGTAAACCTGTTGATAGTTTTATAGAATTGGTTTTAAAATCGAAACCAGAGCAAGTAACCTTGGTTCCGGATGCCGAAGATGCTATAACTTCTAACGCAGGTTGGGATACAATAAAGCATTTTGATTATTTGACAGAAGTAATCAAAACATTTAAAGAAGCAGGAATCAGAACATCTATTTTCTTAGATCCAAATCCAGCTTTAATAGAATCTGCTGCAAGAACTGGCGCGGATAGAATTGAATTGTACACAGAAGAATTTGCAACACAATATGGTTTAGGAAATTTAGCAGCGATTAATCCGTATAAAGAAACTACAAAATTGGCTTTAGCAAATGGATTAGGAGTAAATGCGGGACATGATTTAAGCTTAAAAAATATCGAATATTTTATTCGAGAAATTCCAGAAATTGCAGAAGTTTCTATTGGACATGCCTTAATTTCTGAAGCTTTATATTTAGGTTTAGAAAACACAATTCAAACTTATTTACGTAAAATAGAATTGGCAAATCTTTAGAAAATGGTAGAAATCTTACACAGTAAAATTGTAGGTTCGGGCGAAAAACATTTGTTGGTTTTTCATGGTTTGTTCGGTCAATTGGATAATTGGAACACCATAGGAAAACATTTTGGCGAATATTTTACGACTCATCTTATCGATTTACGAAATCATGGACGAAGCTTTCATAGCGATGATTCTTCGTTAGCAGCAATGACGCAAGATATTGTGAATTATTTAGACGCAAACAATATACAAAAAGCGCATCTTTTAGGACATTCTTTAGGTGGACGAATTGTGATTGATTTCGCGATGATTCATCAAGATAGATTAGATCATTTGATTGTAGCTGATATGGCGCCAAAAGCGTATCAACCACATCATAACGCAATTTTTAAGGCACTAAAATCGGTTAATTTTGATGAAGTTGAATCTCGCAAAGATGTTGAAACAATTTTAAGTCAATATATTCCTGAAGTTGGTGTTCGTCAATTTTTATTAAAAAACGTTTACAATGCCGAAAATGGTAAATATGCATTTCGCTTTAATTTGCCTGTTTTAGATAAATTTTACCAAGAAATGATTGGGCAAGATTTATTACAAGGCGAGTTTGATGGTCCAACATTATTTTTAGGTGGCGCGAATTCTAATTACATTTTGCCAGAAGATGAAATGATGATAAAAGAACGTTTTCCGAAAGCAATTATCAAAAAAATTGCAAATGCAGGACATTGGATTCATGCAGAAAATCCAAAAGATTTTACAGCAGAAATTTTAGATTTTTTGTTGAATAAATAAAATACAAAAGGTAGATCATTGATCTACCTTTTTAATGCTCTATATTTTTTTACTTCAAACGAAATAATGTCGTCTTTTATAAATTTTTGAGTAGAATATGCAAGTAATTCTATGTTTTCATAAGAAAATCTGACTAAATAATCTCTTCCCTGAAATTTAGTTTCGATTACTTTTCCTCTAAAATTTCCGTTATCAGAAATCTCAATTTCTTCGGGATAAATAACAACCGAAGTCGTTGTGTTGATTGATAATTTTGGAGATTCATCGTTTCTCAACACATTTACATAACCAAACAATCGCGTTACATACTCGGAAGCAGGAAAATTTCGCACATTTTCTACTTTATCAAATTGAATCATATTTCCGTTTTGAAGCACAAGAATTTTATCCGAAGTATAAAATGCATCACTCAAATCGTGAGTTGTAAAAATTACTGTAATTTGATGCGCTTTACACCAATTCATAATTTTTTCTCGAATTGATAATTTTAAAGTTTGATCAAGATTAGAAAAAGGTTCGTCTAACAATAAAATCGCTGGTTGTTGCGCCAAAGCACGCGCTAACGAAACACGTTGACGCTGACCTCCACTTAATTTATTTGGAAAAATGTGTTTAAAATCGGTTAACTCGACCACATCCAATGCTTCATAAATATTTTTTTGTTTTAGCGCTAAATCAAAATTACTTAAGAATTTTCCGACATTTTCGCCAACCGTCACAAAATCTAATAAATCATAATCTTGCGCCACATATTTCATCATTTTATGCCCTGGAATCAGGTTATACAATGGTCCTTTTAATTTTTTATCACCATATTTTATTTCTCCTTCATTAAAATCTAACAAACCGTAAATCAACTTCAATAATGTTGATTTTCCGCTTCCACTCTCGCCTATTACACTAATTACTTCTCCCTTTTGTACAGCGAAATTTATATTGTTTAATACATTTTCGGTAAATCCTGGATAATTATAATTAAGATTGTCAATCTTTAGCACAATTGAATAAATTTTGATTATTTTTGGTTAAAGATATTTAGAATTATTCAAAATGATTTTAATATTTATTTCATTAATTGATATAAGTCAATATAAACTATCAATTTAAGTTATAATTTTGTCTCAAATAAAAAAACGATATGAAAAAATTATTTTTAGGTTTAGCTGTTGTTTCTGCTGTTGCATTAACATCTTGTGGTGGAAATACAGATACTGTAAAAACGACAGAAGCGCAAGAAGGTGCAACATCTACAGAAGGTGCTGTAGATTATAATGTAGACACTGCAACGTCTGTTGTAAACTGGAAAGGTGGAAAAACTTTTGACGATATCAACAAACCTGAAGAAGGACATTACGGTGTTGTAAAATTAAAAGAAGGAACTGTAAAAGTAAATAATGGTGTTTTAGAAGCTGGTAAATTTGTTGCAGATTTTACTTCTTTTGAATCTAAAGATTTAGATGCTGATGCAGAAAGCAAAGGAAAATTAGATGGACACTTAAAATCTGCTGATTTTTTAGATGTTGAAAAATTCCCGACTGCAACTTTCGAAATTACAGCTGTAAAACCTGTTGAAGGTGGAGATTACAATTCTGAAGTTTCAGGAAATTTAGACTTCCGTGGAACTCCTAAAAATGTAACTTTTAAAGCAAACGTAACTGTTGATGCAAATGGAGTTACAATTAAATCGGAAGAATTCGGTATCAACCGTAAAGATTTCGGAATTACTTTCGTTGGTGGAGGTGGATCTATCGTAAAAGACGAAGTATTATTACAAGTTGATTTAACAGCTAAACCAGCTACTGCTGAAGCTACAAAATAATAAGTTTTTATAACTTATAAATACAAGCCATACATGCAAATGTGTGGCTTTTTTTGGCAATATGTTAAAAAAAAACATTTCTTCGTCATTTTTTCTATGAAAATTAAACGAACTTAATTATATTCGTACTCATAATTAATAACATACATTAACAAAACAATGAAAACAATTAAGTTCTTCCATTCGGACGAAACATTGAATTACAAAATTGAAAAATCATTATGCAAAGTCGTTTTTCAAGGAAATAAAAAATGTTTATTGGTAGAAATCCATTCCAATGATGACTTAGAACATGTGGAGGCAGACTCATTACAAAATGAATTTCCTCAACTTTCTCTCTTTATCGACGATTTTCCGTTAGATGTAGAATCTGTAGAACAATTAAATGGTAAAAAAGTATCGATACCTTACGGTTTTGCTGAAGAAGAAGACGAAGATGGCGATCCTGTTGACGTTTACTACACATCATTAAATGTTTCTGAAGAAGATTACGAAACGGTAAACAACGAATTAACATTTAGCGTAAACGACAAAGGAATTTTAACCTTAAATTGGAAAGGAGAAGTACAAGATTTTACAAATAATGATGGTGGAGATTTACCATTTGAAGTAGATTGTACATTTGAAGAATTTGAATTTAACGAAGACGATTTCGAATAATTTTTCGAATAAAACCATAAAAATAAAAGGCTCTCAGAAATGAGAGCCTTTGTTATTCTATTAATTTTTAAAATTATCTTCCTTTCATAAAAATCCAAGCTAATAATCCCCAACCAACAACCATTAACAAACCACCAAGTGGCGTAATTGGTCCTAAAAATTTGAGATTAGCGCCCCAATGATCTGCAAATGACAGTAAATAAATACTTACAGAAAATACAAATGTACCTGCAATTAAACACCATGTTGCAGAACGCTCTAAAGTAGTATTAAACTGAAAATACATTCCGATTGCTAATAACGCAATGGCGTGATACATTTGGTAACGAACACCAACTTCAAAACTTGCTAATTTTTCGTCTGGCAAAAATTTCTTAAATGCATGAGCACCAAATGCTCCTAAAATAATCGCGATCATTCCGTACAAAGACGCAATTGTTAATACAATGTTTTTCATGTTCTATTTTTTTTATTTACTCGGATTTCTTTTTTCCTGCTACAAAATCTTTCAAATAATACGGCTCAAAATAAGCCACATCTTCTACTAAATTCTGATTAAATTTATCTTCTGCAAGTTGACACATATATTTTGCTGAAGGAAAAATTTGTATAAATGTTGCATCTAAATGACGCAAAGTTTCTTCACATTTTTCTGCTCCATCACCTACAAAAACAATCTTTTTTCCTTGTAATTCTTCAAAAGAAGTTTCATCAATTACTTTTGCTTCGGTGTCGGTTAATTGCTTTCCAAAATTATCGTATTGCGCCGTATAAACCTCCATTCTGCGCGCATCAATCATCGGAATAATCAAATCATATCCTTGATTAATTTGAGATTCTGCCAATATCTGTAACGAATTAATTGCCAACAAAGGCAAATCTAATCCATACGCAAAACCTTTTGCAGACGAAACGCCTATACGCAAACCCGTATACGAACCGGGACCTTTGGATACACAAATTGCATCTAAATCTTTCAATTTAATTTCTGCACCGTCAAGACACCACTCAATAAACTGATTTAGTTTTTCGCCGTGTGCAAAACTTTCTTCATTTTCTTCAACCAAACATAGTTGAACGCCATCTTTGGCAATCGAAACCGAACAATTTTTTGTTGAAGTTTCTATATTTAAGATTGTTGCCATGTTGCAAAGATACAGCACGAAATTTAGATTGACTTTGTTTGAAAAGATGATTTTCGAATAGTTTTCTAAAAAAAGTAGAAACTAAATATGGTTATTGTTAAAGATAAGATTCTAAAACGAATTTGGATTGATGCAGAAAACTTATGAAACCAAATTTATCTTAGTTTCACGCTTCTTAATCAAGAATCTGTATAAAATTTGAAGTATTTTATTAATTAGAATCTAATGTAATTGGAACTCCAGCATAAAAATCTAACACTTTTTGTTTAAAAATGTAATTGTATTTTGCTTGTAACATTTGCGATTCCGAAACCATCATATCATTTCGAGAACGATTAAAATCGTACAAATTAATGACACCAGCATTGTATGATTTTTGTGCAAAATCATACGAAATTTTTGCATATTTAACGGCTTCTTTAGACGAATCGTAAGACGCAAAAGAACTGTTTACTTCGAAATAAGCAGATTGTACATTTTTTTGAATTTCTTGTTTAGATTGTAAGAAATTATTCTGCGCTAAATCTTGGTTAATCAACGCTTTTTGAATATTAATTTTATACGAATATTGATTCCAAATCGGAATAACAACACTTACACCAAAAACGCCCGTTACATTATGTCCCAATTGTGTAAACAACGCATCTTGTTGCAATCTTTTGTTAAAATATTGCATGTAATTTGTTCCTAAATTAAAACTTCCCGTAATTTTTGGAAACAATGAAGTTCGTGCAATTTCTGTTGATTTTGCAGCAGATTCTATTTGTAATTCTGCATATTTAACGGCTGGTTGAGAATTGTAAGCCGTTTCTAAAACATCTTCTAAATTATACAATTGCGAGTTAATATTCTCTGGTAATTTAACGTCTACAACTCTAAAATTTCTGTAGTCATCTAACTGCAACAACATCGCTAAATTAAATAAAGCACGTTCTATTTCTATCTGAGAATTTACAACTTCTCTTGTGTTAGATGCAACTTCGGCTTCGGCCTGCGCAACGATAGATTGTGCGATTGTACCTGCTTTAAACTTTTTACGATTTTGATCTAACAATTGCTTCGAAATATCCAAATTACCAACTGCAACTTGTTTCAATTCTTTGTTTAATAAAACGGCTAAATAGTAATTTGCAATCTGCAACGAAATATCATTTACAGTAATTTCTGTCTGTACTTTAGCTGCTTTTAAATCTATATCTGCTTTATCTTTATTTAACTGCACAACACCACCGCTGTAGATATTAATACTAGATTGCGCACCAAACGAATGTCCAAATTGATAATATCCTTTCTCAATAACCGGATTATACGTTCCAATTGTAAAATTGGTGTCCACATAGCCAGAAACCGTCGGTAACCAAGCATTGTACATCAACTCTTTGTCTTTATTAAAAAGTTCTTCGTTGATTTTATTTTGTTGAACCGTCAAGTTATTTGTATTTGCATACATAATACATTGCTCTATTGTCCAATCTTCTTGGGCAAAAGAGTAAATTGATCCTAAAAATGTTAGCGCAAATAATAGACGTTTCATATAATTGTTAGTCAGAAAAATTAAAGATATAAAATAAGTCGAATTTCTGTAACAAATGTTACGAAATTCGACTTAAAATATTAAAATAATAATTTATTTAATCTTTTATTTTAGATGCAACCGCAAATTCTTCTGCAAATGCAGCAATTCTTGTTGCAACTTCTTCTTCGTCAGTTGCTCTTAAATATGAACTTGACATAGAGATTAAGATTTGATGAAAAAAGCGTTTCATATCATCTTGTGTCATTTCTTTTGTCCATAAATCAATGCGTAAAGCTTCTTTAGATTTATCGTCCCAAACAGATAATAACATTGCTTTTGTTTCTTCGTGACTAATTCCACCATCTGGTGCATTCCAAGTCATTTTTTCTGGTACGTTATTTTCATCTAACTCGATGTCAACTGAAATATTTGTTGTTCTCATATAATTCTATTCTTACTATTATTTTATAAAATGATACGTTTCTCCATTAATGGATTTCGTAGTATAATTTGTTGTATTATCTCCCTCTAAAGCTGGTTTATATTTAGAATCTTTAAATATTTTTGCTCCATCCATATCTTCCAACAACGCTTTAAGCTCTACTTTTGGATTCTCTTTTAAATAATTTCTGATAATTTGCCAACCAATCCAAGCCGCAATTCTACCTGGTGATTCCTGCTCAATTTCGTTATTAAATTTTGAAAAAGGTGCAACACTCAAAAATCGTTTTTGTAACGAAGCATCCGAACTAAAAACATAATTTTGCTCGACAAAAAAGTTCCAAATCTGACCTTCATTCGCTATACACCACTGGATTTGTTGAGGCGTATAACCCATTTTATATTCATCGGGCGTATCAGTTAACAAAGCATCTTGCAAAATTAATTTTTTACCTTCATAAATCATCTTATCAATAAACTGCTGATTTCTTGGACTAAATGTTACAATATTATTTGCAATTGCATCTACAGATTGTGCTGGCAAACGATTAATATCCATGTTTACACGCATATATCGCTCTACACCAATACTATCATATAATTTACTTTTTGGACCAAGATAAGCATCCATCGCAATAAACATCAAACCTGCTTGTTGACTGTACATCACAGGATAATCTAAATTTTGTAAACCCGAAGAATACGTATAAATAGTTGGTAATTTATATTCAGGAAAATAATGTTGATAACGCTGAAACATTGGTGTTAACGCACTATTTAATTGCGTGAAATCTCCAAATACTTTTTTAGATTGACCATAAATACTTAACTCCGTTTTTTCGCGGCGTTGTTTTTCCCAAGTTGCATCGGGCGTTTTGGCATCAAAAAAGAAAGGATAATTTTGGCGTAAAGTTGTTAATGGAATTGTGTCATTAAAAAAATCTGCACTAATGTCCTGTATTTTTAATTGAACCGTTTGTTCTTTAACATCCACATCCCAAGTTTTCTCTTTTTTACACGCAGTAAATAAAATTAAACTCGCAAAAGCCAAGCGATATACAAATTTCATTGTTTGGTTATTTAGCAAACAAAAATAAGAAATTATCTGCACAATTGGCAACCTTAAAAAATTTGATTGAAACTGTGTTTCATAAAAAGTACTTTTTAAGATAATCGTTATATTTGAGATAAAATAAATACTATGCAAACTGAAAAAGTTGTACAATATATTGTTTCTTGGTTGAAAGATTATTTAGAAACCTCACATCAAAAAGGATTTGTAATTGGAATTTCGGGTGGAATAGATTCTGCTGTAACCTCAACACTTTGTGCTATGACAGGTTATCCGTTGTTAAATCTTGAAATGCCAATTCATCAAGAAAAAAATCAAGCCGATCGTGCAAAAAAACACATCGAATGGTTAAAAAATAATTTTACATCGCCAATAGATTCGTTAGAAGTTGATTTGACAGCATCTTTTGATGCGCTAAAAAATGCTTTACCCGAAACGGAAGCTAGCGATAAAGTAAATTTAGCTTTAGCCAATACGCGCGCGCGTTTGCGTATGACAACACTTTATTATTTTGCAGGATTACACAATTATTTAGTTGCTGGAACTGGAAATAAGGTGGAAGATTTTGGGGTTGGTTTTTATACAAAATATGGCGATGGCGGAGTAGATCTTAGTCCGATTGCAGATTTAATGAAATCGGAAGTGTATAAAATTGCCGAATTTTTGGGAATTAATACCGATATACAAAAAGCAAAACCAACCGATGGTTTATTTGGTGATGATCGCTCGGATGAAGATCAATTAGGAGCAAATTACGATGAATTGGAATGGGCGATGAAAATGAAAGAAACTGGACACACAACGGACGAATTTTCGGGTAGAGAAAAAGAAGTGTTTGATATTTATTCGCGATTAAATCGAATTAATCAACACAAAATGGTTCCGATTCCGGTTTGTGATATTCCAGATGAATTGATGAATTAAGTTAGCTTCTTGATTCACAAAATTCATAAAACATTAGTCATTCTGAACTTATTTTAGAAACTTACTTTATTATTATGAGGATAATATTAAAAGAAAAAACTCAGGAAAATTAATTTTCCTGAGTTTTTTTATGTTGTAAATAATATGTTACTAAAACGTATACGATTGTTATTCCAGACAAGTTTGCCATTAAATCTACAAAGTCAAAACTTCGGTGTAAAAAGGTTAAAATTCCTTGTAAAATTTCAATCAGAAAACTGATTAGAAAAGGAATTACAATTAAACGAAGATCGACTATTTTGTAGGTTAAAAACAATAAAATTGTCATTAAACCAAACATCCCACAATGTACAGCTTTGTCTAAATTATCAATCTCAAAAAAGACTTCTAATTGCTCTATTGTACTAAGTTTTGTAAAGTTTTCTTGCGGAAGTAGCGTCAGATAAAACACCAACGCTACATACGCATAAAATATTATTTTTTTTGTCTTATGCACCGATCAATTCACCGTAAGCCGCAGCATCTAATAAAGCTTCTACTTGAGCTACATCTTCTACTTTTACTTTAATAATCCACCCTTTTCCGTAAGGATCAGTGTTGATTAATTCTGGTTCACCTTCTAAATCTGTGTTAAATTCTACGATTTCTCCACCAATTGGCATAAATAAATCTGAAACTGTTTTTACAGCTTCTACTGTTCCGAAAACTTCTTCTTGTCCTAAAGTTTCTCCTTCAGTTTCTACATCAACGTAAACGATGTCTCCTAACTCTCCTTGTGCAAATGCTGTAATACCAATTGTAGCAACGTCACCTTCTAACGAAATCCACTCGTGATCTTTACTGTACTTTAAATTGTTTGGAATGCTCATAATTGTTTTGTTTTATTGTTTTTAATTTCCGAATGTAAATGTAGCACTAAATCCGGCACGAATTTGAGAAATTGGAAAAGCTGTTGAAATTTTATACTCGCTCATCATCTGATCCCAATAGAATCTCAAATTTAGACTTTTGCTTACATTATAATCTGCTGTTAACTTAAATGTTATTATTCTCTGACCTCCAGTAATTTGAGAATCTCCATTAATTCCTGTTGGTAATGTTGTATCAATTGGATCATCATAACTATAAATAATTTTTCTGATGACTGTTTGATTATCACGTAACGAGAAATCTCCACGAATATTTAAATCTCCTTTTACCGTTTTTTGATTTCCTTGGTAACGAATCTTCATTTTGAAATCCTTAAAAATATAACCAAAACCAAGTATAAACTCTGATCCATAATCTTCAGAAAAAGTATAATTGGTTGTACTTAACGAAATCATACGATCGCGGTTATATTGTGCACGCACTTGCATACTGTTACGGAATGTTAAATCTACTCCTAACAATGGCGAAAAAGATTCGATCATTGTAACTGCACCATATAAATTTCGTGTGTATAAATTCCCATTCAAATCTGTTCCAGTTACCGATCCGCCACCAACTACGCCAGCATCTAACATATAGTTTGGATTAGATTGTACGCCCGTAACCGTGTAAGTTGAATTATAAGCACTCGAAATTTCTACATTATCAAAGTATTTGTTGATAATCGGAATTGATTTTAATCCAGTATACGTAATTCTCCAGTTCGGAATTGGAATTGTGCGGTTGTATCCTAATTTAGAAGAACCTGCATCTTTACCTTCTATTGCCGAAACAAATGCTGGCAAAAGTACGTCCGAACTTTTATCGCTATATCCAGTATAATATCCTAACTGATCGACAGAAGTAGTACCATTGGCTCTACCTAATCGTCCAGAAATTATTTTTGTATTTTCTATAAATTGATTAAAAATTGCATCTCCATCTGTAAATGCAGTTTTAAAACTTACGGTTGATATATTAAGATTTGTTAATTCGTCTATGTATTGATTTTTGAATCTAAATTTTTCATTAACAATTTCATATTGATTAAAACTTGTGTGATACAAACGACGATCTTTCATTCGTTTTGCATTCAAGTCAATTCGTAAATCTGGAATTGGTTCAATCAACGCAGTTGCATTAAAATCTGATCCTTTTGTTACCTGATATGCATCTGTCATTAATTCGTCACCAACAACTAATCCGTTTTCTACCAACTGACGTTTTATATCAAACTGAGTTCCGTATACAAATCCTAAAGATGGTCCGTTTTTACCATCAACACCAAAGAAACCTGGCTCGTACAATAATCCTGGCACTACTGCACCATTACGTTGATTATAGTTAAAGTTTGCACGTTTTAACGACGATAAAACCATCCAACCATAATCTTTTGCTGTAAACTTATTCTTAAACTTATAAGCTGATTTCTTGTTACGACGATTTTTCTTCGCAAACAATTCAGTATAAACATTGTTTAACGAATCTATCTCAGAACGACGACCTTTTAGGATTGAATCGAAACGTTTGTATCCTTTAAATTCTGGATAAAATTTCGTGAAATCTAAATCTCCAATTAAATTAATCGAATTAGAATTTTGTCCCGTTCCGCGACCTAAATCTGCAGCTCGCATAATAGGATCACCATTATTGTCATAAATAGGCACTCCATTAACATCTAAAACTTCCGTTTCTATGTTTCGCAATGCTGTAGAAGACGCCATCCAGTTATAATTAGATGTAAATCCAACCTCCAAATTAATCCAATTTAAATACGGGAAGAATTTTAAAGGTAACTTATAATTGATTTGAAATTGTTGATCATATTGCACCGGACGACCTATTGTAAATAGATTTTGCCAAATCAAATTTTGATCTGCTTGCTGAAAAGTTGTTCCATCATTCAATGTCATTGTAGATGATGTTAAATCTAATCGCAACGATTTTGTCAAATCAAAACCTAAATTATATTGCCAGTTAAACAAGAAATTATTACTGTACGTTGGTCGAATAAGCGTTGATCCACTTCCGCCAAGATATTGACTGATATCGCGATATTGTCTTTCGCTATATGTACGTGCAACCTCTGTTCTAAAAGAAAAACGTGTTGGTAATGGATTAATATTAAACTCGCGAACAAATTGTAAATATTTACCAGATTCTTCGCCTGGTTGTACTTTTCTCCATTTTTTGAAAGGCTCGTACGATTTTCCTCTAAAGCCGAAATTATAATTTACAGATGCGCGTAATTGCTGATTAACATTGTACTGCGTATAAATATCGCGGTAATAATTATCCGAATACATCATCGAAACTGAGAAGTTTGATGGATCGTAAAAACGAATCGGATTGTTATTTGTTGTCGATCTAACTTTTCTTACATTGTTAAATGCAAAACTTTTGAACTGCGTATATGTACGTACAACTTTTTCTAATTCTGCTTTGTTTGGCGCTTCATCAAAAATAATATCATTGTCTAATGGATTATATTTTGGATCGACAAAACTTTCTTGAATCGTGAAATTGAATGGAACTTCCATTCCCCATTTCTTCGGTAAAAATTTATCTAATTTTACTTCTGCATTTAAAGCATATTGCAAAGCTTCGTCTTGATTACGTCCCGCTGGTCCTTGATCTAAAGCACCAAAACCAACCGAACTTGTACTACCAGAAACTTGTACATTTGCAAAATCTCCTAAATTAAATTGAATATTTGCTGCGGCTGCATAACCACCTTTGTTATCAATTTCGCTTAAACGCAATTCATTCACCCAAAGTAAAACTTCTTTATCCGAAGAACCCGAAGTATTACGCACCCCAATCATGATAGACGATACATTTCCTAACGTTGGTCGTCCTTTTACATAAACTGTTTTGTTTGGATTTTCTGTATCAAACGGAAAATTATAACGCTGTAATGTACTAAAACCGTCCGAATCTCTTTGTTTTTTAGCATCTGTAAATAAATCAGTTGTTAAATTAATAAAGTTATCATCTGGCCAAATAGAACTTTCTGTTGTTGCACTTTCTGGCGTATATTTTATTGGCATTTCATATTCGTAGTAGTTATCGGTATAATCACTACCTAAACGAATAAATAATTTTGTACCATTATCAATTTCGTTACTTGTTTTGTTTAATAAGTTTTGAGCAGATACAAACATTTCTAATTTTTTGTATCGTCTTAAATCTAAATTAGTATTCTTAAAAATTGCTTTTGATGTACTTCCTGGCTTAAACTTCGCTTTCAACGTCATCGAAGCTTCGTTTTGCGATTGATATCCCGATGCACCTTGTGTTTGCTCGCGGTAAACACCTGGCGGAATCATATAACGAGGTTTATCTGTCCCGTTACGTTCAATACTTACTTCACCAATTTCTAAATCGTCAATATTTTTATCTTCTTCGGCTCCTTCTTGGTTACTTACAATTAAAGGATAAATATTTTTTGGATATCTTCTCCATTCAGATCGAACCAAATCAAATGTACCAAAACGAAGTGTTGTTTCTTCCTCAAAACCACGCATCACAACACGCATAAAACGTGCAGCTGTTAATACGCTTTCTGCTTGCGAAATAGACGCATCGTTGTTTAATTCTTCTACACCATCGCCATCAATATCCAAGTCAAAATTATCAACTGGAATACGAACTTGGTACCATTTGACATCATGTTGCGATTTGTCAGGAAATTCTCCTTTAACCGTTTTTCTTGCAACAATAAATTTATTGTCTTGATCTTCTAAACTTTGTCTGGTAATTTTTAACGAATACTGATTATAGTTTTCTGTTTGATCTAAATTATAATCACCATTAATATCTTCTACATCTGGTGTTAAAGATGAAGCGTGAAGTGGATTATCTGTAGAATTATTTCCTTGTGGATTTCTAAAGAAACGGTAACGGTCTTGCACTGTATTTCCGATAGATGCTCCTCTAAAACGATCATCTAAAAAGAAAACATAATTATCATTCGCAGGATCTAATTCTCCTGTAATTAAATTGTTTGTCGAAATACCATATAAAGATGCTTCTTCTGCATCATTTAAACCATTAAAACCTAAATCTTGTTCTTTACGCGCTGCACCTTCGGTATCAAACGCATATAAAATAGGATTTAGTTGTGGTTGTTTTCCCCAATTAGTTTTTGTTGTAACAGCTCCGTTTGCCGAATGTGGCATTCCGTTTTCGTACATCATTTCGCCATCTTTCAATACATCTTCAGAAACGTTTCCTAAATGTACCAAAAGTTCTCCATCGCCTCCATTACCGTCTGCATAAGGATCCATCATCCAAAATTCGATGTATTCTACATTCGAATCTTTGAAGTTAGAAACTGATATTGGGCGCATCATTGCTCCCCAATTTTTTGTATCGCTAGAATTTGGATTAACGTTATACGGTCCTCTTTCTTCTGGATAAAAAGTCATGTCTAATGTGCTGATGTACGAATTTGTACCAGCCATAACATCGCGTTGATCAAAAAGCTCTTTTAATTTTACACGACGCGCTCTGTGATTAGACATTTGCTGATCCGTTAATGGTGAGCTTCCGCCTAAACCATAAAAACGAGGATCAATTGTATACCATGAAAGCATTTTACGACCATTGTTAAAAGTTAGGTCGTTATTTTTCATTCCATTCGGGAAAAATGGGTGATAACTATTTGGATAACCAGCTGGTTTACCTGGCGTAGAACCAAATTTCCACGAGCCTATATCCAATAAACTGATACGAGATTGCGATTCTTCGAAATCATCGATATACGAATAACCACTTGTTACTTTGTTGATTCCTGGCATTAAATAAGCCGCTTCTGCCTGAACACTAATGTTAGACATTTGGTCTGTTTTAATTCCCGGAATTTTATTTGTTAAACGAGTTAACCACTCAGCTTCTGAGTTATATTGTGTATTAAGTCCGAAAATTGTATTGTTTACAGGCTCCGAACCAAATTGTGTTTTTTGCGTTACTGGACGTTCTTGGTAATTGATTAATGTACCGCCTAACATAAATTTATCACTAAATTTATGCTCGACATTAATTCCCATGAAACGTTTTTTCTGAAGATTAAACGTCGATTGATTTTCTAAACTAACATTGATTGATGCGCCAGAATTTTTAAGTTGTTCGTTGATGATTTTTACACGACCCAACTGATAATCTACCGTATAATCTACACCTTCTGTCAAAGTTGCACCACCAGAAGTTACTTTTACAGAACCTTGTGGTACGTTAAATGCACCCAACGGAATACCGTCTGTTACAGTTCCTTTATATCGTCCTTCTAATGTATATCGATTGGCTAATTTTTCTCCAGATAAAGTATTTGGTAATTGCTTATATATTTGATTAAAAACATATTCAGGATTTTGTCCTTTTAATTTACCATCCAAATATTTACCAAAAGGTTCTACCGTTGTAAAAACAATATTTCCTCTTTCTGTATCAATTGTAATACCTTGTTGAAAATCGAATAGACCATCACCTTTTGTTCCATCAGGATTTTGTTGTAATTGTCCATTCGAATTCAATCTATCCATGTTTAAAGCTTGGATTAACGATTGATCTGCAATTGCAGAATTAGGAAGATAATTTAGAGTTCCAGAAGAATTTTCGCTGTTGTCTTTAAAATTAACATTCAACATAAAATCTTCACTCGAAACACCATAAGCATTTAACGAATAAATATTTTTCATCATCAAATCCCACATTGGCGAAGCAACATTAACTGCCGAATTTGGCTTGATTAATTTTGCAATAAGTGGACCCGAATTAGTATCAGACATTTGACCAACTTGGTACACTTTTGTTGGATCGCTGCTTAATGTATATTGAAATGATACTGCTAATAAATCTTCACCATCTACCAAAGGTGTGTTTAACGAAACGTAACCTAATTTTGGGTAAAATGTATATTCAGAAGCATCAAGTTTTCTAACATTTTCGTTTACGACAAAATTTTCTCCGTCTTGAAATTGTTGTCCATTAAATGAATAACTATTCAGAAAACCTCTAGCTTGACTTATGCTTTGAAAATTTTGATTAACAAGATTATCGTAAAGTTGATTGTTACTATTATTAGGAACAGAATTGCTTTCGGCAACATCACGAATCGCGATAACCGAACGTCTATTTGGTTGATTTCCTCCAGATTTATCAATTTTCCAAACTTCTACTCGCGTAATATTAATATTACTGTTAATTGCTGGATAATTAGATAATGCTCTGTCGTAAGAATTTCTAAAATATTGACCTAAGAAAAAGTGTCGGTTATATTCATATTTTTCTGCCGCAACTTTAAAATCAGTCATTACACCACCGCCTTGTACAACTATATTTTTAGCCTCCGAACGTTGTTCCGAGAAAACTGCTGTTACATTTGTACGACCAAATTTTAAATCCGTTCTAACTCCAAAAAGAGATTGCGCACCAGTAATTAATGATGTGCTTAATGGCATCGAGATATTTCCTAACTCTACGTTTTGTAAAATATCATCTTCTCCACCAAAAGGATCAGATTTGTTACCCAAGGCTTTTCTCCATTGTAATTTCATTTGATTCTCAAAACCAAAACCAGCTTGAGTATCATAATTTACTTTCATTTGGAGATTTTCGCCGACTTTTCCCAAAATACTCATTTGCATACGTTGGTTAAGATCCATTGTAAGCGTTTGACGGTTTTGTGGTAAAAGCATTGGATTGTCTATCTTTTGCAAGAAAACGCCCAAATCTAAATTAACGTAACCTTGTGGAATCAGTTGTATTTCTGATCCTCCAAAAATGGTTTCGAATGCTTTAGATTTTACACGAAAACTTGGTAAAATACTTCCCTCTTTTTTCTGTTCTTTATCTCCAAAACGTTGTTCACGGTAAAACTGATCGTTTGTTTGTGATTTTGTTCGGAAATAACTTTTCATATCTTGATTCTGAACCAGAGTAAGATATTCTTGTCGCGTTAAATAAATTGGATCAGAGACTAAACTTGTTCCAATTTGAGGATATAAGATATATTGACGCGTAATTGCATCATATTGAACATCGTATTTTACTTGATTATCTAAAAATAACCCACCTTTTTGATCTCGGATAGGAAACTTTAGAGTATCACTTTCTTGCGCCATAACATCGCTTGCTATTCCCATTGCAAAAAGGAAACACAAAGCGGCTATGGTAGAGCCTTTACGAATAGATTTTGGTTCGCGGTGAATCTTCATTAAATTTTCTTCAAGGTTTCTTTTACTAAGAATTCTACGTCTGCATCTGGATTATCTTGTACAATTTTATCCATTATTTTTTCTGCAGTCTTTTTAGGAATTCCTAAAACTTCTAAAGCAGATAACGCTTCATTCTTAGATTTATTTTTAACCGACCCTGAATTAACATCTTGAATTAAGTTTTGATCCAATTTATCTTTCAAATCAATGATGATTCTTTGTGCTGTTTTTGCACCAATTCCTTTTACACTTTGCAATACTTTTACATCTTCTGTTGCAATTGCAGTTGCAATTTCTTTTGAAGATAATGTAGAAATCATCATCATTCCCGATGCTGGACCAACACCGTTAACGCTAATTAATTTCTGAAAAATTTCGCGTTCTAATTTTGTTGCAAATCCATAAAGTAAATGCGCATCTTCGCGAACAATTAAATGTGTAAAAATTGTAACTGCTTCTTCGTGTTCTAAAGTTGAATATGTATTTAGAGAAATGTTGACCCAATATCCTACGCCATTGCAATCTATTACAGCATTTGTTGGATAAATCTCGATTAATTTACCTCTTAATTGTGTTATCATTTTGAAGTTTATTTAGTTACACCACATAACGTGATAACGCCAAAAATACAATTTATTTTGAAAGGATGAAAAGTTTTAGAATGATGGATTTTTAATTAAAATTTAGTGTAGAAATATAGTGTTAGAATGAAGTAAGTGTATCTTTCTTAATTCTCATTTAAATTAATAAATATCTTGTTTTTAAATAGAAAATAAAACATTACTACACTTATTGTAAAAAGTAATACTAATTGATAATTTAAAATAAATTTTTGTGATGTAAAATATATAAAAATAAATATTTCGAGTATAATAAATATTATATTAAAAATTATTTTGAAAACTTTTTTGAGTTTAAATGAAAAATAAATAAGAAGTGAAAAAACTATAAAATTCAAAATAGGAAAAAATAATATTATCCAAAAATAAAAGAAAAAATCTTCAATTTTTTTTATTTTATCAATTCTGAAAATTGAAAAATTTTGATCAATTATTGTACTTATTAAAAAAAAATAAAATATTTTAATATAAAATAGATTCCAATTTGTTTCATGTTCTTATAAATTTTCTAATAGAGATTAAATATATAAGTTGATAATAATTCTTTAAAATAAAATTGATTCTTACTACATCGTATGATCATCCATTCCGTTTAGCTGTAAAGCAGCTTTAGATGGAGAAATGTAAGGTATATTAAGTTCTAATCCGCGAAGAATAAATAAAATTCCTAATATCAATGTGATTATTGGTAAAACTTTCAGAATAGTTTGACGTTGTTTTACGGATAAAAAATTTCCGAATAAAACGGTTGCAAACATCAATGGTAATGTTCCTAAACCAAAGAAAAACATAAACAATGCGCTTTTGTAAACAGATCCTAAACCTATTGCTGCGGTTAAAGATGCATAAACCATTCCGCATGGCAATAAACCGTTAAGTAAACCGATGATATAAAGTGATGATGAGTCTTTTTTGATTAAATATTTTCCCAAAGAAATTTTAACCTTAACCATCAATGCATTTATTGGCTGAAGTTGTGTTGCGCCGTTTTCATAGAATTTTGGAATCATGACCATAATAATCATCAAAACACCAATCAAAATACTTAGATAATTTTGTAAACCTACAAATTTGAACGATTCGCCAATTAATCCTAAAATGGCACCAAGAATTGTGTATGTTGTTACGCGACCAAGTTGGTACGTTAAGTTACGAAGTGTAAATTTTAATTTGTCTTGAGATTCTAACCCAAGTGATAATGCAATAGGGCCACACATCCCCACGCAATGCAGGGATGATGTAAGACCTATAGAAAGTGCTATTATGATTATTGTGAAATCCATCGAATGGACTTTTTAATCAAATATGTTTGGTTATTTTCTTTCCAGCTCAATGTTAACTCGTAAACGCCGTCTACTAATTTAACTGATGGAAGTAAAAAATTCTTTTTGTCTGATAATTTTATCACTGTTTTTACGTCTTTTGTTTCGTCGTCGTTACGTAATAAAAATATATCGCCCGAAAAATCTGCTGTTGTAGTTGCCGGAAATTGAAATAAAAATCCGTTGGCTTGCAAAATAATTTCTGGTTTTTCTTTTAAAGCATTTGCACGTTTTTCTGCATTAATTTCATCCTGAAAATGAATCTCTTTTTCATAGTAATTTTCGGTTACCATACCGCCTGTATCACCTGCAAAATATAACAATGATAAAATGAATATCATAAAACATCCTAATGCTATTGCTACATAATGTCCCCAATTTAATTTCATTTTTTTAATATTTAAATGGAGCTGAGAAGCTCGTTTCGTATTTATCGATTACTTTTCCTTTGTTATTTATTAAACCTATTACAACTTTTTCTTTGTAAGATTTAACTGCACTTGTCGGAACTTTTAAATAAAATTTTCCTTGAACGATTTGACCTTTTTCTAAGTTTAATTTATTTTCACCTTCATACATTTCTATTTTAGAATTTGGATGAGATAAAAGTTTTAACGTTACAACTTGGTCTTTATTTGTCTTGTTGTACAACGTATATTCAAACTGATTGACATAATATTTTCCTTCTACTTTATAATCTGTTCCCGGAACTTTTAAGTATTTTGATTCTACATCTGGTCGAGAAAATAAGAAAACTGTCATTGCTGCAATCAAAAGCAATAATGCAACTGTGTATGCTGCTAATCGTTTTGTAAATTTAAATTTTTCTCCTTTCTTAATATCATCTTCCGAAGCATAACGAATTAGTCCTGTTGGTAAACCAACTTTCAACATTACATCGTCACAAGCGTCAATACAAGCTGTACAGTTTACACATTCTAATTGTATACCATCGCGAATATCAATTCCGGTAGGACAAACTGCCACACATTGTCCACAGTCAATACAATCTCCTTTACCTTCGGCTTTACGGTCTTCATTTTTTCTGAATTTCGCACGACCTTCTGTTCCTTCTCCTCGTTTAAAATCATACGCAACATTAATTGTATGCGAATCGATTAAAACACCTTGAAAACGTCCGTAAGGACAAACCAATGTACATGCTTGTTCGCGGAACCATGCGAATACAAAGTAAAACATTGCCGAGAAAAATATTAATCCGAATAATGTACCAAGATGATCTACTGGTCCATCTTGGATTAATGCATATAATGCATCAGCGCCTATTATGTAAGCTAAAAATACATTTGCTATGATGAAGGATAAAATGGCGAAAATTGTCCATTTTAATAATTTTTTACGAATTTTTTCTTCGTCCCAATCTTGTTTATCTAAACGAATTTGTTTGGCACGATCACCTTCAATTGCATATTCTATTTTACGGAAAACCATTTCTAAAAAGATGGTTTGCGGACAAACCCAGCCACAAAACAATCGTCCATAAGCCATCGTAAATAATACGATGAAAATGATGGTTGTAATCATTCCTAAAGCCAACAAGAAAAAGTCGGATGTAAAGAATGGAAAACCAAAAATAACGAATTGGCTGTTTAATACATCAAATTTAAATAATGGATTACCGTTTGGTAATTTTATAAATGGAGTAACAATTAAGATGGTTAACAAAACATAACTTACGTAAGTTCTGTAGTTGGTAAATTTACCACGTGGTTTTTTAGGATAAACCCATTTTCGTTTACCCGATTTTTCCATTGTTCCAATTGACGAACGAACATCTTCTTTCATCTGATCATTCTCTTTTAAATAATCATCTAAATGAAATTCATCTCTTGGTTCTGAATTAGGTGCACTCATTTTACGAATTTTATATCTCTAACAAATTTACGACTAAAAAAAGGAAGAGAGCTTATAAATAAGCTCTCTTCCTAATGATATTTGTATGTAAAACAATTTATTTTTGTTTCCATGCTTCCATTAAATCTCCCTGCGGAGCTGCTGCTCCTTCCGCTACTGTTTTAGTAGGTTCTTTTTGGTTGATAAAATAAACATAAGAAGCTACTTTTTCGATTGCTAAACCTGATAACTCTTTGCGTTGACCAAAGGCACGCATTTGAGGGTTATGAGGAGAACCGTCATAAACAATATGATAAATGTTTTTGAATAAGCTATCTTCTACATGATTTACCCAATAGTCGTCAGTTAAGTTTGGTCCAATACCTCCTTTACCTCCTTCCATGTGACATTGTACACAATTTTGAGCAAATATTTTTGCTCCTTGCTCTACAATTGCTGGATCGTTAGATTTGTTAACTGCGCCTGTGATATCAATATCATTTGCAACAGCCCAAATACTATCCACTTTGTCTTTGTAAGTCATTTCTTCTTGGTATTCCGTGTCTGCATGTGCAAAGTCTGTAAAACTATATGCCATTACATAAACAATCATAAATACTACTCCGAAATAGAATAAAGATAACCACCATTGAGGTAAAGCGTTGTCTAACTCTTTGATTCCATCAAAACCGTGGTCTAAGATAATTGCTTCTTCTTCTTGATCTGATTGCTTTTTCGCTGCACTACCAAATAATTTTTTGAAGTAACCAATTTTACTATCTTCCAAGTATTTATTTTGTTCTTCTTGTGATAGTCTTTTAAATCTTTCTGCTTCAACAACTTTGTTTAAAGCATTGATGATTAAAAGCATCACAATAGCAACTGCTAATACCGCCCAGAAGATTCCTTGTACAAAAACATGTTTCAAATGCTCTAACAAGTTATGGATCATTCCTTGGAAACCTGGTTCTGGCACCACATCTACTGGCGTTACCATTGTAAACGCTAAGATTACTGCTAATAGCGTTAATGGAATAAATATATAAGCCGGGGTACGTTGTCTCATTTTGTATTATTTTTTTCGTTCTCTTCTGATTCTAAATCTAGTGCGGCAGACTCGTTATCTTTATAATAACCTTTTGGTTTTTTTGCAACTCGGATAAATATCGTTACAAAAACGGTTACGAATCCGATTAAAATTAAGGTCTGCAACAAAGATGCATACTCATACTGAGATAGGAATTCTTTATAATATTTTAACATTAGTTACTTGCTGTCTCAATTTGGTCAGCTTTAATATCTACTCCTAAACGTTGTAAGAAAGCGATTAATGCTGTAATCTCACGATCTCTCAATGGTACAAATTCTTTACCTTGTGCTTTTGCTTCAGCTTCTTTTTTAGCATATAACTCTTTTAAGTCAGATGCATCTTTAAAGATACTTGTTTCAATAGCAAGTGCTTGTTTGTCCATAGAAATTTTCATACTATCAAAATCTTCGTCTTGGTAAGGAACTCCTAATGCAACCATAGATTTCATTTTATCACGTGTTAACTCGCGGTCTAATTTGTTTTCAATTAACCATGGGTAACGAGGCATGATAGATCCGTCTGATGTAGAACGTGGATTCCACATGTGTTTGTAATGCCAAGCGTCTGGATTTTTACCTCCTTCGCGGTGTAAATCTGGACCTGTACGTTTAGATCCCCATAAGAATGGGTGATCGTATACAAATTCTCCAGCTTTAGAGTATTCACCATAACGTTTTACCTCATCACGGAATGGACGAACCATTTGTGTGTGACATGCGTTACAACCTTCTCTAATATATAAATCACGACCTTCTAACTCTAATGGTGTGTAAGGTTTTACACTTGCGATTGTTGGTACGTTTGATTTAATTACAATTGTTGGTACAATTTCTACTAAACCACCAACAGCCAATGTTAATACAGCACCTATTGTTAATACGATTGGTGTTCTCTCAATCCAAGAGTGTACGCCTTCTCCTTGTGTACGAGCTGCCGTTTTTGGCGCTAATGCAGGAGCTTCTGCTTCTTCATTATTTACAAATGATCCAGCTTTTACTGTTTTAACAACATTGATAATCATTAAAATTGATCCAATCAAATATAATGTACCACCAAATGCGCGTAATGGATATAACCATTGTTTAAGAATTGTAACTGTTTGTAAAAAGTTACCATATTCTAATGTTCCGTCTGCTGCAAATTGTTTCCACATTAAACCTTGTGTCCAACCAGCAACATACATTGGGATAACCCAAAATAAGATACCAAATGTACCAATCCAGAAGTGAGCATTAGCCATCTTAACAGATGCTAATTTTGTATTAAAAAGTTTTGGTACTAAATAATAAATCATACCAAATGCGATAAATCCATTCCATCCTAACGTTCCTACGTGTACGTGAGCAGGTACCCAGTCTGTAAAGTGACCAATCTTATTTAATGTTTTTGTAGCTAGCAATGGACCTTCAAATGTGGCCATACCATAACATGTTAAAGCTACAACAAAGAATTTCAAAATAGGATTTTCTCTTACTTTATCCCAAGCTCCACGTAGTGTCAATAATCCATTTAACATACCTCCCCATGATGGTGCAATAAGCATAATTGAGAAACCTGTCCCTAATGCTTGTGCCCAACCTGGTAATGATGTATAAATCAAGTGGTGTGGACCAGCCCAAATATAAATGAAGATTAATGACCAGAAGTGAATAATAGACAATTTGTATGAGAATACTGGTCTATTTGCAGCTTTAGGTACAAAATAGTACATTAATCCTAAAATAGGTGTTGTAAGGAAAAATGCTACTGCATTATGTCCATACCACCATTGCACTAACGCATCTTGAACTCCTGAGTATAAAGAATACGATTTTGGAGCTGTTAAGCTGAAAGTAACTGGAATTTCCAAGTTATTGAATACATGTAACATTGTAATAGCCGCCCAAGTTCCGATATAGAACCAAATTGCTACATACAAGTGACGTACACGACGTTTAGAAATTGTGAAGAACATTTGAACTCCAAACAATACCCAAACTAACGCGATCAAAATATCAATTGGCCATTCATGCTCAGCATACTCTTTAGAAGTGTTGTATCCTAAGATAAATGTTACAAATGATAATACAATAAATAATTGCCATCCCCAGAAAACGATCCAGCTTAAAACATCGCTGTACATTCTGGTTTTCAACAACCTTTGCATTGAATAATAAGCTCCAGTAAAGAAAGAGTTTCCAACAAAGGCGAATACCGCAAATGTTGTGTGAATCATTCTTAATCTACCAAAACCAAGTTTTCCTTGCGAGTTGACTAACCCTTGGATGTTTCCTCCAATTGTACCGTCATCCGATCCGAAGATATATTCGGGTAACGTAGGAAAAAACAACAAAGTTGCTACCAACACACCAAAGAAAAATGCCATAACTGCCCAAAACAATGTGGCATAAAGGAAATACTTTACGATCTTATTGTCGTAACTAAAAGTCTGCATTTGCATTATGAGTCGATTTTATCTTGTGTTTTTTTATCATCTTTTAACATTCTCACTGCTGGAGATTCGTCTTCATCAAACTGTCCTTTCTTATACCCTAAAAAGAATAAAAAAAGAAAAATTGCCCCCAAAGAGACACTTACCAATATCATTAATAATAATATCCCCATAGCCGTACAAAATTACAAAGCCGTAAGTTCTTATCACAATGATTTTGGTCACAGCAGTATCTATATCTCTAATTTAAAATCAATCTAAATTCCATTTTGTTAATTTATCTGCAATTCGCGTACTTGCGGTTGCAAAAATTAACACAGAAATAGAACTTATCGGCATCAATATTGCCGCTACAACAGGCTGTAAATAACCAGTTACAGCAAAACTAAGACCGACTATATTATACATAAAACTGATAAAGAATGCGATCTTTACAAATTTCATTGTTGTTTTAGATAATTTCAAAAAATTTGGAATTGCTTCAAAACTTTTTGCATCTAAAATACCATCACACGAAGGCGAAAAACTATTAATGTCTTCAGAAATTGAAATTCCAACTGTACTTTGTTTCAATGCACCAGCGTCATTCAGCCCATCTCCCAACATCAAAACCTTTTTACCTTCCAATTCTAACTGCTTAATGTACTCTAACTTATCAGATGGTGATTGATTAAAGATTAATTTCGCATTTGCTGGAAAAACAGTTTCTAAATATCTTTTTTCAGAATCATTATCTCCCGACAAAACGTGTAATTGATAGTCATTCAACTCCTTCAACAAATCATTTAAACCTCTTCGGTATCGATTTGTGTACGCAAATTTACCAAAAACTTCGTCATCAATTGCAATAAATACTTGAGATTGATTTAATGTATTTTCATTAAAAACTGTATTGACAAAAGTACGCGAACCAACTTTTACACGATGACCATCAACTTCGCCTTGTTGTCCTTTTCCTACAATTTCTTCGTAATTATGAATTGGTAAATGATCATCCACTTCCATCTTTTTATAGAGCGTGCGACTTAATGGATGATTAGAATTTCTAATTAATGCTTTTACCAACTGTTTTTGGTAATCTGTTAACTCTTTTCCTTCATATTTTACTTGTGCTTCGTCGCTTTCTGTAATTGTTCCCGTTTTATCAAAAACAACATCTGTAATTCGCTCCATTCGCTCGACAGTCGATGTATTTTTAACATAAAACTTCTTGTTTCCGAAAATACGCATCATGTGTCCCAAAATAAATGGCGACGACAAACCAAGCGCACATGGACAAGCAATTATCAAAATAGCTGTTACAACATCTAAAACTTTAGACGAATCGTGATAAAACCAATAAACCGCAGAAATAACCGCGATACAAAGAATTATAATGGTAAAATAATGACTGATTTTATTGGTTAGCGCATTTAACTCTGATTCTTCTTTCTGAAAAGCATCGTTATTCCACAATTGCGTTAAATAACTTTGGTTAACATCCGAAATTATTTCTAACTCAATTGCATGACCAGATTGTTTTCCTCCAGCAAAAATTTTATCACCTGCTTTTTTCGGAATTAATCTTGCTTCGCCCGTTACAAACGAATTATCAATCATCGCTTCGCCTTTCATTAAAATAGCATCTGCGGGAATAATTTCTTCGTTTCTGATTAATATACGATCACCTTTTTTTAATTCGGATAATAAAATTGGTTGTTCGTGTCCATCAACCATTTTGGCAACTGCAATTGGATAAAACGATTTATAATCGCGATCAAAAGCCAACGCTTGCATGGTTTGTTGTTGAAACCATTTACCAGTTAACATCAAAAATAGCAACATCGCCAATGTATCAAAATAACCTGGTGAAATATCAAAAATGATATCGTAAGTTGATTTGAACATAATCACGATAATTCCTAACGCAATTGGCACATCTATATTAATGTATTTGTTTTTTATACCTTGCCACGCAGACACAAAATAATCTGTAGAAGAATAAAAGAAAACAGGTAATGACAAGGCAAACATCAACCATCTAAAATAGCCTTTGTTTTGGTCTAACCATTGTTCTTTTACTTCGCCAAAAACCTCTACATATTCGGGAAAAGAAAGCAACATAATATTACCGAAGCAAAAACCTGCAATTACAAGTTTGCTAACCAGCGCTCTGTCTACTTTACTTTTCTTCTTTTTATCTAAAGTTTTAAGATTTATAGATGGTTTGTACCCCAAATTTGTAATAAATCTGGCTAAATCGCCCAATTGTAGATTTTCTTCGCGAAAAGTAACTTGAACCGTTTTTTGCGTAAAATTTACATTAGACGAAATAATATTTGGATTGATTGTATTTAAACTTTCTAACAACCAAACACACGAAGTACAGTGCATAACTGGCACATAAAAGGAGACAACAGTAATACCGTCATCAGAAAAATCGACAACTTTATCAAAGATTTCTTTTGTATTTAAGAAATCAAATTGATGATTACTTTTGGCATCCGGACGCACACCTGCGTTACGATTAAGATCATAATAATCTTTTAAATCGTTTACATTTAAAATTTCATAAACAGTTTTACAACCCTGACAGCAAAAGTCCTTTTCATCGAACTGAATAACCTCTTCTTCAATTCGTTGACCGCAATGAAAACAATTCTCTTCCATACTATTTTACAAAAATACTTTCCTTTTAGCAGAATTAACGTTAACTTTGTATGAATTAAGTCATAAACTATTAGGAGATGTCAGAGTTTAATGAGAATGTAGAGTCGATTAAAGCGATGTTTGATAACCCAGAGTCTTTTGGGGTTTTTAGTAAAGAGGAATTATTGGAGTTTGAGCAAGAGAAAAAGATTTTTAACCTAAAAAAAGGGGACGAAATTATCCAAGAAGGTAATACACCGAAAGGAATCTACTGCGTAATGAAAGGAACAGCCAAACTTTTCAAAATAGGTTTTAACGGCAAAGAGCAAATTCTACGTTTCATAAACGAAGGAGATATCATTGGTTATCGATCTATTTTGAGTCAAGAAGTTTTTGGTGCATCTGCTACTGCAATGACGCCAATTGAAATTTACTATATTCCAGAAAAATTCTTTTTAAAATTATTAGAAGTTAATCCAAAATTAGCCTTTAATGTTTTACAACGAATTGCAAAAGATTTAGGTGAATACGCACGTACAATTACTTATTTAGCACAAAAAACAGTAAGAGAACGTTTGGCCGAAGTTTTACTTTTATTAGAAGGAAAATTAGGTACAGATAAAGATGGTTTTATCAACATCTCGCTAACACGAGAAGAAATGGCCAATTTAATAGGAACTGCGACAGAATCTGCAATCCGATTAATTTCTGAATTCAAAACCGATGAATTAATCGAAGTTGAAGGTCGTAAAATTAAAGTTTTAGATCATCAGAAATTAACTAAATTAGGTCACGTTATTTTATAAAAATTTACTTTTATATCGTTTAAAAAGTCGCTTATTAAGCGACTTTTTTTATTTTAATTTCATGTAATAATCTTTTAATGTAGGATCTATTTTTTCTACGGCATAACGCAAAGATGTTCGTGGTAATTTGGTTGCAAATTCATCCAAAAAATTAATCAACTTTTCTTCATCGCGCTTTCCCATTTCGCGCAACATCCAACCATTTGCTTTGTGCATTAAATCGTGCGGATGATTTATATTCATCACGACAATTTCTGGAACAATATCGAGTGTTTTATTTTTTATATAACAATAAGTCGAAACAATTGCGATTCGTTTTTCCCATAAATCATCCGATTTTGCCAAATCATACAATAAATTCTCTTGTTTGTGATGAAAACAATAATGTCCTAAAATTTTGTAACAACTTGTATCAACCAAATCCCAATTGTTAATTCGAGCAGTTTGACTTAAATAAAAATCAATAAATTGTTTTCTTTCTTTATCATTTTTAGATTTTTCGTATTTCAAAACTAACATTAATAAAGCTGTTAAGCGATATTCGTGAATATCGAAACTCAACAAATCTTTAATTTCTTCCAACGAAACTTTTTGATAAAATTCTTTCGCAACCAAACGCTGATTAGGAACCGTAATTCCTAGAAAAATATCGCCTTCGCCATATTCTCCTTTTCCAGTTTTGAAATAACGCGAAAGTATTTTAGATTTATCTTTATCCGATAAATCTGCAAGTGTCGATTTTATATCATTTAAAACCATAAATTCAAAAAAAATTATAATTTGAATGTACAAAAAAAGAGCTCAATAAATTGAACTCTTTTTACTTTATTCTTCGTCTTGAGAATCATCTTCTTCTTCAACTTCCTCTTCATAATATTGAAATAAGAAATTATTGTACGGAAAACGTTTCATGTGAATTTCTTTCACTTTTTCGTAAAGTGCTTTTCGTAATTCTTCTAAATTATCATTTTCTGTTGCTGAAATAAATAATGTTTCATATTCATTTTTCGACATCCAAGTACGTTTCCAATCTTCTAACGAATAATTTTCGAATTTCATTTCAGATAAATCGTCTTCAGCTTTCTCAATATATGAGAAATTATCAATTTTATTAAAAACCATAATTGTTGGTTTATCTTTTGAATCGATTTCAGCTAAAATTTCGTTTACAGAATTTACGTGATCTTCGAAACTTTCGTGAGAAATATCAACTACATGAATCAATAAATCTGCTTCGCGAACCTCGTCTAATGTAGACTTAAATGACTCAATCAATTGAGTTGGTAATTTGCGTATAAACCCTACTGTATCTGTTAATAAAAATGGTAAATTACCAATTACAACTTTGCGAACTGTTGTGTCTAATGTTGCAAATAATTTGTCTTCTGCAAAAACATCCGACTTCGACAAAACATTCATCAACGTAGATTTACCAACGTTTGTGTAACCAACTAAAGCCACACGAACCAATGCACCACGATTTTTACGTTGTGTTGCCATTTGTCTGTCAACCGTTTTCAGTTTATCTTTTAACAACGTAATACGATCACGAATGATACGTCTATCCGTTTCTATCTCTGTTTCTCCAGGACCACGCATACCAATACCACCACGCTGACGCTCTAAGTGAGTCCACATACGCGTTAATCGAGGTAATAAATATTGATATTGTGCCAATTCTACTTGCGTACGCGCATAAGAAGTTTGTGCACGTTGTGCAAAAATATCTAATATTAACTGTGTACGATCAATTACTTTACGCTCTACAACTTTTTCGATATTTTTTAATTGAGATGGTGATAATTCATCATCAAAAATTAATGTATCAATATTATTTGCTACAACATATTCTAAAATTTCGTTCAGTTTTCCACTCCCAACAAAAAATTTGGGATCTGGTTTGTCAACTTTCTGAGTGAAACGAGTCGCAACTTCAGCACCAGCTGTGTAAGTTAAGAACTCTAATTCATCCATATATTCAGTCAGTTTTTCTTCAGATTGCTTTTGTGTAACCAATCCAATTAAAACTACTTTTTCGTATTGTGTTTCTTTTTTTTCTAACATCTATTTAATAGATTTTTTACAAAATTACTCTAAATTAAAGATATATTTATTATCTGCAAGGATTATACCTAACTCAAATATAATATTGTTTTATTTTTTATCTCAAAAAAAAAATTCATTTTTGCTTCTTAAATATTTAAAAATTAAAACAATATGAAAAAACATTTACTAGTTGGCTTATTAAGCATTTTATCGATTAACACTATTGCACAAAGCAAAAAAATATCTTTCGAAACTTCCGAAGGTTTTACATTAGGAAGTATGAATGGGCAACAAAATTGGTACAATTGGGGATATGTTACTTCAAGTACTTCTAATGTCGTAAAAACATTAGCTTCTGAAGGTGTAAATTCTGTTTATGTACAAACAAATACCGCTGCTGAAGGTGATTGGGGAGGAATTTTATATGAATTACCGACACTTTCTAAATTCACACTTTCTGCAGATGTTTATTTAGAAGATACCGACAATTCGGATTATGACATGTTATCTTTATACAATTCGGATTTTGATTATCTAGGTGGATTTTATTTTGATTACACTGGCGCTATTTCAATTGGAGCAGATGCAGATTTTGAAGAAGTTGGCACTTGGACACCTAAAAAATGGTATAATATTAAATCTGAAATTGATTTAACAACAAAAACAATTAAGTACTATTTAGACAATAAATTGGTGCGCACAATGAATACTACAGCTACAGAAATTGTTGAATTTGATTTTGAACTTGATAATTATGGTTCTGGTTTTTATGTAGATAATGTATATGTTACAAATAATGAAAACATGGCTACTACAGATCTTTCAGACAATCAATTCACTGTTTACCCAAACCCTACTTCTGATATTTTAAATATTCGTACAACTAAAAAAGTAGATTCAATTGAGGTATATAATTTAGTTGGAAAATCTGTTTTAAAATCAGATAAACAACAATCAATCAATGTAGAACATTTAAATACAGGAACCTATATTATCAAAATAAAAACAGGAGATAAAATCCTTTCTAAGAAATTTATCAAAAAATAATTACTTATTTTTTAATTTGTTTCAAAAATCATTTATACATTTGACACAACAAATAAAGAAAATGTTTACAAATCAATTACATCATCATCACCATCATACTTGCACTCAAGCGAGCAGATAGTGATATGTAATTAATTTATCAAAATATCTAATCCCGTTTGAGTAAATCAATCGGGATTTTTTTATGCTTTCATAACGCACTTTCCGCATCGATTTACTCAAAATTAATAAAAACTAAAATGAGTAAATTAAAAATAGCCATTCAAAAAAGTGGAAGACTAAGTGAAAAATCACTTGATTTATTAAAAGATTGTGGGATTAAAATCTCTACAAGTAACCGAAAATTAAGAACCGAATCTTCTAATTTCCCTATCGAAGTTTTGTTTCTTCGCGACGACGATATTCCGCAATATGTAGAACAAGGTGTTGCTGACATAGGAATTTTAGGCGAAAACGAAGTTTGGGAAAAAAATAAAGACGTAACAAGTATTCGTCAATTAGGTTTTGCCGGATGCAAAATGTGTTTAGCCATTCCAAAAGACGAAATCTACACAGATTTAACTTATTTCGAAGGCAAAAAAATAGCCACTTCATATCCAACAATACTAAGAAATTTCTTCCAAGAAAATAACATCAATGTAAAGATTGAAGAAATCGGCGGAAGCGTAGAAATCGCACCAAGTATTGGTTTAGCAAACGCCATTTTCGATATCGTTTCTACTGGTTCAACTTTACTAACAAATGGTT
The DNA here is from genome assembly GCF_900115015.1 of Algoriella xinjiangensis. Taxonomy (GTDB): domain Bacteria; phylum Bacteroidota; class Bacteroidia; order Flavobacteriales; family Weeksellaceae; genus Empedobacter; species Empedobacter xinjiangensis. The sequence goes on along the minus strand of NZ_FOUZ01000003.1, from coordinate 168,699 downwards.
TAAAACAAGTTGAAACAGTCGTAGAATCTCAAGCAGTTTTAATCGGAAATCAAAATTTAGACGCAGAAAAACAAGCGATTTTAGATCGTTTATTATTCCGAATCGAAGCTGTCAAACAATCTTCAGAAAACAAATACATTTTACTAAATGCGCCAAACGATAAATTAGACGAAATCATCACTTTATTACCAGGCATGAAATCGCCAACTGTGCTTCCATTGGCCGAAAAAGGCTGGTCATCAGTTCATACCGTAATCAAGGAAGATACTTTTTGGGATATTATCGAACAATTAAAAGCTTTTGGTGCTGAAGGAATTTTGGTCTTAGAAATTGAAAAAATGATTTTATAATTATGAAAACTTATATCAATCCACCACTTTCTGATTGGACGGAATTAACCAAGCGACCAACAAAAGAAGCGCAAGATTTACAAGCACTTGTTTTGGATGTTTTTAATGAAATTCAAACAAATAAAGATCAAGCTTTAATCGATTTTACGGAGAAATTCGATCAAGTTAAAATTGAAAAATTAGCCGTTTCTGTTGATGAAATTGAAGAGGCTAAATCGTTAATTTCGGAAGATTTAAAACAAGCGATTCAATTAGCAGCTTCTAATATTGAGAAGTTTCACACGGCTCAACGTGAAGAAATTAATGTTATTGAAACCACAAAAGGTGTTAATTGTTGGAGAGAATCCCGCGGAATCGAAAACGTAGGAATCTATATTCCTGGCGGAACGGCGCCATTATTTTCTACGACTTTAATGTTAGGAATTCCTGCGAATTTAGCGAGTTGCAAAAACATTATTTTGTGCACGCCGCCTAACAAAAAAGGTAAAATTCATCCTGCGATTTTATATACAGCGAATTTAATTGGAATTGAAAAAATATATAAAGTTGGCGGAATTCAAGCGATTGGCGCGTTAACTTTTGGTACAGAAACAATTCAGAAAGTTGATAAAATATTTGGCCCAGGAAATCAATATGTAACGGCAGCAAAGCAAGTGGCTCAAAATTTTGGCGTTGCGATTGATATGCCCGCTGGTCCAAGTGAAGTTTTGGTGATTGCCGATGAAACTTCTGTTCCTAAATATGTGGCTGCCGATTTATTGTCGCAAGCCGAGCACGGAAGCGATTCTCAAGTGATTTTGTTGACGAATAATGAGCAAACTTTGAACGAAACAATTATTGAATTAGAATCTCAATTAGCTGTTTTGCCACGCGCAGAATTTGCAGCAAAAGCTTTAGAAAATTCAAGAGGAATTGTATTAAATTCAATTGATGAATGTCTTTCTTTTTCTAATATTTACGCACCCGAACATTTAATTTTTGCTTGTGAAAGCGCAGAAAATTATATTCCGAAAATCATCAATGCAGGTTCTGTTTTCTTAGGAAATTATTCGTGCGAAAGCGCTGGAGATTACGCTTCAGGAACCAATCACACGTTGCCAACAAATGGGTATGCGAAAAATTATTCGGGAGTTTCTTTCGATAGTTTTATCAAGAAAATTACGTTCCAAAAATTATCAGCGGAAGGAATTCAAAATATTGGTCCAGCAATCGAATTAATGGCCGAAGCCGAGGAATTATTTGCGCACAAAAATGCAGTATCACTAAGATTGTTAGATTTAAGAAATAAGATTTCACAGTCATAAAATAACATTCAAAAAATCTTACATCTTAATATCCTATATCTTACAACTATTAAAAATGAAAAACTTTAATTTAAATAAAATTATTCGTCCCAATATTTTGGCCATGAAAGCCTATTCATCGGCTCGAGACGAATTTAAAGACGCTTCTAAAGATTTGATTTTTTTAGATGCCAACGAAAATCCTTACAACAATGGATTGAATCGTTATCCTGATCCACAACAACGTGATTTGAAACAAATTTTAAGTCAAATTAAAAATATTTCGACTGAAAACATGGTGTTAGGAAATGGAAGCGACGAAGTTTTAGATTTGATTTTTAGAGCATTTTGCGAACCCAATCAAGACAATGTTATTTCAATTTCGCCATCGTACGGAATGTATTCGGTTTTAGCGAATTTAAATGCTGTTGAATATCGAAAATCATTATTGAATATTACCGATTTTCAACCAAATTTAGATGATATTTTTTCTAAAGTTGATGCCAATACAAAGATGATTTTCTTGTGTTCGCCAAATAATCCGACAGGAGAAATTATCAAACGAAATACACTAACAGAAATTGTTGAAAATTTTGATGGCTTAGTAGTTATCGATGAAGCTTATATTGATTTTTGTGATGAAAAATCTTGGATTTATGAATTAGAAAATTACCCTAACATTATTGTTACTCAAACCTTGTCTAAAGCAGTTGGTTTGGCTGGAATTCGATTAGGAATTTTATACGCAAGGAAAGAAATTATTTCGGTTTTAAACAAAATTAAACCTCCTTATAATGTCAATCAATTAACACAAAATAAAGCGATTGAAATTCTTAAAGATTATGAGAAAATCAACGCAATAATGCAAGTTTTAATCGAGCAAAAAGCCGTTTTAAAACAAGCTTTAGAAAATTGTTCTTTTGTTGAAAAAATCTATCCAAGTGATGCTAATTTCATACTAATAAAAGTAGATAACGCCAATAAACGATACGACGAATTTCTAGAAAAAGGAATCATTATCAGAAACCGAACGAATGATGATTTATGCGAAAATTGCCTAAGAATAACAGTTGGAACGGAAGAAGAAAACAGTAAATTAATAGAAACTTTGACAGACTTAAGTCGTAAGATTTAAGACATAAGAACTGAAAAATAATTCATTAAATTTAAAATATCTTATCATCTTAAAATTATAAATTATGGCAACTTTTAAAGATCTTATTGTTTGGCAAAAATCACATTTTTTGGTTTTAAATATTTATAAAATAACGACTGATTTTCCTCGTGAAGAAATTTATGGTTTAACCAGTCAGATGCGAAGAGCAGCGGTTTCTATTTCTGCAAATATTGTGGAAGGAAAAAAGAAGAAAACTATTCCGCATCAACTCAGTTTTATCAATATTGCTGAAGGCTCTTTAGAAGAAGTAAAATATTTTTTAATATTAAGTAAAGATTTGAATTATATCACAGAAAATAATTATTATGAATTGATGAAAGACGCAGAAGAAATAGGCAAACTTTTGAATGGTTATGAAAAATTTATTCGAAGTCAAAAGCCTTAAATCTTTACATCTTATAACTTACATCTTAAACAACATGAAAAAAATACTATTTATAGATCGCGACGGAACCTTAATTTTAGAGCCTGCCGATTATCAAGTGGACAGTTTCGAGAAGTTAGAATTCTATCCGGAAGCTTTCACCTATATGGCGAAAATTGCCAAAGAGTTGGATTATGAATTGGTAATGGTAACCAATCAAGATGGTTTGGGAACGGACGCGCATCCAGAAGAATTATTCTGGCCAATTCAAAATTTTATTATAAAAGCTTTCGAAAATGAAGGTGTAAAATTCGAAGATATTTACATCGATAAAACTTTTGCGCGCGAAAATGCTCCAACACGTAAGCCAGAAACGGGTTTGTTAACAAAATACATCAATAATTCGGATTATGATTTAGCAAATTCTTATGTGATTGGCGATCGAATTACCGATATTAAATTGGCTCAAAACCTAGGCTCGAAAGGAATTTTTATTGCAAATGATGAAGCTTTGGGTGCAGAAGAAATTTCGGATAATAAAGATTTAAATGATGCAATTTCGCTGAAAACAACGTCTTGGAAAGCTATTTATGAATTCTTGAAATTAGAAAATCGTTCGGCTTCAATCGAAAGAAATACCAACGAAACTAAAATCAAGATTGACTTAAATTTGGACGGAACTGGAAAGTCTGATATTTCAACTGGAATTCACTTTTTCGATCACATGTTAGATCAAATTGCGCGTCACGGACAAATGGATTTGATAATCAAAGTTGATGGCGATTTAGAAGTTGATGAACACCACACAATTGAAGATACGGCGATCGCTTTGGGCGAAGTTTTTGCGCAAGCTTTGGGGAATAAATTAGGCATCGAGCGTTACGGATTTACCTTGCCAATGGACGATTGTTTGGCGCAAGCTGCGATTGATTTTGGTGGAAGAAATTGGCTGGTTTGGGACGCTGATTTTAAGCGTGAAATGATTGGTCAAATGCCAACCGAAATGTTTTATCACTTCTTCAAATCTTTTACAGACGGCGCAAAAGCCAACTTAAATATCAAGGCCGAAGGAACAAACGAGCACCACAAAATAGAATCGATTTTTAAAGCATTTGCGAAAGCTATAAAAGTGGCCGTAAAACGTGATCCAAACAAAATGATTTTACCAAGCACAAAAGGAATGTTGTAGACTTAAGTTCTTAGTTATAAGTTCTCAGGATTTTATTCTGCATGAGCCTAAAAACTAAGAACAATGAACTAAAAACTAAAAAATGATTGCAATAATAAAATACAACGCAGGAAACGTAAAATCGGTTTACAATGCGGTAACTCGTTTAGGTTTTGAAGCCGTTATTACAGACGATTTCGAAACCTTACAAAATGCAGATAAAGTTATTTTTCCAGGAGTTGGCGAAGCAAGTTCTGCGATGGCTTATTTGAAGGAAAAAGGTTTGGATAAAATCATTAAAAACTTAAAACAACCAACCTTAGGAATTTGTTTGGGTCAACAATTGATGTGCGCACATTCGGAGGAAGGAAATGTAGATTGTTTGGATATTTTTCCGATTCAAGTTAAATTATTTCCTTCGACAGAAATTGTTCCACACATGGGCTGGAACACTATTTTTGATTTGAAAACTGATTTATTTAATGACGTTAAAGAAAATTCAGACATCTATTATGTGCACAGTTTTTATTGCGAATTATCCGAATACACGATTGCAAAAACCGATTATATTTTAGAATATTCAGCCGCTTTAAACAAAAATAATTTTTACGCTACGCAATTTCACCCCGAGAAATCAGCTGGAATTGGAGAACAAATTCTTAAAAACTTCCTAAGTTTATAGAAATTAATACTCACACATGAAAAAAATAATTTTTACTTTACTTAGTGCGTTTACAATTAGTCAAATTTCTGCGCAAGAAAAAGTTTACTTTACCTCTACACCTTCTTTAAGTCCTGACGGAAAAACAGCTTATTTTAGCTATGATGGAGATATTTGGAAAGTGAACTCTACGGACGGAAATGCAGATCGTATTACGGCATTAGAAGGTGAAGAAATTAATCCTCGCATTTCTCCGGATGGAAAATGGTTAGCCTTCAGTTCAAATCAATATGGTAATTACGATATTTATCTTTTACCTGTTGATGGAGGACAAATTAAACAATTAACATTTCATCAAGCGAAAGACGAAATGGAAAATTGGAGTTGGGATAGCAAAACTATTTATTACACATCTAATCAAAACAATAATTTTGGAAGTTTTAAAATTGATATCAACGGTAAAACTCCACAACCATTATTTACAAATTATTTTAACACAACAAATGGTTTAGTAGAAACACCTAAGGGCGAATATATTTTCACAAATTCTACTGAAAGTGCCAACCAAACTGCACGTAAACGTTACAAAGGAGAAAATAATCCAGATTTATTAGCTTATAATCCATCAACTAAAACTTTTAAACAGTATACCGATTATAAAGGAAAAGATTTTAATCCAAGTGTCGATAAAAATGGAATTATTTATTTTATTTCAGATGAAAACAATGGAGAATATAATCTTTACAAGATTGAAAATGGTAAAAAAGAAGCATTAACTCAATTTGAAACTTCTATCAAAAAACCATTTGTTTCTGCAAACGGATCTAAAGTAATTTTCGAGAAAGATTATCAATTATTTATTTATGATATCGCCACGAAATCTACAAATCCCGTTTTAGTCAATGTAAATACCAACAAATCTTTATCGAAAGAGCAAAGTTTTGAAGTAGAAAATAACATTTCTTATTTTGATGTTTCGCTCGATGGTAAAAAAATGGCATTTATTAGCCGAGGAATAATTTTTGTTTCTGATAATGAAGGTAAATTTATCAATCAAATCACAAATGGGAACGAACGTGTTTTAGAAGTAAAATGGCTAAAAGACAATAAAAATTTAGTGTATAATCAAACCTATAACGGATATCAAAATTGGTTTAAAATTTCGGCAGATGGAAAAGGAAAAAGTGAACAATTAACTTCTGATGCAAAAAATAACCGTGATATTACGATCAATAATGATTTTACGCAAGCCGTTTATTTAAGTGGACGTGATGAAGTTCGCTTATTGGATTTAAAATCTCTAAAATCGTCGACAATTGTAAAAGATGAAATTTGGGCTTTTCAGAATTCGAAACCATCTTTTTCTCCAAATGGAGAATATGTTTTATTTTCGGCTAAACGAAATTTTGAGTTAGATATTTTTGTTCATCATATCAAAAAAAATCAAACCGTAAATCTTACCAATACAGGTATTACAGAGGAATCACCGCAATGGTCTGCTAATGGTAAATTTATTTATTTTGCAAGCGATCGTACAAATCCATCGTATCCGTTGGGTATGCAAAAATCAAATATTTATCGCGTTGCATTAGATTGGTTTGATCAACCTTATAAATCTGAGAAATTTGATAATCTTTTTGTAGAAGATAAAAAGGTAGAAAAACAAGAAAAGAAAGAAGATAAGAAAACGTTTAACGAATTAACTGTGAATCCAGAAGGTTTTTTAGAACGCATAGAATTAGTTACAGATCGTTTTGGATATCAAACAAATCCTTTTGTTTTTGAGGATGATAAAAAAGAATATTTATTCTATAACAGTAACCAAGATGCAGGTAAATTTCAATTATTTCGTAAAACATATACAGATTTTGAAAATGTAAAAACGGAAAAAATATTTGATAAAGAAGTTGATTATATTATCAAGAATGATAAAAACTTATATGCTTTAATCGATAATTCTGTTTATAAATTTGGGGTTAATTCTACCAATCCAGAAAAAGTAAATTTAAAATATTCATTCAATAAAAACTTAGCTTCAGAATTTAATCAAATGTACGATGAAGCTTGGGCTGGAGTTGAAGAAAATTTTTATGATGAAAATTTTCATGGCATTGATTGGAAAGCTAAAAAGCAACAATACGCAGCATATTTGCCTTATGTTAATAGCCGAAATGATTTGCGCGTTTTGTTAAATGATCTTTTAGGAGAATTAAATTCTTCACATTTAGGATTCACGTCAACTGGAAAAGAAGAAAATAAACAATTAAACTATTTCACGAACGAAACTGGCATTATTTTCAAAAATGATCAGCCATATGTTGTAGATAAAATTACCCGTAAATCTCCAGCTTTTCTAAAAAATGTAAACATAAAATCTGGCGATGAATTAATTGCAGTAAATGGTCAAAAAATAAATCAACAAAATAATCGTGAATCTTATTTTACAACTCCTAAAAAAGTAGAAGAATTAACGTTAGAGTTTAACCGAAACGGAAAAACAATTACTACAAAACTTCATCCAATTTCTAATAACGAACAAAAAAGCTTGTTGTATGACGAATGGATTTTCGAAAACAAACAGCGCGTTAATCAATTAAGCTCAAACCGAATTGCATATTCGTACATGAAAAACATGTCAACAAACGAGTTAGATGTTTTTCTATTAGACATGGTTGAGCAAGAAAACCGAAAAGATGGAGTTATTTTAGATTTACGTTTTAATACCGGCGGAAATGTTCATGATAAAGTTTTAAACTTTTTAGCGCAACGCCCTTATCTAAAATGGAAATACCGTGAAGGTCAATTAACTGTTCAACCCAATTTTGCACCAGCTGCAAAACCAATTGTTTTATTAATTAACGAATATTCTTTGAGTGATGCAGAAATGACTGCAGAAGGTTTCAAAGCATTAAAATTAGGAAAAATTATAGGACAAGAAACTTATCGTTGGATCATTTTTACATCAGGAAAAGGACTTGTCGATGGCTCATTTTATAGACTTCCATCTTGGGGAACATATAGTTTAGATGGTAAAAATTTAGAAAAAACAGGAGTTGCTCCAGATATTTACATTAAAAATACATTTATGGATCGATTAGAAAATAAAGATCCACAATTAGAAAGAGCTATTCAAGAAATAATGAAGGAATTAAAATAAAATTCTGATTGAGGATTTACGATTAATGAATAAAAATCTAAATCGTAAATCCAAAATCATAAATCCAAAATCTAACTATGAGAATCATCCCAGCAATAGATATTATCGACGGAAAATGCGTCAGATTATCACAAGGCGATTACAACACCAAAAAAATATACAACGAAAATCCGTTGGAAGTTGCCAAAGAATTTGAAGATTATGGTATCGAATATTTGCACTTGGTCGATTTAGATGGTGCAAAATCGAAGCAAATTATCAATTACAAAACCTTAGAATTAATCACGTCAAAAACCAATTTGAAAGTCGATTTTGGTGGTGGAATTAAATCTCAAGACGATATCAGAATTGCTTTTGAATGTGGCGCGAATCAAATTACGGGTGGAAGTATCGCGGTTCAAAATCCGACTTTATTTCAAGAGTGGATTAACCAATACGGAAGCGAAAAAATCATTTTAGGAGCCGATGCCAAAGACCGAAAAATTGCAACACACGGTTGGTTAGAAACTTCGGAATTGGACGTTATTGATTTTATTCAAGAATATAAAACCAAAGGAATTGACTATGTTATCTGTACCGATATCGCGAAAGATGGTATGCTACAAGGCACTTCAAACGAATTATATCAAGAAATTTTAGCTTCAGCCGATGTTAAATTAATTGCATCAGGCGGCGTTACTTCTATCGATGATTTAATTAAGGTGAAAGAACTAGGTTGCGAAGGTGCAATTCTTGGAAAAGCGATTTATGAAGGACGAATTGATCTAAAAGTTCTAAGTCATCTGTTTTAAGTTCTAAGGATTTATTCGTGAATTTTAAAAACATAGCTTATCTGCTATTGAAAAATATAGTAATTTTTTGTCATTCAGAATGCAGCAAAGCGGAATGAAGAATCTCTTTGATAATATACGTTTATGAGTGTTTTATTTTTAGATTTCTCCTTCGTCGAAATGACAATATATATTAATTATTATTGAAAATGGATATACATAAAAACATAATCACTTGTTAAAAAAACGAATCATTCCGTGTCTTGATATCAAAGATGGAAGAACGGTAAAAGGTGTTAATTTCGAAGGATTACGCGATGCGGGAGATCCGGTTGAATTAGCTAAAAAATATGTAGAAGAAGGCGCTGACGAGTTGGTGTTTTTAGATATTACAGCCACTTTAGAAAAGCGAAAAACCTTGGCTGAAATGGTGGAAAAAATTGCTTCGGCGATTAATATTCCGTTTACAGTTGGTGGCGGAATCAATTCTGTGGAAGATGCTTCTGCGGTGATAAAAGCTGGTGCTGATAAGGTTTCGGTGAATTCTTCAGCGGTTAAAAACCCTCAATTAATTGCAGATTTGGCGGCGCAGTTTGGGTCGCAATGTGTGGTTGTCGCTGTTGATACGCGAAATATTAACGGAACTCAAAAAGTATTTGTGAGCGGTGGAAAAATTGAAACCGAGTGGGAAACTTTAGCTTGGGTAAAGAAAGTAGAAGAATTGGGCGCGGGCGAAATTCTATTGACATCGATGGATGGAGACGGAACAAAAGCGGGTTTCAAAATTGATATTACAAAAGCAGTTTCAGATGCCATAAATATTCCGGTAATTGCTTCGGGTGGCGCAGGGAAAATGGAAGATTTTACCGAAGTTTTTACCCTAACAAAAGCAAGTGGCGGATTGGCTGCGAGTATTTTTCACTTTGGCGAAATACCAATTCCCACGCTTAAAAATTATTTAAAAGAACAAAATATTCCGATTAGATATGAAAATCGATTTTAATAAAAGTACTGACGGATTGGTTCCGGTTATTATCCAAAATTACCTGAATAATCAAGTGTTGATGCTGGGTTACATGAACCAAGAAGCCTTTGATAAAACACAAGAAATAGGAAAAGTAACCTTCTATTCACGTTCAAAAAACAGATTATGGACAAAAGGCGAAGAATCAGGCAATTTTTTAGAAGTAAAATCAATTGCTATTGATTGCGATAACGACACGATTTTGATTAAAGCAAAACCTTTCGGACCAACGTGTCATACGGGTTCTACAACTTGTTTTAAAGAAGAAAATAATCACGGTTTTGTGTATGAATTGGAGCAAACGATTTCGGATAGAATTGATAGTGACGATCCAGAATCTTACACCAATAAACTCTACAAACGAGGCATTAATAAAGTCGCGCAAAAAGTTGGTGAAGAAGCCGTAGAAATTGTGATTGAAGCCAAAGACAACAACGACGATTTATTTTTGGGTGAAGCTGCGGATTTGATGTATCACTATTTGATTCTGCTAAAAGCCAAAGGTTTTAAATTGGAAGATGTTGAAAACGTTTTGAAATCAAGAGAAAATGGTCCACGACGACCTGAATAATAGATAAAAAAGACGAATGATTTTAGTTATTCGTCTTTTGTTTTCAATACACGTTGTGCACTTTCAGAAGCGATAATTAAACCACCTGCCAACATAATAATATCTTTAATAACCAAGCGTCCAGCAGCCGAAAGATAAGGAAATCCGAAATGTGGCGTAGGGAAATCTCCTCCTAAATTCGGTACAAAAGTTTCAGGTGTTGTCATCAAAAACGAAAGCGTGACAAGCGACATTCCGAAGGTTAAAACTCCGCCAAAAAAGCCCATTTTTGGAAACCATATTCCCAATAAAACCAAGATTCCGATTCCGAAAATTACAATTCCTAAACCGTAAGAAAACACATAAGTTCCGTTACTTTTGTGCCATTCTATGTTCTTCAAAACTGTTTTTCCTTCCGGATTTTTGTATTGTGTATATTCTGCAACGGTTTTTCCTTCTTCATTTACAACTGTTTTAGAACTATTGTTATAGAAAAAACTCATCGCAGGGCTGTTACTTACAAACGCTACAATTCCGTCAGCTTCGTACGGAAAAGCTTTTAAACCACCAATCCAAGCCATCACAATAAAAATTGAAATGCGCAAAATGTTTATAAATTGTTTTTGTGAGTTTGCGAAAAGCTGAAATATTTTGTCCATTGTAAATTTTTTAAATGATTTACAAAATTAGCGATCGATTGTCGCCCGTGTAATGGACAAAAAAGGTTATTGCATAGATTATTTTGCCACGATAGAAATTCCGACTTTTTCTCGAAAGACTTTTGGCGAAACGGAAACATGATTTTTAAAATAACGACTAAAATAAAATTCGTCATCAAAACCTAATTCGTTGGCAATTTCTTTGATGCTTTTATGCGTTAAATGCAATCTTTTTTTAGCTTCTAAAATCATGCGTTCTTGAATCAATTTTGAAGGTGTTTTTCCAAATTGTTTCTTTATTTTTTTACTAAAAACATCAATTGATAAAGCATAATAATCGGCGTAAAATGCAACCGATTTGTTTTGAATAAAATTATCGTCGAGAACTTCTTTAAAATCAGAAATTTCAGAAGAAATAGGAAATGCTTGCTCAGTTTCAAGAGAATTAAGTTGTTTTTCTTTGCTACTTAAAGCTAAAATTAATTGCAAGTAGGTTTTTATAATCGATTGATTGTAATTTTCTGTTGTCGTTTCTAGTTTTTTGATGTTAGAAATTGCTTGAAGAACATCTTCAAAAACTGTATCAGAAACAGGAACAAAAGGTTTTGCATAAATATTATTGAACAAAATTCCGTTGCAAGCGACTTCCTTTTTATGATATTCTATGCAATAATAATCACCGTGAAATTGCAATAAATGCAGCAATTCAAATTCGGTATTTTGCCATTGTAAAACTTGGTAAGGCGTTAAAAAAATAATATTCTTTCCATCACATTCATACGAATTGGCGTCGATAGAAAACGATGCTTTTCCATCTAAAATTAAAACAGAATAATAGGGTTCGTTTATTGTTTTTAGTTCTGAAAAAGTGTTGAATTGTACCGTTTTTATAAGGAAGTCCAATGGATTTATTATTTTGTTGTTTTGCTAAAATAAGAAAAATGCTTGATTTGGATTGAATTATAAACTTGAAGATTTGCGTTAGGGATTGAAGTGGAAATCCTTTTGCTGAAACGAAGTGGAAGCAAAAGATTGCAATGAAAAGCCCGCCCGAAGGGAACGCCCAAAATAAAAAAACTAAAATCTAAAACGATGCGTCAACAGACTAATAACTACTTCATTATTCAGTTTTAAGATGAAATTTCTCAGTTTTAGTTAAAAAGTCTGTAGAAAGTGATTTTTTTGATAAAAAAATTCTACTTTTGAACACTAATTAAATTTAGTCTAAATAATAATTCTATATACTCAATTCGATATGAAAAGAATATTCTTTACAATGTTGTTGTTATCTTCTTTCTTAAAAGCGCAAGATAATTCGATGCTAAACGGAAATTTTTGGAAAAATAATCCAGATGTAGTTACAGTAAAAGCTGAAATTGCAAAAGGAAATAATCCTTCTCAAGCAAATGGCGGAAACCACGATGTTGTGAGTATGGCGATTAACAATGGTGCGCCGTTAGAAACGATTAAGTTTTTGATTGAACAACCTGGAAATAATATCGATAAAAATACGCATGATGGACGTTTATACATTCATTGGGCGGCGAATAAAGGGAATGTAGAATTGGTTAATTATTTGATAGAAAAAGGTTCTGACATTAATCGTACAGATGATAAAGGTGCAACTCCTTTAGCTTTTGCTGCAAGTAATGGACAAGCAAATCCTGCGATTTATGAAGCTTTTTTTAAGGCTGGAATCAATCCAAAACAAAAATATACAAACGGTGCTAACATTTTACTTTTAGCAATTCCGAATGATGTAGATTTTAAATTAACCGATTATTTAACAACAAAAGGTTTATCAATAAAAGATACAGACGAATTAGGAAGAACCGCTTTTGATTATGCTGCGCGTAATGGAAATGTAGAATTCTTGAAAAAAATAATAGAGAAAGGTGTTAAACCAACTGGCAGCGCATTAATCTTTGCTTCTCAGGGTACACGTTCTACTGCAAATGGTTTGGCAACGTATAAATATTTGGTTGAAGATGTAAAATTAAAAGCAAATTCGGTTGGTGAAAACGGCGAAAATGTTTTGCATAATCTTGTTAAGAAAAAAGATCAAGCAGAAAATATCAACTATTTTATTGCAAAAGGAGTTGATGTAAATGCAACTGATAAAGATGGAAACAATGCATTTATGAATGCTGCTGGTTCTAAAAATTTAGATGTTGTACAATTACTTCTTCCAAAAGCTAAAAATATAAATGCAGCAAACGCCAAAGGTGAAACTGCTTTGATGATGGCTGTACACAACGGTTCGCCAGAAATTGTTTCTTATTTAATAGAAAAAGGAGCAAAAACTGATTTAAAATCGAAAGACGGAAATTTAGGTTATTACTTGGTGCAATCTTACAAAGCGCCAAGACCAGGTGAAAAAAATGAAGAATTTAAACAAAAGTTAGACATTCTAACAAAAAGTGGATTCAATTTTGCAACACCGCAACCAGACGGAAGTACATTATATCATTTGGCAGTTGCTAAAAATGACATCAATCTTTTTAATGTTTTAGATGGCTTAAAAATTGATGTTAATGCAACAAACAAAGAAGGAATGACGGCTTTACACAAAGCGGCTTTAATGGCGAAAGATGATGTAATTCTAAAACATTTAGTTTCTAAAGGTGTTAAGAAAGACATCAAAACTGAGTTTGATGAAACGGCTTATGATTTAGCTTCGGAAAATGAATCGTTGAAAGAAAATAATGTCTCAATCGACTTTTTAAAATAATCAATTAAAATTGTTATCATACAAGAAAATAATACAATGAAATCTTTTTTAAAAATAACATTTACCGCACTTTTTATGTTCGGTTTAGCGCTTACTGCATCTGCACAAAGTGTAAAATACAAATGCATGTTACAAATGACAAACTACAAAGGTTTAGAAGCTTATGTAGTGGTTTCGTTAATCGATCCAAAAGGTAATTACGAAAAAACATTGTACATGATGGGACCAGATAAACAGTGGTACAACGGTTTTAAACAATGGGACAAATTCAATAAAAAGAAGAAAGAAAAATTGAACGGAATTACGGGCGCTTCTGTGGCTGCTGGTGACCGTAGCATCACAACTTTTGCTATTGATGCAACTAAAATGAACAAAGGCTACAAATTACGTTTCGAATCTGCTGTAGAAGATGGAAAATATCATGTAAACGATATCGAAATTCCTTTAACAACTGCGGGTATTACTCAAAAAGTTGAAGGTACTGGTTATATCCGTTACGTAAAATTAAATAAAGCACAATAAGAACTAAATTATAATCATGACCTTATCGGTTTGGCGCTATGCGCATTTAGCATTAGCAATAATTTCATTTCTTTTCCTTACAATGGCTTCTATTACAGGAGTCATTTTGGCTATTGATCCTGTTACAGAAAAAACTCAACCCTATAAAGTTGATAATTTTGATGCGATAACACTTGCTCAATCTCTGCCCGAACTAAAAAAAGTTTATCCAGAATTAATTGAATTAAGTGTAGATCACAATCAATTTGTAACCTTAGAAGGATTTGATGCAGATGGAAATGATTTTAAACAATTTGTAAATCCAACAACTGGAAAAGCAATAGGAACCCCAAAAGAAAAAAGTGAATTTATTCAGTGGATTACCTCGCTTCATAGGTCGTTATTTTTACACGAAACAGGTCGTTTTATAGTTGGTATAGTTTCATTTTTATTATTGTTGATTTCGGTTTCAGGAACCATTCTTATCATCAAACGTCAGCAAGGTATTCGACATTTCTTTGCCAAGATTAACAAAGATTTTTTCGCACAATATTTTCATGTTGTTGCCGGACGTATTTTGTTAATTCCTATTTTGATTATTTCTTTAACAGGAACATATTTATTTCTTTTACGATTTAATGTAATTCCAAATCCCGAAATAAAAACTGTAGAAATAACACCAAAAGTTGACGAAAACGCAAAACAAATTGATCTAAAAGATTTTCCAATTTTTAAACAAACGCATCTAGCTGATGTCGAAAAAATAGAATTTCCTTTTGCTGATGATCCCGAAGAATTTTATAAAATAAAATTAACTGATCGCGAATTAACGGTTAATCAAATTACGGGAAAAGTAGAAAATGAAACGCTTTATCCGAAAGCAAAAGTACTCGAAACATTAAGTTTAAATCTTCACACAGGTCGTACAAATGCTGTTTGGGCAATTATTTTAGGAATTGCTTCGCTTAATATTTTATTCTTTATTTATTCTGGTTTTGTAATTACGTTTAAACGAACTAGAACTAAAATCGGAAAGAATAAATTTACGGCTGATGAAGCTGAAATAATTCTTTTAGTTGGTTCAGAAAATGGTTCAACTTTAGGATTCGCTAACAAAATTCAAGCACAATTTTTAGCTGATGGTAAAAAAACATTTATGGCTCAAATGAACCAATATCAAGTTTATCCAAATGCTAAAAACATCATTATCTTCACCTCTACTTACGGAATTGGAGAAGCGCCTACAAATGCTAAAAACTTCGAAAATTTAGTCATAAAACATCCACAAACTCAAAATATAAAATTTTCTGTAGTTGGATTTGGATCTAAAGCTTACAAAGATTTTTGTGGTTATGCAGTTAAAATCGACGAATTATTAACTGCTCAAAAATGGGCAACGCGTTTATTAGATTTAAAAACTGTAAACGATAGATCGCCAGAAGAATTTACAAATTGGGTAAAAGAATGGAGTGAAATTAATTTAATTGCTTTGTCAACTGCTCCAGCTTTATACAGTGGAAAAACACCAAAATTAAAAGCATTAAACCTCGTTTCTAAAAATACAATATCTGAAAATGATAAAACATTTACGTTACATTTTCAAACAAAAGATAAGTTTAAATCGGGCGATTTATTGGCTATTTATCCCGCAAATGATCACCGAGAAAGATTTTATTCAATCGGAAAAATAAATAATAAACTTCAATTAGTTGTAAAACTCCATGAGTTTGGATTGGGTTCACAATATTTACATCAATTAAAAAATGATGAAATTATAAAAGCTCGAATCATTAAAAATTCTTCTTTTCATTTTCCTAAAAAAGCAAAAAAAGTAATTATGATTGCAAATGGAACTGGAATTGCTCCATTTTTAGGAATGATTGATGAAAATTCTAAATTGATTGAAACACATTTATATTGTGGTTTTCGTCATCAAAATGAAACAACAAAAAAATACCAAGAATTTGCAAATCAACAAATAGAAAAACAACATCTTAAACATTTTCAACTTGCTTTTTCTCGCGAAGAAAATTCAAATTATGTGATGGATTTAGTTAAAAAAGATGCAGATTTAATTACAGATTTTCTTCAAGATAATGGCGTAATTATGATTTGTGGTGCACTTGCTATGCAAAAAGATGTAGAACAAGTTTTAGAAGTTATTTGCCAAGAAAAACTAGGAAAATCATTTGATTATTTTAAAACGAAAGGACAATTATTAACCGATTGTTACTAAATTTTAAATCAATGCAAAAATTCACTAAATATATTTTTACAACTTTAGTTATTTTCCTTCTAATCCCTATTAATGCTCAAGTTGTAGGCATTAGAGATACGATTTTGATGGGAAGTAAATTTAAAATTACTTTGGTTGATAAAGATGCTATTTCAGTTGAAAAAAACATTGATAAAACGATTGGAGAAATTGTACGAATTGAAAATTTAATTTCTGATTGGAAACCCGATTCACAAGTTTCTCAAATCAATCAAAATGCAGGAATAAAGCCTATAAAAGTTGACCGAGAAGTTATTGAATTAACCAAAAGAGCGATTCAGTTTTCGGAAATAACAGATGGTGCTTTCGACATTAGTTTTGCTGCAATGTACAAAATTTGGAAGTTTGATGGCTCGATGGAACAACTTCCTTCACAAAGTGAAATTCAAAAAGCAATTGCTAAAATTGGTTATCAGAATATTCTTATAGACGAAGAAAATTCGACTATCTTCTTAAAACTTCCAGGAATGAAAATTGGTTTTGGTTCAATCGGAAAAGGTTATGGTGCGCAAAAAGCAAAAGATTTTATTCAAGATTTAGGAATTAATGCAGGAATAATTGATGCTTCGGGCGACATGACAATTTGGGGAAATCAACCCGATAATTCGCCTTGGAAAATTGGTGTAGTTAATCCATTTAAACGATATAAAACTGCAGATATTTTAGCTATAAAAAATGGAGCCGTGACAACTTCTGGCGATTACGAAAAGTTTATTTTGATTGATGGAAAAAGATACTCGCACATCATAAATCCCAAAACAGGAATGCCTTCTACAGGTTTAACAAGTGTTACTGTTATTGGCCCAAACGCCGAAACTGCAAATGGCTTTAGTACTTCTATAATGGTTTTAGGTCAGAAAAAAGGGCTTGAAATAATGAATAAATATCCTGATTATGCATGCTTATTAATTACAGATTCTGGTAAAATAATTCGTTCTAAGAATTATAAAAAAGTGCGTAAAACCATTCAATTCAACTAAATCATCTTTAATTTTTATTTCGCATTTATCAAAAATAATGCTATTTTTAAGCTAAATCATATCTTATGAAAAATCTAAAAATAGTGTTGATTTTAAGTTTTATAAATTTTTCTTACATCACTTATGCACAAAGTTTATACAATCCGAGAGCAAATAAAAAAGTAAGTTATTTAGATACAGAAGATTTTTCAATCACCTTTAAAAAGTCAATGTATGGTTTAACTTTTAATCAGAACAATAGAATGTTAACCAAAGATTTACAAAAAAAAATTGAACGATTTATGAAAAATACAAATCGACCAGTTTTTAAAGGTCTTGGCACATTTACGCTTCATATCATTAAACGAAATGATCAATATTTTGTCGTTGAAAGTCAAAAACCAGAAAAATTATTAGCACTTTAAAATAATTTTTTAATTTAAAATACTGCCTAAATTGTAACTTAAGTTACTTTAAAATTCAATCTAAAAGCTGAAATTGCATTAAAATTGTACTAAAATGAATGATGCAAAAAAAAGTCATTGGGAAAATATATACGAAACAAAAACGCCGAATGAAGTAAGTTGGACGGAAGAAAAACCAGAAACATCTTTGGATTTTATTCAGTCTTTTTCTATGGACAAAACCGCTAAAATTATTGATATTGGAGGTGGTGAAAGCAAATTGGTTGATTTTCTTTTGGAAGAAGGTTACGAAAATATAACGGTTTTGGATATTTCTCAAAATGCATTAAATCGAGCAAAGAAAAGATTAGGAAAAAATGCAGAAAAAGTAACTTGGATTGTTTCGGATATTACCGATTTTAATCCTGAAGAAAGTTACGATGTTTGGCATGATAGAGCTGTTTTTCATTTTTTAACTGAAGAAAAAGACATCAAAATCTATCAGAAATTGGTTGATAAAGCTGTGAATAATTTTATGGTTATTGGAACTTTTTCTACAAATGGACCTTTAAAATGCAGTGGTTTAGAAATCAAACAAAATGATGAAACATCTTTAATTTCTACTTTTGAAAAGAACTTTGAGAAAATAAATTGTTTAACAACAAATCATAAAACTCCGTTTGAAACGATTCAAAATTTCATCTTTTGTAGTTTCAAAAAAAATATTAATGTTGATAAATAATTCCATTCGGAATTATTTTTTTATACGCAGAATTATCATTTTTAATATCTTTTAAAACCCAAATCAATTCAGAATCTTCTCTTTTAATTTTAGATTTTAAGGTTTGTTTTATTTCTTGATTTGGATAAATTCCATGCCCTATTTCGGCACGCTTTTCAATCGGCGATAAATAAACTGTACCAACCGTCATTTTAAGTTTAGAATTTGGCAATTTAAAGTCTGGCATCAATCCTGCAACCGTTCCATTAAAATCTCCACCCGTTTCTTCTCCAACAAAAAAAGCACGATTTTTTAGTTGAAGATTTGCAGCAATTAAACTTGAAGCAGAATATGATCCACCATTAATTAAAACATACAAGTTTCCTTTGTAAATCAAGTCTTCATCAATAGTTGTAAACGAAAATGGCATATGCAATTCATATTCATTATCAGTATTTTTTGTCGTCGAAAAAAACGTATAACCAGAACCTAACCACAAAATTGGATAACTTGGTATTGGAAACAAATTGTACAACGTTTTTCCAAAAGAAGTTTTAGATTTGACAATCTTTTTTCCTAAGAATTTATCCGAATCTTCGACCAAATAAGCGTATAAATAATGTGCATCTTTTATATATCCGCCACCATTATTCCGGATATCTAAAATAAGATTTTTGACTTTATGATTCTTAATA
The DNA here is from genome assembly GCF_900115015.1 of Algoriella xinjiangensis. Classification (GTDB taxonomy): domain Bacteria; phylum Bacteroidota; class Bacteroidia; order Flavobacteriales; family Weeksellaceae; genus Empedobacter; species Empedobacter xinjiangensis. The sequence goes on along the minus strand of NZ_FOUZ01000003.1, from coordinate 149,250 downwards.
TATGTAAACGCATCTTTATATAGCTCTTTTATCTTTCCTTTTCTAAAATTTGTAATTTTTAGCACCGCAATCGTACTATCATTTGTCGGGAATGATAAATCTTTAGAATATGTTTTTGAGGTTTTATCGTATCCGTAGCGCTTTTGTTTAATTTTAAGTTGACGCTGAATATCTTTAGCTGCCTTTGTTGTAACAACTTCCGCTTTTGCAATTTCCTTTTTTGGTTTAGGAAAACTTCTGAATGTTTTTTTACTAATTACATTGCTTCCCATCAAAAAAGTTAGTTCAACAGAATCTTTAATTCCTTGTTCTAAAGTAATGTAATTTAGAAATGTACGGTTAAACAAATTGTCTGAAAATGTTTTGTTATAACCATCTCCATATAAGCTTGTTTTGTATTTTTTAACTAAATCTTGAATCAAAATATCATCAATTGCAAGTAAAGCCGAACCAGAATTAATTGGATTTGTTTTCGAAAAATCTTGAATTAAATAAATTGAATCGCTTTGCAAGAAAAATGAATAATTTTCGAACGCAGATTTAGAATTTTTATATTTCTTTTTTTCTTTTTTATTTAATCGTTTAAAAACTGGATATAAATCTGTATGACCATGACCTAAACTTTCAAAAATCGGAAAAAATTTAATAAAAAAATCATTTCTTTTTAATGGAGAATTGATTGTCTTTTTAAAACTATCAAACTTATAATCAATTTGATCTTCAGAAATATATAAATCTAATTTTGGATGATATCTTTTTAGTTTTTTATAAGCGAAATCAACATCTTTCTTCAGTTTTGAGGCAGGAATTTCTTCTTCGATATGTGCATTGTATCTTTTTACAGAAGTACAACTACAAATCAATCCCAAAAACAGAAAATAAAATATTGATTTTACATGCACTATTTTTTTGTTTTAATATCGTTCAAAATCCAGTCCAATTGCGGATCTTTTTCATTTACAATATCGTTAAAATTAGTTTCTATTGCAACATCCGGAATTATTCCTCGTCCTTTTAGTTCGCGAGAAGTATTTGGTTTAAAATCTAACAAACCATAAAACACGCCAATTTTAGCATTTTTTAATTTAAAATCAGCAAAACTACCTGCTACCGTTCCATTATAATCACCACCAGTTTCTTCACCAACAAAAACTGCTTTTCCTTCGTTTTGCAAAGCTGCACCTAAAATACAAGTTGCAGAATAAGACATTCCATTTGTCAAAACGTAGATATTTCCTTGGTATTTTTTAGGTTGATTAAGCAAATCTTTTTTGTTTGTTGCTTTATAATAATAGTTTCCGTCCTTCTCTTTTTTCGTATTAAAAAGCGTTTTAGAATAATGATAAAGCGCAAACGGAAGACCTATTGTATTTCCTATATATCCAAGTTTATTAAATAAATTTTCAGTAACAGAAAACTTCGAATTTACTTTCATTTTATCAGCCATTACAGCCTTTGGTTGATTAGTTGTAGTAAGAAATGAATACAAATAGTTCGCATCACTTACATAACCGCCACCGTTATTACGCAAATCAAGAATTAAATTTTTGACCTTTAATTTATTTATTGAATCAAAAATAAACGGATATGCTTTTTTACTATGTCTTAACGAAAAAGTCTTAATTTGTAAAATAGCCGTTGTAGAATCTTCTTTATTTGGAAAGATAATTTCGCGCTGATAATCGTTTCTTATTTTGTTATAAACAAAATATTTTTTGACATCAGATTTGTACTTTTCAAGGTCTTTTTTACGATTTTTTTCTTCTTTTGTTAACTTTTTAACCTCTTTTACAATTTTTGGTTGATCTGCAACTGAATCTTTTTTAGTTAAATTATCATCCTTTTTAACTTTCTTCTTTTTAAATTCTCTCTTTACTATTTGTGTAAAAATCGAATCATTTTTTTGCATCTTTAATTCAACCGAATCCACTATACCAATTTCATTGTTTACATAACGCAAAAATGCACCACTCAACATATATTTATTCAGCGTTTTGATGTAACCATCTCCTTTTCTGTAATCGTGATAAAGTTGATAAAAATCGCTATAATTAACGCCATTTATCGCTAAAATCTCTGCTTTTTCTACCAAAGTTGAGTCTTTAGAATAATTAGTATTTAAGTACAAATGATTGTCAAATGACTTAATTTCTAATTGAGAAAATGGTCCTTTAGAATCTTTATACTTTTTACGTTCTTCTTTTGTAGCACGCTTATTTAAAGACATTACAACCGTATGACCATGTCCAAAAGTAGAAACAACTTTTGATAATTCTCTCGAAAAATCGTTAGGTTTCATCGGTTGTTGAATACTATTTTTAAAACTATCTAAACGATTAGACAAAACATTTTTCGAATAATACAAATCGATGTCAACTTGCTTTTTTAGCAACTTATTTTTGACAATATCTACATCATTTCGAAGTTTATCTACATCTATTTTTTCATCAATATGTGCATTGTATTTTTCTACCGATACACAAGATGTTAGCGATAAAAAAGATAGAAAATAAAGTAGTTTTGTCATGGTTGGTTTTATACAACTAGACGCAACTTATTTTAAATCGTTACAAAAAATTGGAATTATTTTACTTCTTGATAAAATTCTTCGATAAAATTCTCCATAAATTGATGACGTTTATTTGCGATTTTTTTAGCAGTTTCTGTATTCATTAAATCTTTCAATTTAAACAATTTTTCGTAAAAATGTTGCACACTCGATCCGTCTTTTGAGTTATCATACGGATTATACAACACATTATGTACACTTCCGCCATACGCAAAACAACGCGCTATACCAACGGCTCCAATCGCATCCAAACGATCTGCATCTTGCACAATTTTCGCTTCGATAGTTGTCGGAGTATTTCCTTTACTAAACGAAACTTGCGAAACAATTTCTAGCACTTTATCGATCGTTTCTTGCTCAACCTGCAACGTTTGTAAAAATTCGGATATCAATTCGTTTGATTTATCAACACCATCATGCAATTTGTAATCACCTACATCATGCGTCCAAGCGGCTAATTCGACTAAAAATGGATCAGCATTTTCTGTTTCCAATATTTTTTTGGCATTGGTTACAACACGTTCAATATGAAAATAATCGTGGCCAGTTCCTTCGTCTAAAAATGTTTTCTTTATATACGCTTGCGTTTCTGCAAGAATTTCTGCTTTATTCATAATCAATAATTGTAATTCTATTCTCTATTTTCGGGTTTATTATTTGCTGTTTTTCTGCATAAATTTTCAACACTTCATAATCTTCGATTGATTTTTCATCCTCTGCACCAATCAAAATTCTAGTGTAATTTTTAAGCTTTCCAAAATTGTAATCATTCAACACTAATGTATACTTTTTTTCATTTTCTAAATGAGGAAATTCAATAGAATTTGACTTTTTATTGATGATAAATTTAGTTCCAGCAACTTGAATTAATTTTGGTTTTTCAGACAAAATATTTTGTTCTAAAAATGCTTTAAAATCTTTTCCATTTAATTCGACCACCACCATTTTATTTCCGAAAGGCAATAATGTTCGGGCAGATTTGTAGGTAAAATCACCTTTTTCTACATTTTTTCTAATTCCGCTTCCATCAATCAAAGCCAAATCAGTTTTATAATAATCTCGCATCGCATCCGTTACAAAATTTCCTGCTAAAGATTCCGTTTTTAAACTCTGAAAAGCATCTAAATCTACTTCTAAAACAGCTAATTTCTGATTCAATTCTTTCTCTACATTATTCTTTTCTTGTGCTTCTAATTTAGCTAAAACTTTATCTTTTATGGTGTTTTTATCGAGCGGAATTATTTCTATTTGTGGTAAATTATGACTTGAAAGATTTATTTTAGCGACAGAACTCATGTTACCTGCAGTTGCAATAATCGGAGTTTTACCAACATAATTTATCTGCGAATTATATTCGTCAACTTCTTCGGTTAAAACTAAATTGATTGCGGGAAAACGTTTCAGTAATTCTCTGTTTTTCGCTAAATCCATTTGAGATATAACCACAATTTGATTAAATAATTGATTTTTTACTTGTTTAAAAACTTTCTCTACCGACAAAAATAAATCTGATTGTTGTACGCGCGAATCTTTTTTTGTGGTTTGCATTTGATCCGTTAATCCAATAAAAAGAATGGTTTGATTATTTATTTTCTTAATCAAATAAGTTGGTAACTGATGAAACGAGTTTCCTTTATCATCGACTAAATTTGAGGTAAAAAATGTTCCCTTTATTTGATTTATTAAAGTTATCAGATGATCTACACCATAATCAAACTCATGTTGTCCAAAATTAAAAATATCAACAGGTATTTGATTAAACGCAATTGGCATGTGATTACCTTTGTATATACCGCCATATAAAACGCCTCCAACAAAATCTCCTCCATGAATTGTCAACGTTTCGTTGTTCTCTTTTTTCGCAATATCAACCACAGTTTTTAATCGAGCAACTCCGCCTCTACCGTCTTCTATATCATCTAATTCATACAATTGATGCGCGTCTGTAAAATAAATAATTTGAGCATTTTGAGCAAATAGAATGAAAGGTGAAAGTAGAAAAAACAACTTGAACATGATAGATAAATTTGTGGATAAAATTACGCAAGATTATTCTGTCATAAAACTTGACAAACATCATTTGTTTGAATAATTAATTTAAAACTAAATTTTTACTAAAAATAATGTATCTTTGCACCTCAAATTGTAAAACGGGACGAGTTCCCATAATTAATTAGTTATACTATGGCTACAAAAATTAGATTACAAAGACATGGTCGTAAAGGAAAACCATTCTTTCACATCGTAGTTGCTGACTCTAGAGCAAGACGTGATGGTCGTTTCATCGAAAAATTAGGTACTTACAACCCAATTACTAATCCTGCAACAATCGAATTAAATGTTGATTCTTCTGTTGAATGGTTATTAAAAGGAGCGCAACCTACAGATACGGCTAAAGCTTTATTATCTTACAAAGGTGCTTTCATGAAAAAACACTTATTAGGAGGTGTTGCTAAAGGAGCATTTACTCAAGAAGAAGCTGACAAACGTTACGCTGCTTGGTTAGAAGCTAAAGATGCTAAAATTCAAGCTAAAAAAGACGGTTTAACTTCAAACGCTGCTGCTACTAAAGCTGCTGCATTAGAAGCTGACAAAGCTGTTAACGCTGCACGTGTAAAAGCTGCTCAAGAAGCTGAAGCTGCTGCATTAGCTGAAGAAACTCCTGCTGCAGAAGTAGAGGGTGCAACTGAAGAAGTTGCTACAGAAGAATAATTTTTAAGTTCAGAAAGAATCCAATGACAAAAAATGATTGCTACTATTTAGGTAAAGTTACTAAGAGACACGGTTTCAAAGGTAATTTAATCATTCACTTGGATACTGACGAACCAGAATTATACAATACTTTGGAAGCAGTGTTCATCGAGCAAGATGGTACACTGGTTCCATTTTTTTTTGAAACTGCACAGCCATATCAAGGCACAAAATTATTGGTAAAATTTGAAGATGTTGAGAACGAAGACGTAGATCGTTTAGTGAATCGCGAAATTTATTTACCATTAAAAACATTACCAGAACTTACTGGAACAGCATTTTATTATCACGAAGTTATTGGATTTACAATTTACGATCAATCTAATACCGAAGTTGGTGTAATTAATTCTGTTAATGATTCTGCTGCACAAGCTTATTTTGAAGTAAATGCAAACGGAAAACAAATTCTTATTCCGATGATTGACGAATGGATTTTAGAAGTTAACCGCGAAGAAAAAGCGATGTTAGTTCAAATTCCGGACGGATTATTAGAAATTTATTTGGGATAAATTACTTATTAAATACCTATTTTTTCTTTTAATACCTTTTTCACTTTTATTTTTTTTAGATAAGAGCACAATTGTTATGGTAAAATCCGAAACTTGGTCTATATTTTTTAGTGTCAATTTCGTACCTTTGCAAACTCAATCGTAATTAAAAATGGAAGAAGAAAAAAAATCATTGAATTTTATCGAGCAAATCATTGAAGATGATTTAGCCAATGGGATGCCTAAAGAAAATTTACGTTTTCGTTTCCCACCAGAACCAAATGGTTATTTACACATCGGGCATGCAAAAGCAATCTGCTTAAACTTTGGTTTAGGACAGAAATATAATGCGCCTGTAAACTTACGTTTTGACGACACAAACCCTGACAAAGAAGAGCAAGAATTCGTAGATTCTATTCGCGAAGATGTAAAATGGTTAGGATTTGAATGGACGGAAGAACGTTATGCTTCTGATTATTTCCAGCAGCTATACGATTGGGCTGTACAATTAATCAAAGAAGGAAAAGCATATATTGACGATCAATCTTCTGAAGTAATTAATGAACAACGTAAAACTCCTTTTGAACCAGGAATTGATTCGCCTTTCAGAAATCGTGCAATCGAAGAAAGTTTAGATATTTTCGAACGCATGAAAGCAGGAGAATTTGACGAAGGAACACATGTTTTACGTGCAAAAATTGATATGACTTCTCCAAACATGAACATGCGTGACCCTGTTATGTACCGTATTTTAAAGCGTCCACATCACAGAACTGGTGACACATGGAAAATGTATCCGATGTACGATTGGACTCACGGAGAATCTGATTATATAGAAGGTATTTCGCACTCTTTATGTTCGTTAGAATTTAAAAATCACCGCGATTTATACGAATGGTACGTAAATAATGTATCCTTAGAAGGACAAAATCAAAAACCAAAACAACGTGAGTTTGCGCGTGGTAATGTATCTTACATGATTACAAGTAAACGTAAATTAATGAAATTGGTACAAGAAGGTGTTGTAAACGGATGGGATGATCCGCGTATGCCTACAATTTCTGGTTTGCGTCGTCGCGGTTATACAGCAGAATCTATCAAGAATTTTTGGAATGTTGCCGGTATTGCGAAACGTGATAATGTGTTAGATATTTCTTTATTAGAATTTTCTGTTCGTGATCATTTAAACAAAATTGCACCACGTGTTTTTGCGGTTATTGATCCTGTAAAAGTGATTATTGAAAATTATCCTGATAATCAAGTTGAAGAATTAGAAATCGAAAATAATCCAGAAGACGAAACTGCTGGTACGCGTATTGTTCCTTTTACAAAAGAAATTTATATTGAACGTGAAGATTTTATGGAAGAAGCGCCTAAAAAATTCTTTCGTTTATCAATAGGAAATGAAGTTCGTTTGAAAGGTGCATACTTTATCAAAGCAGAACGTGTAGAAAAAGATGCGGAAGGAAATATTACGACAATTTATGCAACGTATGATCCTGAAACAAAATCTGGAAGCGGAACTGAAGCTTCTAAACGTAAAGTAAAAGGTACGTTACATTGGGTTTCTGCAACAGAAAATATTCCTGTAGAAGTACGCGAATATGATCGTTTATTTACAGTAGAATCGCCAGATGCAGAAAAAGATGTAGACTTTTTACAATTCGTAAATCAAGATTCTTTAACGGTTAAAAATGGTTTTGCAGAACCAGCTTTAAAAGAAGCGAAAGTAGAAGATAAATTCCAATTTCAACGCATTGGTTATTTTGCTTTGGACAAAGATTCAACTTCAGAAAAATTAGTTTTTAATAGAACTGTTACCCTAAAAGATGCGTGGGTAAAAGCAAATAAATAAAAAAAATAAACATATATCATTGAATACCAGGCTCGAACATTTTGTTCGAGCTTTTTAATACATAATAATAATAATAATAATGAAAATATCACAAAGATTAGTAGGATTAGATTTATTAAGAGCAATCTTAATGCTTATTGGACCTATTTATCACATTTCTTACTTATTTGAAACTAATAGTAATTTAATAAATACTAACAATAATTTTATTTATGATTTATTCTCTATAACTCATCCTTTTAGAATGGAAGTATTCTTTCTTCTATCTGGATTCTTTGCTTCTTTTCTAATTGAACAAAAAGGTATTACATTTTTTAAAAAGAATAGAGTTCAGAAGATATATATTCCATTATTATTTTCAATACTAATTATTCTTCCAATAACAATTAAACTATACTACATCAATCAAAATTCATATCAAATCAATAGCCAACATATATGGTTTTTAATTAGTTTAGCATTAGTTTTTATCCCCTACTCTTTTTTTTATAAATTAATTAAAAAAGTAGTACTATATACAACTTCTTTCAGTCTTCTTAAAATACTAATAATCTCACTTTTTTATGCATCATTAACTTATGCTCTTTCTAAAGTATCATATGAATTAAGTAAAATATCTTCTCCAGAAATTCATGAAATAGTTTATACTTTTTTAATAAATCCCATAAATAGTTTTTTACCAACATTTTTAGGATCAGTATTATATTATAAATCTTATAACATAAATAAAAAATTCAATTTACCTATTATTATTGCATTTCTTATTATTCATTCTATTTTTAGCTCGCCTGTATTAGAAACTTTAAAAAATATCTATAAAATACCATTAAGAGGAATATATTTTATAACTACATTCTACTTAATCTTAATCATTTACAATTATTTTAAAAATCTTAAAATTAATAATTCAGAGAGATTAAAATTTTTTGTTAATGCTTCTTTTACAATTTATTTAATCCATCAACCATTAGTTTATTTTAATGGATTATTTATGAATAAACTAATTTCGAATGATTATACTGAATTTATGTTTATAAATATTCTTACATACAGTCAATGTTTTATACTATATTATATTATTAGTAATTTAAAAATAGGAAGGTATTTATTTGGCATTAAAACTGCTGAAAATATTTCATTTTTAAAATCATCAAAATATTTCACTTTTAAATAAAATATGATTTTTATTAGTATATTTAATAAAAAATATATGAATAAAATTCTATTAATTATTTTTCTATCACTATTTTTTTCATGTAACAATGATGACAATGATGACAATTTTGAGATAAAATCACGTGCTACGTCGAATAATTTTACTATTCAAAAAGATACAATAAAAGTATTAGCAATTGGAAATAGCTTTTCAGAAGATGCAGTAGAAAATCATTTAAGTAAATTAGCTGAGAGTGCTGGAAAAAAAATTGTTATTGGTAATTTATATTACGGAGGAGCATCATTAGATTTTCATTTGCAATCAACTCAAAGTGATGCACATATATATAGATACTATAAGTATAATTTAAAAAATGAAATAAACATTATTAATTCTTATAATATAAAAAGAGCTTTAAATGATGAAAAATGGGATTACGTATCAATGCAACAAGTAAGTCAAAATTCTGGTATGTATGCAACGTTTGTTACTCCATTGCCACTACTTATTAAGTATATAAATACAAACACCATTGGATATGATCCTAAAATAATACTACATCAAACATGGGCATATAGTCCAACTTCTACTCATCTAGGGTTTGCAAATTACAATAATAATCAACTTTATATGTACAGAAGCATTGTAGAAGCTTATGAATTATCAAAGAAAGATTTTAATATCGATTTTATTGTACCCACAGGTACTGGTATTCAAAATGCAAGAACAACTTCTTTAGGAAATGATTTAACAAGAGATGGATACCATTTAAATTTGAGAGTAGGTCGATATATTGCTGCATGTGTTTGGTTTGAAAAATTATTTAAAGTGAATGTAATAGGAAATAAATATAAACCGGAAGGAGTAAGCGATCTTGAAATTAAGCTTATACAACAAGCTGCACATTACGCAGTATTAAAGCCTAGTAAAATTACCGATATTAAATAATAAATCTATCTTTTTAGATATCAAGCTCGAACGTTTTGTTCGAGCTTTTTTTATTATCTTTAAACTAAAATCTAAACCGAATGAAAAAAAATATCTGCTACATCTTATTCACAAGTGTTGTGCTATTTGCAAGTTGCAAAATCACAAAACGAACAACAGATAAACAGACCACAACAGAAAATAAAAAACAAGAAGAAACATTGATTGGACGATGGAAATTGGTTAAATTATCTGGAGGAATTGTAGGAAAAGAACAAGATCCGCCAATGGGACAAGTTCAGGTAATAGAATTTACGCCAACAGAAATGATTTTGATTATTAATGGTAAAGAAGTTTCGAGAAACAGCTATACGACTGGAAAAGGTAAAAGCATACAAAGTATAAATGAACGTGATATGATTTTTATAAACGCCAATACATCTGCTGGAATGAGTTATAATTTGTTGGGCGATAAACTAACAATTAGCGAAGAATTTCATGATGGTTTTACCAAACATTTTGAACGAATAGGGAAAAATGATGACGGATTACTTAGAGAATAAAAGCTCCATAAAAAATTGGAATGAAGATGATCGTCCACGTGAAAAATTAGCACTAAAAGGACGTTCATCACTTTCTGATGCCGAATTGTTAGCCATCATAATGGGAAGCGGAAACCGAGACGAATCGGCAGTAGAATTAGCAAAACGAATCTTAAAATCTGCTAATAATAACTGGAACGAATTAGCCAAATTTACAATTCAAGATTTATCAAAATTTAAAGGAGTTGGCGAAGCAAAAGCAATTTCAATCATCACAGCACTAGAAATAGGACGAAGAAGAAATTCGCAAGAAGCATTAGAGCGCGAAAAAATTACATCAAGTCATGAAGCTGCAATTATTATGCAACAACAAATTGGCGATTTACCAAACGAAGAATTTTGGGTAATGTTTCTCAATCAAGGAAATAAAATCATCAAAACCGAACAAATTTCTCGTGGTGGAATAACACAAACTTCTGTTGATGTTCGCGTTATTTTTAAACGAAGTTTGGAGTTAATGGCGACTGCAATTATCTTATCGCACAATCATCCTTCTGGTAACCTCACGCCTAGTGAAGCAGATAAAAGTATTACTCGAAAAATAAAAGAAGGTGCTACTTTGTTGGATATTCAAGTAATCGATCATATTATTGTGACGCAGAAAGAATATTATTCCTTTGCAGATAAAGGATTAATCTAAAAAAATATTACTTTTAAGCTTTATAGAAAATTAAATTTTGAGCCAAACCATTCTATTATTCACCGAAAAAATAACCAATCGAATACATTATATATTCGATTTTATTTTGTGTTATTTTTCTGGAATTGACTACAAAACGACTACAGATTTTAACGAATTTAACCAATCAGATTTACCAAAAATCAATTTTTCTAATCAATTTTTAGATGAAGAAATTAATCTTGAGGTTGATGATATTTTAATAGAAAATGAAATTCGATCTTCTATAAATTATAACTCTTTACACGAAGTAGGAAAATGTTTTTATTGGCTTTCTCGTTACGAAGAATACAATTCACCAAAAGAAAATTTTGATAAACACAATCGCTTTTTAGGTTCGGATTTAGATTACTCGCAACCAATTGTTGATATTATTTGTTATGAAATTCAAGCAAAAATAAAAGCTAAATATCCTGAATTAAATTTCAAGCAACGTGTTTTTAAGCAAATCAATACGCATGATGTAGATTATGCATGGAAATATTTGCATCATTCACAAAAAATAAAATTTGGCTCTATAGGTAAAAAATTAATCAAAGGAAATTTAGCTGAATTTAAACAACAATTCAATGTTTTAAATCGTAAACAGAAAGATCCTTACGACACATTTGATTATTTAAAAAATCTTGCCCAAAAACATCAAATAGAAACTATTTTCTTTTGGTTATTGGGCGATTATTCTACGTTTGATAAAAACCATAATTGGGAAAATAAAGAACAGCAAAAATTAATCAAAGAAATTTCGACTTGGGCAAAAATCGGAATTCATCCTTCTTATCAATCTAATAACGATAATACGTTATTAACAACAGAAATAAATCGTTTACAGATAATTACAAATTCTGATGTTAAATTATCTCGTCAACATTTTATAAAATTACAATTACCTATCACTTATCAACAATTGTTAATAAACCAAATTTCAGAAGATTACACAATGGGATTTGCGCATAAAATTGGCTTTAGAGCAGGAACTTCTACTCCTTATAAATGGTTTGATTTAACTACAAATCAACAAACATTGTTAACAATATATCCGTTTGTAGCAATGGATGTTACGTTGAAAAACTATCTAAAATTAACACCCAAAGAAGCCATACAAGAATTAAAAAGCTTGAAACAAACAATTAAAAACGTAAACGGAACGTTTATAACATTATTCCATCAATCAAACTTAAACGAAGAATGGTTAGAATGGCGAAAAGTTTACGAAAGCATTTTTAATGATTAAGCGAATAACACGAAAAAAACTTGATGTAGAAAAATATACAAACTGCCTAAATAATGCTGTGAATTACAGAATTTATGCAGAATATTGGTATTTAGATACGTTGGTTGATGACAATTGGGATTGTTATGTTTTAAATGATTATGAAGCAATAATGCCTTTGCCTTACACCAAAAAAATTGGTGTAAAATTTATAACTCAACCTATTTATTGTCAACAATTAGGTGTTTTTCATAATCAAAATTTTTCGAAAGAAATCTTTGAACAATTTGAAAAAAAACTACACAAAAATCTAGTAAGAGCATATTCTTTTAATGAAGAAAATACTGAATTATTTAGACCAAAAGGAACACAGAAAGTAAATTTTATCTTAAATTTAAATAGACCTTATATCCAAATTTCTGAGAATTATACATCGAAAAGAAATAAAGAATTAAGACGAACTTCTAAAATGAGTTTGGAAATAAATGAAGTTAATAACTTACAAAATTTTCAGTTATTGAAAGATAAATATGAATACATACACACTCATAAATTAGAAAAAAAGTACAAACCAATCTTTGAAACTCTATTAAAAAACGGAACTTTAAGAATATTCGATATATTTTCTAAAGAACAAATATTAATTGGCTCGCAAGCTATGTTATTTTCTAAAAACAGAATTATCTGTCTTTCTTTTGCGAGAAATAGAGAACAAGAAAAACATAACACATCTGCTTATATTCTTGATTATATTATAAAAAATAATGCTGAGAAAGACCTTATTTTTGACTTTGAAGGTTCAACATTACCTGCTGTTGCTAAATTTATGGAAGGCTATTCTCCTCAAAAAAAATACTACTCAATCTATTCTAATATAAATTTTTGATAAAAAAAAACAGAATTAAATCATTAGTAATAATTTTAAAATTACAAATGATTTGAAAATACAGAAGAAAAATAGTTTAGAACTATATATGAATCAGATAAACGATATTTGGATAAAAAATTTGCAAATGATCCAAAAAAATCAAAAGAATTAATCTTTATTTGACTATGGATGGTATTGAAGCTTCAGGCTGTTCAAGTTCGGATTTAAGCCTTCGACAAGTATAAATGTCCGCAATCAATACAATACAACTATTAAAGAAACGACTAGTTAGGATACAGGCGATGCAAATGGTAAAGATTTTACTAATTATATTGGAGAAAAACCGATTAAGTCAGTTTCTTTAAATAATTAAAGAAAACTAGCATTGCAAAAAAACCTGAGAAAAGATACGTAAAAGCTAAGCTTATCGCAGCTCCTTCTAACTGGTATTTTGGAATTAATACCATATCTGAAATAACTAAAACAACAATAGATAAAACAGAAATAATACTATTCCATTTTGCATAACCAATCACCGAAAATAAATTGAGATACAAAACCCGAAACCATAAAGCTAAAACGACTGCACAAGAAGATATAAAGAAAATAAAATCGCCTTTTATATATGCTTTTGAGAAAAATAATTGAAGTATAAAATCTTTGAGAAAAAAACTACCAAACAAAATAATAATACCGATTGGTATAAAAATTCGATAATAATTTTTAATATAAAACTTTAAATAATTTTTGTCTTTTGCATGTTGAACCAATTTTGGAAAATCAGTTTGTATTAAAATCGTTGGTAAAAAAATAAGATTTAAAGGCAATAAAATGGCAACTTTATACAACGCAATATCATTTTCTGTCATAAAATAAGCAATCATCGCAATATCAATCGCAAATAAAAGTTCCGAAGCAAAATATGCAAAAGATTCTAATCGTCCATAATTCCACATTGCTTTAAAATCATATTTTTTCTCTAAAATTGATTGTTGAAAATGATACGATTTCAAGTAAATAAAACTTATAAAAGGACCAATCGCTAGCGAAATAACATAACCCAAAGCACCATAAAAATAAGTCAAAGCAAACGTAATAATTAAGCCAACGATATTTGTGATATTATTAATTTCTGCAAACTTTTTATTATTTCCTTTGATTCGAAAATCTATGATAATATGAGATAAAAAATAATAACCAAAAAGCCTAATTGTAAAGAAAAATATAATCCAGAATAAATGGTCAAATTTGATTGTATAAATCAAGCAAACGCAGACAAATAAAACCGAAACAATAAGTTGATTAACTAAACCTTTCCAAAATAAATGTTGCCCTAATTGATTTTTATCTACTTCATTTTCTAACTCAGAACCATATTTCATAAACATTTGCAATGATCCTATTCCGTTCCAAGGCGTAAAAAAAGAAAGTACAGAAGCTATCAATGTAATTCTTCCAAACTCTGCTTGATTAATCATTTTTACGATAAAAATGGTGTTAATAAGCATGGTGAATTTTGATAAAAAAATGGATATAAAAACGTTCAATCCATTATTTTGTAGAAACTGTTTTATGAATTTATAAAAATCTTTCATTTCAAAACTTGGTTATAAATTTCATCAAAAGCATTTGCAATTTTTTGCATTGAAAAGTTTTCTTTTGCAAAAAGATGAATCTCTTTTTTTGATTTAAAATGTGTCTTATTTTCTAAGATATTTTTTAATGATTGGTACAATTCTTCTTCGTTTTCTGAAGGTGTAATTTGTCCAAAACCTGTAGGGAAAACTTCACTAATTCCACCAACATCGGTTGCTATAACCGGTAAACCACACGCAAACGATTCTATTTGTACACATGGCTGATTCTCGAATCTACTAAACAAAATAAATACATTTGCTTCATTCATTTTTACAGCAACTTCTTGTTGTGATAAAGCTCCAAAAAGAACTAATTTATCAGCAAAATCAGACGTATTTTTATATCTATAAAAAGGTTCTAAATCTCCATTTCCGCCGATATGCAACTCAAAAACATAATTATCTTTCCATAATCGTTCAGTAACTTTTAAAATTCCATCGCAATTTTTTTGAAACGTTAAATTTGAAATATGCAGAAATTTTGGAATTTCATTTTCGATATGATTCGTTGAATTAAAAATATCAAAATCAATTACATTTCTAATTGTTTTGGTTTGTTGTTTTAATCCTAAATTACTCATTGCTTTTCCTAAATTATCAGAAACTGGTAATAAATAACTCGAATTTTTCACAATTTTTTTCATCAAAAACAATTTCACAAAAGGTATGTGCGCAGGATCTTGTGGCAAAAAACCCGTCCAATGTTCTGTAATAACGTACGGAATTTTCTTCGTTAACTTTAAATATAAAGCAACCAAACCTACTGGATAAGTCACATTTACATGAATCAAATCAAACCTTGGATAAGAATTAATTTCTTTGATATATAATTTAAATTTTGTCCATTGATTCTGAATTTTACTTTTACTTGGAAAATAAATTCGAACAATTTTTAAATTATCAATTTGCTCTTCTTCCTTTTTAATTTCAGAAATTCCATTTAAACTAACAACATAAATTACCGTGACATGATGAATTAACGCAACAGCTTTCGCATGACGCTCGACAAAATCGCCATCAAAAAAACTTTTTTTAGAGGGAAACCAACTTGCTAAAAATAATATGTTACGTTTTGTCTTCATTTCTTAAAAAATATACGGTTGAAATCATCAACCATTTTTTTGCTGGATTATTCATCCAATTTTTATATTCGCTCCCAAAATAAGTTTCTAAATCAGAAAAATCTCTTTCTAAATTTACATCTTTTAACCAATTTTTTGTTGGCATAGAAAAACCTTTTTTGGGCATGTACAAAACATCTGATGATAAAATTTTATTTACATTTTTTCTTAAATAAGGTTTATTGTTTTTCTTTGTTAAACCTTTATCTAAATTGGTGCAATTAAAATATTTTTGAACAAACTGATGATCCAAATATGGAAAACGCATTTCGGTTTCAAATTGCATTGATGGTTGATCCGAATGAAAAGTATGATGCGAACTTATGTAATAATAAAAGTCTAAATATGATATTTTTTTTAGCAAAGGAAACGATTCAAACTTAGGATTTGTCTGTTTTACTTGCTTCATTAAAACTGAAATTGGATGTTCCCAATTGTCACTATTGTAATCTTTAAAAAGTTGTTTAATTTCTTCCCAGCTTGCAATACTTCTCATCACAAATGGAGAAGTTTCTAAACTAAATGTTGTTATTTCTTCGTACTTATTTCGTTTACTTCCTTTCAATAAATATTTAAAAGGCTTTAATAAAAATGGTTGTATTTTTTGCAATTGTTTTGCTTGATAATAATAACCATAACCGTAAAATAATTCGTCTAAACCTAATGCATTTTGTAAAACAACATACTTATTTTTATGAGCTTTTTTAGCTAAAAAATAAGCTGGTTCTGGCGAAGAATTTGGTTCTTCTTCCGCTAAACAATATTCTTTAATCGTTTGTAAATTAACTTTATTCTCAATTTCAAAAGCCAATAAATTTAGATTTGCATTCTTCGCATTACTTTCTGCAAATTCTAACTCATTTTGTTCCTCAACTTGATTATTATAAATTGTTATCGCATCAATTTCTACTTTAAGTTGATTAAATTGATACGCCAACAAACCCGAATCTAGTCCGCCACTCAACATTACAGCTTGTTTTACATCAGAAATAGCGGCTAATTCTACAACTTGTTTTACATCATTAAGAAATTCATCTTGCCTAATTTTTCGTTGATCTGGATTGTAATTTAATGTCCAATATGTTTCTTTTTTACAACTAAAATTAGTCAAATTAACAGTTAATTTAGTTGCAGCTTCTAAAGATTTCACTTGCTCATAAACCGTATTGGGCGCAAAACTTGTATTGAGATAATATGAATACGCTAAATGCTTAAAATCAATTTCTTTTTTGACTAAATCTGTTGCAAAAATTCCTTTCATTTCTGATGAAAAAATTATTTTTTCTTTATCTAAAAAATAATAAAAAGGCTTAATTCCAAATCGATCGCGCCAAACTTTAAGTTCATTTTTTGAATAATCAACAAGTGTTATCACAAACATACCGCGAAGATGATGAATAAAATCATCACCCAATTTTAAATATAATTGAAAGACAACTTCCGAATCAGAATCAGATGTAAAGGTTATTTCTTTTAAAAAATTCTCTCTTAATTCTTTGTAATTATAAACTTCGCCATTAAATAAAAATGTAGTTTTTGAATAATTATCATAAAATGGTTGCATGCCATTATTTGATAAATCAATAATAGAAAGTCGATTAAATCCTATCCAATTATTAGATGATATTTTAGTTGAATTTTGAAATTCTTGTTGTGTTTTTTGGTCTGAAAGTTCGCTCGAAAATAAATGAAATTTTTCATCCATAAAACTTGCATGAACTGTATTATTTGGTCCACGATGTTTTATAGATTTTAAAGAGTTGATGATTGCTGAATCATAAAATTTATTCTTCGAAAATATTCCAGAAATTCCGCACATTTATTTTTTATCTTTTATAACGTTTCAGTTCTCTCATCACAAAATAAAGCTGAATGATATAACCAATTCCTGCGAAGAAAGAATATAGGGATAACGTTAAAAGTATGTTTTTATTTAAACCACCAATTACGCATGTTATAAATGTGATAAAAACAAGATAGATGTTGAAGTAAAATGCATAGTGATTTTTCTTAATTACTACGACTATTTGCTGAATAGGATTCATTGCAGAGCGACATAAAATCCAAAAAGAAAGTATCCATGTCATCACGTGCAAACCTTTCCAATCTGGGCCAAGAATCCATTCTAAAATAAATATTCCGATGAAATTCATCAACAATAAAAAGACTGAAATTGCACCAACATTGTACAAAACCACTTTTTTAGCCAAATCGTATAATTGATGCGCTTTTTGATCGACCATGCCTACAGATTTCTGAAAGAAAACTTTTGACATTGAATTTGATAATAACGTTAATGGTGTTACCAAAACTTTTGCGGCATTTCCAAAAAATCCAACATCGTCTTTGGTAAAATAAAATACCAACATAATTGTCATCAAATTATTTGCAATCACATTTAATGAATCCGAAGGCAAAGTATATTTTATGATTTCTTTATTTTTAGAAATCGTTCGTTTTGCTAATCCAAAATCAATGGATGTAAATCGTCCTTTTGTAATCGAAAAATAATAAATACACGAGATAACTGTTCCGAAAATTGTTCCATAAATCAATCCCGTTTCTTTGTAACCCATTGTATAAAATACAAATTGAAATATTACAGAAAAAACAGCATTAATTACAAATCCTGTGGAAATACTTTTGAATAATTTATATTTTGTAAACAAGGAATTCTGAACGTTATTCCACGCTGTAAATAACCCCGCAATACAACTTAATAAAACAACAAATAATGAGGTTTTTAACGAAAATATTTCTTCTACAACTGCATAGCCCAAAAAGAATAAAATAGTTGCAATAGAACTGACTAATAATAATGTTGTAAATAAATTTCGGATGGCTTTGGTTGATTTCGAAAGCACAAAAATATTTTCTAACCGAAAAGTCGTCAAAATAGAAAGAATCGCCACAAAACTTAAAAAGACATTGTAAGTTCCCGACGCTTCAGGACCATACAATCTCGCTAAAAACAAGCCGCCTGCAACCATAATAACTTGCGCAATTGTGTTACCAGCCAACAAAGACAAAACGCCTTTCGCATTCTTCGTTTTAAATTTCTCTAATCTCGTTTTCAATTGATGAATTCTTAATCAACAAATTTACATAAAATCCTTAGCTTTGCGCTTATGAACACAATAAAACACGTTTTTTTCGACCTAGATAATACACTTTGGGATTTCCGCAAAAATGCAAAATTTGCATTAGAAAAGTTGTATATAAAATATGATGTAGAGAGCAGATATGGATTTACTTTTGACGAATTTCATCCACATTACCATGAAAGCAATGAAGGTCTTTGGGCATTAATTCGTGACAAAAAAATTACAAAAGAAGAATTACGCGCACGTCGTTTTAAAGAAGCTTTTGACAATCTTGGAATCAATAATGATGAATTAGCAAAGATTTTTGAAGACGAATACATGGAAACCATTACCAATTATAACGAAGTGGTAGATGGCGCAATGGAGTTATTGGATTATTTGAAACCAAACTATAAATTACACATTATACAAATGGTTTTATAGAAGTTTCGAAACGTAAAATTGAATCTTCGGATTTAAACGGTTATTTTGAAACGGTAACTTATGCAGATGAAATCGCGATTCTGAAACCAGATCCACGTATTTATAATTTGGCAATGGAAAAATCTGGAGCTAAAAAAGATGAATCTATTTACATTGGCGATGATTGGATTGCAGATGCAGTTGGTGCAAATGCGTTTGGAATGTCTGCTATTTTCTTTGATCGTTTAGATGATAATTTTGGGATGGAAAATGTGCCTACAATTAAACATTTGGATGAAGTTAGAAATTATTTATAAATAAGTATTTAATATTCTTTTAATAAGTATTGTTTTTGTTATTTTCGCCGCAATAACCTTTAAAAATATACTTATGAAAAAATTTATTTTACCAAGCCTTTGTGCTTTTACTTTATTATTTAGCTGTAATAATGATGATGATTCATCAAGCAATGCAAGTATTGTTGGAACTTGGAATTATGTTAAATATCAAACTCAATTTTCAAAAGACAATCATATTGAAGATGAGGATATAGCAAATGAATGCACAAAACAAGATGGGTACACATTTAGTAGTGACAATAAATATTCTGCTATTGGTCACGACGATTTTGGAGGCTCTTGCACAATTGACTGGAGAGAAAATGGAACATATCAAATTTCAGGAAAAACAATCCGAATAGAATATGCTCCTAATGATTTTGACGAAGCTGAAATAATTAGTTTAACAGACCACGAATTAATCTTAAAATCTGATTATGGTGAGGATTTAGATGGGGATGGTAAAAATGAAATTGATCTTTTAATCTTAAAAAGATAATTATACAAATAGGTTCAAATTAATTTGAACCTATTTTCTTTTTATAGAAGATTAATATTCCTAAAAAGAAAGACAGATTCTAAAACTTAAATTCAAATCCACTATTTGTCATTCAGAATATAGCGAAGCGGCATGAAGAATCTCTTAGATAATAGAATTTTTCAAGTCTTTAAACTTTATATTTCTCCTTTGTCAAAATGACAACACATTAATTATGATGGAAAACGGATATGTATTAAAATTATATTCTATTTTTGGCAAAACAATATGATATGAATTTTAACAACCTAAAATTTCCGTTTGATATTAAGTTTCATGTTGCAACTTTATCCAATGATTTTTCTGTTTCGGATGCCAACAATCAACCTATATTTTATGTACGAGAAAAAATGTTTTCTTGGCGCGATGTAATTAAAGTGTATCATGATTCTTCGAAAAAAGAAGAATTGTACCAATTACGTTCAAATAAAATAATAGATTTTCAGCAAACTTTTACAATTGCAGATGCCAACGGAAATACAATTGGTAAAGCGCGTAGAAAAACGTTTAAATCTTTCTGGACGGCTACATTTCATATTTACGATGCAAACGACAATCATCTTTATACGATAAAAGAACGAAGCGGTTTTACGCGTATGATGGACGGCATGGTTGGCGAAATTCCTGTACTTGGGTTTTTCTCTGGTTATATTTTTAATCCAAAGTATGTTTTGACCGATTTAAACGGAAAAGAATACATGGAAGCATCAAAAGAACCGTCGTTTTTTGGACGAAAATTTAAGCTAAATCAGTTCAATTCTTCCGAAGATGATTCGCTTTTTGTATTAAGTTTTATGATGATGTTAATTAGTGACAGAAATAGAGGTTAAAATTTTTACTAAAAATAGTTGCAGATTTATAAATAGTTATTATCTTTGCAGTCCAAAATAAGAACAACAGTTTATTATTAGGAATGGCCGAGTGGCGCAACTGAATAGCGCACCTGATTACGGCTCAGGAGGTTACAGGTTTGAATCCTGTCTCGGTCACAAAAAAGCTCATCTAAACAGATGAGCTTTTTTTATTTTATACAATTTCATTTATTTCAGAATTGCTTTCGGTTAGTTCAACTTGTTTTGGCTTTGTCGAAAAGAAAAAGAAACAATTGATAAACCAAGTAATCCAAAATAGATAAAATCCGAAGTGAAAAGACTTTTTCATTAATCGATGCGAAGTTTCGGTAAAATCATAATATGTATAATAGAAACCTGCAACACCAATTAAAATAAACACGATTGGTAAGATTGAACGTTTAACCTTTGATTGCTTTTTGTACTGAGAAAAGCTTAGAATTCCGAAAACAATTAATTGAATTACAAACATAACCAAAGCGGTTTGCCACCACGATTTTAGAATGGTGTATTCGTTGTAAATAATTGTGATTCCGACTTTTCCGATAAACGACATTTTAGAAATTAAAATTCCTGATAACAAGGATAAAATTGCTAAAACGAGTACTGTGATAATTCTGTTTTTCATTTTAATTTAAAAAATTATAAATACTACTCCAATAATTAAACCAATAAAAATTGGTATTCCAACAAGGTAATTATAGAAATTATCTGTTCTAGATGCCGAAGTTGAAAATTCATCAAAAGTTAAAGATGAATTAAACATTTTTAGAATCCAAAACCTTACTGCTGCCCCTAAAAACACACCAATAAACTCAAAAATAATCCAAGCTAATATTTCTAAAATAATATTCATGTATTATATTTTCTAACACTAATATAAAACAAAAAAGCCTCACAAATTGCGAGGCTTTAAAATTATCTAAACAATCAAATCTTATAAATTGATCGAGAAATCCATTAAGTTTTTAAATCTTCTTAAACGATCCGCTAATCCGTCACGTGTTAAAGCATCTAAAGATTCTGTTCCAAATTTTTCGCATGTTACAGATGCTAATGCAGAACCGTAAACAATTGCGCGTTTCATGTTATCGAAAGAGTAATCGTTAGTTTTTGCTAAGTATCCAGAGAAACCTCCAGCAAATGTATCTCCTGCTCCTGTTGGATCAAATACATCTTCTAATGGTAAAGCTGGTGCAAAGAAAACTTGCTCGCCTTGAAATAATAAAGCGCCGTGTTCTCCTTTTTTGATGATAACTGTTTTTGGTCCTAAAGTCATGATTTTTTTAGCCGCTTTTACTAAGCTATATTCACCAGACATTTGGCGCGCTTCTTCGTCATTAATAGAAATAACATCAACATCTTTGATGACATTCATTAAATCATCCCAAGCACAATCCATCCAAAAATTCATTGTGTCTAAAACCACTAAACCTGGACGTTTGTCCAATTGTGTTAAAACACCTTTTTGTACTAAAGGATGTAAATTTCCTAACATTAAAACTTCAGGAGATTTATAGTTTTGAGGAACAACTGGATTGAAAGTTTCTAAAACATTCAATTCTGTTGCCAATGTATCACGCGTATTTAAATCGTTGTGATATTTACCTTCCCAAAAAAATGTTTTTCCTTCTTTTACGATTTCTAAACCATCTAAATTAATTCCTTTCGAAGTTAATAAATCGATGTATTCTTGTGGAAAATCTCCACCTACAACTGAAACGATAGCCGTGTCAACGCCTAATAAAGAAGACGCCATTCCGATATATGTAGCAGCACCACCTAAGATTTTATCTGTTTTTCCGAACGGAGATTCTAATTTATCAAAGGCTACAGTACCTACTGTTAATAAACTCATTTTGTATAATCTAAATTAAATAGTTTGCAAATATATTGAACTTCTTTGAATTATAATGCATTAGCTAAATCTGTAAATGCAATTTCTGTTTGTTCACCAGAAATCATGTCTTTTACAGTTGCTTTTTGCTCTTCAATTTCTTTTTCACCTAACAGAATTACTTTCTTAATTCCTTTTTTATCAGCATATCCCATTTGCTTTTTCATTTTAGCTTCATCAGGATAAACTTCGGTATTAATACCTTGTTGACGCAATTGCTTTACCAATTTCATGGCTTGCGTAGCTTCTTTTGTTCCGAAATTAATGAATAAAGCTTGAATATTAGTCGAATCTTCTATCGCTGGAAATAAATCATTATCTTCTAAAACCAAATAAATTCGGTCTAAACCAAATGAAATTCCAACACCAGAAATATCTTTTAAACCAAAAATACCCGTCAAATCGTCGTAACGACCACCACCACCAATAGATGATTTAAATTCGCCGATTTTAGATTTTACCTCAAAAATTGCTCCTGTATAATAATCTAAACCACGTGCTAACGTTAAATTTAAAATTAAATCCGCAGATTGTAAACCAATAGTTGATGTATTTTCAAAAACAAATTCTAATTCTTCGATTCCTTTTAATCCAGTTTCCGAAGATTTTAAAATTTCTTTTAATTGAGCAAATTGTGTTTTATAATCACCATTCATAGAAAATAAAGGCGATAAAATTTCGATTGCAGCTTCCGAAATTCCTTTTCCGCGCATTTCCTCTTTTACAGCTTCTTCTCCAATTTTATCCAACTTATCTAAAGCCACAGTAAAATCAATCAATTGTGCCGAAATATCTGCAACTTCTGCTAAACCAGATAAAATTTTGCGGTTGTTGATATGGATTTCTACTGGCGCATTTAATTGCGTAAAAACCGAATCGTATAACTGAACAAAATCAACTTCTTGTAACAACGAATCCGAACCTACAACATCTGCATCACACTGAAAAAACTCGCGAAAACGACCTTTTTGTGGACGATCTGCACGCCAAACGGGTTGAATTTGATAACGTTTAAAAGGAAAAGTAATGTCATTTTGATGTTGCACAACATAACGTGCAAAAGGCACAGTTAAATCGTAACGCAACGCTTTTTCCGAAATTTTAGAAATTACCTTTTGACTATCTTTATTTTGCAACAATGTTTCATCAACTTTTGCTAAATAATCACCAGAATTTAAAATTTTGAAGATTAAACGATCTCCTTCTTCTCCATATTTACCTGTTAAAGTTGATAAATTTTCGAATGAAGGTGTTTCGATGGGAGAAAATCCGAATAAAACGAATTGTTTCTTAATCGTATTGATAATATATTGACGACGATTCACTTCTAAAGGCGAGAAATCTCTCGTTCCTTTTGGAATCGATGGTTTTTGAATTGCCATTTTACTTGATCTTTCAATTAAGCAACAAAAATACATCATTTAGATTTTATCGCAACATTTTAGGAATAAATCATTGATTTGACGAAAAACTAAATGATTAATAATAGAATGCGATTCTGAAACGAGTTCAAAATGACAACACACAATTTATAAAGTTTAATCGTTTTTCGTAAAATAAACACAATCGTTAAGCTGAATTTATTTCAGCTTCTCAACTTATTTATCAATTAATAAAATCGTAATTTTGCAGTATGTATTTAAAAGAACTTAAAGCACGACAATTCAAAAATTTTGATGAAAATAATTTCGAATTTTCACCAAAAATTAATGCATTTGTAGGTCAAAACGGCAAAGGTAAAACCAATGTTTTGGACGCAATTCATTATTTGGCTTTAAGTAAATCCTATCTTAATCATTCGGATGTGATGAATATTCAGTTTGAAACTGATTTTTTTACATTAGAAGGAACTTTTGATCGAAATGAATCTGATGATGTTATTTTTTGCTTGGTAAGAGCTGGTCAACCCAAACAATTAAAGCGAAATTCTAAAACTTACGACCGTATTTCTGATCATATTGGACAATATCCTTTGGTGATGATTTCGCCTTATGATAGCGATTTGATCAAGGAAGGAAGTGAAGTTCGACGTAAGTTTTTGGACAATATAATTTCGCAATCAAACAAAAATTATTTGGCAGATTTGATGCGATACAATAAAGTACTGATGCAACGAAATGCTTTGCTTAAATATTTTGTTGCAAATAATACTTTTGAGCCAAGTTCTTTAGAAATTTATGATGAAGAATTAATTTATTTAGGAAAGAGAATACATGAAATTAGAAAAGAATTTATTGAAACTTTTTTAGAAGCTTTCTTAAAATATTACAATGAAATTTCGGAAGGACGAGAAAAAGTAAATATCGAGTATGTTTCGCAATTGAATAATGCTACTTTTGAAACTGTTTTGAAAGATGCTTTGTACAAAGATCGTTCGGCGCAATATTCGACTGCCGGAATTCATAAAGACGATTTATTATTTACGATTTCTAATTATCCTATCAAAAAATTTGGTTCGCAAGGTCAGCAAAAATCATATTTGATTGCCCTAAAATTAGCTCAATTAGATGTTATTAAAAATTCTCTAAATATTACACCTTTGTTATTATTGGATGATATTTTTGATAAATTAGACGAACATCGTGTAACGCAATTGATAAAATTGGTAAACGAAGAACGTTTTGGTCAAATTTTTATTACCGATACACATCCCGACAGAACAGAGCAAATCATCAAACAAATAAATTCTGAAAGTAAAGTTTTCCGTTTATGAAAAAATATGAAAAACGAAGCAATCAACAAACACTTGGTCAAGCTTTAGAACATTTTATCAAGCAAAATGGAAAGGAAGAATTGATTTGGGAAGTGAAAGCAGAAGAGGCTTGGCACAAAGTTATGGGTAAGTTTTTTGAAAAATATACCGATAGAATTGAAGTGAGACAACGTGTTTTGTATGTCAAAATAAATTCGCCTGCAATGCGTCAAGAATTAATGATGGGAAAATCTAAAATTATTGCAAATATCAACGAAGAGCTTAAAAAAGAGTTTTTGGTTGAAGTAAAAATTTATTAAGAAATGCCTTATATCGAGAAATCAACTTATCCGAAACCTAATTTCATCAACCGAAATGCGCATTTATCAACAATAATTCCGGCAAAGTTTAAGAAATATCCCGCACCAAATTATACGCGAGAAAAAATAACTACGGATGATGGTGATTTTTTAAATTTAGATTGGCGAAAACATCAAAATAAAGAACGTTTAGTCATTTTATTTCATGGATTAGAAGGTGATTCGAAACGTACCTACTTAAATAGTTGTTCTGATTATTTTTTTGAGAAAGATTTCAATATTCTAGCTTGGAATCATCGTTCGTGTGGTGGTGAAATGAATACAACTTGTCGTTTATATCATCATGGTGCAACAGACGATATACAGCGTGTTGTAGACAAAGCAATTGATGAAGGTTATCAACGTATTTATTTAGTTGGTTATTCTATGGGTGGCGCTTTGATTTTAAATTATCTTGGTAATCATCAAATCAATCCTAAAATAAAAGGTGCAGTTTCTTTTTCTGCTCCGATATCGCTAAAATCTAGCGCAGATACATTAAAACAATTTCCTAATACGGTTTACTTCAAAAATTTTAAGCGAACATTGGTTCCTAAATTTCAAGAAAAAGCGAAACAGTTTCCAGGTTTATTAAATGAAGAAATGATTGATAAAATTAAAACATTTGATGAAATTGATGAATATTTTACTGCAGCTATGCATGGTTATTCTTCTAAAGAAGATTATTATGATAAAGCTTCTCCTGCAACTGTTTTGGATAATATAACAATACCTTGTTTGATTGTAAATGCTGCAAATGATCCTTTTTTAGGTTTGGATTGCTATCCAATTGAACGTTTTAAAAATCATAAATTCTGCTATTTTGAAATGCCAAAATATGGTGGACATTGTGGTTTTCCTTTAGAAAATAATTCACATTCTTGGGCAGAAATTAGGGCTTTTGAATTTATAGAAAGTTTAAGTTTATAGTATAAAAAAATCCCCTCAATTGAGGGGATTTTTTATACTATAAATTTTATTATCTACCGTTATTAACAGTTTCATCAATATATTGATTGTTATCAATCTCTATTTGAGGAATTTTCAAGATAAATCTATTGTCATTTGGTGTTAAAGTAATCAATTTAGGATGGTTACCTGTTCTTACGATACCACGTTGTAAACGTTTTGCATCAAACCATTCAACTCCATTTTCTCCATAAAGCTCTTTTCTACGCTCTAAAAGAATTTCATCAAATAAAACTGTTCCAGATAAATTTTGATTAACATAACCAGTATATCTTGTTGATTTAAAATCATTCAAAATTTGATTTGCTTCAGTTACATTACCTTGGTGGTAAGCTGCTTCTGCTGCTACTAAAACAAATTCTGGTAATCTAAAAATTGCAGCATCCGAAGTGAACGAAAATTTGAATTTCTTCGTTGTGTAATATCTTGCATCTGTTGTAGGTAAAGTTGTACTTTTTAAAGCAAAAGCTTCTTTACGTCTATCATTCGCTGCAAATTTATTTACAAAATCAACATTAATATATCCATTATTATATGCTGATGTTACATTATCCATAAATGCATGAGGAGCTAAATAATAATAGTTTGACTGATCTGAACTTTGTGGTAATACCCAAGCCCATTCTTTATCAGTTCTATCATTAAATCCTATTGGTTTATATGTTGTAACTGTATTTAATGAAGCTTTCACATCACCTTTATATGCTATTTTAGCCATAGATTCAGCTTTAGCCCACTCTTCCATAGATAGATAAACATTAGAAAGCATACCAGCTGCAACTTGTTTGTTTACCCATGAATTATCAATACGATTATCAGAACCGTTTTGAACAGCATATTCTAAATCTTCTGTAATAAATTTATATAAGTCTTCTAATTTAGACATTGGTTTTCCTTCTGGAGTTACCTCAGTATAAATTGGAGGTGCTACAGCTGCAGGATCTTTTTTCAATGCATGATTAAACTCTAATGCTAATTGAAAATAATAGAATCCTCTTAATGCTTTAGCTTGACTTAAATAATATGTTTTATCAACTTCTGCTACTGTTTTAGTATTTTCTACTCCTTTTACAAATTGATTTAATTTTGCAATCATTGCATAAGGATATCTCCAATTAAAAATAGTTCTTCTGTAAGTAGGTTCTCTATTTTCGTTTTGGTAATCAAAGTTATACCAGCTATTATAAATAATAACGTCATTTCCTTTTACCGCTCTAGCAAATTCTAAAGCATACAATCCTCCCGCATCTGTAGATGCTGCGAATGTGTCATCACTCCATTGACCTCTTTGAAATCTTAACAGACCAGCCATTGTTGCATTAATTCCTTCTACCGATTTATATGCATCCGTCTCAGATAAATTTCCTGTGTCAGAGTTACTTGGCTCATCTAAGTAACTATCCATACAACCAGTACCTAATAAAGTAGTACCAACAGTTGCTAATAATATTATAAATTTTTTCATTTTATTAAAGTTTAACGTTAAATCCTACAGTATAAGTTCTTTGCTGATAAGATCTACTGAATGTTGTTCCTCCTACTGATTGCTCTGGATCAAGACCTTTGTGTGATTGAAAAGTCAATAAATTATCTCCTTGGAAATAAATTCTTAATCCTTTTAATCCCATTTGACCTACTGCTTTATCAGAGAAATTATACCCTAAATTAAGCGCTTTCAATCTCAAGTAATCATTTTTAAACAAAAATCTTGTTGATGTTGAGTTATAGTCATTATTTGAGGCTAATAATTTTGGAACATCTGTAATGTCTCCAGGATTTTGCCATCTATCTTTAATGTCTTCTGATAATTGGTATCCAGCTGTTTTAATAGAGTTCATTAATCCTCCGTAAGAAGAATCATAAATGTAACCACCTACACTAAAGTTAAATAAAACGTTTAAATCAATGTTTTTGTAACGGAAATAATTTGAGAAACCTCCTTCAAAATCTGGTAAAGCTGATTTGTCTTGAATATAACGAGTTGCCTCTGCGTAAACTTTAGTTGTTACTTTGTTACCATTTGCATCGTTTTTATACCACATTGCCGCACCATCTGCAGCATCTACACCCGCATATTCTTGAAGATAGAAATCGTATCTAGAACCACCTACTTTTAATACATTAAGTCCCATAATTAATTGATCTGAACCATTTAATTTTAAAACTTCATTATATGTTCTACCAACGTTAATGTTTGTACTCCATTCAAAATTATCGTTGCGTACGTTAATTGTATTTAAGTTTACCTCAAAACCATAGTTTTTAAGCGATCCAATATTCGTGATAATTGACGCTTGTCCACCACCACTAGGAGATATAGCTTTCCCCATAATTAAGTCAATTGATTTTCTATCAAAATAATTTACATAACCTGTAATTCTATTTTTAAAGAAACCGAAATCTAAACCTACGTTTAATGAACCTGTTCTTTCCCATTTGATATTAGGATCTACTAAACTTCCAATCAAAATACCTGCTTCGTCTAATTGCGACGATCCTGATTCGTAGCCTTGTAAATAAGGAAAATAATTTTGTACTCCTGCATTTAATACTTGATTATTTCCTACTTCTCCGTAAGATCCTCTAAGTTTTAAGTCAGAAACCACACTATTTCCTTTTAAAAATTCTTCTTTAGAAATAATCCATGATGCACCTACTGAATAAAAATCTCCCCATCTAGTATCTCTAGAGAAACGAGATGAAGCTTCTTTTCTGTATGATCCTTCTACGAAATATTTTCCCATATAGTCGTACGTTAAACGAGACATATATGCTAAATTTCTTTCACTAGATATTGATCCTGAAACACTTTCTGGCATTGTAGTACCTCCAATAACAGAAATACCTGGTAAGAAACCTGTCCCTTTTGCTCCTGTTGTTTCGTAAGTGTAATCATATAAATCCATGATAGCATCTACACTAAATGTATGATCTCCAAAAGATTTATTATAATTTAAAATATTTGTAATATTTTTTGTTATCTGTGTATCTCTATTTTTTTCGATACGCCCACCAACTCCTGCAGCATTACCGTATAAATTACTAGACCACTGAGAATTGTCGTACAAATAACTTTGGTACCCAATACTAGATCTTAAAGATAAATCTTCATTGAATTTAATTTTAGCAAATCCGCTAACGTTAATGTTCGTTCTTTTATTTTTTACTTTATATCCTTCTACTAATGCTGCGTAAGCATTTTCGTTTGATAATAATGGTCTTGTTCCATTTACTAATTGTGATGGATCTTGTCCATAGTCGTAAATTAACTCCCCTAAGTCATTGTAAGCTAAACCTCCATTTACATTTCTTTTATAAACTGGATAAATATTAGACATACTGTTGATCCATTGAATTGGAGATTGGTATGAACTACCAGATTGTGTTGGTCCATTTTCATTAGAAAAACCTGCAATCATATTTGCACCTAATTCTAACCAATTATTTGCTTTTGTATTTACACTAGCTTTAACCGTTGTTCTCTCAAAGCGAGAAGTAATTACAGAACCTTCTTGGTTTAAATAACTTGCACCTACATTATAAGTTGTAAAATCATTACCACCATCAACATTTAAGCTATACTCTCTTCTTGCTGCAGTTTTGTTTTGAATTAAATCTTCCCAATCAGTATCCCATAGCAATGCAGCTCCTGGTACTAAATTACCATTTGCATCAATTGGTTTTGCAATAGAACCATAAGGATTATATCCTAAAAAACCGATTAATTTATCAGAAGCATCTTGACCAGCTAAAGCACCTTTTGTACTAGAGTTTTTAAGTGCTTCCCAAGCATATTTCATATAATCTTCTGCACCAACTTTCTTATACATTTTTACTGCATTGTCTGCAACTCCAAATTGAGAAGTAAAAGAGATTCTTGGTTCTGCTGATTTTCTTCCTTTTTTAGTTTCAATTAAGATTACACCATTTGCTCCACGAGCACCATAAAGTGCTGTAGAACCAGCGTCTTTAAGAACATTGATAGATTCTATCATGTCCTGGCTAATCATACTTAAACTTCCATTAAAAGGAATACCATCTAATACGATTAATGGCTCTGAAGATGCATTAATCGAAGAAATTCCACGAATTCGAATAGATGGTGTAGTTCCTGGTTGTCCACCATCGCTAATAATATTTACACCAGCAACAGATCCTTGGATTGCTGAAATAACGTTAGTAGCTTGTTGTTTTTCAAGTATTTTTTCATCTACAACAGATACAGCACCTACAATAGCTTCTTTTCTTTGTTTTCCGAACGCTACAGTTACTAAAGCTTCTTTTAATTCTGTCTCGTTACTATATTTTAAAGCGCCTAGATTATTAGACGTAACTTTAAATTCTTTACCATTAATAACTAATGTATCTCCTACTTTAGCGTCAACGTTAAAACTTCCGTTTTCATCAGTATAAGCAACTTTATCAGTTCCTTTAACTACAACTTCAGCATCAGCTTCAGGAAATCCGTTTCCATCCTTAACTACACCTGTTACTTGAGCAAAAGCCATTGTTCCTAATCCTAGGAAAGCTAATAAGCCCAAAGATGTTAATCTTCTCCTCATAGTTTTATTTTTATAACATTTTAAACAAAACTCTAACTTTTTTTTAAGATTTCCAAAAAAGTGGAAGTATTTTTTTATTTTTAAACATCTTAAGAAGAATTATATATTATTTTTATAACAGAGCAACCACTCCTTAATATAATTAGGTATTGATTATAACTTTACGCCTTTTTCATCTTAATTTTGAGTATCAAAATATTATTAAATCTTGTTTTTACTTGATATATGTCTTTTTTTTATTAACATTTATTAACATTATCCACTTACATATACGTTAATATTTCTAAAAATTAAAAAATATCTAATTATTCATCAGTATCTAAAATATTATTTATTAATATTTTGAGGTTAGTTTATCATATAGGATTATTCCAAAACTTTATATAAACAAAAAAGGCGAACAATATGTTCGCCTTTTTTGTTTATGTAGATTTTTAGATCTAAATGATTAATCTATTTTTATATTATCTACTACTAAATCATAAGCAACATCTTTACCTACTTTTAGTGCAAAAACATTTTGTCCTGCTGTTTTCTGAATATCAACACTAGTTATATCTAATGTTACCAAAACCCATTCTCCTTTTGTATCAATAATACCGTTGTATTGGTTTGTTTCTGTAGAAGCAAGTGTTACAGCAGAATTACTTAGATCGCCAAGGTTATAAACCACATATTTAGTATCTGTTTTATAAACATTTAATGATAAAGATTTACCCGCCGTTCCTTTTACATAAAATGTAATTTTCTTTGGCGTTGCTGGTATTGCATTATTAACGACCGTTGTAAATACATAATCATTTGCAATAGGCGTTCCTTTTAATTGCAATGCATTGGTATTATCTCTTCCTAATCCTACGCCACTCATAGCATATCCAGTTTTATTTAAATCAAAACTATTGATAGACGCTAAAAATTCGCTCCAATTATTAAAATCTGATCCTTTAAATAATAAGTTTGCTGCTTCGGTTGTGTTACCACCACCAGGGTTTGTTCCGCCACCTACATCAAATCGTGGTTGATCAAATTTAACATCTTTTGTATCGCGAATATAAACTTGCCATGTTGAACCATATTTAGAGACTACAACTGTTATAGATCCACTACCTGTAGGTAATAATTCATCTTTCCAATCTGCAAAGTTTGAGTTTCTTACAACAACATTTTTCAATGACCCTTTTTTATCTACCAATTCTCTGTTTTCTATTTGGCTTGCTGTTCCATATGTTTTATCAATATCTGGTTGTAAAAATTGTACATTATTTATTTTTACTAATGTATTGACGTTCTCATTTTTCATGGCTTCTGCCAAACTATTAAATTCTTTCGGTTTTATTTCTTGTATTGGATCACATGTTTTTACAATATACTTTTCATATTCTGTAAGCGCTATACGACCTAAATCATAAGTAGGATCTACAGAACCTATTTTTATGATACCTGCTCTTGTGTCTTTTTGAGCTCTTAAACCTTTAAGATTAATTTGAATTTTAGACCCTAATGGATATTGTGTATATAAATTCCCTGCATTAATTTCTATTTGTGTTCCTACAGTAGGATTAGTAGGATCGTCTTGAATAGAAATTGTTTTGTAAATATTACCTGTTTCGTCACTAGAAATTACATAAGCCTCTAAGATTAGATCATCTGTTATTGCTTTATTTGCATCAAGATTTAATTGATTTGCATTAATCTTTTGCATCAATTCTGGCAATTTTATATTTGCCTCTGGTAAATTACACTCGATTGGTGGTGTCGCATAATCATCATCATGTACACACGATTGTGCTACAAAAAGTCCTAAACTTAATGTAACTGCAACTGAAATTTTAGATATTGTATTCATTTTAATTGTTGTTCTTAGTTAATAATTTAGAATCTGAAGTAAACATTTGCAAAGTAAGTTGTTCCCATGCCATAAAACATTTTAGGACCAAACATGCGTTGATAATTTTTATCAATTGCATTACTGTAATTACCTATTCGCATTTGTTCGAATCCTCCCGTAACGTAATTTTTATTGTTTAATACATTGTTAACTGTACCTGAAATTCCTGCAGAATATTTACCAATACGGAATGTTTTTCCTAGGTTAACATTTAACATAAACTCGTCACTAAATTTTTCTTGTTTCAAAACTTCTCTCAAACCTTCTTCTGTTACATTATCTACAACAGAACCATTACTATTTGTAAGAAATCCTAATGTTCTACGATATGGTGCCGGATCCACATAATTATTCATCAAATAATTACCAGAAACACCTACCCACCAAAATTTAGGATCACGGTATTCTGCACTTAAAGAAAAGCCTGATTGCGGCCCAGATGCTACTTTATAATTTTTCATATAAGCAACTCCAAAGTTTTTATATGGTATACCCTGAACACCGTAATCATCTGAATATAAGTTATAGCTTGGATTATCTTTGTATACATATTGACCGATAGATGCAACTGCAGAAATAGTCAACACAGGTAAAACTTGCGCTTCTATTGCTAGTTCAGTTCCTAAATATTCTTTTCCTACACCAGTTGTTACTTCCGATACAAATAATCTACTTTCATCACCTGTTCCATCAATATAACCAAAAGATTTTTCTATTTCGTCTTTTGTTCTTGTGTAAAAAGCAGTTGCTCTTGCTTTGATTCGCGGCGCTCGTAATACATAAGATAAATCACTCGAGAAAATTTTAGCACTTTCTATCCCCTCAACAGTTACATCATTCATACGTGCATTTGGAAAAATCTCGTCAGAAGTTGGTGCTTCTGTTTGATACATTACATTTGCTTGTACAAAATTACGTCCATCTAATTTTAGTAAAAAGTTAGATTTTACACCAAAATCCCAAAAATCATAGGTTTTACTTTTTCCGTAAGAACTATCTTTATACATTTCGTTTTGGAATTTCCCATCACGATAAAAACTCGTGTAAGCTGCTTTCATTCCAATTGTTACGTCTAATAATTTAGATTTCACTTTAGTTTGGGAATATAAATCAGCATAATCACGGTTTATTTCGTAATAATACTCTTGCTTTTCACCTTTTCTAATTTTATCTCTTTCAGAATCACCTCTTGTATCTAAGATATTATAACGGTAATAACGCGAAGTTCCATTATCTACAAGTGTGTTAAAATCATCTGTATTCCAAACATAATCCGCACCTAATAAATCTTGTATTTCGCGGTACAATTTTGATCTTGTATTTTGATAAGATGCTGCAAGTGTAAAATCAATATTTGGAGCCAACTCTGTCTGAAAATTTGTGTAAGCCGTTGCCGTTCTATCTTCGTTAACATCTGCTGTTAACCAATATACTGCATGACCGTCTTTACTATAAGAATTTGCACGATAAAGTTTACCCCAATTTAACTGAGAAATTTCTCCATTTTGCCATTGCCCAAGTACTCTATCATGATTAGCTTGTTGAAAAGCAGTTGGTGTTCCGTTGATATTATCTCTATCAAAAAGATAATAACTTGGCATATTACCATAATAGGTTGGCGAAGGATTATTTGCATTAAACCAATCTAAACGAGAACCGCTTTCTTTACCAAATTGATAAGATAAAGTTGTTGTTAATTTTGATTTATTGTTGATATTCCAATGGTGCGTTAACATATTAACAGGCTCAAATGTTTTTTTGATACGTTCGTTACGTTTTTCACCATCTTGCCAGCCCCAATAAGAGTTGTAATAAATCCCTTTCATATCTACTACTTCTTGTGTATTTGGAGATCCCGTTGTTCTACGAGTTGGCGCTCCAAAACTTGTGAAGTTTAAGGTATGATGTTCATTAAATTTTTTCTCAATTCCTAAGTAGTATGCATACGCATCATAAGAAGTACCTTCTATAATACCTTCTTCTGCCCAACGTCTACTTCCAGAAACCATAAATGCCCAACCGTTGTTCATCAATCCTGTATTGTATGTTGCCATTACACGATTTCTGTATGATCGGTTTGTGCTAGAATAAGCTAAACTAACACCTTTTCGCATTGTAGATGGACGTGTGTCAAAATTTGTAACACCACCTAAATCTCCAAATGCATAATTAGAAGGCTCTATACCATACGTTAATTCGTCTGGACGACGGGTTACATCATTTAGACCTCCCCAGTTATTAAAAGTTGCACGACCATTATCCATTTTGTTCATTCGAACTCCATTAAACATTACGTCGTTATATTTATTATCTAAACCTCTTGGCTTAAACCAATACGAACCTAATTCGTATGCAGATACGCGAGCAAAAACATCGCGCGAAGATTGTAAAAGTCCTGAATTTGAAGCTGTCGTACTTTCGTCATCTGATAATTCGTCATCAGTTAATGTAATAATACCTACTTCTGCTGTATTTGGATTAAAAGTTAATTTAATATCACCTAAATCAAGCACTGCTTGACCAATTATCGTGATTTCTTTTTCATAGGGATCATAGCCCACACCATAAATTTGCAATTTGTATACTCCATCAGGAACATCTACAAACTGAAAATAACCTATACGATCGGTGATTGCAGCATCATTTACGACAACTCCACCCAAACGTACAGTGAGGTTATACACCTCTTCACCTGTTGCAGCATTTTTTGCTACACCAGTTACCTTTGTCTGCGTTTGTGCCATAGCAACGGTTGCAGCAAAGAGTGAAATACTTAACAATAATTTATTCATTCAAAAGAATTTTTATTTATAAATTAGCTATCTTTAAAAATAGGATAACAAATTTAGTAAATTCATAATTAAGAACATATGTTTAATTTTAATAAATCTTTAACTTTTTTAATAATCTTTAATCTATTATTAACATTAACAGTTAAAGCGCAAACAAAATACACTAGTGCTGCGGTCGGTTTTTACAATGTTGAAAACATTTTTGATACCATAAAATCAGTTGGATATGTTGATGGAACTTTAAAATTTAATGATCCAAATTATCACATTCAAATCGCGGAAGCTGATATTTCGAAGTATCAAACAGAAGAATTTAAACAAGCTTATACCTACGAAAACATTAATGGTAAGAAAATTATTCGTCCATTAATTCTTCAAGACGAATTTTTACCAAACGGAAATAAAAAATGGAATACTGAAAAATATTTTCAGAAAATAAATAATATCTCGAAAGTAATTAGCGAATTAGGCGCT
This sequence comes from Algoriella xinjiangensis, assembly GCF_900115015.1. Taxonomy (GTDB): domain Bacteria; phylum Bacteroidota; class Bacteroidia; order Flavobacteriales; family Weeksellaceae; genus Empedobacter; species Empedobacter xinjiangensis. Next base: position 112,521 of record NZ_FOUZ01000003.1, on the reverse strand, counting down.
GATGTTACTGGCTCGGCTCCCGTTATTGTTGGTTTGTGCGAAATAGAAACAAAAGCAATTATGGTTGATATCGCGAATAGTAAAGCGTTAAAAAAGTACGATTATGGTGTTGTGCATTTTAATTCATTTGATGCACGTGGAGTTGACACAGGTTTACTGTACCAAAAATCTCGTTTTAAAGTTATCGATGCTAAACCACATACCATATATAATTATGATGAAAATGGAAACAGAAAATACACACGTGATATTTTACAAGTAACAGGTTTATTAGACGGCGAAGAAATTACATTTTTAGTTAATCACTGGCCATCTCGTAGTGGTGGAGAAAAAGCAACAATACCTGCTCGTTTAGAATCTGCAAAAGTAATGAAAGGTATTTTTGATGATTTAAAAGCTAAAAATCCAAACGCAAAAATTATTGCAATGGGCGATTTTAATGACGATCCAATTTCTCCAAGTATCAAAAACACGTTTAATCCAGCAGGTGAAGCTGGCAAAGTTGAGGCAAATGGTTTTTACGACCCAATGATTCCGTTATACAAAAAAGGAGCTGGTACATTGGCTTACCGCGATTCTTGGAATTTATTTGACCAATTTATTTCGACAGCTTCTTTGGTTACAGCAACTAAAGATTACTCATCTTACAAAATATTCAAAACAGAAATATTCAACAAAGATTACCTAAAAGCTACTGAAGGACAGTACAAAGGTTATCCAAATCGTATGTGGAGTGGCGATACTTACCGTGCAAACGGTTATTCAGATCACTTCCCAGTTTATACAATCTTATTAAAAGAAGCAAAATAAAATGAACAAACTAGAGCAATTATTCAATCAAAAAAATAATAACCTCTTAACAATATACACAACAGCTGGGTATCCGAATTTATCGGATACCCCTGTTATTTTAAGAGAATTAGATAAAAATAATGTTGATATTATAGAGGTTGGAATTCCTTATTCTGATCCTTTAGCAGACGGCCCAACAATACAAGCGACAAGCGAAAAAGCGTTGGCAAATGGTATGACGTTAGCTATTTTGTTTGAGCAATTAAACACTGTAAAAGATGAAATTACTGCGCCAATTGTTTTGATGGGATATTACAACCAAGTGATGACTTTTGGTTTAGAAAAATTCTTACAAAATTGCCAAGAAAGTGGAGTTTCAGGATTAATTTTACCTGATATGCCGTATGATATTTACTTAGCACAACACAAAGACGTTTTTGAAAAATATGACCAAAAAGTAACATTTTTAATCACGCCTTTAACAACAGAAACACGAATCAAAGAAATAAACGATGCCACAACTGGTTTTGTTTATATTGTTTCGAGTTCAGCAACAACTGGCGCAACAGAATCTAATTATAACGAAGAATTTTTATCGAAAGTAAAAAGTTTAGGTTTAACAAAACCTCATCAAATTGGATTTGGAATATCAACGAAAGAAGATGTAGAAAAAGGATGGAATTTTGCCAACGGTGCAATTATAGGAAGTGCATTTTTACGTGTTTTAGAAAATTCTAATGGTAATCTTTCTGAATCAATAAAAAATTATATTTCAGAATTGAGATAAAAAATTACAGTCAATAAAAAAGCAAGCCAATTGGCTTGCTTTTTTATTAATCTGTAACAGGATAAAATGCATCATAATCAATAGGCACACAATAGCCTTCAGAATTTTCTTCTTCGCCTGCTTTACAAGGAGTATCTCTTATAGAACCTCCTTTAATTTTTTTTTGGTTTTCCTTTTTAATTTGAAATTTTTCTAAATTATCCATAATAGTTTGATTTTCACAATAATACTAATATACAAAATTTATTGATATTTAAAAACTTCTCTAAATTGATAGAAAAAACGTTCTATTAATCTTAAATCCTCGGTTACAATTTCGGCAGAACCTTGTAATTCTTTATCAAAGGGAATTTCTTTTTTGTAAGACGTAATTAATCTATTAGGAAGTTCTACCTCTATATAGTAATTACCTTCAGAATCTGGAGACAATGATATATTACGGACTTTCCCATAAATTATTCCAAATTGTTGATATAAATAATTGTCTAATTTTATAAGAACTTTTTGCCCTGGTTTTATTTTTCCTGTATTTGTAGCAGGAACAATTAGTTTTCCTAATAATTTTTTTTCTCCAGAAGGAAAAATTGTACAAATAACTTCTCCATATTTAATAAATTGATTATTCCCCCAATATTTTTGAAAACTAACTTTTCCATCTATAGATGACTTTATAAAGTATAACTGTTCTAAATCCATAATCTCTTTTATCAATTGATAATAAGACTGATCCATTGTTGATTTTAGATTAATTTTATCTTTTTGTTCATCAATATTTACACTTTGTCCGGTATAATAAGACGAGTTTTTACTTTGTTTTAATTGAGAAAGTGTAATATCTAATGCTTTTAAGCTTTGCTCTGCTTGTAAATATTGGATACGTTTAGTCTCTAATTCATTTTGAGAAATAACACCATCATCAAAAAGCTGCTTTGTTCGCATAAAACTTTTTTCTTCTAGCTTATACTTTGCGACTTCTACATTTCTTTGTAATTCATACGTTTTTATTTGAGCATTTAACTCGTCTATTGCTTTATTATTAGACATTTTATCGACAGAATAGGGTTGTAAATTTCTGAGAATACTATAATCCAAATAGGCTTTTTCAAAAGCAGTATATGAAGACTGAATTTCGCCTAATTTATATTTAGAAAGTTTATTTCGGTCTAAAACAAAAGCTTCATCTAAAACAATATTCTCTAAATATTGTTTTAATGATAATACGTCTTTTACGTTGGCTGTTGATTGAATTGATGCAATGATTTGATCTTTATGAACCAAATCTTGATTATTTACATAAACCTGTTCTATTTTTCCTGAAATACGAGTTTCTATTTTTTCTGGAGGGTTTTGACTGGTTATTTCTATTCTAGCTGATATAAAATCAGGATATTTTATAATATATGACAAGGTAAGAACTAATAATAAAACTAAGAATACAATACTAATCCCCCATCGGATAATCCAAGAAGGGGGATTAGAGAGAATTTCTTGTACATTATCAGATCTTAATTTTTCGTTTTCTAAGTCTGGCATTTGGTCTCAAGTTCTTATAATTTATCAGGTTTATAACCTCATAAATCCTTTTATTTAGAAGTTTATTAACATGTTTTTATGAACATGTGTCTGCAGAAACATCGCATAAAGGAGAAGAACAAGGATCTCCTCCTCCCCACCCTTTTAAACAGCAAACTTCTGTATCATTATAAATAAAACAATTTAAATCGTTGCTACCACCTCCTTTAATTGTTTTTAATTCTTTCGAATTTAATTTTTTTAATCCTTTTAATTTTTCTAAATTTTTTAACATATTTTTATTTTTAATGGTTTGTATGAAAGTAGTAAAAATTATCCAATAAAAAATTTAAGATCAGAAATATCTAAGTCAGTTGAATAAATTTTATCTTTAAATATAGTAGCTGGTGTATAATTTATTGTATTATCTTGACACCAAACAAACATCTCTTTTAATTGATTATATACTTTTTCCGTATCTATATTTTCTGCATCATAATTTTTCTCTTTTAACCAAGAGTCTATTTCGAATGATGATTTATACCAACTTTCTAATAATTGAATTGTATGTGAATATCCTTTTAAATTAAACTCGTTAATTATAAAGTAACATACTTTTAAATATTTATTATCAGGATTATCTGGGTTTATATTAAACATCAAATTAACTTCTACATTTTTATCAATTAACTCTTTATAATTAAAAAATGCTTTTTTACAAAATCCACAAGAAGGGCTTAGAATTCCTATAATATCAGAATTAGGTGATTTTTTTATAGTATTAATATTATTATCAATTATAACAGATTCGCTTGTAGTTAACAATGCATCAAATATTTTTTTATTTCTTTTTAATTTAAGAAAATCTACTTCTATTTTTCTCAATTCAAAAAACCTAGTAATAAAAACTTTAACCAAAGACCAACTACTTAATAATACTAAAAAAAGAAAGCCAAAAAGTATAAATGGTAGATAGATAAAGTTATTGTTATAAGATAAAAATGAGATTATACATTGTACAAATAGTACCGAAACAATACCAAGACACAGAAAACACCAACGTTTAACAGTAAATTTTTGATAATATAATGAGTAGCCAATTACAAAAACAGAGAGTATTGATAAAATTAATAACGAGAAAGATAAATAAAAGTCTGAAATAAACATATTTAGCAAAAAACTTGATCCAAAATAAGCCAAAGCTAAATCGCTTAATGAAAAAGAATTAATGATTTTTCCTCCTGCAGATTTTATAACCTCATTACAGCTACTGTTTTCACTAGAATTACATATTTTCTGAACTTGATCATCTTCAAAACCTAACTCTTCTCTTGATGTTAATAATGCGAAAACAAAACCCAATATTGATAAAAAAATACTAAGAATAGATAACCAAGAATAATTATTTAGAATTAATATTAATAAAAAAACGATGCTTATGATCCAATATATGGTCTTTTTTACTGTATTTGTTTTCTTCTCTATTACTGCTTCATTTTCGTCTATCGCAAGAATAACTCCATCCCATAAACTAAAAAATTGATCAAGAGAATAATTTGATTTTGTTTTATTAGAATATACTTCTACCGAGTTTTTAGATTTCTTTTTTACGTAGACAAATTTATTGTCATTACTTTCTTTAATTAAAGCAATAAATGTATCAGGAATATTTTCGTATTCTTCCTTGGGTACTTGAGCAGCTAAATTTTCTACTCCTAAATAAGAAAATGTTTCGCTATAAGCTAATAAACTTGGATAATCTGGGTGTGAGTTTATATTTTTTGAAAAATCCTCGTAGGTTATTGGATAATTATTATCTTTTAAAAAATGGTAAAAATGGTAATCCGTGTTTTTCATATTCAGTGTTATATTTAATCTTTTAAATAATTAGATATAATATTTAAGTTAAAAAAAGAATATTTTCATAAAAAGACAAAAGGCTGTTTTTCTTCATAGTAAAAAAACAGCCTTTTGATTTTAAAATTTTGTTTTATGCGTATTAGCCAAAACATTTTTTATAATAAGGATGATCAGGAGTTATAGGGTCACTTCCTCCATTATCAAAAACGCATAAATCATTAGCAGGACATAAATACCAACCAGATGGACACTCTCCATTTACGGGAGGTTTAAAATTACCTCCTTTAATTAATTTTTGATTTTCCTTTTCAATTTGGAATTTTTTAAGATCTTTCATAATTTTTTTTTATATTATGCAGGACTTCCACCTTGTCTTATACAATCAATTTCTAATAAACATTTGAAATTTGAACCTGATCCTTCTACTTTTGGTAAGAGACAAGTCACAAATCCATTCTCATAATCACAAATAGGTGCTGAACCTCCTTTGATGTTTTTTTGATTTTCCTTCTTAATTTGAAATTTTTCTAAGTTTTTCATTTTTTTATATTTTTGATTCTTAACTAATGTAGTGTTTTTTTTAAAATATTCAAAATTAATTGTCTAACTTATCCAAATCTAATTGATTTTTTACAAGATTAAAATATGCATTTTTATTATTAATTAATTCTTGATGGGTGCCTTCTTCTAAAACACGCCCTTTCTCCATCACAATTATTTTATCTGCATTTTTTACAGTACTTAATCTATGTGCTATAATAACGACAGTTTTTCCTTTAAAAAATTTATTTAAATTATTCATAATAATTTTTTCATTATTTGCATCTAAAGAAGAAGTTGCTTCATCAAAAAAGATATAATCAGGATTTTTGTATACTGCCCTAGCAATCATTAATCGTTGTTTTTGTCCTCCACTAATTCCTATTCCTTCGTTTCCTATTTTTGTATTATATCCTAATGGAAGATCTTTTATATAATCATTAATATTTGCTATTTCAACAGCTTTTTCTAAAGCTTCAAAGTCAACCGAGTCATTGCCTACAGCAATATTATTTGCGATAGTATCATTAAAAACATATCCTTCTTGCATTACAATACCACACTTTGCTCTTAAAGCTTGGTGTGATATATTATCTAGATTATGACTTCCTAAATAAATATGACCTTCATTGGGCGGGTAAAATTTCATTAAGATTTTAAGTAATGTTGTTTTTCCACTTCCACTAGATCCAACAATGGCTGTTATTTTATTTTCGGGAATAGTAAGGTTTAGCTCATTCAATGTATTTATATCCGAACCAACATATCTAAATGACATATTTTTAAAGGAAAATCCTTCGGATTTAAATGAATTTACAAAGGATTTAGTATCTGGTTCTTCATCCGCTTTATCATGAATTTCGGCTAATCGTTCAAGACTAATCTTAGCATTCTGAACTTGTTGTATAAAACTAACCATTTGCGTTAAAGGACTACTTAATTGTCCGATAATATATTGAATAGACAACATCATTCCCAAAGTAATATCTCCTTTAATAACTAGGCTAGCTGCCATAAAAGAAATCAAGATATCTTTTAATTGATTAATAAAACTAGACCCTACAGATTGTGTTTGCTCAAGCGTTAAAGATTTTATACTGATTTTGAATAATTTAATTTGAACAAATTCCCAATTCCATCTTTTTTGTTTTTCGGCATTGTTAAGCTTTATCTCTTGCATTCCACTAACTAATTCAATAATCTTACTTTGCTCTTCTGCAACTGTAGAAAACTGCTTATAATCCAACTCTCGTCTCTTTTTCAGAAAGAATAAAATCCAAATAATGTAAGCTATACTTCCTATAAAAAAGATGGCAAAAATCCTCCAATCATAATAAATAAGTACAGAACTAAATACCACAATATTAACCAAAGAGAATAACGTGTCTAGCGTAGAATTGGTTAATAATTTCTCGATTCGATTATGATCATTGATACGTTGCATAATATCTCCCGTCATTCTTGTATCAAAAAAACCAATAGGAAGTTTCATTAATTTAATAAAAAAGTCGGAGACAAGAGAAATACTAATTCTTATACTAAGATGTAGTAAAATAAAACTACGAATAACTTCTATAGATGTTCTTCCTATAAATAGAGCAATTTGTCCAAATAATACTAAATAAATAAAGTTTAGATCACTATTTTGAATCCCAACATCAACTATACTTTGAGTAAGAAAAGGTAAAATTAAGGAAATTAAACTTCCACACAGAAGCCCTAAAACTAGCTGAAGAAATAATTGTCTATAGCGTAACAAATATTTAAAGATATAAGAAAAACTTTTTTTATCAATTTCTTCATCTGTATTAAAATCCTTTAAATTTGGTGTTGGCTCTAACAATAAAGCAACGCCATCTTCGGTTTCCTCGGTCGAGTTATTCCCTATCCAGTTTCTAATAAATTCTTGAGAAGTGTAAGTTATCAATCCATAAGACGGATCTGATACATAAATTTTATCGTTCTTAATTTTATAAACTACAATAAAATGTGAATTATTCCAATGCACAATACATGGAAAAGGAACTTCATTTTTTAAAATATTGTAACTTATTTTTACCCCAATTGTTCTAAATCCTATTTGTTCGGCAGCATCACTTAAACCTAATAAACTACTTCCTTCTCGAGTTGTTTCAGAGATATTACGAATTGATTGTAACGAAATCGATTTTCCATAATATTTAGCAATAATTTTAATACAAGTAGGACCACAATCTTTTAGATCAGGCTGTTTATAGTTAGGAAATTTCATTTATATAAAAAAATATTTCTCTAATCTAATAAAAATATAATGAATACAATATAACATAAGGTCAAATAAATATCTTCTTAAAATCAATTAGTTCATAAAAAAACCTTTTGTACAGTACAAAAGGTTTTTTTATGAAAAGAAATTGTGATTACCAACATCTTTTGTTATTAGGTATTGGTCTAATACAATACAATCCATTACTACTCATCTCACAACAAATCTCATTCGGAGCCATTTCCATACTTCCTCCTTTAATTAATTTTTGAGCTTCCTTACTCACTTCAAATTTTTGTAAATTTTTCATTTTTTTATATGTTTTTGATTTAAATAAAGTTAAAAAAATATTTAATATAAAAACAATAAATATAAACGTAAATAACTATTTAAGAGTAAAATAAGCAGACACATCGCATTAAAAGAGGACTTCATAAAAATATTAAATGTGAATTTTGAGAATAAAACACAAAAAAATCCAGAAAATTAAAACTTTCTGGATCAATATTTTTAGCAAAAACAGTTAACTCACTAAAGACTAAACACATCTAAACTAATTATTCTACAATCAGAATAAAATAGTTCTTTTTACCTTTTTGCAATAACACATATTTGTCTGCAATTAAATTTTCTGTTGTTAAGACAAAATCTTCTCCAATTTTTTCTTTGTTAACAGACATTGCATTCGCTTTTAATTCGCGACGAGCTTCTGAATTAGATTTTAAGAAACTTGTTTTTTCAGCTAAAGCTTCTACAATATTTAAACCAGCTTCTATGTCTTCTTTTGAAATTGTAGCTTGCGGAACACCTTCAAAAACTGATAAAAATGTATCTCCATCTAATTCTTTTAAATCTTCTGAAGTTGATTTTCCGAATAATACTTGCGATGCTTTTTCTGCTTTATGCAAATCCTCAACACCGTGTACTAAAATTGTAATTTCGGTTGCTAATTTACGTTGTAATTCGCGCAAATGTGGTTCTTGACGGTGACGCTCAATCAAATCATCAATTGCTTCTTTTTCTAAAAAAGTATAAATTCTGATGTAACGTTCTGCATCGCTATCTGCTTGGTTTAACCAAAATTGGTAAAATTTATAAGGAGATGTTCTCTTTTTGTCTAACCAAATATTTTCTCCACCTTCCGATTTTCCGAATTTTGTACCGTCTGCTTTTGTTGTTAATGGACATGTAAAAGCAAAACCTTCACCTCCACCAATACGACGAATTAATTCTGTTCCTGTAGTAATATTACCCCATTGATCAGAACCACCCATTTGCAATTTTGCACCGTATTGTTGGTATAAATGCAGGAAATCGTATCCTTGAATTAATTGGTAAGTAAACTCTGTAAAAGACATTCCAACGTTAGATTCTGATGATAAACGGCTTTTTACTGAGTCTTTCGACATCATATAATTTACAGTAATGTGTTTTCCTACATTACGCGCAAAATCGATGAACGAAAAGTTTTTCATCCAATCATAATTATTTACTAAAACAGCCGAATTTCCATTATTTGAATCAAAATCTAAGAAACGAGATAATTGCGCTTTAATTCCAGCAACATATTTATTTAATGTTTCTTCGTCTAACAAACTTCTTTCAGCAGCTTTTCCTGTTGGATCTCCAATAAAACCTGTTGCTCCACCTACTAATGCGATTGGACGATGTCCGTGACGTTGTAAATGAACTAACAAAAAAATTGGCACCAAACTACCCACATGAAGAGAGTCTGCAGTTGGATCAAAGCCTACATAACCAGAAGTCATTTCTTTACTCAATTGTTCTTCAGTTCCTGGCATTATGTTATGTACAAGCCCTCTCCAAGTAAGTTCTTCAATTAATGGATTCATAGTATTTATTGTGTATTATTTTATCTAAAAATTTATAAGTTGCAAAGTTATGATTTTTAGATTGATTACAAATGATGAAAATAAATAAAAACAAAATCAATATATTTATTGACAAATACCAATTATTACTACTAATGCAAATACTTTTCGAAACAGATAAATTCAAATGGATTAATATTCAGAATCCAACAAAGCAAGAATTGAATGAAGTTGCTTCGCAATATTGTTTTCAAAAACTAACGATTGATGACAGTTTAGAGCCTGGTCATTTACCAAAATACGAATCGGATGACGAAAACATTTCATTTCTATTGGTTCGTTTTTTTGACAAAGAACATAGAATGTTAAAAAATACAGTTCGAGAATTTAGTCATAAAATCAGTATTTATGTTGGTGCAAATTTCATCATTACCGTTCATCAAAAAGAAACAGATATATTTGATTTAGTTCAAAAAAAATACATTCAACACGTCGAACCATCAAAAGTAACCATCAAAGGAATTTTGTATCGAATTGTTTCCGAAACAATCAAAACGTACGAAGAACCTGCGATTAAAATGGATGAGGAAATTGATGCGCTTGAACATTTAATTTTTACAGATGATTATCGTAAAATTAAAATTCCGAGTTTATATAAAATTAAACGAGAAGCAACAGCGTGTAAAAAAATCTTAGATTATACGTTAGAAGCGCTTAAAGAATATCGCTTAGACAACAAACGCACAAGTTCTTCGCAAGATTTGATGGAAGAAAATGTTAAAATGTTGCATTTACATTCGCAAATTGTAGACGATGTACAAAACTTGCTAACTGTTTATTTATCATTAAATAGCCAGAAATCTAACGAGATAATGCAAACTTTAACCGTTTTTTCTGCCTTTTTCTTACCACTTACCTTTTTAGCAGGTATTTACGGAATGAATTTCGATTACATGCCCGAGTTAAATCACAAATTAGGTTATCCAATTTGTTTACTTATCATGCTAATAATTGTTATTTTTATCTACTTTTGGTTCAAGAAAAAGAAATATATTTAATTCAGTATGATTTTCGTTACAGGAGGAACAGGTTTAGTTGGGTGTCATTTATTAGTTGAGTTAGCTAAAAAGCAGCAACCTATTCGTGCTTTGAAACGAAAAACATCGAATACAAAAGCTGTCGAAGATTTTTTTACTCAGAAAAATGCTTCACAATTTTATCAATTTATTCATTGGATTGACGGCGATTTGTTAGATGTAACAGAACTTCCCGAATTATTAAAAGGTATAGAAACAATTTATCACACAGCTGCATTTGTATCGTTTGATGAACGCCAGCAAGAGCAAATTCTGCAAACCAATATCAATGGTACAGAGGCTTTGGTAAATGAAACGATTGATAGTCAAGTAAAAGAATTTTTCTTTATTGGGTCTATTGCTTCTATGGATGATATAAATCCTGCAACCAAAAAAATTGATGAACGCTCGGGTTGGAATAATAGTTTAACGCATTCGTCTTATGCAATTTCTAAATTTAGAGCAGAGATGGATGTTTGGCGTGCTTCGCAAGAAGGCATCAAAATTATCATAATTAATCCTGGTGTAATTATCGGTTCGTTGGACGGAAAACGAGAAAGCGAACGTTTATTTTATCAAGATTCTTTTATCAATAAATATTCGCCATCTGGTGGAACTGGTTTTATTGATATTCGCGATGTTATTACTATTTTATTGACGTTGGTTGAGCAAAAAACATACAATCAAAAATTTATTTTAGTTGCCGAAAATAAATCATACAAAGACGTTTTGAATTTGGTTGCAGTAAAAAATAATATCAAACTAAAATCTATTTCTAACTCTAGCTTAAAATTAATCAAAGGCTTATCAATTATTAACCGAATTTTTGGCGGACAATATATGAGCAAAGCCAATTATTATTCGTTAACATCTTTTGTCGAATATGATAATTCTAAAATCAAAAATCTACTGGATTATGATTTTATATCGATAAATGATGCGATTGATTATCATTATTCACATTATCAAAAACAGATTTCTACAAAATAGTTTACTTTTGTTTTATGGAACAACAATTCATTTCAACACTTTCGGACAGCACTTTCGAATTAAATTCGGGTAGCGTTTCAGCAAAAAGTCCTTCAAATATTGCTTTGGTAAAATATTGGGGAAAAAAGAAAAATCAAATTCCGACAAATAGTTCTATTAGTTATACATTGACCAATAGTTTTACGGAAACTGAGTTGAAATTTTCGCCAAAAACAACAGAAAACTTTGAAGTTGAAGTTTATTTAGAAGGCGAATTTAAAGAAAGTTTTGCACCAAAAATCATTACTTTTTTTGAACGAATTACAGCTTATATTCCATTCTTAAATCATTTCAAATTCGAAGTTCATACACATAATTCTTTTCCGCACAGCTCTGGAATTGCATCTTCTGCATCTGGAATGAGCGCGATGGCTTTGTGTTTAGTACAAATCGAGAATTTATTAGGCGCAAATTTATCAGAAGAAAATGCCTTAAAAAAGGCTTCTTTTTTAGCCCGTTTAGGCTCAGGAAGTGCTTGTCGTTCGGTTTATAAAGGTTTGGTAGAATGGGGCGAAAATGATTTTATTTCGGGAAGTTCAGATTTATATGGAACAAAATATCCTGATGCAGAAATTGATGATATTTTCAAAACTTTTCATGATACAATTTTATTGATTCACGAAGGTCAAAAATCTGTTTCATCAACCGTTGGTCACAATTTGATGAATGGTCATCCTTATGCAGAAAGACGATTTGTAGAAGCCAATGATAATCTAAAAACATTGCTTCCTATTTTAAAAAGTGGCGACATAAAAGCGTTTGGAGAATTGGTAGAGCATGAAGCATTGACGTTACACGCGATGATGATGATGTCTAATCCTGCATTTATTTTGATGAAACCGAACACCGTTGCAGCTTTGGAAAAACTATGGGAATTTCGTCGTGAAACGGGAAAACATCTTTATTTTACGTTAGATGCTGGTGCAAATGTCCATTTATTATATCCAGAACAAGATGCAAAAGAGATTGAGGTTTTCATTGAAAATGAATTGAAACAATTCTGTCAAAACGGAAATTATATAAAAGATAAAGTTAGTTTTTAGGAAAATTAAAAACTTAAAATACAATGTCATTCTAAAGAAATTATTTTCTTGGAATGACATTTTTTATTCAATTTATTTTCTCACTTTTTCTATCATTCCGAAAATCATCAAACTAATAAAACCACTCATTCCAATTACCACAATTATATTTCCTAAAACAATGTCTATTGGAAAAAATAAAAATCGAAAGATTGAAATAAATAATGTTAATGCAACTATTTTTATCCAAAAAGCAATATCAAATTCTGAAGGTAAAATATTTTCTTTCGGAAGATAATTTATCCAAACTAATATAAATAATCCACCAATTAATGAACTAAAATGTTGAAGAAATTTATAACCTTTTATTTCGATTGGCCAAGTAAACCAAATTTGATTTAAAGATGGAATTAGTTGTACAAAAAATCCCGTATCGTGCGTAAAAGCATCCCAAAATAAATGTGAATAACCTCCAATTAGTATAGACAAAATAACAATGAACCAATGCGATTTGAAATAATTTATCCAATCAAAATCTAAAAAAGAAACAAATCTTTTTTTAAAATAATTTGGCAAATGTTGTATTAAAATATTGCGAATAAAAAGATGAAATATAAAACAATAAATCAGCGCAATTGGTAAATCAAAATACAAAACACCCCAAAATAAATGACTGTGAGTTGCTTCAATTTTCATTCGAGAAAAATATTCTAAATCTGGCGACATCGAACCTACAATCAAACCAGTCATAGAAAACCAGTTTGGTTTAAGTTTTTTTAAAGGTAAAATAATTGCTGGATGACAAAAAGTTAGTGGCATAAATTGGGTTAAAATCTATTGCAAAATAAATCAATTTTTACAATTAATTCCCAAAACGTTTTATATTCACTTTTCGTTCTTTTATTTTCAGAACTAGTGGTTCGTAATCTATATTTTGCTCTTGCAAAACGGTCACTTTATTCAAATATTTTTTAGCAAAAACATGCTCGGGCATACTTTTTTCAAGGATATAAAATGTATAATTTCCTACTGGCAAAAAGGCTGTATATTCTCCTCTATCATTTGTTTTAACCGTAAATGTTTGTCCATTATCATTGGTGAAAATTAAGGTAAAACCAAATAAATTTGATGTGACTTGATATTCTAATTTCGACGTTAATTCGTACTCAATTTTTCCACGAACAATTCCTGTAAGTTGCATTGGAATTGAAATTTTCGTGTTTTTTGTATTGATATTAACTTGATAATCTTGCGCAAACCATTTTTGTCCAGGCAATGTAATCAAATAGTCGCCATAAGGCACTTTTCTGTATTTTACATTTCCTTCTAAATCTGTAATAAAATTGGTATCATTAATTTTTACGGTACGATTATCAGCCACTTTATCGCCATCGTCAAAAACACCATTTGCATTGTAATCATAATAGACAAACAAATCTAATGTTCCGTCTTTAACTCCTGTAACTGCACGTTTCGCAGGCAAATTATACTGTACCCCAACTTGCAAATAAGACTGTTTTGTATACATCATTCGCGCATTATATGTACTGTGATTTAATTGCGCGTTAACCGTTAAATTATCAATTGGTTGATATTCTACCGTTGCGCCAAAAGTGTAGGTATTTCCAAAATTTTTATCAGAACTATAATAACCACTTAATGACGTATTTAATTTTTGACGGAAAAAACTTTGTCTAAAACTAGCCGAAGCATTAAATCGTTCTAATTGATGCTCTAAATTATTTGTCGAATAAATTTCGGCAATCATAATACTTCCGCGTTGATAAGATGAATTAAGTTGAAAATTTTTAAAATTCCAGGTTAATTGACCATAAGCAATCGGCTCCAATTTATTTTGTTCTTCTAGTTCAGAAAATCCTCCAAGCGCATTAAAAACCAATTGATGGCTGCGAGAATTTGATAACCACGAAAATGAACCATTTAAATAACCAGATTTGAAATGAATTGGATTATATGTAAATGTTTCTATATCTAAAATTGTCGATTTTTCTATATTCAACTTTGGCGAAATTGAAACATTAAATTGATTTGCAACTTTAAATGATATTCCAGTTTCTACACGCAAAGCCTTCGATTCGTTTGCGTTTGTATAATTAATTAAATAAGGATCTATTGCTTTCGGATTATTATTTGTCAAGGTAAAAGACGTCCATAACGATGTTTTTTTAAATGCACGTTGTATACGTTGATTAAGATATAAAGCGCCTTTTCTAGTCCCAGGATAATAACCAGAACTAAAATAATTGGAACTATATAAATCATATTTCCCGATACTTCCCGATATATTTGCAGCTATAGACAACGAATTTTCGATATCATTTGTTTCCTTAAATTTAGAAAAACCGTATCCAAATTTTAATGCATGATTCCATTTATTTGGTGTCGACCATTTGTAACCGTTGGTTAAAATAAAATTGGTTGTTGAATAATTTTTATCAAACAATGCAGTTGTTTCAAGCTCATTATCGCCATTGATTAAAAATCGAGTATTTGCAAAAGTTGTATGACTATTTTTGAATCGATTTTTATCTAAATCATCTAATAAATTATAATTTTTTTCGGCCGTACCAACTACAATTCGGTTGTCGTTTTTATCATAATTATTAAACAACATTATTCCGCGTCCATTAATCGGAATATCAAAATCGTTGTTGCTAATTGTTCCCAAAACAACACCTTTGTTATTGCGCTGATATTTTACCCAAGAATCCGACAAAATCATATCTTGATCGTGTTGCCAACTTGTTCCATTCAAATTATAGGAAAACTCATTCAATCCGACAGAAAATTCTTGATGCGCCATCAAATTAAAATTCGTATTTCGAGTTCCAATATCACGCGTCGTCATCCGAACATAATTTGTAGATTGATTGCTCCACGCTTGATTTAAGTTTTTTGGATCGACAAAAACACGGTTAGAACTTGCATTCTGAATCATAAAAAAAACGTTTCCAGCAAAATCTCCATTCTCAAAATAAGCAGAAACATTGGCTTGATACATTTCAATTTTCATCATATCGCGGTCTACATATTTAGAGAAACGAATATTTTTTTCTTCAAATGCATCAATATTTATACGCTTACTTTCGGAAGTAAAATTTCCTTTAAAATCTGGAAAAACATTTGTAATTAAGATTTTTTCGGGCTGATTTCCCATATTCATTACTTTCAATTCATAATGAATCGAATCGCCTTCTTGTCTATAAAAAATATTGGTTTGATTCGGGAAAATTTTGATGCTTTTTTTAGAAGAAATCGAAACTTTGGTTGTAGAATTTGTGATTTCTTGCTGCGTTTTAAAATCAATAATATTAAAATCTAATGTAACTAAACCAGCCGTTTGCGCTTTATTCACCACAAATTTTAGTGGAATAAATGCTTTTTTGGATGGATTGATTTTAATCTTTAAATCGTCTTGACTAAGTGAACGGATTGAAGCTGGAAGTTTTAGTTTAAGCCGCGCATCAATTGTATCATTTGTGGTATTTTCGAATTGCATGATAACCGTAAATACATTGTCATCTTTTATCTCGATATCTTTTGTTGTCGTAAATACCAATCCATTTCTAGAATTTTGAGCATATAAATTTAGCCCGCATAAAAAGATAAGCAGTGTAAAGAAATAGCTTTTAAAATGGAATAAAAAAGAGTGCATTTATGGTTACAATGGTGTAATTGTGTACAGTAATGATGTTGAATAATTACCTGGTTTGCTGTTCAAAATTTTACTATCTGATGGTGTAGTAGAATAGATAATTGTGTATTTTTTTGAACTTGTTTTGGATGGACTCGAAATAAGTGATTGGTTGTAATTAGATAAACTTACTTCGTTTGACAACTTATTGGTTTCCGTATCTTTTAATTGAACTTTTACCGAATTTAATTGCAAATTATCGGCTGATGAAGATTGTAAAAATTGATTCATCGAAGAAACTTGAATGTCATAAGGTGTATCCGAAGAAACACTTAATCCATTTTGATATTCTTTTTTTACGCCGTTTACATAATCTTGCATTTTATTAAAAACCAATTCACCGTTTGCAGCAGAACCATCGATTACTATTGAAACTGACGACACAGGATCAAAATTACCGTTTGGACTAATTTGCATTTCAACAGAAAAAGGGCTTGTACTAATTATATTTCCAAATTCATTAAGAATAGAAAATTCTAATTGAATGGTATAATTATTCCAAGATTTTAATGCATTTAGATACGTTCCTGCATCAATAATAATATCGTAACTAAGACGAATACTACCATAACGACCGCTTGGCGTATTAATAGTTAAAGGTGAATTACGAATAAAATAAACAGGTGAAAAACTCATCGGAATACTACTTTGATTAACACCAATTTGTGCTAATGTTGGGTAATTTTCGGCATAATATTGCTCGGTTGTATAGTTACTAAACTTAAGTTTTAACTTTTCGGGTGGAAATTCTTTTTTCTGAGTATTTACAATTGGCGAAACAACTCGCCCAACTATTGACCAGTTTTTATGGTTTAAAGCACCATTCATTTGCAATTGTAAAACAGCAATATTTTTTACTGTAACACCGCTGCTCCCGTTTACCTGAATCCAACCAGAATTATGCGCATTGATTGTGAATTGTGCAGATACAAAAAGAGATGACAATAAAAATATTGTCATCAAAATATATTGTTTGTAAATTTTATTTATCATTCGAAAAACTCAATTCAGCAATTTTAATATTATCATTATCACCCAAACTTAAAGTAGACGTTGCAATATAGCTTCCTTTCTCCAAGTCTTTTGGCAAAGGTATATAAACAATTCGCTTGTCGTTTGGTAAACTATAAAAAACAACATCTTGCAAAATAATTTGCTTCCCGTTTTCTTGGTTAATGATTTCGTTTTTTATTGTTCCTTCGCCCCAAACATTTCCTTCATTTTCAATTTTTAAAACCAATTCATTCTCAGCTTTATTAAATTCAAAATTAGTGAATTCGATGTTTTGTTCTCGACCAGTATTAAATCGTTGATAAATCTTAACACCCGTTCTGATTGATATTTTTATATTTTCGCCACTTTTATTTGCTCCATTTATTGGATTAGTTTGCGTAATATACATCATTGCAGTGTGTACAGCTTCTTGATTTATTTTTTCGGGAACTTGCATTAGAATCTCAATTTCTTTAGATTCTTTGGGTAGAAGTGTTAATGTATTTCCTGGTAAAACTGTGATCCAGTTTGCGCTACTCGTTGGTAAAGTATTTGGTTCTGAAACTACATTTGTTCCATAATCATCATATTTCCAATCGTTAAAAGAAACGGCAAGTTCCAATGTATTTACATCACTCACATTGGTTACAAGAATCTTTTTTCGTTCGCTTTCACCAGGGTTTAAACTAAAATAAGTCCTTGGCGGACTGACTGAAATACCTGATTGAGCATTTGTTTTATTTGCACATATTAATGTCAAAAAAGAAATTAATAGTGTTAAATACCGAAGAATCTTCATAAGTAAAAGAGAAGTAGCGTTTTACAACACTACTTCTGTTTTTATATATTATTGTGCTTCAATCGTATACGTAACTGTAGTTGTGTATACGTTTGGCGTTTCTACGTTGTAGTATTTGTTTACATAATCGTTATTTCCTTTACCGTTATAAGCAACGTTAAATTTTAATTACGTTCCTCCAACATTACTAGAAATAAGGTTTTTGTTTGCATTTGCTAAAACAACATTACTCATTGTAGATGAATTAAGTTGATTTCCAGTTCCTAAAGTTGCTTGTAAGTTAATTGTATTTGCAGCAATTTTACTTGTTAAGGCATCTTTAGTATAGATTAAATCTTCGTTTTCAGACTTCACATTAACTGCAAAACCTCCCGTACTATAAACAACCAAATGGTCATTCATTTTACTTGTAACTCCGTTTAAATAATCGTCTTTTGTCTTATATTCTAAATTTACCGTATTATCTCCACCGATAAGAATCGTTTGAATTGGGTAAAGTTTTACATTTAAAGTTGCTTGAGCTGTTGTTTGAGCCATTGCTACACCTGAGAATAAAGCACAAATGATAATTGATAAAATAAATGCAGATTTTTTCATAATTCTATAAATTGTTAAAATTTTTTGTAAAATAATTTGTTAAATAATCAGGTAGTAGTTATCTTTAGAGTTGCATTATGTCCCAAATGCGAGTGCAAATTTATAGCGACTTTTTCGTCTTGTATGATTAAAAAGTACATAAAAATGATGAAAAGAGACAAATCTAACTAACTAATTCGGAGTGTTTTGTCTGAATTTCGACGGAGAAAGTCCCGTATTTTTCTTGAAAAAGGCCGTAAAATTGGTCTCTTGGAGGAAATTGAGTTCCAATGCGATATCTTTTATAGACATTTTAGAATTTGCCAACATTATCTTCGCATTCTTCATCAATTCATCAATAATCATTTCTTTTGCAGATTTTTTAAAAATAATCAAAGTAGCCTTATCTAATCTTCTTTTCGTTACAAAAAGGCGGTCAATATAAAAGGAAACTTGTTTATAATCGTTGACATTTTGTTGCAACAGTTTTTTAAATTTTGTTGCAATTTCTACATCATAATCATCATTAATAAGTTGTTGATTTGAATCAAATGTTTGCATTTGACCATCTAAAATAATGCGCTCTAACAAATTATGAGCTAATTTGGCATCTAAATCTGTGTCAAAATTTCTAAAAAAGTATTTGATATAATTAGATTCAAAAATTGGTGCAGAACAAATATTGTTTTCTACAACATTGATTTGATCTGTAGAAAAGAGTATACTATTTTCTAGTTTCAAATTTTCTGCTATAGATTTTGAATAAAACTCATGTTTAAAGACAATATAATATGCATCAGACTTACTTGTCTGTTTTATAAATTGTTGTTTTACGTTTGGCGCAACAAAAA
Source organism: Algoriella xinjiangensis (assembly GCF_900115015.1). GTDB lineage: Bacteria > Bacteroidota > Bacteroidia > Flavobacteriales > Weeksellaceae > Empedobacter > Empedobacter xinjiangensis. Next base: position 92,892 of record NZ_FOUZ01000003.1, on the reverse strand, counting down.
GAAAATTATTTTTTGGGATTAAAATCTCTTTTCCATTAATAATATGATTCATTTTTTTGGTACCAGACCAAATAATACCATAATTATCATTTTTAGAAAAGTGACGTAACCATTCTTCATTCTCAAAATAATTTCCTAGCTCAAAAACAGCTAAACCTGCATCTATATTCATTCTTTCATAAACATCACCGTCATTAAATATCATAATTATCTAAACTCTTGTACAATTCAATATGTAAAATTATTAAATTTTTTATTCAAAACACTTGATATAAATCAAGTTAACAAAAACGGGATGCAAACATAATAAACAAATGAATTTGAAAAATATTTTAATTCACTTTTTTCATAATTTATAATGAATAAAAAAAGCCTCAGAAATCTGAGGCTTTATTATCTTAAAAAAATAGAAGTTTTTAATAATCTCCGGTTGCTTTTTCTCCTTTTACAATTGCTAAAGCCGAAGAAGTACCGATACGTTTTACACCTAATGCAATCATTTTTTCTGCTTCTTCTGCGGTTCTTACACCACCAGATGCTTTTACAGGTAAAGGTCCTGCGTTTGCTAACATCAATTTAATTACATGTTCGTTTGCGCCATTTGGCTCATCGTTTGGTGTTCTGTAAAAACCTGTAGATGATTTTACAAAAACTCTTGGTGCATATTCTTCACCAAGTTTATTGATTACAATATCGCGAATTAATTGTGTTAATTCTACAATTTGATTGTCTGTTAAAGCAGCAGTTTCTATGATCCATTTTACCACTTTTGCTTCGCGTAAAACGATAGAAGTTACTGTTTCTACTTCTTCTTTAACTTTCTCAATTTCTCCTTTTTTGAATGCTTCGTAATTAATTACGAAATCCAATTCTTCTGCACCATCTGCAATCGCTCTTTGCGCTTCTCTCAATTTTTCATTCAAATCGTTTGTGCCCTCATGAAAACCTATAACAGTTCCCAAAACAACATTCGATTTTCTTTCTTCCAATAATGCACGCACAGATCTTACATAATCTGGTCGAATCATCACTGCATATATCTCATTATCTATGGCTTCTTGTGTTAACTTATGCACCATATCTAATGTATCCGAGTTCGAAATACCCGCTTGAGCAGGCGTTTTAAGATACGTCGAGTCTAAATATTGATTAATACTCATCTTTGTATATTAAAGTTTTATTTGTCTATCTATCGGTTGCTCTAACGAGATAATTGTTTCTGTTCGTGTAACACCGTCAATTTGCTGAAGTTTTTTATTCAAAACATTCATTAAATGGAGATTATCACGACTCAATATTTTTAAGAAAATACCGTAATTACCTGTTGTAAAGTGTGCTTCAACTACTTCCGGAATTTGTTCCAGAGCATTAATCACTAATTTGTACGAAGAAGGTTTATCCATAAACACTCCCACAAAAGACATGGTAGAATAGCCTAAAACAGCGGGATTTATGATAACTTTTGTAGCACTAATAATTCCTGAAGTTTCAAGTTTTTTGATGCGTTGATGAACCGCTGTATTCGAAATTCCCAATTCTTTTGCCAATTGAGAGACCGGAATATTAGCATTGTCCATAAAAGCATTCAGAATCAACTTATCGATTCCATCAATTTCTACTTGACCATTCTCGTGGATTCTCACCTTTTCCTAAAATTAAACCGCTACAAATTTAATACTTTAAAATGGTATAGACGGGAAAATGATCGCTATATCCACCGAAATATTTTCCTCCAACAAAGGTTCTGAAAGGCAAACCTGTTGATTTCCCGCCACTATTCCTTAAAAATTCTGCGTCAAAAATATCCGTTTTTACATATTTTAATTTTGAATCATTTTTTAGAAAACCAGACGAAAAAAGTTGTTGATCAAACAACATCCATTGATTTTTAAAAATCATAGAACCTCGCTTATAAGACTGTAGACCGACCATTGGATTATATAACTCTTTTCCGTTTATCTCTTCTTGTTTTGACAGCGTGTTTAATTCTTCGCGCAAATCATCATTTGTTGGCGAATCGTTAAAATCTCCCATAACAATGATTTTTTCCGAATAATTTTCGGTTAAAAGCGAATCAATCCTCTTTCTAATAGTTTTAAAAATATGTTGACGCTTTAATTGATTGATTTCTTTATCAATTTTAGACGGAAGATGAACAACAAATAAATGAATCATTTCGTCAAAAAATTTGCCTTTTACATACAAAATATCTCGTGTGTAAGATTTTACATCAAATTGATCTTTAAAAACCATTCGGATTGGTTGACTTTCGATTAATTCAAACTGATTTTTACGGTAAATTAATCCAACATTTATTTTTCTTTCATCTAAAGATTCATGTAAAACAGTGTCATAATCGCCATTTACTAAATGATTATTATTAATTAAATCTTCTAAAACATCGTTGTTTTCTACTTCGCATAAACCAACTATTGATGGCAATTCGTTTGTTTCTAATCTTCCAATTTTGGCAATTGTAAAGGCTATTTTATCCACTTTTGTATCGTAGCGACTGTCTTTCCATTTAGAATAATTTCCGGGTAAAAAAGATTGGTCTTCCATTTTTTTTGAGTAAAAATTTTCGACGTTATAAAAAGCGATTGTTGTTAAATTATCCATCAAAAGGAATTAGTTTTTTGCGAAATTAAGGAAGATATTAAGTTTATAAAAATAGGAAAATTGAATAATAATCTAAAAAAGTAAAATTTAAATAATCCAATTTATCAGTTAAGTTGAGAATTATTCGGTCAAAAACTTATCAACTTGAACAATTTTAATCCAATAAATTATCAACTTGAATGGTTGAAATTTTAGATGCTAAAAATATACTAAATTTCGTGTAAATGATTGACTTATGGTAGGTTTAAATCTGTTAAAATTTGTATATTTGCATCGTTTGCAAATTCTGCATTCAAAATTGAAAAGATGTATTTTAATTGACCATTAATTGATGGTCACAAAAAATTTAATATAATGTCAAAAATTCATTACACACTTACGGATGAAGCTCCGATGTTGGCAACACATTCATTTTTGCCAATCGTACAAGGATTCACGAAAACAGCTGATATAACAATTGAAGTTCCAGATATTTCTTTAGCTGGACGTATTTTAGCTAATTTCCCTGAGTTTTTAAAAGAAGATCAAAGAATTCCTGATGCGCTTGCAGAATTGGGTGCTTTGGCTACTACTCCGGAAGCAAATATCATCAAACTTCCAAATATTTCTGCTTCTGCTCCTCAATTAGACGAGGCTATTGCAGAATTACAAGCAAAAGGATTTGCAGTACCAAATTATCCTGCAGAACCTAAAAATGACGAAGAAAAAGCAATCAAAACAAGATATTCTAAAGTTTTAGGAAGTGCTGTAAACCCTGTTTTACGTGAAGGTAATTCGGATCGTCGTGCGCCAAAAGCTGTTAAAAACTATGCAAAAGCTAATCCTCACAAAATGGGAACTTGGGCTGCAGATAGTAAAACAGAAGTTGTGTACATGAACAACGGAGATTTCTACGGAACAGAGAATTCGACTACAATTGACAACGCAACTGAATATAAAATTTCATTTTACGGAACAGATGGTTCTTCTAAAGTTTTAAAAGAAGCTGCTTCTTTAAAATCTGGTGAAATCATCGATACTTCGGTAATGAATTTAAATGCTTTGAGAGCTTTTGTTGAAGAAGCAATTCAAGAAGCAAAAGACAAAAACGTATTATTGTCTGCTCACTTAAAAGCAACAATGATGAAGGTTTCTGATCCTGTTATTTTTGGTGCAATTGTAGAAACTTTCTTTAAAGATGTTTTCACAAAATATGCAGATTTATTCAAATCTTTAGATGTTAATCCAAACAATGGTTTAGCAGATTTATTCGAAAAAATCAAAGGTCAAGCACAAGAAGCGGATATCAAAGCTGATATTGACGCTGCAATTGCGAACGGACCAAGAATTGCGATGGTAAATTCTGATAAAGGAATCACGAATTTCCACGTTCCTTCTGACATTATCGTTGATGCTTCTATGGCTGCTTTGGTTAGAAATGGAGGTAAAATGTGGAACAAAGATGGTGCTGAAGAAGATACAGTAGCAATTATTCCAGACCGTTCTTACGCAGGTTTCTACGAAGCTGTTGTAGACGATATGAAAGCAAATGGTGCATTAGATCCTACAACAATGGGTTCTGTTCCTAACGTTGGATTAATGGCTCAAAAAGCAGAAGAATATGGTTCTCACGACAAAACTTTTCAAGCGCCTACAAACGGAACGATTAAAGTTGAAGACGTTAACGGAACTGTTTTATTAGAGCAAAAAGTTGAAGAAAATGACATTTTCAGAATGTCTCAAACAAAAGATGCACCTATTCAAGACTGGGTTAAATTAGCAGTAAACAGAGCAAGATTATCTGATACGCCTGCAATTTTCTGGTTAGATAAAGGAAGAGCGCACGATCAACAAATCATCAAAAAAGTAGAAAAATATTTACAAGATTTTGATACAACTGGTTTAGATATCCGTATCATGGACGTTAAAGATGCAATGAAAGAAACATTGAAACGTGCAAGAGAAGGAAAAGATACTATTTCGGTTTCTGGAAACGTATTACGTGATTATTTAACAGATTTATTTCCAATTTTAGAATTAGGAACTTCTGCTAAAATGTTATCAATCGTTCCATTAATGAATGGTGGTGGATTGTTTGAAACAGGTGCTGGTGGATCTGCTCCAAAACACATCGAACAATTTGTAGAAGAAGGTTATTTACGTTGGGATTCTTTAGGAGAATTTTTAGCTTTACAAGCTTCTTTAGAGCATTTAGCACAAACACAAAACAATACAAAAGCGCAAATTTTAGCAGATGCTTTAGATGAAGCTAACGCAAAATTCTTAGCAACTGATAAATCTCCAGGTCGTAAATTAGGAACTATCGATAACCGCGGTTCTCATTTCTACTTAGCGATGTATTGGGCAGAAGCTTTAGCAAATCAAACAAAAGATGCTGATTTAGCAACTAAGTTTGCTCCAGTTGCAAAAGCAATGCAAGAAAATGAAGCAACAATTAACGAAGAATTAATTGGTGCGCAAGGTAAACCACAAGATATTGGAGGTTACTACAAAGCTGATTTTGTTAAAACAACAGCAGCTATGCGTCCATCTGCAACATTAAATACAATTGTTGACGGAATCTAATTCTGAACACAATTTATCATAAATAAAAAACCACTTCGTAACGAAGTGGTTTTTTTATTCGAGAATATTTATATTATTTAAGAATAATTAACATTTGGAGGTCATTATCAAAGGATTTTGGATTTTTTTGCTTTAAAAAGGCAAGAAATTTAACAAAGGTTTATTTTTTTATCATTCAAGTTAATAATATTTTTAAGAATTCAGATTAAACTGAATTTCAATTAACAAAAAACTCACATGAAATATTTTTATTTGGTTGTACTCTTTCTTTGTACAATCACAAATTTTGCACAATCAAAACTAGATACAGCAGTCAATAATTTAGAAGCAAATTACACACAAGAAAAAGTTTATTTATTATTTGACAAAGACGATTATATTGCTGGCGATAACATTTGGTTTAAGGCTTACACGTTTGATGGCTATAAACCTACACGAATTTCCACCAATTTATTTGTAGAATTATATGACAAAAACAAGGCTTTGTTAGATAGAAAATTGGTTCCTATTGTTGATGGACAAAGTGATGGAACTTTAACCATGAGAAAAGAAGTAGAAGAAGGAATTTATTATGTGCGAGCATATACTACTGCAATGAATTTTTTCTCTCAAGAACTACAACACATCGATCAAATCAAAATATATAATCCAATTTCTAAGTTAAAATTAGTTCCAAATAATACTTTAAAATGGAATGCAACTGTTAATCCTGAAGGTGGAAATTTTATTGTAAATCAAACGACAAAATTTGCTGTTCGCTTAAATTCTTATGCTGATTTACCTAAAAAATGGGAAGGATTTATTGTAGAAAAAAACGATCCAACCAACAAACTTGCATCTTTTACGAATTTAGATGAAAATGTAGCAACTTTTTCTTTGAGAGGCGAAGTTGGAAAAATTTATCAAGCTAAAATAAGTGATGAAAAAGGAAATCAACAAACGATAGATTTACCAGAAGTTAAACAAAATGGAGTTTTACTTAAAATTGCGAAAAATGAAAATGATATTGCTATACAATTAAAAAGTATTGATTTAGAACATCAATTATTGAATCATAAAATTATTGGAACAATTAATAATCGGTTAATTTTTGATTCTAAAATTGTAAAAGAAATTGCAACAGTTTCTACGATCATTCCTAAAGAAATTTTAGAGAAACATAATGGCGTTTTGAACATTACTATTTTTAATGAAAACGACCAAGAAATTGCTTCTCGTTTACTTTTTATTAATCAAGATAAATTAAGTACAAAACCACAAATTACTTTTGAAACAAACAATAATCCACGGGAAATAAATACAATAAAAATAAATAATAGCGATCAAATTGCCTTAACATCGGTTATTAGAGAGTCTAAAAATACAGATGTTGACAATTTATTATCTTCTATATGGTTAACAAGAGATTTTAAATCTAAAATTTCTAATCCAGCACAATATTTTAGAGAAAATAGCAATTTAGAAGCTTTAGATGCATTATTAATTTCAGAAAAATGGGAAAGATTTGATTGGAAAGAATTGGCAGATACACAATCAATAGATAATACAAAACCAACAGATTTATTTTTATCTTACAAGTTTAAAGCTTTTGAAAATGGCGAAGAATTAAGAAATTCGACAATTAGTTTGATGTACAAAACACAAGATAATGACAAAGATTTTACGGTTGTACAAACAGATTATGAAGGTAGTTTTGAATTAACAAATCTATTTTATTATGGTCCAATGGCGATTAATTATTTTATGAATTCGGAAAATCCGAAAGCATCAAATTCAAAAAACTTAGTATTATCTGTGGTTCCGTTGTATAAAATATCAAGTTTTTCTGCAGATTTACCACCAACAAAATATAATTTAGAAGAAAGTAAAGACCAAACGGTTGTAAATGATGTTAAAAAACAAGCTAAATATAATGAGATTAAGAAATTCATTAATGATAAAAGTATACGTTTAAAAGAAGTTGTAGTTGTTGCAGATAAAAAGTCAAAAACACAAAAACTGAACGATGAATTAAGTCGAGGAATGTTTAAAAGTATCAACGAAACTGTGATTGATTTTGTAAACGATAACAAAGATGTACAAGGTTACACCAATATTATAGATTTTTTAGCTGGAAAAGTTGCTGGACTTACCGTAACAAAAGGACAATCTGGAGAAAGTATACCTATGATAAGAAATTCTGCAGTAAATATTTATTACAATGAAATGAAAATTTCGGCAGATGTTATCAATACAATTAATGTTCGTGATATTGCAATGGTAAAGGTTTTTAAAGGTTCTGGATTACTTGGCGATGCAATTGCGATATATACAAAACGAGGAAAAGATACTGCTCCAAGCACATTAGACAATAATATGTTACCAAACAATTTAATACAAATTGGTGGTTACAACAAAATGCTTCCTTATTTTAGTAATGATGATTACGAAACTCTTTATAACGGTATTCCAAACGATATAAGAACTGTATTGTATTGGAATACAAATATGGAAATAGGTCAAAATAATGAAACAGAAATTGAATATTACAACAACGATAATCCTAAGAATTACTCTATTACAATAATAGGTATAGATGAAAAAGGACAACCATTGTTTCTAGAAGAAAAAATAAAATAATCAAAAAAAGGCGTTCTTTAGAACGTCTTTTTTATTTCTTAAAACCTCGCTTGCACTTGTACGCTCCCCGTATGTATTGGTTTATTCTCTTCAGTTTTACGCCCATCATACGAAATATTTAATTGTAGAAATGATGTAATTTGACGCTGCAATTGCAATTGCCAAACAAAGTTATTTCCGGCACGTAAACCTTCCATCATTTGATTTCCGACAACAGATTCTTGGTTACCAATAAATTTATTATTGATAAAACTAAAACTTCCTAACAAGCTCATTTTATCCGAATTATTCCATTGAATTTCGGTTCCTAAATCAGATTGATTTAACTTTTCTTCTCCCGAAATATTTTTCTTATTCTGATAATTATAAAACAACGAAGCAACAATAGATTTCTCTGTTTGATACGTTATTTTAGGCGAAAATTTGATGTTATTTAATTTATATCGACGACTAGAAAATAATTCCGAATCACTATTAATTACCAAATATTCCGCATCAAAACTACTGATTAAATCAGGTAAAATCTTGTAACGTGTTTGCAACAAATAACTATCCGAATTACGATTTTCTGACCCCGTATAAACGTATGTTTGAGACTGTTGTTGATTATAAATAAAATTTGTAGACCATTTATATTGCGCACCTTGATTGTAAAAAATAGAAGAACGAATACTTCTCGTTTTTCCTAAAATTTGAGCAGAATTGGTAAAAGGATTCCATTCTAAAGTAAAACCTTCTTTTCGTAACGAATTTGTTGCAGCAATAGACTGTTGAAACATCCAACGATTCCAATATTCATTTTCAGTTTTAAAAACTTCTTTTGGACGAAAACGCAATGTAAAATTGAATTGATTTTTATTCGTTTTCAAATATTCAATTGTATTGGTATAAACGCGAATATAATTTGCTTGGTCAATAAATTCAGCCACTTCAAACTCATCAATTTGCTCAATTCCATCGCCATTATAATCCGTCCATTTGTAAATTCCCATTCCATCCGAAACCTTCACGTACTGAAATTCGCGCTGTGGTTCTACGCCGCTACCAACCTCATAATCTACATTTAACTGCAAACCTTGGTTAAAAAATGCTTTGTACCATTTTACATTTCCAGTCATAAAATCTTCATCATTATCATTCGTAAATTGATAATTTACTTTATGATAATGAAAATTTAAACTTAATTGATGATTGGCTTTTTGAATTAAATTCGAGTTAAAAATAAATCCTTTACTCAACTGAATATTCTCCCAATTACCTAATCGAATCGAATCATCTTGACGCTGATAAACCGTCAAATCTATTTTTCTACCTAACGAATCTACAAATCCTGCTTTTGCTTGAATTTCATTCCATTTAAAACTCAAATTCGATTTATCATTTAACAACACATCATCTATCGCATTATTTTCGCCCCAATAACGTGCGCCAACCCAAAACTTTTTACCAATTTTACGTTTTGTATCAACCATATAGCGCGCAAAATTTGTATTGCGATCTAACGCTTCTGTCGACAAAATATTGGCCTGCGCAACAACCTCATCTTTTTGTGTTTTAAACGAAATATCAACCTGATTTCGCAAACCTTTATACAATCCTGTATTCTCTAAATAATCAAATTTATATTGCGCATTCAATTTTTCTTTCCAAGTCGAATTTACTTTTGCTGTTATAAAATTTTGATCGACACCGCTTAATTCATTTTCTAAATTAAAATCACGTGCAAACTCTACCGAACGTAAACGCTCAGCACTTTTATAATTTTTATTGATATAATTCCATTCAACAAAAGGAGTAATTTTCCAATCTTTAAATTCAAACGATTTTTCACCATAAAGTCGCGTCGCTAATCCCGAATTATTTTTATCATCAATCGACGAAAATAAGTTTTGATCATAATTACTTAAACCGATATTAAAACCGAAATTTCCTTTATTTTTTAACTGATATTGACCATTTAATGTATAAATCTGAAGTTTTTTAGGAGAAATTAATTGCTTAATTGGTTCATAATCTCCTTGTAAAACACCTGCAACTGGTTCTAAATATTCAAAAACTTTTCCGTTTTGATTTGCATTTGTTTGACGATAATTTCCTTGATTAGCGCCTAAATAAGTAAAAGAAACTTGGTATAAATCTTCAGTTGGATCAATCGAATATTCAAAAATATCTGCACCGTTTAAACTTAATTTTCTATATAAAATTTTGTTCGAATCGTATGCCGTTTTCTCTGCCGAAACAGTGTACATTTTTGAAGGATCATTTCCTGCATTTGCTAAAATTTGCTTTTCTTCGTCCGATAAATCTGTTCCCAACGAATTATTTTTTGAATCGCCTTGCGAAAAGAAATATCCCGAAAGTTTTAATCGTTCAGATTCATATTCAGCACCGCCGTACAAAAGCATTTGCGAGTAATTTCGACTATTGTAAAGATATTCGACATTGATACGCGTATTCGCCGTAATCAATCGATTTGAAGTAAACGAAATTTCTCCCGTATTGTAATTTATCACATAATCATTTTGCTCGCCGCGCTCTAACAAAACGCCGTCAATATATACTTTTTCGCTTCCAGAAATAATGATTACATACAATTCATTATTCTTCCCAGAAAGTCTGTATGGTCCTTGATTACCGTCTTGACCAACAAAATTAACACGCATAAATTCGCCTCGCGTAATACTTCCCGAAGCAAAAATATTCGTCGTCGAATTTTCGCCTTGCAAACGAGTTCCGATTTGTAAGCCGGTAACTTTTTGATTAAATGGATTAAAATAATTTTGATCTTGCGAGGTATTTATATCAATATGTCCCGCTCTAATTTTAGAATTTTTGTTCGCTAATTCGATATAAACTTTATCAAATTCTTGTAGATTTTGTGTATAACCATCCGATTCTATTGGAACATTATTATCCGCAATAGCCGCATTAACAGTAATATCTTCAGATAATTTTCCAGACAATTCCAAGTCTAACGAAGACTGAACCGACGCACTTTGATTGTTCCCAAATCGAATTCCACGAACCATAGAACCTTTGCTGTTCAATCCATCAAAAACATCTTGTTTGCCTTGTTTAGAATTTGGCTCGATTTGATGAAAAATATCAATTGGTTTAGCGTCCTCTATAATTAAATTCGGGTCTTTTGCATAGTAAACAGATTCAGCTAATTTTGGGTTAACAAAATAATTAATCTTCACCATTTGTTTGGCTAAAGTTGGCTGAAAATAAACTTCGTTTCGTTCGTAATTAATGGTATAAAAATCGCTGGAGATAAGATTTCCAAGCGAATCAAAAACAGAGAATTTTTCGGGTAAAATTCCTTTATTTGAAAGCTTTACAGTGTCAGAAATCTGTACAGAATCTTTTCTAAGGTTTGGATTTTTCCACCCAAAATTTTGTGCGTGTAAAAAATTACTCGCAAACATAAAACTCAGAAAAAATAATACACGAAACTGCAAATGACTTTTATTGAATAACGCTTTTTTTGAATTAAAATTTTAAAGTAAAAAAGATTTTAAATGAAACAATTTTTATAACAATTCTTCCATTTTAGCAAAAACTCCTGCTTGATTATCATCTTTCGCAATTACCACTGCATTTCCTTCACCATAAGGTTTGTAGCGCTCTAAGAAACCTTCAGATTTGAACAATCCGATTGTTTTAACAGGCGCTGCACAACTTAAATGCATCATTCCAGAATCTGCGGCAATCAACAACTCGCAATTGTACATTACGGCTGCAATTTCGCGAACATCTTTGCTATAAAACTCAGGTAATTTATGCGATAACATCGAAATATTTTCGACCGGTAAAATCTCTATTAAATTATATTCTTCTTCATATTTTGGATAAAACATCGCATAAAATTCGTCCCACCATACTACATCGTAACATTTTGTTCCTGTTGCGAATGTGAAAAATGCCAACGTTTTTTTGGTTGGATCTTTTACAATTTCATTCAATAATTTTTTTCCGTCTTCTATTTCTTTTGCGCTAAGCTGAATATTTAAAGATGGAATAGCTTCTGTCCTTTCTATTTTATCAAATAATTCTAAGAATTTTCTGAATTGATAAACCGGATACTGCGCTTGATGCAATTGATTTTCTTGGTTTGTATCAGATAAAAATTCATCCCCAAAAAGTTTATATTTTGATTGAGCAAAAGAAGTAGAAAGTCGCCCAGATGACGATTGTTTGTCTACATTTATTACTAAATCATATTTATGTTTTCTAATTTTTAACCAAACATTTAAATAAGCAATCAACTCTTTGAATGGTTTTTTAGGAAGCTCTATAATTTGTTTTACTTGCGGATAATTCTCGAAAACAATTGGCGAAACTTTTCCTTTTACAAATAAATCAATTTCTGCATTAGGATAATTTTTTACGATTTCTTGAATCAAAGGAGTCATTAACAAAGTATTACCCAATCGTTGATTTGGTCGATTTACAAGTACTCGTTTTATAGAAATCGTCTCGTTTTCTTTGATATTATCCAACGAACCTTTTCCTATATTCCCCGTTAAACCACGCATTATTTTGCGTCGGTAAGCGTTTACTTTTAATTTAAAACTCATCTTTTCTTCTTAAAAATAGTGTTCAGAAATTGTGTTATTTTCCGTCTACTAATCTATGTAAACTAAGTAGGAAAATAAAATCTTTTTTTAAACGAAAAAAGACCTCAAAATGAGGCCTTAAAATTATTTAGTTTTCGTTGGACGAACTTCAATTTTACTTGGTAAAACATTCGGGTTCATTCGTAATAAATCAACTACCATTTGTCCTATATCGGTTGGTTGTATTTTCCATCCATCTTCTTCATTTGGTTGATGTTCGTTAAAATGAGAAGTTACAGATCCTGGCATAATTGTAGAACATTTGATGTCATAATTACGTAAATCTAACATTGCAGCCTGCGTAAAACCTACAACTCCAAATTTTGAAGCATTGTAACCAGCTCCGTTTGCAAAGAAATTTGTACCCGCCAAAGAAGCAATAGAAATATAATATCCTTTCGAAACTTTAAGCGCTTCTACCGTTGCTTTCATCGTATGAAAAACACCATTAAGGTTTGTTTCAATCATCGCATTCCAATCTTCTAAAGACAATTCATCAATCGGCGCAAATTTTCCTAAACCAGCATTTGCAATTACGATATCTAAACGACCAAAAGATGCAATGATTTGATCCACAGCTTTTACTTCGTCTTCATAATTTCGGACATCCGACTGAATAGCCAAAACATGTTGATTACCCAATTGATGTTTTGCTTTTTCGGCATCTGCTAAATTTCGTCCAGAAATGGCAACTTTAACACCATTTTCTACCAAAGCTTTTGCAATTCCGAAACCAATTCCTTTTGTTCCGCCTGTTATATACGCGACTTTACCTTCTATATTTTGCATAATTTTATTTTTGATTTAACCAATTCCATTTACCATCTTTTCGATAAATATAACCACCTTCTTTTTTATTATCTTGATGCACATAAATTGCATCGTACGTTAAAGTTACGATTTCATTTTTGGAAATTCCATTTAAATTTCGTTTTACACCATTCAAAGAGTTTGACCAAAGCGGCGTTCCTTTTGGCACAACTGTTAAAACGCCAAAATCATAATTTGTAATTTTGAACGGATCTTTCTCACTTCCTAAACCATAAACTTGACTTCCTTTTGCTAAATTATTTACAATCAATAAGCGTGTTTTTCCGTTCGGAGCAATCATTCTAAACAAATAATCTACTACTCCATCTCCAAAAAAATCACCTTTTATTACAAAGCATTTGTAAGCTGTTGCTAAATAAAAATCTTTTAAAACTGAATGTTTTGCAATCTCTCTTTCAAATTGATGAATAAAATTTTGTTGGGTAATTAAATAACCACTAAATGCATAAAGTTTCGCAGAATCTAAAGTATTTTCCATGCCTTTATCTACAATTAAATTGGTCGAATTAAGGTCAATTTTTACCCAATTACCGCTTTTTGCTTTACCATTATCTAAAACCGAAAATGCTTCTCCTTTTTCTGTAATTTTTACTTGATAACCGTACGGAATTACACCGATTCTTTTTCCATTAGGACTTGTTCTTACCGTTAAACCTTCTGGCGCTATAACATTATACAACTCTTGCGAAAACACGAATGTGCTCATCAGCAAAACGATAATGAAGATTCTATTTTTCATTGTTTGTTTGAAGTAAAAAGCTCCAAGAAATCTTGAAGCTTTTGATTAATTATTATTTAAAATTTGGTTTTCTTTTCTCTACAAAGGCAGTTGTTCCTTCTTTAAAATCATGTTCTTCAAATAAATTTCCAAAGCTTTCAATTTCAATCTCAAAACCAGTTTCTTTATCCGAAGCGTTAATTGCTCTAATTGCATGTTTTATTGCAACAGAAGAATTGTTGGTAATTTTAGTTGCAATTTCTTTTGCACGATTAATTAAATCTGCTTGTTCTACAACTTCGTTTACCAATCCAATTTCTAAAGCGCGAGTTGCCGAAAACATATCAGCCGTCATTATTGCTTGCATTGCGCGTCCTTTTCCTATTAATTTTGGTAAACGTTGCGTTCCTCCATAACCTGGTATTAAGCCTAAAGTTACTTCTGGTAATCCTAATTTTGCATTGCTAGATGCGATACGAAAATGTGATGCCATTGCTAATTCTAATCCGCCTCCTAATGCAAAACCATTAACAGCTGCAATAATTGGTTTCGGAAAATCTTCGATTTTATTGAATACATTTTCTTGACCACTTGCTGCCAATTGTTGCCCTTCTTTACCATCAAAATTTGCAAATTCTTTGATATCTGCTCCAGCAACAAAAGCTTTTTCGCCAGCACCAGTTAAAATAACGACACGGATATCTGAATCATAATCAGCATCTGTCAAAAAAATTGAAAGATCATCCAACAAACCTTTGTTCAATGCATTTAATGCTTGTGGACGATTTAAAGTAACTAACGCAATTTTATTTTCTACTTCTACAAGTAAGTTTTCATATTTATATTCCATTTTGTTTGTGTTTTATTATTTCTATCAAAAATATTAATTGTTAGATGAACTAAAAAATTAAGTTTTAAAATGATTACAAAAATTTAGCAAAAAATAATTTGCATAGTTCAAAATCCTTTATACATTTGTCACAATGAAAACATTATTCACAAATAATTGGTGGTGGTTTATCGAACAGCAAAACGTTGGTTCGTGAGACCTCTATGTAATTATATGTAGAAAAGGCTTGTCGGAACTGACAAGCCTTTTTTTTTGCTCTAAACCTAAAAATAATCAAATGAATTTAACATTTAACATACAGAAAGAAACCGTTTTAGCGGATTTAACAACACCTGTTCTACTTTACCTAAAGTTGCGCGACATCTATCCGAACGCCTTATTATTAGAGAGTTCTGATTATCATTCTAAGACAGATGCCAACTCATTTGTTTGCTTAAATCCTATTGCAACATTCAAAGTTTCGAAAGGAATTGTAACCGAAACTTATGACAACGGAGAAGTAAAAGAATATCCATTGAATGGGCAAGATTTGACTGAAAAATTTAAATTATTCAGCAGTCAATTTCATATAAAAGATGCTGAAGATTTACCTGTAAATGGTTTATTTGGATACATTGCTTGGGATGCGATTCCGTATTTTGAAACAGTAAAATTTACAGCAAAAGGAAACGAAGCTACACTACCAGAATTTTGTTATTCTTTTTATCAAAACATAGTTGTTTTTAATCATTTTCACAACGAAATTCAGTTTATTGAATTTCAAAATGATGAAATAACGTCTAAGTTTTCAGAAATAAAAAGTGTTGTTCATAATAAATCTTTGGTCGAATATCCTTTTAATGTCGAAAGCGAAATCGAATCAAATTTAACGGATGACGAATTCAAAGAAATTATCTCAAAATGTAAACAGTCTTGTTTTCGTGGCGATGTTTTTCAAATTGTTCCATCTCGTCAATTCAAACAAAAATTTTCGGGTGACGAATTCAATGTTTACCGCATTTTACGTTCGGTAAATCCATCGCCTTATTTATTTTACTTTGATTACGGAAATTATAAAATATTTGGTTCTTCGCCAGAAGCGCAAATTATCATCAATAATAATCACGCCGAAATTCATCCAATTGCGGGTACAGTTCGCAGAACTGGAAGTCCAAGTTTAGACAAAGAATTAACGGAAAAATTGATTGCTGATCCAAAAGAAAACGAAGAACATGTGATGTTGGTTGATTTGGCTAGAAATGATTTAAGCCGAAATTCGACAGATGTAAAGGTTAGTCAATACAAAGAAATTCAATATTTTTCGCATGTTATTCACATGGTTTCTAAGGTTACGGCAACTTTAGAATCTAATACAAATACAATGAAAGTTTTTGCAGATTCTTTTCCAGCTGGTACACTTTCGGGCGCACCAAAGTTTAAAGCAATGCAATTATTAGATACGTACGAAAATCAAAATCGTGGTGTTTATGGTGGCGGAATTGGTTATATCGGTTTTAATGGCGATATAAATATGGCCATCGCAATCCGAACTTTTGTTAGTAAACAAAATACATTGTTTTTTCAGGCTGGTGCTGGTGTTGTTTCAAAATCTGTCGAAGAAAACGAATTGCAAGAAGTTAATCACAAATTAGGAGCGCTTCGTCGTTCAATAGAAATAGCTCAAAACCTATAAACTATGAAAATTTTAGTCATTGATAATTATGATTCTTTTACCTATAATTTGGTGCATAGTGTAAAGAAATTTGCAAACGATATTACGGTTGTTCGCAATGATGGAATCTCGTTAGAAGAAGTTGATCAATACGATAAAATATTACTTTCTCCTGGTCCTGGAGTTCCTGATGAAGCAAATCTTTTGAAACCTATTATTGAAAAATACGCTGCAACAAAATCAATTTTTGGAGTTTGTTTAGGTCAACAAGCAATTGGAGAAGTTTTTGGTGGAACATTATTAAATACACAAGAAGTTTTTCATGGTGTAAAATCAGATATTACTGTAATTAAAAACGATATTTTATTCAATAATTTACCAAAAGAATTAGAAGTTGGTCGTTATCATTCTTGGGTAGTTTCTACAGAAAATTTTCCTGAAGATTTAGAAATTACAGCCGTTGGTCCAAAAGGAGAAATTATGGCTTTGCGTCATAAAACTTACGATGTTCGTGGTGTACAATTTCATCCCGAATCAATCCTAACACCACTTGGAGACGAGATGATTAAAAACTGGTTAGAAGCTTAAACAATGAAAAAGTTATTAAATTTATTATTCGAAAATTATACCTTAACCGAGCAAGAAGCTTATCAAATTATGGTTGAGATTTCGGAAGAAAAATATTCGCAAGTCGAATTAGCTTCTTTTTTGACCGTTTTTAACATGCGAAATATTACGCTTGATGAGCTAAAAGGTTACCGCAGAGCTTTGTTAGATTTATGTTTGAAAATTGATTTACCAAAACAAGCAATTGATATTGTAGGAACGGGCGGCGATGGCAAAGACACGTTTAATATTTCTACGCTTAGCTGTTTTGTTTTGGCTGGTGCGGGCGAAAAAATCATCAAACAAGGAAATTATGGAGCGTCTTCTGTTAGTGGAGCTTCAAATATGTTGGATAATTTTGGGTATCAATTTTCGACAAATCAAGATAAATTGAAAAAGGAATTTGACGAAGTTGGAATTACATTTTTGCACGCGCCGTTATTTCATCCTGCTTTGGCTAAAGTTGCTCCAATCAGAAAAGGTTTGGCTGTAAAAACGTTCTTCAATTTAATGGGTCCTTTGGTTAATCCTGTTCAACCAAATTTTCAAAATTTAGGAACTTACGATGTCAAAACCGCACGTTTATATCATTATGTGATGCAAAATTCTGGTGTCGAATATTCAATTTCAACAGCATTGGCTGGTTATGACGAAATATCGTTAACATCGCCCACAAA
This sequence comes from Algoriella xinjiangensis, assembly GCF_900115015.1. Classification (GTDB taxonomy): domain Bacteria; phylum Bacteroidota; class Bacteroidia; order Flavobacteriales; family Weeksellaceae; genus Empedobacter; species Empedobacter xinjiangensis. Next base: position 75,137 of record NZ_FOUZ01000003.1, on the reverse strand, counting down.
AGTGTACAACAATACGGGAGAATTTATACTAGAAAGTAAAGATTTTGGACTGAATACTTATTCGCCAAACGATATAAAAGGTGGAAAATCGATTGAAGAAAATGCAAAATTATTTTTAAGTGTTTTAGAAAATAATTCGACAAAAGCTCAAAAAGAAGTGGTTTTAGCAAATGCTGCTTTAGCCTTGAAAACGATTTATCCAACAAAAGATTTAATTGAATGTGTAGCAATTGCAAACGAAAGTTTAGAAAGTAAAAAAGCCTTAAATGTATTTCAAAAACTAATCCAACCATGAAAACAATTTTAGACGAAATCGTTGATCAAAAACGAATAGAAATTTTAGAAAAACAGAAAATTAATTCTATCGAAGATTTTAAAAATTCGGAAAATTTTAATCTTCCTGTCATTTCTTCAAAAGCATCAATTTTGGACGAATCAAAATCTGGAATTATTGCAGAATTTAAACGCAAATCTCCTTCAAAAGGTTTTATAAATAAAGATGCAAATGTAAAATATGTTGTTGCTGGATACGAAAAATATGGCGCTTCGGTTGTTTCAGTTTTAACAGATGAACTTTTTTTTGGTGGAAGTTTTGAAGATTTAAAACAAGCAAAAGCAACTTTATCAATTCCTGTTTTGCGAAAAGATTTTATTGTCGACGAATACCAAGTTTACGAAACAAAAGCGATTGGTGCAGATTTGATGCTTCTTATTGCAGAATGTTTGACAAAAGATGAAGTTTACAATTTAGCAAAAATAGCAAAAGAAATTGGCTTAGAGGTTTTGTTAGAATTGCATTCGGAAGACCAATTGGATAAAGTAAATGAATTTATTGATTTGATTGGAATTAATAACCGTGATTTGAAAACTTTTCATGTTGATATAGAAAAATCAAAACAGATTTTAAAGCAACTTCCGAAAGATTTAATAAAAGTTGCAGAAAGTGGAATTTCTGACCCAAAAACGGTAAAAGAATTACGAAAAGCAGGTTTTCAATCGTTTTTAATTGGAGAAAATTTCATGAAAAATGAAAATCCGACAGAAGCATTTAAAGAATTTGTAAAAGAATCAAAATGAAACGTTTTCAAATAAAAGTTTGCGGAAATAATAATGTCGAAAATTTTACGACTTTAACTCAACTCGAACCAGATTATGTTGGCTTTATTTTTTATCCAAAATCTGCTCGTTTTGTAAAAGACGAAACCATTTTTTCTATTTTTCCAAATGCCGAAAAAGTTGGTGTTTTTGTGAATGAATCTATCGAAAATATTCTTCAAAAAGTAAAACATTATAAATTAGATGTTGTTCAACTTCATGGAGATGAAGATGCATTTTTTTGCGAAGAATTAATCAATGCTAAACATCAATATTTATTGACTGATGATGATTTTTTAGATTTCAAAATATGGAAAGCAATTGGAATTAAATCCGAAGAAGATTTTAACCAATTAACCACTTATCAACAAGTTGTTGATAGTTTTGTATTTGACACAAAATCTGTTGATTACGGCGGAACTGGACGCAAATTTGATTGGCAACTGTTAACAAACTATCAGTTATCAACACCGTTTTTATTAAGCGGTGGAATACAATTAGAAGATGCTTTTTTATTAAAAAACTTTCAACATCCACAATGTATCGGTTTTGATATAAACAGTGGATTTGAGGTTGAACCTGGAATCAAAAAAATTGAAGAAGTAAAACAATTCATCGATACAATTGATGGAAGAATTGAACAAAATTAAAAAGAAACAAAATGAAATACGAAGTAAACGAAAAAGGATTTTATGGTGATTTTGGAGGAGCTTTTATCCCTGAATTATTGCACCATAATTGCGAAGAATTAAAAGAAGCATTGGACAAATATTCGGATACCGAAGAGTTTAAAAATGAGTTTGATTTACTTTTAAAAGATTATGTTGGGCGTCCAAGTCCTTTATATTATGCGCCAAATCTTTCTAAAAAATACAATACAAATATTCTTTTAAAACGAGAAGATTTAAACCATACCGGCGCACATAAAGTAAACAATGCAATTGGGCAAGCATTATTAGCAAAACGTATGGGTAAAACAAAAATTATTGCTGAAACAGGTGCCGGACAACATGGTGTAGCAACTGCAACCGTTTGTGCTTTACTTGATTTAGAATGTACTGTTTTTATGGGAGAAATTGACATTGCGCGTCAAGCTCCAAATGTTGCGCGTATGCAAATGTTAGGTGCAAAAGTAATTCCTGCAACTTCTGGAAGTAAAACATTGAAAGATGCAACAAACGAAGCCATTCGTTATTGGATAAACAATCCTGAAACATTTTATATCATTGGTTCTGTTGTTGGTCCGCATCCTTATCCTGCAATGGTTACAAAATTTCAATCAATTATTTCTGAAGAAATTCGTTTTCAGTTGAATGAAAAATATGGTAAAGAAACGCCCGATTATGTGATTGCATGTGTTGGTGGCGGAAGTAATGCGGCAGGTGCTTTTTATCATTTTTTGGATGATGAAAATGTAATATTAATTGCTGTAGAAGCAGCTGGTTTAGGAGTAGAATCTGGGGAAACTGCTGCAACAACAATAAAAGGTACAGAAGGAATTATACACGGAAGTAGAACATTATTAATGCAAGATAAAGATGGTCAAATAGTAGAACCATATTCTATTTCTGCTGGATTAGATTATCCTGGAGTTGGACCATTACATGCACATTTATTTAAAACTGGTCGTGCAGAATTTTTAAATGCAACTGATGACGAAGCACTAGAAGCGGCTTTTTTATTAACAAAAATAGAAGGAATTATTCCAGCATTAGAATCTTCACATGCTTTAGCTGCGTTAGAAAAAATGAATTTTAAACCGCAAGACATTGTCGTTCTGAACCTTTCGGGTCGCGGAGATAAAGACTTGGAAACGTATATGAAAGTTTCAGAAAAATATTCATAAAAAGATTTGGATATCTCCTAAAAGTAGTTGTAAATTTGCACCCACGATAATCAAATCTATCGGGGTGTAGCGTAGCCCGGTCATCGCGCCTGCTTTGGGAGCAGGAGGTCGCAGGTTCGAATCCTGCCACCCCGACAATTTTTCAATAAATTGCTGATAGAATTGATTATTTAAAATAAGAATGACCGAATCGGGGTGTAGCGTAGCCCGGTCATCGCGCCTGCTTTGGGAGCAGGAGGTCGCAGGTTCGAATCCTGCCACCCCGACAACAAAAAAACCTTTGTAAAAATTACAAAGGTTTTTTTTTATACATTTAATTCATGAAATCACTCCTCGGAAACAAAGAATCATTCCTATCCTACAGCATTGCGTTTCTGTTAATTTTAATCATGATTGCTACTGCAATTTTCTTTAAAGACAAGGAAATTATTCTTCCAGAAATAGCCGCTTTATCAGTTGGAATCATCACTTTCAGAGAAAATAAATGGATTCAGCGTCCAATTCATATCTTTTTACTTCCATCAATTACAGCAATATTAGGTTTCGGAATTAATTTTCTACCCATAATTTTATCCTTAAAATTGATGTTAGTTTTAATTGGAATGCTAGCTTTTCTCCGAATATTTAAAAGTCAACTAGCGCCTGCATTAGCAACCGGACTTTTACCAATTGTAACAAATGCACATTCGTTTTTATTTTTAATCGCAATTATTTTTTTCGTACTCCTTTTATATTTTGCTATAAAATTATTCAATATAAAACCAACCGAAAATTCGGTTCCGATAATTTACGAAAGCCATAACCGTTGGTTAATTGGACTTTGTTTGATTTGGTTTTTAGTGTGTTATTTTTCTGGATTTATTTATTTTTCGGCAATTCCACCCGTAATTGTCGTTGCTTTTGAATCCTTAAATAATCCTGCATTAAAGCTAAAAATTAGAGCAAAAAGAATTTTGACCTTATTTATCGCAAGCTTAATTGGCTGTTTAACGATAAATTACATTGATAATTTATTAATTGCTGGACTAATTGATTTAATAGCAGTTACATTACTTCTTAAATTAATGAATCTTAGATTACCGCCCGCATTTGCGATGGTAATTTTACCTATGATTTTACCTGAAAAATCGCTTGAATATTTACCTTTTGCAACTTTGATTATGAGTACTTTTTTTATGTTAAGTATTTATTTCATTCAGAAAAAATCATATCCAAAACCTATTGATTTTTCGTGATATTCGTATAAATTTTAGTTAATTCTTGTAGATTAGTGTATAAATAATAAATCAAATTTCTTAAATCATCCAATGTATTTCCATCAGACATTGCAATTGACGAATTGTTGTCTTTATTAAAAACCTTCTTTAGTTCAGCAAAAGATTTATTCGTTTTTGACTCATTTTTACCCAAAGATTTGGATAAATTTAATTTAGCTAATTGCGCTTTCGACTTTCCTAAATCTGAGAAATAAACACTCAAATTATCCACATGATTTATCATTTGATATGTTTCATTGGCGATAAAATAATTGATTAACTCTTTTTGATTCGCGGAAATTTTTAAATTTTCTACATTCTGACTTTCATCTCCAATCCACTGAAAAGCATTCAATCCAATATCAGCTGCATTTTCAGAAACAACCATTCCTGGTAAAGATTCTGCATTCGCTATTTTATTTAAAACAAACTGCTTTTTTGTATTCAAAGCGCTTAATTCTTTATCATTATCTGGTACTAAACATTTTAAATCATATTTACAATCTGATCCTAGAACAGAAATTTCTACCATTTGATTTAAAATATCTATCGGAACATCATTTGAAAAATTGTCAAAATTCATGAAATAATTTTCTTCATATTGCGTCTTAAAATTATTTATATCATCATATTTTTTACGTTCAGGATTCCACATCATATCAAAATTAAATGCAAAAACATGGATCGTTTGCAATGTTCGACTTTGCTGATTTTCGTCTACAAAATTTTTATAAGCCTTTATATTTGGAGATTCTGAATCATAATCTTTCATCAACGTGTAAACAAAACGATAATTAATCGGTACTTTTTTATCTTCTATCGTCGTTTTATATTTTTTCTCAACCGTGTTTTTAAACTTTTCACGGTAATCTACAAAATAAGATTTTTGAGTATCGTTAACTACAAAATAAACTTCCAATCCCGAAATTAAAGCCACTTTTTTACCTAATTCATTTTTATCATCTAACAAATATTTTTCGAAAGCTGGATAATCAATTCCTTTTTCTGACGTTTTTTCAAGAACCGCATCGGCTGGATAAACATTAAACGGCAACGAATATAAAAATGGTCCGTCGGCAAATAATTGAATCGGAAATAAAATAAAAAGGAATATTACAAGGGCGTATTTTTTCATAAGATTGATTTTTATAAAGTTATAAATTCATCTAAAAAAACAATTCAAATAATCAATTATATTTACCGATTTAACACAGAAATACGTTGGTTTGATAATTGTTAAAATATTTAATTCAAACAAGACAATTCTTTATTTTGTTCTTTTAAACTACAGATTTTACATATATTTAACAAATTAATACACAAAACGTGAGTCAAAAAGAATTTACTGAAAACAAAGAATTGAAAAGAGGATTAACCAATCGTCATATTCAATTAATTGCTTTAGGAGGCGCAATTGGAACTGGATTATTTCTTGGAATTGGACCCGCTGCCGTACTTGCAGGACCATCTGTTATTTTTGGATATGCAATTGCTGGAATTATCGCTTTTTTTATAATGAGACAACTTGGAGAAATGGTTGTTAACGAACCTGTTTCGGGGAGTTTTAGTCATTTTGCCTATAAATATTGGGGACCTTTTGCAGGATTTGCTTCTGGTTGGAATTATTGGATTCTCTACATTTTGGTAAGTATGTCCGAATTAACTGCAATTGGAATTTATGTACAATTTTGGTGGCCAGAAATTCCACTTTGGGCATCGAGTTTATTTTTCTTTTTAGTGATTAACGCACTAAATTTAGGCTCTGTAAAAATGTTTGGTGAAGCCGAATTTTGGTTCTCAATTATCAAAGTAATCGCAATTTTAGCGATGATTGTTTTTGGTACTTACCTTTTAATCAGCGGAACTGGAGGCGAACAAGCAACAATTAGCAACTTATGGAACAACGGCGGATTTTTTCCAAAAGGTTGGTTAAGTGGCAATAGCGGAAATGGTTTTCAGGGATTATTAGCCGCCATGGCGCTAATTATGTTTTCTTTTGGAGGATTAGAATTGATTGGAATTACAGCTGCGGAAGCAGAAAATCCAGAAAAAAATATTCCGAAAGCAACAAATCAAGTTATTTACAGAATTTTAATATTTTACGTAGGAGCTTTAATTATACTTTTTTCACTTTCTCCTTGGGAAAATATTACAGATAAAAGTAGTCCTTTTGTAATGGTTTTTGAAAACTTGAATGGATTAAATGTTAATCTTTTTGGTTATGATATTTCTTTTTCTAAACTAATTGCAAACGCATTAAACGTAATTGTATTAACAGCTGCTTTATCTGTTTACAACAGCTCTGTTTACAGCAATAGTAGAATGTTATTTGGTTTGGCTGAACAAGGAAATGCACCAAAATTTTTGCGTAAATTAAGTAAAAATCATGTTCCAATTATGGCAATTATGGTTTCTTCTGTATTTGCTGCAATTTGTATTCTGATCAATAAAATAATTCCAGAAAGTGCGTTTCATGTCTTGATGTCTTTGGTTGTATCATCATTAGTTATCAACTGGATTATGATCTCGATAACACATCTAAAATATCGTCAACAAAAGGATATTGAAAAAACGAAAACATTGTTTCCGTCGTTTTTATATCCGATAAGCAATTACATTTGTTTGGCGTTTTTATTCGGTGTATTAGTTATTATGTGGTTTACAGGATTGAAAATTTCGGTAGAATTAATACCAATTTGGATGTTATTTTTATACATCTCTTACCTTATTGTAAAACGAAATAAAGCAAAACAATTATAAACAAAAAATCCACTCAAAATTGAGTGGATTTTTTTATTTATTTTGTCTTTTACAAGTACTTAAATGTATTTTTTAACTACTTCTACTAATTGTTCTTTAGGTCTTGCACCACTTTCTTTCCACAATAATTGGCTGTTTTTAAATATTGCAAACGTCGGTACGCCCTGAACTTGATACTTTGCTGCTAAATCTTGGTATTTATCAATATCAACTTTCAATATTTTTACATCATCACCCAACTCTTCTTTTACTTGTTGCAAAATTGGTCCCATCATTTGACAAGGCCCACACCAAGTTGCAAAAAAATCTAATAAAACGGGTTTATCAGAATCTATAATTTCTTCAAATGTCATTGTCTGCGGTTTTATATTGTTATTGTCTTCTTTTTTATTTCGATTGAATAAATTTTTGAACATTTTTTACTTTTTAGATATTTAAAGATAAGAAAAAAAGCACTTCCGAAGAAGTGCCTCTAATTAGTTTGACCTAATTATAACCTAACCTATGAAAAATTTATTCTACTGTTAGTGCTACTAACAATTATATAGTATCAAAATAAATACCAACCATAACTTACTGACAGTGTAATATTTATATTTAACTTATTTTAAGAAATTTGCGTCAAAACAACACTTTATTTTGAAGTATTTGATTATAATTCGCAAACAAATTTTGGATTAACTGACTTTATTTCATCTAAGACTGACTTTATTTCATCTTTTGTCGTTAAACCTTCTAATTTTTCGAGTTGTTGAGAATTTAATCCGATTAATTGTAAAAAGATAACTTTACCATTTGGCGTATCAATTTGGTCTAAATCTTCATCTTTAAGAAAAGCAATACCTACAATATCAGTAGCCGTTTCTGTACGAATTGGCCCTCCTAGTGGTAAATACTGGTATTCATCAAACCAAACTTTAGTTTCGTTAACAAAACGTCCCAAATTATTCATCAATTGAATTACCCAAAAAGGATCTTCGCCATTATCATCCTCAATTGGTTTAACGCGAAAAGAAAACTCAAATCCCCATTTACTAAACTCTGCTCCTGCACTTTCTTCCGAATAGTATAAATGCGACATTCCGTAGCTTATTAAATGGTAATAACCATTTACATCGTATACTGCCACACCATCTATAGGGTCGTCACCACCTTGAAAAGAAGCGACCTGAGGCGAATAAAATCGTGGTTCTAATACACCATAAACCTCTTTTAAACGATTTTCGATTGATAAGGCACCAACCGCTTGATCTTTTTTATATTGTTTTTTATATTCTTCTAAATTCATGATACAAAAATAGTTCATCAAATTTAAAGACACAAAAAAAGAGAGTTTCTTTTGAAACTCTCTTTTGATTAGTAGCGAGAACAGGACTCGAACCTGTGACCTTCGGGTTATGAGCCCGACGAGCTACCTACTGCTCCATCTCGCGATCTTAGAGTGCAAATATACGACATTTATCTTATAAAGTGCAACAAACAAATTTTAATAATAAACAAAAAGTATTTAATAATCTAAAAACCCTTCAATAGTATAATACTATTGAAGGGTTTTTTTTAGTTTTACTCTATAAATTTAATAACTCAATCCTTCTCCGAATTTGAATAACGGATAATCTGTTCCTTCATCATAACCCGGAACGTCTTCTTTATTCGTTTCAACTGCTTGTTGGCTAATTGGCGTTGTAAATGGCATTTTACCTGTTGGTTTAAATTTACCAGAAACAACATCTAATAAAGCATCTTCGCTGATACCAAAAGTTCCGATTACACCTACAAAACGATCTTTCGTATTGTCGTTATAAATTTCATCAATCACAAATGGATTAGCGAAATTCACGGCTAAAATAGTTGGTTTTTTCGCCGTTAATTTATTTACATAATCAACATTAATTGCACAATTAGATAAATTCACTTTTAACGGAGAACTGTCTGATGGGAACAACGGACGAATAGCTGGTTTGATCCATAATAAAATAACACCAGCTTCTTCAGGTGTTTTTACAAAAGTGATTCCATCGTAAGTTTTATCAAACACTTTTCCAGATAAAGCATCTACTTTTCCGTATGTTTTTTGATAATCTTCAAAATATACTTTTGTTCCTTTTGCTAAAGGCAATTGTTTTTGCTCGTTACGTAATAAAACAACCGATTTACGTTGTGCTTCTTTACCAGCTGTAACAAAATCTGCTTTACCGACTATTTTCGTAGAATTTTCTACATCAACATAAGGATTTTCGAATAATTGTAAATCGAACAATTCTTTTAGCAATAACTCAACTGATTCATCAACTAAAGGCATTACTTCTGGATGTGCTTTTAGGGTTTTGATTAACAAACTTGGATCGGCATTTCCGGCAAATAAATTAATTCCAGCTTCCAAAGCTTTTACATATCTTTTTTCGATTGTAAGACTGTCTACACCCCAAGGCATTGATTCAATTGGTCCTGTATCTGAATTGATAATTCCTTTGAATCCTAATTCTTCACGTAATAAATCACGTAAAATTCCTTTGTTGTACGCATATGCTACTTCTTCGTACTTGGTATCTTTCGGAAGCGAATAATACGGCATGATAGAAGATGTTCCTGCTTTGATAGCAGCTTTGAATGGCAACATATTTTCTTCTAAACGATTTCCTGGAAAAACAGCATCTCTACCATACGTATAATGTGGATCAAAACCTTTGTAAGTTGCACCACCACCAGGGAAATGTTTGGTTGTTAATGCAATTGAGGTATTGTTTAAAGTATCACCTTGAAACCCTAAAACAATTTGTTCCATCACCTCAGCGGCTAATTTTGGATCTTCACCAAAAGTTCCTTCAATACGTTGCCATCTTGGTTCCGTAGCCAAATCGGCCATGTACATATAACCTTTACGAAGCCCAACAGAAGCCCATTCTTGACGCGCCATTTCAGCAAATTGACGAACGGTTTCTTTGTCATTCATCGCAGCAAAACCAATTTCAGAAGGCCATTTAGAAAATCCAACAGACGCCGAAGCCGTTGCTCCCATAGAACCTGCAGAAATGTGATTTCTTGGATTTGAAGCAAAAATAACAGGAATTCCTAAACGAGATTGTTCTGCTAAAGCTTGTACTTTATTAGACCATTCGGCCATAACGTTTGCAGGAGCTGTAGTTGTTCTCCAAATAAAATGGCGCATGTGATTCTGCGTAATTCCTTTAGTTGTTCCAACGGTATTCATTACTGGATAAGCCAATGGTTCGCCTGTAAACTGATTTTTATCTAATACAACATCCTCTTCATTAAAATCGGCTGTAATATCTTTTGGTGTTTCAACTTTATCCAACATAAAAATTTCGTTGAACATACGCATATCAGCAATTAATAACATTCCGGCTTTTTCTTCCAATGTCATTTGACTTACTAAATCTTTGCTTCGCTCTTCGCTTCTTAAGCGCCAATCTTCGTAAGGATCTAATTTTCCATTCTTGTTTAAATCTTTGAATTCAAGATTGTCAATTTTAAGAATTGCTGCGGATTGCTTTCCTAATTCTGGTTGAGTAAGCGCATTTTTAGAACTTTGATTACAACTGGCTAAAGCAAGAAGTAATGGAGTTCCTAATATTAATTTATTAACTTTCATTTACTTATATAATTAATCGATTTAAAAAACAAATTAAATTAATCAAAAATAGACAAGAATTAAGTTATTGAAGTGTTAAATTGATAATTTATAAAGTAAATATTATATAGATAAATCTTTAAAAAAAAAACATTTTTAAATACATAAACTATTTAAAACAAATAATTTAAAATGTATTCATATTCTTAATTTATTGCATAAAAAAAAGAGAGTCTCTATAAAGAAACTCTCTTGTTGTAGCGAGGACAGGACTCGAACCTATGACCTTCGGGTTATGAGCCCGACGAGCTACCTACTGCTCCACCTCGCGATTTAGTAGCGAGAACAGGACTCGAACCTGTGACCTTCGGGTTATGAGCCCGACGAGCTACCTACTGCTCCATCTCGCGTTATTGGATTGCAAATATACGAACATTATCTAAATTACCAAACATTAAGCATTTTAATTTAAACAATTAATTAATTTTCTTAATTACCGAAACGTAAAATACTATTAATCAATATTATACCTATAAGATAAACGAATAAAATTTCAAACAAATTTTTTATTTAAAAAAACATTATCATCTCATTTTATCAAAATAAGATGATAAATTTTATTAATTAGCTGGTATTGGTGGATGTTTTTCTATAAAATCAATTGCTAATTCTGCAGTATCTGTCAAAAAAAGTAATTCTTTATACGTTTTACCAACAGCCAATTGATGTAAAACTGAATATATTGCGGTGTCTTCTACATATCGTTTTTTACTCAAAAAAATCATTGGACTATAATAACCTGATGTACCATAATGATTTTGAGCTGCTTCCTGAAAAATTTCTTGTGTTGTTCCAGCGCTACCAGGCGCATAAACCAATCCAAATAAACTAATTGTTAACAACATATCTTCTCGAATACTATTCGAAAAATATTTTGCAATATATGTCGCAAATAAATTACTTGGCTCATGACCATAAAACCAAGTTGGTATAGCTAAACTTTCGGATCCGTTTGGATAAAGATCTAGTACTTTTTTAGCATTTGTCATATAATTTCGGGCTAAATACTCGGTTTTATTGTCGTCAATAAACTCTAAATCAGCCAAAATATCAATTGCGATTTTTAAATCTTCTTTCGAATAATTTGCCATATAAGCCCCTAAATTAGCTGCTTCCATAATTCCAGGTCCACCACCAGTTACCACAAAATATCCTTTTTTAGTTGCAAGTCTAGCAGCTTTTGCTGTTTCGTTATAAAACTCAGAATTTCTAGCGGTAGAATGTCCACCCATAAAACCTACAACTTTTTTCTTTGTCATACCCGCATCATCATATTCTAATATTCTACGCAAACCATCGTCAATAGAATGATCGTGTAAACGTTGCGCCAAAGCCTCTGATAATGGTGGATTATATTTATGTTTAGAAAAATGTTTATAAATTTTTAAATCTGTACTTTGATCATCATTTGGATCATAACCTTTCATCAATTCTTGCCATGTATACAGTTTTCCACGGTAAGGATTGTACGGAATATCTGCAAATTTTGGATAAACAAAAGCGCCACGTTCTATTAAATGTATTGCTTCATTTTGTTTAAAATGACAACCCAAAAAAGTGGTATTACAAAGTGTATAATCTTCCCAATTAATGTTTTGTTGAATAAAATTTACATCTTGAATGACTTTATTTGTTAAATTCTTGGTTTGACGATCTAAGACTTTCCATTCAGATAAATTATGAATCAAATCTTTTATAGGCTTTATTTTCATTCGTTTGTTGCTGTTATTGCTTAAATTTAAAGAAATGAATTTACACGATTTATTTTAATCCAACGAAATCAAAACTCAAAAATTCATCATTCTAGCTTATATTTGCACATTGTTCGTACTCATATATTTGGGGAATCGTGTGCAAATCACGAGCTGTCGCGCAACTGTAAGTCAAATTATTGATAAGCCAGATTGCCAATAGATGAGTTTACTGATAATGCTTTCGCCGTTTAAAAGCTAAATCAATGTTATATGGAATTAATAAAAAATCAAAACACCACAAAAAAACATTATCACAAGATTTTTTTAGAAACAAAGAGTAACGTGTAAATATATGATAATGGAAGTGGAAAAAACACCAAGAGAAGAGTTGATCGAGCAACGTATCAATAATTCTGAAACACGCATTTTTAAAGCGGTTTTCCCAGGAGATACAAATCATCACAACACCATGTTTGGTGGATCGGTAATGTATTTGATGGACGAAATTGCTTTTATGACTGCAACCCGTTTTTGTCGTAAACCTATTGTTACGGTTAGTAGCGATAAAATTGACTTTAAACATTCTATTCCGGCCGGAACTATCGTAGAATTTGTAGGAAAAGTAGTTCGTGTAGGACGTTCTAGTTTAGATGTACAAATTGATGTTTTTATCGAAAGTATGTACCGAGATGGACGCGATAAAGCAATTAGTGGAACATTTACGTTGGTTGCAATTAACGAAAACAAAAGACCAGTTCCTGTTATTGATTAACAGCGAACTATAGAAAAAATTAAGATCCTTTATCCATTTGATAGAGGATTTTTTTATGTTTTTATACTATATGTTGATAATATTCTAAACGTTTAGTAGTTTTACAATAAACACAAACGACAAAAAAATGGAATTACCTTTTGCTGAACCATTTCGAATTAAAATGGTCGAAGAAATTTATCAATCTACTAAAGAAAATCGCGAAAAATGGATTGAAGAAAAAGATTACAACTTATTTAACCTAGAAAGCCACAAAGTATTTATCGATTTATTAACCGATTCTGGTACAGGCGCAATGTCTGACAAACAGTGGGGCGCAATGATGACTGGAGACGAAAGTTATGCTGGTTCTCAATCTTTCTTAAAACTGAAAGAAACAATTAATACCATCACAAATTACCAATTTGTTTTACCTACGCATCAAGGTCGTGCAGCAGAAAATGTATTGTTTTCGGCTTTGGTAAAAGAAAATCAAGTAGTACCTGGAAACTCTCATTTTGACACAACTAAAGGTCATATTGAGTTTAGAAAAGCACATGCGGTAGATTGTACAATTGATGAAGCTTTTGATAGCGAATTAATTCATCCTTTTAAAGGAAATATCGACTTAAAAAAACTAGAAGATATTTACAAACAATATGATAAAACGCAAATTCCGTTTACATTAATCACTGTAACTTGTAATTCGTCTGGTGGACAACCAGTTTCTATCGAAAATATTCGTCAAGTTCGCGAATTATCTAATCAATATGGTATTCCAGTTTTCTTTGATGGTGCGCGATTTGCAGAAAATGCTTACTTTATTAAAGAACGCGAAGCTGAATTTAAAGACAAAACAATCAAAGAAATTGTGTTAGAAATGTTTTCTTATGGAGACGGAATGACAATGTCTGCGAAAAAAGATGGTTTGGTAAATATTGGTGGTTTTATAGCACTTAATAACGAAGAGCTATATAAAATATGTGGAAATTTTGGAATTATTTACGAAGGATATTTAAGTTATGGTGGATTAGCTGGACGTGATTTAGCTGCTTTAGCACAAGGTTTACAAGAATCGACTGAATATTCGTATTTAAAATCGAGAATCAATCAAATTGAATATTTAGGTAATAAATTGATTGAATATGGTATTCCGATTCAGCAACCAATTGGTGGACATGCAATTTTTGTAGATGCCGTAAAATTTTTACCACATGTATCGCGCGAAGAATTTCCTGCACAAACATTGGGTGTAGAATTGTACAAAGAAGCTGGAATTAGAGGTGTTGAAATTGGAACAATTTTAGCCGATCGCGATCCTGAAACAAGAGAAAATAGATATCCAAAATTAGAGTTATTGCGTTTAGCAATACCGAGAAGAACATATTTTCAAAGTCACATGGATTATATTGCAGTTGCATTAAAAAATATTTATGACCGACGAGAATCTATAAAATCCGGTTATGAAATTACTTGGGAATCTGATATTTTACGTCATTTTACAGTAAAATTAAAAAAGAAATAAGAATAAAAAAATGCTCGATTATATCGAGCATTTTTTGTTTTATTTGAAATATTATTTTTGAAGTGGTATATTTTTTTCTTTACAATATTTTTCAATATCAGAATCATTAGAAAAATATGTATCACAAAATTCATCTAGTTCTTTTTCAGCTCCTGTAATATATTTTTCACTTGCTGTCAAAAGTTTTTCAGTTTGTTCAATAAATCTTTCAAATTCATTATTTATTTTACAAAGTTTATCAATTGTTTTAAAATCTAAATCACGATAAACTGCAGGGAAAAGAACTTTACTTTGATATGGATTTGCGTTTAATTCAATAACTCCAATTCCAAAGGATTGATTTAATCTTGCCATCTCTTCATATAAATTATCACTAAACTCAAAGGCAACAAGAAAACCATAATTTGCCCAACTTGAATTTGACACTGCTTGAAAATATGCTTTCTTTAGTTCGCTATCACTATTTATTTCTCTCTTTAATTCATATGAACTTAATTTAAAGGTATCAACTCTATTTATTGATTTAAGAAAGTTTTGACTAGCTTTTGTCTGTAAATTGAGAAACTTAATTCCTACAATATCCGGATGAGTCCATATTTGATTACTATCTTTTCCATTAGATTGTTCATGAAAAATTGTTTTAGAAAAAGTCTCCGTATTTTTTAAATAACTACTTAAAAGCTTATGTAAATCTCTTTCTTCATAATTTTTCACTTTAGGTTTTATAAATTCATCTGATTTAGAAACACTAATTTCATTTTCATCATTCAGAATATCAATTCCTATTTTTTGTTCATTTTTAGTTAAATAGTAATAATAAGTACCGTTTGGCTTTTTAATTCTTTTCACCCTCACATCTCCATTTCTTATAAAATCTCCAAGCTGTGCAGAAATTGTAGATGCTGGAGTTTTCCCTTTTAAAAACTCATAATATTTTTCATTAATAATATGATTATAAACTTCAGTATTATAAACAGGAATTATTAAATCCTCTAAACTTTTTAAAATAGCTTCTTTGATTGTCATTGAGTTCTATCTAAGTTTTTATTTTTATATATAATTAACGCATTTTTTTTAAACAATAAAAAAATTATTTCCATCTCCAATCTCCAGAAATTCGCAAAGGTGTTTCTAAATTTCCTTTAATTAAATTTGATTTTATTTCTTCTTCTGTCCAACGTTTTGCTGGTAAATCATTCAAATTACTTAAACGATACAGTAAATATGTTTCTAAAATTACATTGTTTTTTAGTCCAATTTCTTCTACATAATCAAATGTATCACAATTGGCATGATAACAATTTAGCGCTCCTTTTGTAAATTGACTATCCGACAAACCTATTATTGGCACGCCTTGTAACATAAATGGTTGATGATCCGAATGCAAACCTACATCTGTAAATGCATTTAATTTAAAATCTGGAATCACTTTCTGTACATCTTTTGCATAATCATTCAGAATACTCAAATTAGCTTCCATTGTCGAATAATAAGCTTTCGGATTGGTGGTCATATCCATATTTGACATTGCTTTTATTTGATTGATAGAACCGTCTTTTATCGCTTGTTCTACATAAAATTTAGAACCTAACAAACCAACTTCTTCGCCCATAAACAAGACAAACTCTAACGTACGATCATTCTGTAAATTCAGCTTTTTGTAGGTACGCGCAATATCAATCACAGAAAAACTTCCTACACCATTGTCAATTGCGCCCGTTGCCAAATCCCAACTATCCAAATGTCCGCCTAAAACAATTTTTTCATTCGTGAATTTAGAACCTATTTTTCGAGCAATAATGTTACGACCTTTCATTGGTCCAACATCATTTTTCATCTCTATTTTAGCAACTTCTTTTCCTTTTGTTAATTGTTCTTTTATCTTTAAACCATCTTCTAAACTAATATTAATCGCCGGAATTTTGATAATATCGCCCGTTACAGAAGCTGTTCCCGTCAATAAAATTCCACCCGCGGGACGATTAAACAAAATAATTCCTTTTGCTCCATATTTTTCTGCCAAAGCAGTTTTCTCCGAACGGTGTAAATTTTCTGTTTCTTTTGCAGTTCCGTCTAATAAACCTAACGCTGCGAAAACAATTTTTCCTTTTACTTTATCACCTAATCGTTTGTAATCATCTTCTAAACCATTGCCTAAATCAATTAATTCTCCTGATAATTTTACATTTGCTGGCGAATGCGCCAATGCAACAGCTTTTATAGGTTGATTATTTACTTTTAAATCTAAACTTTTACGGTTCCAACCATTAAAAGTAAATTCCTGAAAAGAAACATCATAACCATAACTTCTTAATAAACTTGCAGCATATTCTTCAGCTTTTTTTCCATTTTCGGTTCCAGTTGCACGATGTCCAATTGTTTCGGTTGCTTTTTTAAGTTGCATGTAAGCTTCCGAATTTACCTCAACTTCTTGGTTGATTAAATCTAAAACTTGTTGATTAGTTTGAGCAGATAACAGCATTGTTGACGATATGAAACATGCCGTTAATAATTTTTTTGATTTCATGTGTGAGTATTTCTATAAACTTAAAAATGTTTTGGGAAAAATGGATGAGAAATAAGGTAGAATTTTATTTTTTTATAAACATCACAAAAAATAAGGGTTATCGTACTACATAACGATAACCCTTTATTCATTTTTTATCTAATTATAATGAACTTATTTTACTACAATTTTTGAAGATGATTGCGCTGTTTTCAAAATATAAACACCTTTTTGAAGAGTTGTTTGTACATTATTTTGTCCAATTTTTAAATCTCCTTGTTTTACTAATCTTCCATTAACATCGTAAATTTGATATGTAGATTTTTCTTTTGTATCAATTGTAAATGTTCCATTATTCGGGTTTGGATAAAGCTTTAATTTATCTAATTTTACTTCATTTGTACTTAAAAGACATCCGTAATTTGAATAATCTACTAATCCTAAAGCTGCATTATCTGGTTTATGAAAAATAACACTTTCTACTCTTTCTGCTGTTAAAATAGGATCCCAACAATTGCCTTTCGCTGGTATATTATTCGCCGAATTATTATATAAAGCATAGTCTACGCCTGTATTTCCGTTATTCTCAAAAACATTATTTCCATTGGTCATATCTATATTTGTTCCATTACCAATAATAGTAATTCCCCAAAGATTTCCTTTGATAGTATTCCCTTTAATTACTACAGATGTTTTAGGCGCTGTTGCTGTTTGAGAAATAGAAATACCACTTCCACCAATATTTGGTAGATTTTCTGTATTATTATTTTCGATAATATTTCCAATAATATTTCCTCCAGCAGTAACTCCAGTAATTGTAATTCCGTAACGATTATCTTTAATTGTATTATTTTCGATTTGCGCAAAACTAATTACACTTAATAAACTAGAAACAGAAATTCCGCCCACACGTGTATTTGCTCTATTTCCTATAATTGTATTATTTTTAATAACAGTTGTTTGATTTTCTCCACTTGGTCCCATGTTAATTTGTGGACGATTAGAATTTTCTTTGTTATTATCTTCTAAATAATTATTTTCAAAAATTAAAGCAACGGCTTGATTAGCTCCAGAACCTACTACTGGAGTAATATTGTGTTTAAAAATAGAATTTGTAATGATTGGATTTCCTCTCGAAAAATTAATAGCACCACCTGTTGCAGCACCCGAATTTTGATAAGAAACTTCAGATTTATCCATTGTAAAATCTGAATTCAAAGCTCTTAATCCACCTCCATAAGTCATTTTAAATTTAGAAAATTTAGCGACAGCACTTTCTTCTAATCTTACACCTTTAAAATAAATAGTACCCGGATTAGTTGAAGTAAATAAAACTTGATTAGGAGCATTTACTGTAATTTGTCCGGCAATCGTAATTAATTTTCCATCTGCAATAGCCAAAGTATAATCACTATCCGAAAGAAAAGTGTCTGTTTCAGCTATTGTTAAGTCTTGGGTTAACGTGTAAGTGTTTGTTGCAGCATCGTAAGAAATATCTGCTGTAAGCACGTCTAAATCGGCAATGCGATACGTTGTACCTGTATTAGGCGTTGTGTACTGTGCAAAAATTAGTTGTCCTAATATTGCAAGAGAAATTGTAAATATTTTTTTCATAACTAAGTATTAATTAGTTTAAAACTACAATAATACATGATAATAAGAAAATAATAGTGTTGAAAAACATCACAAAAAAAATAGTCTTCAAAAAATGAAGACTATTTTTATATACATGCTATTATATCTTAGTGAGTAGGTACAAAACGATCTCTCGCTTCTTGTAATAATTGCTCAGCTTGTGCTTTATCACCGTAACCTTCGATAGTTGTTGTTTTATTTTCTAAATCTTTATAAACTCTGAAAAAATGTTCAACTTCTTTCAATGTATGAGGATTCATATCATTGATATCATTTAAGATATTCCAAGTTGGATCAGCAACAGGTACACAAATTAATTTTTCGTCTTGACCTTTGTCATCAGACATTTTCAAAACACCAATCGTTTTAACTTCGATAACACATCCTGGTACTGTAGGCTCAGTTAAAAAAACTAAAACATCAATTGGATCACCATCTAAACCTAATGTATTTTCTACAAAACCGTAATCAGCTGGATAAACCATTGGAGAATATAAAACACGATCAAAACGGATTCTTCCTGTTTCGTGATCCATTTCGTATTTGTTGCGAGATCCTCTTGGGATTTCTATAATTGCATCAAAAGTCATTTTAAATCTATATTTAATTTATTATTATCTTAAAAACTCCAGTCCATTCCGACTGTCACGCCAAATTTACGAACATCTGGCAAATTATTATAATTTCCGCGCCAATTAAAATCAACACGCAATGGTCTAATGTTTCCAAAACCAATGTTTTCTATTCCAAAACCATATTCGTAATAGATTTGTTGATTTGGAGCAAAATACTGAATTGTTGAACGATTAATTGCTTTACTCTTATCCGAAATATCACCATAAGCAGCACGTAAAAAACCAACTTCTCTTAATTTTAATTTCTTGATTAATGGAACTTTATTCAAAATCCATCCATTAAAATGGTGCTCATAATTCATCGTTACATATTCGTCTGTTACAAATTCGTAATAATCTAACTGCGAAAAAGTACCATAAACTTGTCCATAACTTTCGTTACCCGGAATTGCACTCATCAATGATAATGGAACACCTTGGAATGTTTTTCCTGCTTCTACAGTTATCAAAGATTTACCAAAAGAACCAATCAAAATTGGTTGCGAATATAAGAATTGTAATTTATCATATTCAAAATCTGAATTAATTACTCCTTTTAAGCCTTTTGTATAACGCAACATCAAAGTTGGCGCAAGTGTAGACATTTCGTAACGATCAATCCCGTATTGAGAATATTTAGCACCTGGACGAGCAATTACAGAAACACTAACGCTAGAATTTGTTACGGTTTCTTTTATTTTTCCATCTTTTTCATACGCTACAGAAAAAAGTGAAGAATCGGCAGGTTTTATTAATTGATAATTTCCATCTACACGAAAAGTTACATTTTTCCAAGGTTCAATCGATGTGTAAATATTTGTCAGATTATTACTGCTTAAATATGCATTATTTCCTTGACTAATAATTGACGACGAAGCAAAACTACGCGTCATAATTCCGTCCGAAGAAGTTAACGTTGCCGCTAATTGTTCTACATCGCGTTTTGTACCGATACCAATTTGAAAACGATTAAATTTATTGAACATCGTTCTAAAATCAGCTCCGTATTTAAATTTATTGTCTCTAAAACCATACGCTAAAAATCCTTGCGCACGCCACATATCATTCTGAGAAAAATATGTTCTGGCACCAGCACGCAAACGCACACCTTCAATCTCATTATAACCAAAAGACGAGTATAAATTACCAATATCTATCGCATTTAACACATTGTAATAACCCGAACCAAAAACCTCGATTCCTTTTACAATGTTATTAAATTTGGGAACTTTATTTAGTTGTTCTAATGTTTCGTAAATACCTTCTTGATCTTTAGTTAAAGCTTCGGGACGATTTTCTACCCAAAACTCATCCGACTTTTCATTTAAAGCAGATTTTGCAGGATCTAATCGTTCGTAATAATAACTTTCTGGATTAGATGTTTCGAAATCATAGTTGTAATAATTAACTGTTTTGTGTGCAAAAATACCTTTCGAATCTTCCTTTTTACTCAAAATAGACATATCCAACATGGCATATTCTTTTTTGGGATAAAAAACCGAATCGTTTGGAATATCGTATTGCAAATTCATAAAGATATTACGCACAAAGTTTACGTTAATTTCTTTAGTTGTTTCCATCACAACCTCTTTTACGGCATACGAATCTTTCGAAATATACAATTCACCTTTAAAAGTTAATTCACCTTCGCGACGTGGATAATATTTTATACGATAAGATTCTACACCATCAACATCAATTGTATCTTTCAGCTCATAATCATAAACCGCAAAACCATCCGTCGCAATTGGACTTACAAATTTTATGTCTAAAATATTAACACGATTGTCGTAAACATCTATATCTCTGAAAAGATTTTTTACAGTAGATGCAACAACTTCGTTTTTCTCGAAACCTGATGTTTTATTTGCCACTAATTCGCGGCGTTCTTTTGTAGATGGCTTATTGATACCCGCAACTTTGTAGATTGACTCGTTAAGAAAGGCTGGTAAATATGTTTTTCCGTTGATAGATGAAGTATCTACTTTCTCAAAAACAAATTCCATTCCTTTAAAAATCTTACGTTTCATAAACGTAGAATCTACATTGCTGATATCAAATTCTAATTTCTCGTATTCATCGTATTGATAATGAGGAATAGATTTTAAACCATTTTTCTTTTTACGTTTCCAAACTTCGCGCAAAATGGCGTAAGCTGGATTTTCTTTCTTTTTTAGGCGTTTTTTCTTTGCAGAAACTACAGCTGTTTGTAAATCTACCGTTCCATTATCTTCTTCCGTTTCTTCTTCGGCTACAAATAATTGTGCTACATAATTGTAGTCAATCTTATTCTCTAAAATATAATTTGCAGTTTCAAATCCAGTTTTAGATACACTTAATTGATTTGTATTACCTGTAGATTCGATATAAAATGTACCATCAGAGTTAGATGTTGCACTTACTTTTAATTCGGGAAGTCGAATATCTGCATAAGGAATTGGTTTCAAGGTTTCTGAGTCGATGACTTTACCTTGAATTTTGACTTGCGCTTGAACAAGCGCACAAACAACTATAAAAAAAGCTGTTAGTTGACTTTTCATTGATAAATTTTGGTTAAAAAGTAAAGTCTAGCAAATTATGTGCTAGACTTTACAAATATAGATGATATATCTTATCTTATTTATACATTACCGATTTTACTGCCTCTACAAGATCTTTAACTTGTGGCATCCATTCGTTATATAAATTCGGTGCATAAGGCGCCGATGTATCTTTTGTTGTAATACGTTTGATTGGTGCATCTAAATGATCAAATGCTTTTTGTTGCACCATATATGTAATTTCTGAAGCAACAGAACCAAATGGCCAAGCTTCTTCTAAAATTACTAAACGATTTGTTTTCTTTACAGATTTTAAAATCGCATCATAATCTAATGGACGAACTGTACGTAAATCAATAATCTCGATGTTAATTCCGTCTTTTGCTAATTCTTCTGCTGCTGTGTAAGCTTGCTTAATAATTTTACCAAAAGAAACTACTGTTACATCAGATCCTTCACGTTTAATTTCTGCTTTACCGATTGGAATAGTGTATTCTTCATCTGGCATTTCCATTTTATCTCCATACATCTGTTCAGACTCCATAAAAATAACTGGATCATTATCGCGAATTGCAGATTTTAATAATCCTTTTGCATCGTATGGATTAGATGGTACAACAACTTTAAGTCCTGGTACATTTGCATACCAATTTTCAAAAGCTTGTGAGTGCGTTGCACCTAATTGTCCTGCAGAAGCAGTTGGTCCTCTAAATACAATTGGACAGTTAAATTGTCCTCCTGACATTTGGTAAATTTTTGCAGCATTATTGATGATTTGATCAATTGTAACTAGCGAAAAATTAAACGTCATATATTCTACAATCGGACGACAACCCGTCATTGTAGATCCAATAGCGATACCAGAAAATCCAGCTTCAGCAATTGGTGAATCAATAACTCTTTCTGGTCCAAATTCGTCCAACATTCCTTTCGATGCTTTGTAAGCACCATTATATTCTGCTACTTCTTCTCCAATTAAAAATACAGATTCATCGCGACGCATTTCTTCACTCATTGCCTCTGCGATTACCTCTCTAAATGTTTTTATAGCCATTTTATGCGATTTCGTTACGTAATTATATTTTTTTCCTAAAGCAAATGTAATAAAAACTTAGTAATTTTTAATAGGAATTGAGCGCAATAAAAAATCCCAAAATATTTAAAAGTTATTTTGGGACAGATTATTAATTAAAATATTGATGTTTTGTTTTAGAACCAACCTCTACGGCCTTCTACATAAATTCGGTCAAACTCTTCGTCAGTTTTTGTTAAATAAATAATTCCTTCTATAAAACCAATAACTCCAGCAAAACCAAAAGTAACAACTGTTAATACGATTTGAATAATTCCTTCTTTTGTATATCCTAAATAAAATTTATGAATTCCTAATGATCCAATTACAATTGCTAAAATTCCGGCAATTAATTTTTTCTCTGATTTGTACGGTTGATTGTTTTCCATAGTTGTTGATATTTGTATTTAATATATGTTTCAGTTTTTACTTATTGCAAATCTATTCTACATTTTAGACATAAAATATCCCTAAAAATAATGATTTTACATCAAAAATCTACAAACACTTATTATTTTAATATTAACGTTTTAACACATCATATTACACTACAATCTCTACAATTTTTATACATTTGCCCAAAATGGTGCTCAACGAGTGAGTTAAAAGGGAATTTGGTGCAAATCCATAACTGTCCCCGCAACTGTAAATTCATTAAAAACTTTTGCTACAAATCCACTGTGTAAAAGACGGGAAGGAAAAAAGAGGTTTGAATAAGTCAGGAAACCTGCCATTAAAACAATTTAAAAATAAGGTGTTTTCGGAGGAAAAACAGGTTTTTATATGAAAAAACTTTTTTTTAGTTTCGCTTTAATTTCTTGCACTTTGCATGCTCAAAATGATACAATTAGTCTTCAACCATTGATACTAAATGATGCATTTTTGACCAATCATTACAAATCACAAAGCGTTATACAATTGAATGATAGTATTATCAATCAAAATCCAGGACAATTAACGCAACTTCTACAAGCAGAAACGCCAATTTATTTTAAAGAAAATGGACGAGGAATGGTTTCTTCGCCTTCATTTCGTGGAACTTTAGCTTCGCACACAGCCGTTGTTTGGAACGGAATTAATGTAAACTCGAACATGAATGGTCAAACGGATTTTAATGTTTTTAATAGCAATTCGTACGACGGAATTTTAATTCAACCAGGTGGCGGAAGTATTGGTTACGGAACGGGTGCAATTGGCGGAACAATACATTTGTTAAATAAATTTGATTATAACAAAGGTTTACATCAAAGTTTAAATTTAGGTTACGGAAGTTTTGATACGTGGGCGGCTAAATATCAGTTAAAATATAGCTCTAAAAAGTTTAGCTCGTCAGTAGATTATTCAAGAAATCAATCTGATAATGATTATAAAACGCCTAATTATCTTGCATACAATCGAAATGGAAAATATTATTTCAACTCAATAAATGCTAATTTTGGTTATCGTTTCAATCCAAAAAATGAAGTAAAAATCTATTCGATGTTTAACTTCGGAAAAAGAGAATTTCCTTTGGTCGATTTTAATTCGACGCCAAGTGGATATGATAATTTGGATTATCGCTTAATGTCTGAATGGAATTTTAAACCAAATGATAAATGGCAATCTGAAATAAAATTGGCTTATATCCACGAAGAAAATGACTTTTACACGAATATTCACCAAGATTTTGCAACCAATTTAAAAGTTGATAATTATATTTTAAAATATTATTTGAAACATCAAATCGCTCAAAATTTTCAGCTAGCAGTTTTAACCGAAGCTTTGTATAATGAAGGTGGCGGAAATAATTTAAAAGCGAGCACTCGAAATTCATTCAATTTTGCGCTGATTGCAACTCATCAATTATCAGATGTTTTGAATTATGAAGCAAGTATTTGTCAAGATTTTTCGGACAAATACAACAATCCTTTTATTTATGCTTTGGGTATTAATTATCGTCCGATAACGGCATATCAACTTCGTACAAATATTTCTAAAAACTATCGAATACCAACGTACAATGATTTGTTTTGGAAAACTGGCGGAAATCCTGATTTAAAATCAGAATCGGCTTATCAATTTGAAATTGGAAATGATTATTTAGGTAAAAATCTAAAAATTCAATCCAATTTATTTTACAATAAAATTGATGATATGATACAATGGACACCAAGCCAAAACAATAATAGTATTTGGGTTCCTAAAAATATCAATCAAGCAAAAACGTATGGTTTCGAATTGATTGGAAGCTACACTTACAACGCTTTTCGTTTCAACACAACATACAGTTACATCAAAACAAAAGACGAAAAAACGGGTAAAGAATTTATGTATTCACCAAATCATAAATGGACAGCGAGTGCGCAATACACGTACAAACACTTATCTGCTTATATACAAAATACATACACGGGTAAAGTATTTACGGTTACAGATGAAAGCGCAACACTTCGTGATTTTTGGACAACAAATTTTGGTCTAAATTATACGATTTCACCAAGTTATAACGTTGGAGTTAAAGTGAATAACATTTTTGATCAAGATTATCAAACACAAGAAAATCGTTGGCAACCTGGAATAAATTATAACATACAAATCCAAATAAAATTTTAAAAAACTATGAATAAGTTTAAATCAATCGCTCTTGTAGCCTTAGCTGCTGGTCTATTTTTACAGTCATGTTCTAACGATGATGATGGACCAAGCAACGATCCAGATAATGGAAAATACACAAATGGAGTTTTCATTTTAAATGAAGGAAAATTTAATGCTGCGAACGCAGATATTACGTATTTCAATCCTAGCAAAAAAGTTGAAAATGGCGTAAATCCTATTCAAGAAATTTACAAAAAAGGAAATGGAAGAAATTTAGGTGATGTTGCGCAAAGCATGATTTTTAAAGGAAATAAAGCCTATGTTGTTGTTAATAACTCTGATAAAGTAGAAGTTATGGACAATACAACTTTTAAATATGTAACAACAATTACAGAAAAAATTAAAAGTCCTCGTTACATCACTTCAGACAGCAAATATATTTATGTTTCGAATTGGGGAGATTCTCAAAACCCGAACGACGATTATATTTCTTTGTATACTATTGCTGATAATAAATATGAAAAATCGATTCCAGTTTTAGAAGGTCCAGGACATATTATTGTTGATAATAACAAATTATATGTTGCTTATGAAGAAAGTGGACGTAATGGAATTTACGGAAAATCAGTTGATATTATTGATTTAAATGGAAACACAAAAACAACAGTTAATGTTGGTGATGCGCCAACGGGAATGGTAAAAGCAGGTAACTTTTTATATGTTTTAACACAAGGTATTATTGATTGGAACAATAATCAAAATTCTACTGGTGGACGTTTAGTTCGTATTGATTTAGCAAATAACAACAACTCGTCAACTTTCAATTTTGCGAACACAGATCATCCCGATTTTTTAGTTGAAAAAAATGGTTTCTTGTATTATGCACTTAATAATGACGTTTACAAAATGGCTGTAACTGCAACAAGTTTACCAGCATCAAAATTATTTAAAACAAATGCAACATCATTATATGGTTTAGATGTTGACGCAAACTCTATTTATGTTTTAGATGCAAAAGACTTTGCTAGCGCAGGGAATTTAGCTATTTATAACTTAACGGGAGTTTTACAAGAAGATGTTACGACTGGTATCGGACCAAATTCTATTTACATTAAATAATAAACAATAATTTATAAAATAAAAAATCCGAAGTTTAAACTTCGGATTTTTTTATGCTTTTTGATTTGAATATTGTTTTCGAATTAAAGACGATAATCGCAATTAAAATTAACGCATATCCTGCCATTTGTAATTCCGAAACGGGTTCGCCGTAATAAAAAATTGCTAGAAAAAAATTAACTATTGGATTCAAGTAAATTAAAATTCCAACCGTAGAAGAATCGATTCCTTTTAGAGCAAAATTGTTTAAAAACATCGGAATAATTGTAAACAAAACCACAATCATCATAATACATTGGTAAAACACAGTTTCTGTTGGCACTGGCCCTGCGAACATAAAAACAAGTGGTAACATCAAAACTGCAACAATTAATAATTGCGTCATTAAGAGATTAAAACTATCAAATATGTTTAAGCTTCGCTGAATAATTAGATACAAAGCAAACGCAATTGCGACAAATAAACTGTACATCAAATCTGTAAAATGCCCAATCGAAAGAATTAAACACGCAACAATACTTATAAAGACAGCAATCCATTTTATTTTCGTTAAATGTTCTTTGAGTAAAACAAACGCCAAAACCGTTGTAATAATGGGACAAACTAAATACGAAAGCGATGCTGCTTGCACGCTAACTTGATTCATTACGATGATAAAAACCAACCAATTTGACATCAAAATAATAGAACCGCCAACAATCAAACTCACTAATTTATTCTGTTTCTTTTTGGTTAAAGACTTAAATAAATCCCAATCTTTTTTGATTTTATCTCGTCTAAATCCAACATTTATAACCACTAAAAAGAAAACTGAAATGTATAAACGGTAAAATAAAATATCCAAAGAAGGATATTCTGCAATAGGCTTTAAGCCAAAACTAAAAAATCCCCAAAGAAAATAGGCGATTATTGCTGCAAGTATATATTTTGATTGATTCATAATTTGGCGTCAATTTGTACAAATGTATCGAATATACAATTCTGAAATGATTATTTTTGCCTTAAATTTTTTAGATGGAAAATCTTTTTACAGACGAATATTTTATGCGAATTGCACTTAACGAAGCTGCTACAGCTTTTGAACGAGATGAAATTCCTGTTGGTGCAATTATTGTCACAAACAACAAAATTATTGCAAAAGCACATAATTTAACCGAAACATTGACCGATGTAACCGCGCATGCAGAAATGCAAGCCATCACTTCGGCAGCAAATTATTTGGGTGGTAAATATCTACAAGATTGCACACTTTATGTAACATTAGAACCTTGTGTAATGTGTGGTGGAGCGCTATATTGGAGCCAAATTTCGAAAGTAGTTTATGGTGCTTCTGATCCTAAAAGAGGTTTTAAAGCAAAGATTGGAGAATTGCATCCAAAAACTGAAATTGTAAGCGGTGTTTTAGAAGATGAATGTGGTTTGATTATGAAAGAATTTTTCCAAAGAAAACGCTAAATTCCTTTCAAAATAGACAAAACCTCTGCATAATGCTCGATAAAAGCCATGTGTCCACCATTATATTGATACAAATGGATATTTGGCAATTCGGGAATTAGGGTTAAAAATAATTCAGGATTAACGGTTTCATCATTCATACCAACAACAATGTATATTCCGCCTTTAAAATCATATAAAACACTCGACCGATCTGGACGTAAACGCATTCCTTTTAATGCTGCACAAACGCCAGCAATCGGAGTTGTTAAAGCAATTTCTTTAATTTTATTTAAGTCATTCTTAAAATTTTCGCGATGATGCGCCGCAAACAAAGACGGCATACTAAAATTAACCAAAGCCTTAAAATTTTTACGCGCTGTTTCGCAAGTTCGTAAACGTTGATTTTTCTTCGCTTCGTCATCCGCCAAAGTCGACGAATTTAGTAAAACAATATTTTCAACACGTTCGGGATACAAATCTGCCAACGCACACGCCACATAACCACCCATTGAATGCCCTATAAAAGTTGCTTGCGCAATATTTAACACATCTAAAACAGCAATTACTTCGTCCACCATTTCTTCCATTGTATTTTCCTCATTGTCCGTTTCAGAATTTCCATGACCAAGAAGATCTAACGTTATAATCTGATGTTGATCTTTTAAATCAGCTCGAAGATTATTCCAAATAGAATGATTTTCTAAAAATCCATGCAAAAAAACAAAGCTTTTTCCTTCGCCCTCAACCTCATAATACAACATAAAAAATATTTGGTTTAAATTTTGTTTATAGTAAGCCCCAAAATTACAACAATGAAAAAATATATTCCAGTTTTAATCTTAAGCATTACAATTGCAATTCTTTTTACGTATTGTAAAATTACGAATCGCGCAGATAAACAAGAAAATACAATTGCTGTTACCGATAATATTTCTGCAACTCAAAATAATGCAACCTTACCTTTATCACTAAAAAATAACACCGAATTAAAATTAGTAAACGGAAAAGGTGAATTTTTACTTGATAAAAATACAAAAGAGCAACAGACGTATAGTTTCAGAAATGATAATTCAAAAGAAGTTTTTATTGAATTAATTCCTGCTAATGACACCGCAAATCTTCGTATCAATCAAATTATTTCGCCAACTAATAAAAGCGATGGACCTTTTGGACGAGATTTGGTTTATAATTTATCTGAAAAAGGCGTGTATCAAATCAAAATTGGAGAAAGTTTGATGCAAGGCGATCCATTTCGAGGAAAATATACCTTGAAGTTGCAGTTAAAATAATTACTTTTACAACTCAATTACTGAGTTATGAAATGGACTTTTATTACTTTTTTTGCCTTCGCAACATTTTATGGTTGCACAGATAAATCTACGCCTACAATTTACCCAAGTAAAATTGGCGTTGATTCGGCTTATGCAGATTTAATCAAAAAAGATAAGCCCGTAGAAAATAGCGAAAATGTAATGAAAGAGGAAGAAAAAGTAGTTGCAACAAAAAAAGTAGTCGCGAATAAACCTCAACAAAAAGTAATTTCTAGTGTTGATAAAATTGTTCAGTTAAGTGCGAATAATACCATTCAAAATTTAGAAATCAGTTTTGCAAAAGCGAAAGCTGAACCTACAAAAGTAGCTGGACAAACCAATACATTTACATTTAATGCTGATTCGGCAAAAAAGGTTTGGATTAAAATTTCTGCGCAAGATTCTTTAGCAAATATCAGAATTAATCACATCAAAGGACCTGTAGATTCTATAAAAGGTGGACCTTTTGGAAAAGAAACTATTTTTGAATTGCCTGCTCGTGGTGTTTATCAATTTTCGATTTCGGAGAAACCTACAAATAAAACGCCTTATGCAGGAAAATATAAAGTTGAATTGAAATTATTGTGGAAGTAATTTTTAATTAGAGCTTGAGATCCTGAAACGAGTTCAGGATGACCTACTGATTTTAGAAAAGAATCGTAAAAGATTACAAAAACTCTTTGTCATATTGAACTTGTTTCAATATCGCATCAAAAAATACATCATGCGTTCCTGAAACACATTTATGGCAACTTAAAATCATGGAAATCTATTATTTATAATACAACTTATAATTTAGAGAATAATTCCCAAACAAATTTTGTTGTTCAAAATCCGAATTTTTATCTTTATTAAAATGTACAAATATTTTTGATTTCTTTTTGACTTCAATCAAATCAAAATAACCATTGGCTTCGGCGCAAAATGGATTATCGTAAGCCGTTTCAAAACCAATAAAATAGTTTTTAGCTTCATTCGGTTTGAGTTTTAAATGAATCGGAAAAATATATTTTCCATCATAATCTTTATCCACAGAAAACCATTTTTCGGGAATTAAACTTTCCTTATCATTTATAGATTTTACGATTATTGGTTTAAAGTAATAATAAGGATTACAATAATTTTTCTTTTTAATTTTAGATTCAAATAAAATCTCAATTGCAACAATTTCGATTTCTTTTTCAGTAGGAAGTTGTAAACTTGAAAATATTTTTAAGCCAATATTTGTATGATCTGTTAAACGTGTAACATTTTTATACTTTGGTCGAAATTGTTTGTATTTCGAATAATTCTCGATTTTAACTTGATTCAAATTAATTGTATCAAGTTCTTGTGCAAAACTACTTATCGAAATCAAAAAAAGTAAGAAAAACTTCATTTTATAAATATAAAAAAAGCCTGATTATAAAACCAGACTTTCAAAATTATTCTATTTTAAAGCAATTTAGATTAAGTTTAAAACTTGCTCTAAATCTGCCAATAAATCATCAATATCTTCGATACCAACAGACAAACGAACTAAATCATCTGTAATACCAATTTCAGCACGTTTTTCAGCTGGTATAGACGCATGCGTCATTGTAGCTGGGTGATTTGCTAAAGATTCTACTCCACCTAAAGATTCTGCTAATGTGAAAACTTGTAAATTTTCTAATAATTTAAATGCATCTTCTTTTTTGGCAGAAGTTAATGTAAATGTTACCATTCCACCGAAATCCTTCATTTGTTTTTTCGCGATTTCGTGTTGTGGATGATTTTCTAAACCTGGATAATAAACGTGTGCAATTTTTGGATGAGCATCTAAAAAACGAGCAACTTTCATCCCGTTAGAACAATGACGATCCATACGAACAGCCAATGTTTTGATACCACGTAAAACCAAATACGAATCTTGTGGTCCTAAAATACCTCCTGTCGCAAATAAATTGAAGTGAACGTCTGTTGCTAATTGATCTGAATTAACCACGATTGCACCTGCAACTAAATCTGAGTGACCTCCTAAATATTTTGTCGCCGAATGCATTACGATATCCGCACCCAACTCTATTGGACGTTGTAAATAAGGTGAAGCAAAAGTGTTGTCAACCGCAACTAAAACATCTGCTTTTTTTGCTTTTGCAGCATCATTTACCGCTTTTATATCAACAACTTTCATCAATGGATTTGTTGGTGTTTCAATCCAAATCATTTTTGTATTATCGTTCATTAATGCTACAACAGCATCTACATTTGTCATGTCTACAAAATGAAATTTTAATCCAAATTTCTCATAAACACGTGTAAATAAACGGTAAGAACCTCCGTATAAATCATCCATTGCGATGATTTCGTCACCTGGAGAAAATAATTTTAAAACGCCATCAATTGCTGCTAATCCAGAACCAAATGCAAAACCTGCAACTCCACCTTCTATAGATGCTAATGCATTTTCTAAAGCAGAACGTGTTGGATTTGCTCCACGAGAATATTCGTATCCTTTGTAATCTCCCGGAGATTTTTGTGCAAATGTTGAAGTTTGATATATCGGAGTCATTACAGCTCCTGTAGACGGATCGTGTTGTTGACCACCGTGTATAGCTTTTGTATTGAATTTCATTTCAGTAAAATTTAAAGTATAACAAATATAGTGAGTTTTATCTATTCTACGTTTTAAAGTATTGTTAGAAATTAATTCGGAATATTTTTGGATTGAATATGTATATTATCTACAACATAAATATCAAAAATAGAAGGTTTAACTTTTATAATTGCATGATTTTTTGAAACATTTATTTCCTTTAATTCGGTATATAATTTTTCATTCAAATCTATTTTTTCTTCTTTTCCTTTAAAAATAATTCTCAAAGTATAAAAATATTTTCCACTATTAACCTCTAAAATTTCACAATTCTCTGTAATTATAGGTTCTTTCGCAAAATCATAAATAATGTGTTTTAATCCATAATAGAAAGGTATTGAGACTAAAATAGCATAATAGATTGAAATCAAAATACTAGCATCCCAATAATTTGATTCAATTAATTTACGTTTAATAATTGGAATATTTAATATTAGCAATATTAAACTCATCATCAATAAAAACAAAATAATAAAATACCACCATTTAAAATTAAATAGAATTATCTCGTCATATTTATAAAAAAGATATCCAATGATAAAACAAAAAATGGATATTAATTGTGAAATTCTTGTAGAAAAAAATTCTTTTTTCTCTACTTGATTCTTTTTGATAGTTTTCTTATTTTTTTTAGCCATTAACTAAATAATTCGTGTAATACTTGCAACGATTTTGGCTTCTTAAAATTGTTGGTATGTATTTGATAATATTTCACCAAAATATCCAATAACAATGCACGCTGCATTTGATTAAATGTATTTTTTGAAGCTTCCGTAAAATTGATTTCCAATAGTTTTTTGAATAAAGCCGTTTCGTCTGCTTTCAACATATTAATAGAAGAATTAGAATTGGTAAAAAAACCATTTTCTAAATCGAATAAAGAAGATTCTTCGTTTTCTAAATTTGGATAAAATCCTAAAAAGTGCGTCAATTGCATTAAAAAAATCAAATGAAAATCTGCAAAATCATCTTTCTTTTGATCAAATTCTTTTAACGAATGTTCGATATAAAAATACAATTCTGGATTATCTGATTCTTCTTTCAAAACCAAATTTAAAATTTCGGCTAAAAAGAAAACAATCGCCGATTTGATGGGATGAAAATGTAAGGTTTCGTAATAATGCGCAGTTTGAGCTGATTTTAGAAAAACCAATTGTTGCTCATTTGACTTGGATTGAAAACTTAAATCAATCTCAGCCAAAGG
The DNA here is from genome assembly GCF_900115015.1 of Algoriella xinjiangensis. Taxonomy (GTDB): domain Bacteria; phylum Bacteroidota; class Bacteroidia; order Flavobacteriales; family Weeksellaceae; genus Empedobacter; species Empedobacter xinjiangensis. The sequence continues at coordinate 41,930 of NZ_FOUZ01000003.1, read as the reverse complement.
AAAATACAACGATGTATTGCGCTTTTTTTTGGTAAAAACACCTTTTGCTATAAAAGATTTTAACCCAACATTTTGCGTATAACATCTGATGATTAAACTTGTATCTCCGTATTTTAAACTTGAAAGTATTATTCCTTTTGTCTCAACTATTTTCATTAACGCACAACTGCAATTTTCAATGTTTTGGTTTCCGTTCCATCAGAATTCATCATCAAAACTAAGTAAATTCCAGACGCAACCGCCTTTCCTTTTGCATTATTTGTGTCCCATTCTACAATTCCACCTTCCGCTTTTGATTCGTAAATAAGATTTCCGACAACATCTGTAATCTTAACTAAAGCACGATTTGGTAGATTTTTTATGGTAATTTTTCCGTTATATTCAGGACGATAAGGATTTGGATAAGCGATTGCATTACTAAAATTTGTTGCTTCCGAAGAAACATCTCCATTATAAGAAACAACACCTTTTTCTGTTGCAAAATAAACTTTTCCTGTCGACTCATCTACCGAAATATCGTAGACAATATCCGAAGGCAACGGCGAATTTTTAGATGTAAAATGAAGAATTGTACGATCTCCAGAATCTGAAACATAATAAACTCCTGCGCCATCTGTTGCAATCCATTTACGATTAGCATTATCTACTTTTATTGCATTAATTCCGACATCTGTTAACAAAGCCTCTGGTATACCATCTTGTACAATAACTATTGGCTCTACATTAATATTTTTTGTAGCTATTGCATCATCAGCTCCATATAAAATAACAAGACCTTGTCCCGTACCTATCCATAACGTATTTGATTTATCACTTGCTAATGCTAATACATTATTAATTGGAAGTTTACTATTAGATGTAGTTATCGTAATAACTTCTGTATTATTTTTATCTAAAACTGTAATTCCTCCATCTCTAGCATTTGGATAATAGATATAGGATGCTGTAGTTTCTGGAGATAATGCAACAGAAGCTATGTTGTGATTTTTTTGAATTGTTTTCCAACTTCCATTAGTTCTCGATGCATAATAATTATACATCCAATCTGAAGTAAAATTATCTGGAAAAGATGTACCAACATATAAATTTCCATCTTGATCATATGAAATACCTGCAATTCTAGAACTTGGAAACTGATTTGTTAATATTTTGGTTGGTTTTAAATCATCTCCAAATTCTAATAAATCTGTACGACCATTAATATCTCGGTTATCTTTATTAAATGAAGCTATTACAAATGAATTATTATCTTTTGCTGGATGAGCTGCTATTTTTAAAATATCTTTTGCTCCAAAAATTTCTTGAGAACTAAAGTTTATCCATTTCTTCGCATTATAATAGAAAAATCCATCTGCATTACCTAAAACATTAGTATAACCATCAGTTCCTCCTGGCGCAATCCAAACTTTTCCATTTTTTGTAGTAACTGAAAAGGAGTTGTTATTATATGGGCCATCTGGTGAATAACCAAAAGCATTTTCTACATTATAAGTACTTTTTTTAGAGAAATCAACCAATCCAAATTTTGTTGTTCCGCCATATAATGTATTGTTGATGAAAATTGCAGTATTAAAATTCATCTTTAAACTTTGCAGTACACCATTTGCATCTTTTTCTTGATAAGTAATATCTTCTGAACTTCCTCCTAAAATTGAAACTTGATCATTTTGAGTAATAACTAATTTATTATTTGATGATTTTAAATCAAGAATTGTGTTGAAAGTTCCAACTGAACTTCCTGCTAAATTTCTTAAATCTGAACCAACCGCGTAATAGACTTCATTATTATTTAACTCAATATTCGAAATATTTTGACCACTAATGACAGTTGTCCAAGTATTAATATTTGGATTATTTAATTTATTCTTTAATTCGTTTGAGTAAATTCCATTCGAAGTTGCGATATAAAGTGTATTATTTAAAACCGTTGCATCATTTACAACAAACGTATTAGTTCGTGTTGTTTCTTTAAATTCTTCTTCCGCTAACGAATACGAAACGACACCAAAAGCACCCGAAATAAAAGCAATACCATCGTGAATATAAATATTATTGACTTTTTTATCGCCATTAAAACCATTCCACTTAATATCCAAAACCATGGTTGATTCTCCAGATTTCAATAAATCTAAACCACCATTTGCATAACCAACCAAAAACGCATCCGAAGCCTCATCATAAGCCATTGCAGAAACGTCTACGTTATTCAAATAATTTGTTTTATTTAATTTAATCCAATCAGCTGTTGGGTTTTGAGGGTTGAACAAGAAAATCCCGTTCTCTGTTCCGCAATAAATAATTCCCTTCACTTGCTCCAAAAACTTCACGTTATTGTACGAGAACAAGTCGTTCCAACGTACTTTATCGTTTTGAGCGTTTAAACAAGTGAAAATCATCGCAATGATTAAGAATAATTTCGTCTTCATATGCACAAAAATACTGTAATTTATAACATCGTTTTTTGTTAAAAATTGTATTGATTAATGCATTAAGTCAAAAAACTTACCCGGAAGTGTTGTAATTGCGTGCTTTAATTCTAAATCTAACAAAATTGGCATTAACTCATAAGATTTCAAATTAAGGTCAAAAGACATTTTATCGATGTGTTGTTTTCCTTGATTTTTAAGATAATTTACTATCAGTTTTTCGTCGTCTGTAAAATCAATAAATAAGTTTAATTGATTGGTTTGTTTGTTCGAATCAAAATTGAAATACTCAATAATATCTTTCGAATTTTCGATTAAATATGCTTGTTGTGTTTTTATCAAATAATTGCATCCAACACTCAACGAATCGGTCGTTTTTCCTGGTAATGCAAAAACTTCTCGGTTATATTCGTTGGCAAATTTAGCAGTCACCAAACTTCCTCCTTTAAAAGCAGATTCTACCACAATTGTAACATCCGTTAAACCAGCAATAATACGATTTCGTTGCAAAAAAGCTTCTGGCACAACGGCTTTAAAACTTGGTTGTTCGGTAATCCAACCTCCATTTTCAAGCATTTCGTAGGCTATTTTTTTATGAGCAGCAGGATAAATTCGTTCAAAATTTGTTCCCATCACAGCCCAAGTCGAAAGTTTATTTTTAAGTGCTTGCGAATGTGCTTCGATATCGCAACCATATGCCAAACCGCTTATAATTTTAATATCAAAATCGGCAATACCTTCGCATAATTCGGCAATAAAATTTCGTCCATAATTTGACATTTTACGTGTTCCGACAATAGAAATCTTTTTCACATTTAATTGATTAAACGCTACATTTCCTTTGCAAAAAATAACCAAAGGTGCATCAATACATTCTTTTAACATTTGTGGATACGTTTCATCATAAAAAGATATAATCTTGATTTGATTTTTGTCACAATACTCAATTTCGTTAAAAGCGAGATCTAACCATTTTTTATTACCAAAATCTTTGCTGATTTTAAATCCAATTCCCGAAATTTGCATTAAATCTTTTGAAGAGCTATTCCATGCTTTTTTTGCAGATCCAAAAAACTGAATAATTTTTCGAGCAGTTATATCGCCAATTCCTTTCTGAAAAGATAATGCTAATATGTAAGGTAAATCGGTTTGCATTGAGTTAAATTATTAATATTTAGCTGAAAATGAACAACTTTAAGTATTTATTTTTTGTAAAATCTAAAAAAAATGTTAATTTCGTAATATGAGGTTAGAAGAGCATATTAGTCAATTATTGTATAAGCATGATTGTGTAATTGTACCGCAGTTTGGTGCATTTATTACAAATGCTGCAAATGTGTCGTTTGACGAAAAGACGAACACATTTATTGCACCTAAAAAAGAGCTTTCTTTTAATTCTACACTTACAAAAAGTGACGGAATATTAGTTAATAAAATTGCTTTAGACGAGCCAATGTCTTTTGATGCTGCCCAAACTTTTATAGACGAGCAAGTTTATTTTTGGCAAGAACATTTAAAAAATGGTAAATCACTTACCTTAAAAAATATAGGTTCTTTACAATTTAACGAAGCTGGAAAAATCGATTTCAAGCCTTTTAATGATCAAAATTATTTTATTGCTGCCTACGGATTATCAAATTTACAAGCCAATTACATTTTAGATTCGTCTAAACAAACTTCTAACAAACACATGTCAAAATTTTTAGCCGCAGCCTCATTAATTCCCATTATTGTTGGTGGCTTCCTATATTTTAATACGCCGCAACCCGTTCAAAAATTTGTAACAGAGCAATGGAGCGGTTTAGTTTTGCCTATGATTGGTAAAACAGAAACAAAAGTAGATGATGCAAAAGTTGTAAAATATGATGTTTACAATATGCCTCAAACTATTGCAGATCCGTCTTTGGTAGAATATCAAATTGCGAAAACTGTAACAGAAACAGATTCAATCGAAACACCAAAAAAAGTTGAAATTACAGTTGTAAAAGAAACTAAAATTAGTGAAACCGAAAAAGAAGTTACCGCTATTGTAAAAGAAAAACCTGCTACAAAAGAAGCTGTAAATAAGAAGATTGAAAAAGTAGAAAAAACAGATAAAGCAATTGCGAAAACAAAATCTAATCTTAAAGTTGATAAAAAAGAAAAAGAAGTTGTTTCTGCGCCTGTAAAATCTACAACTAAAAAATACCAAGTAATTGCTGGTTCTTTGCGCCGCGCAGAAGATGCAGATAGAATGTTGGCTGATCTTAAAAAACAAGGTTATAAAGATGCTGGAATTTCTTATTTAAAAGGACGTTATTATTATGTGACTTACAGTAGTTTTAACGACATGCAACAAGCACAAAAATACATGAACGAAATTAATAAAAAAGCACCTGGAACTTGGGTTAGAACAGAAAATTAAACACAATATTATATTTAAAAAGGTTGCACAATGTGCAACCTTTTTTGTTAGAATGAATAAATGAAAACGCTATTTCCAGCCGCCGCCTAAACTTTTGTAAATGCCAACAACTGTACTTAATTGTTTTTCTTTTGTCTCGATTAATTCCATTTTAGCATCCAATGCATCACGCTGTGTCATTAGAACTTCTAAATAATCGGCACGCGAATTTTTGAATAATTGATTGGCGATATCAATGGATTGATTTAACGCTTCAGTTTCTTTCGCTTTATAATCATAGCTTTTTTCTAAATTATTAATTTTAGACATTTGATTCGCAACATCTAAATAAGCATTCAACACCGTTTTATCATACTCGTACAACGCCTGTATTTGACGCGCATTTGCGGTATTAAATTCTGCTTTTATCGCACTTTTATTAATCAAAGGTGCAGCTAAATCTCCCGCTAAAGAATACAAAATAGATTCGGGCATTTTTACCAAATAAGATGGTTTAAACGCTTGTAAACCCAATACTGCAGAAATATTGAGCGATGGATAAAACTCTGCTCGCGCAACTTTTACATCTAAACTTGATGCTTTTAGCTCTAATTCTGCTTGCTTAATATCTGGTCGATTTGATAACAATTGTGCTGGAATACCTGCATACATTGTTTGCGGAATCATATTTGTAAATTCAGAATTATCGCGTTTTATTTCTTGAGGATAACGCCCCAATAATGCATTAATTCTATTTTCTGTTTCTGTAATTTCTTGACGAATATTAAATTCTTCACTTTCAGATTTTAATAATTCAGCTTCAAATTTTTTAACAGCTAATTCGGTTCCTCTTGCAGCTTGCTTCTGAATTTTAACCACTTCTAACGCATTTTTTTGAAGTGCTATATTTTGATAAATCAATTCTAATTGACTATCTAACGAAAGTAATTCATAATACGACGAAGCAACTTCGGCAATTAAGTTTGTCAAAACAAAATTCTTTCCTTCAACTGTTGATAAATAACGCGCAATAGAAGCATCTTTTGCAGTTCTCAATTTCTTCCAAATATCCACTTCCCATTCTGCACTAACTCCAGCCATATAGTCCATCAACGGATCTGGAATTCCTTTTCCTGGCTCCATTTCTGTTGAGGCATCACCCGCACCTTCGCTTGTATAACGCGCTACTTTATCAACCCCAGCCCCAATTTTTGCACTAACAGTTGGGCTGAGTTTTCCATTTTTATACATCACTTCATTTTTTGCAATTTCAATTTCTTGAAGCGTAATCATTAATTCTTGATTATTTTTTAAAGCCTCATCTATTAAATTGACCAAATTAGGATCTGTAAAAAATTGTTTCCAAGGTGTTAAGCCAGAATTTAATGACGCATCATCATTCTGACTATTCGTATAACTTTCTGGAATTTTTGGCGCTTGATGATTTTCAATTTCTTGACTAACAGCAGGCGCTTTACAACTCCACAACATTATTCCGAAAACACCTATTCCGATTATATTTTTAATTCTATTTTTATTCATTGTCAACAATTTCTTCTGATAATGGATTTTCATCTTCGTATTTTGTCAACTGCATTTTATCTGCAATTGATCCAAAAACAACATATAAGCCAGGCACTATAAATAACCCGAAAATAGTTCCGAATAACATACCACCAGCAGCAGCTGTTCCAATTGTTCTGTTTCCGACTGCACCTGGACCAGATGCGATTACTAATGGAATTAATCCTGCAATAAATGCAAAAGATGTCATCAAAATTGGACGAAAACGAACTCCTGCACCTTCAATTGCCGCTTTTACAATTGAAAAACCTTCGTTGTGTTTCTGAACGGCAAATTCAATAATCAAAACTGCATTTTTACCAAGTAATCCGATCAGCATTACCATGGCCACTTGCGCATAAATATTATTCTCTAATCCTAATAATTTTAATAAAAGAAATGCACCAAAAATACCTGTTGGTAAAGACAAAATAACTGGTAAAGGCAATATAAAACTTTCGTATTGCGCGGCTAAAATCATGTAAACAAAAGCTAAACAGATTAAGAAAATAAAGACCGCTTCGTTACCACGCGCAACCTCATCCTTCGAAATACCTGCCCAATCAATTCCAAAACCACGCGGCAATGTATTTTTTGCAACTTCATTAATTGCAGCAATTGCTTCTCCACTACTGTAACCTGGCGCTGGCGTACCACTAATTTCTGCGGAATTGTACATATTATGACGCGTAATTTCTGATAAACCATACACTTTTTCTATTCGCATAAATGCAGAATATGGCACCATTTCTCCTTGGTCATTTTTTACATATAATTTTAGTAAATCCTCTGGTAATGCACGATATTCGGGCGCTGCTTGTACCATTACTTTGTAAGGTCTATCATATTTAATAAAACTTGTTTCGTAATTACTACCAATCAAAGTTGAAAGATTATCCATTGCATTTTCTATTGATACACCTTTTTGCTCGGCTATATTGTTGTCAATTTTCAACATATATTGAGGGAAAGATGCACTGTAAAACGTAAATACCGAACTTAATTCTGGACGACGACTTAACTCTTTCACAAAATCGCGACTAACTTCTTCCATTTTATGATAATCACCACTTCCTGCTTTATCCAATAATCTCAACTCAAAACCTCCTGCGGCTCCATAACCAGGAACTGAAGGCGGCTGAAAAAATTCGATATTCGCACCATTTATATCGCCAGATTTTTCTTCTAACTCTTTGATTATTTCTTCTGCAGATTTAGAACGTTCGTCCCAACCTTTCAAGTTAATCAAACATGTACCTGAATTTGCTCCCGTACCTTCTGTCAAAATTTCATAACCTGCTAATGAAGAAACTGATGAAACGCCATCAATTTTCTCTGCAATTTTCTGTAATTTTTGTGCGACATCATTTGTTCTTTCTAAAGTAGAACCTGGCGGTGTTTGTATAATTGCATAAAACATACCTTGATCTTCGTTCGGAATAAAACCTGTTGGCAAACTATTATTTAGGAAGAAAACTCCAGCACAAAAAGCCAATAATAATCCAAATGTTACGGTACGTTTGTTGACCGTTTTTGTTAATACTTTTTCGTATTCAAATGATCCTTTGTTAAATAAATGATTAAACTTGATTAAAAATCGATTCAATAATGTTTTCTTTCTTGGTTTTCCGTGATTATTTTTCAAAATCATTGCACATAATGCAGGCGTCAATGTTAAGGCTACAATACCCGAAAGTATAATTGATGTTGCCATTGTAATTGAAAATTGACGGTAAAAAATACCTACTGGACCCGACATAAAAGCAACCGGAATAAACACCGCTGCCATTACAAATGTAATTGCGATAATTGCTCCACTAATTTCTTTCATTGCTTCTTCTGTTGCGCGTAAAGGCGAAAGATTTTCTTCTTCCATCTTAGCATGAACAGCCTCTATCACTACAATTGCATCATCGACGACGACACCAATTGCCATAACCAAAGCAAATAATGAAATTAAGTTTAATGTAATTCCAAAAAACTGCATCAACGCGAATGTACCGATCAACGAAACTGGAACCGCCAATGCCGGAATTAACGTAGAACGCCAATCTCCTAAAAATAAAAATACCACAATACCTACTAAAACAAAGGCTTCGAAAAGTGTATGAACCACTTTTTCCATCGACGCATCTAAGAATTTAGAAACATCGTAACTGATTTCGTAATCCATTCCTTTCGGAAAATTGTTTTCTTTTAAATCAGCCATCAACGTTTTGATGTTCTTAATAACTTCGCTGGCATTACTTCCGTACGATTGTTTAATGACAATTGCAGCAGACGGTTTTCCATTCAATGTTGAATAAATATCATACATCGAACTTCCAAATTCGATATCTGCAACATCTTTCAGTTTCAACGCTTCTCCATCTGGATTTGCTCTTAAAATGATATTTTGATATTGTTCTTTTGTACTGTATCGTCCCGAATACTTTATGACATATTCAAATGATTGCGAACGTTTACCAGAACTTTCTCCCGTTTTACCAGGTGAAGCTTCGATACTTTGCTCATCTAAAGCTTTCATAACATCGTCCGCAGAAATTTTATACGCATTCATACGATCGGGCTTCAGCCAAATACGCATTGCATATTCTCGGTTTCCTAAAATATCTGCATCACCAACACCATTTATACGTTTTAATTCAGATAAAATATTGATATCTGCATAATTGTATAAAAACTGTTGATCTGCTTTCGGATCTTTACTATACAAGTTGAGGTACATTAACATGTTTGACTCTTCTCGCGTAATTTTAACTCCTTCTCGCACAACTAACGGCGGAAGTTTATTCACCACCGAAGAAACACGGTTTTGCACATTAACTGCAGCAATATTGGGATCGGTTCCTAAATCAAAAATAACTTGTATAGAAGCTTCTCCATCATTCCCAGCGTCTGATGTAATGTATTTCATTCCTGGTAAACCATTCAACGCTCTTTCAAGTGGAATAACAACAGATTTTATTAACAATTCGTTGTTTGCACCAGGATATTCTGCTGTAATATTAACCTTTGGCGGAGAAATCGAAGGAAATTGAGTTACGGGTAATTTTACTAATGATAAAATTCCTAAAAAGACAATAATCAACGATATGACAATCGATAGAACTGGTCTTCGAATAAATTTATTGAACATAATTTTGTCTTTTAAGAATTAGTTTGCTTTAAGTTGTAATGCTGAAAACACTTTTTTAGGAGCGATGTATTTTGTTTTCACTTTATCATCATCTTTTACTTTTTGCACGCCTTCTAACAAAATTTTATCGTTTTCGTTAAGCCCACTTTCTACCACAAACAAATCGGGCATTTCTGTACTAACGGTAATATTTCGAGATTTTACAACGCCATTTTTATCCACAACAAAAACATATTTTTTATCTTGAATTTCGTACGTTGCTTTTTGCGGAATTAGTAAAACATTTCTTAACGGAACCGTCATTTGTACTTTTCCCGTTTCGCCATTTCTTAATAAATGATTTGGATTAGGAAAACGCGCACGGAACGCTATATTACCCGTTTCGTTGTTAAACTCTCCTTCTATCGTTTCTACTTTTCCTTTTTCTGGTAAAGGTTTATTATTTGCCAAAATCAACGCAACTTGATCGCTTCCACGGTCTTTTGTATTGGTTTGATAATCTAAGTATTCAGGTTCAGAAACATTGAAATAAGCAAACATTTGCGAATTATCTGATAAGTTTGTCAACAACATTCCTTCGTCAATCAAACTTCCCAATTTCATCGGAAGACGGTCGATAACACCAGAAAAAGGCGCTCTAATATCTGTAAACGATAAATGTAATTGGGCTAATTGCATTTCGGCTTTCGATTTCTCTAAATGCGCTTGTGCAATAGCTTGCTCGCTTTTAGAAACCACATTATTATCTGCCAAAGTTTTCGAATTTTGCAATTCGATTTGCATCTCTTTAACTTCTGCTTTGGCTTTTAAATATTCTGCCTGATACATTTGCGGCATTATACGAAACAGCAATTGACCAGCTTGTACATATTGCCCTTCGTCCACATAAATTTTCTCAAGAAAACCTTTTTCTTGTGCGCGAATTTCGATGTTACGAACAGATTGTATCTGAGAAACATACTCTTTATTTAAGATGGTATCCATTTTTAACGGGCTTGTTACTGGATAATCTTTCACTTCTTCTTTTTCCTGTTTTTTTGATGTACAACTTGTTGCCACCAAAACAGTACTTAGAGCTACAAACAATGCGACTCTTTTCATAAATTCTTCTAACTAATTAATGTAAATGATTAAATTTTTTTCTCGAATGAAGTAGTTTTTCGAAAAAATATTACACACAAAATACCTTGATTTAGATAAAAGTATCTAAACTAAATTTTGCCGTAATTTTAGTAAATAGTAAAAAAATCAAATGCGAATTGTACGTAACAAAATGTACTTACAGCTCGAAAATTTGATCGTTTTATTGTAGAAGAAACGTTTTTTTCTTAATCCTTTTAAAGTAAGGTGTAAGACTAAAACTATGCTTAATAATTTGACACAAGTATCTAAATCTATTTTATCTGATAATTGTATATCATCATCAGATTGTTCAATACTTGGGCTTAATTCTTGAAGTTGACTAATAAGTGAAGTTGATGTAAATTTACTTTCTACACATTTCTCTGCGTGATTAGTTGTTGAAAAATCGTGTAAAACTGTTTGTGATGTAAAATTTACTTGTGAATTTTGAGTAGATGCCAGCACTTTAGTTTCCGCAAAAAATAGCAGAAATAAAGCAGATAACAAATATGTGATAAACGTTCTCATAATTCAAGGTCAAATGTAAGATTAGAATTAATACAACAATCGGTATTAACATTTTTTAACTCTAAATTTTTTGTTAATAAAATAAGCTATTCATTTTCAGTTTTTTATTACTTATGAAACATCTTTTTCTAAACTCGAATATTTTACAGAAATTTGCACCTCAACAAACAAAAGTTTATGTCTAAAGCAAAAACAGCAAAAGAGTCATTAGCGGTAATGACAAACTTAGTGCTACCAAACGAAACCAATAATTTAGGAAATATGTTTGGAGGCGAATTATTAGCGTCAATGGATAGAATTTCGTCGATTTCTGCAAAAATGCATGGCGGTAGTTTCTTGGTGGTTACGGCAAGTGTAAATCACGTTGCGTTTAATATTCCGATTCCGATGGGAAGCACTGTTAAGTTAGAATCTAAGGTTACACGCGCGTTTAAATCGTCAATGGAAGTTTATGTAGACGTTTATGTTTACGATTACGAAAAATGCATTTATAACCAAACAAACAGCGGAATTTATACTTTTGTTGCGGTTGATAATGATAATAAACCTGTACAAGTTCCTGAATTGATTCCTGAAACGGAACAAGAAATCGAACGTTATGAAGCAGCTTTACGTCGAAAACAATTAAGTTTGATTTTGGCAGGAAGAATGAATCCTGCTGATGCACATGAATTGAAATCTCTTTTTATAACAGCATAAAAAAAAGTCGAAACTTAGGTTTCGACTTTTTTAATTTTATCTTGTTGTATTTAATCTTTTCCAGATAAACGATCAATCACATATTCCACCTCGGTTTTGCCGTGTGGCTTTGGTTTTCCGTCTTCATCAAGATTTACCATTGTAATTTGATCTACTGTAATAATGGTTTCGTGTGTCATTTTATTACGCACTTCGCAATGTAAAATCAACGATGTTTTTCCGAATTTTAACACCTCAATTCCAATTTCTACAATATCACCTTCGCGGGCAGAAGCCATAAAATTAATTTCGGACATGTGTTTTGTAACAACATGCGAATTTTCTAATTGTATAATGCTATATAATGCAGCTTCTTCATCAATCCAAGCTAATAATTTTCCTCCAAAAAGAGTTTTATTTGGATTTAAATCTTCTGGTTTGACCCATTTACGCGTGTGAAATTTCATAATCTTCCTTTTTAAAATCGTGTTTACTTTCTGTTGCTAATCGATTAGCATCTGTAATAAACTGAACTAAATTTACGGCATATTTTCCTTCTAACAAAGATTCGTTTTCACTCATCAAAGCTTCCGAAATTTCTGCAATTGCATTGGGATGAAAATTCTTTTGCTCGGTAGAAATTTTATTTGAACAACATACATTTTTTAAATCACTGTAAATCATTTGATTTAAATATTGATCGCCAATTTTTACGGTTCCTTTTTCTGCAATAAGTGTAATATTACTTTCAAAATTTTTGTTGAATGTAGAGGTTGTATAAATCATGTGTCCAACTGCGCCATCAGCCGTAAAATCTACACAACCAGAATCATCAAATTGTGTAACTTCTTGGTGTGTAAAATTGTAACTTTTAGAGTTTGTACAGATAACCTCATCAAACCAAAAATTCATAATATCAACAAAATGAGAGAATTGCGTAAACAAAACACCGCCATCCATTTCTTGATTGCCGTGCCATTCTCTTAATTTGTAATAATTGCGATTACGGTTCCAATAACAATTTATATTAATCATAAAAACTTGACCCAACGAATGATTGTCGATCAAGTTTTTGACATATTGTACAACCGGCGAAAAACGAAGTTGCATGGATGTAAAAACACGAAGATTTTTTTCTTCTGCAACTTTCAATATTTCATTTGCATCTTCTACTGTTAATGCAATTGGTTTTTCAATCAAAACATTTTTTCCGGCTTTTAAGCAACGTATCGCATGTTCGCGGTGCAAACCGTTTGGCGTAGATATTATTACGACATCAGTTTGTTTATCATCTATCAAAAAACTTTCGAGTGTAGAATAGCCTTTGATTGATAAATCGTCGGGCAAATTAAAATCGATAACCGAAATTAATTGTGCATTTTCTGCCTCTTCTATTGCTTGTTGATGTACACGTCCAATGTGACCGTAGCCTAAAATGGAAAAATTCTTCATTGAATTTATTTAATTATTTTCTCTAAAATCTTTTGTGTGATTAGGTAAGTTGGTTTTACACCAGTTAATCCTAAACCACCAGATGCTAAAGTACTTCCAGTTTCCAATGGATTATCAGAAGCGTAATATGCGTACATTACTTTAACATCTTTATCAATGTGATGTCTAATTTTTGAAGCAACTTGAATTGCTTTTTGGTAATGCGCACCTTCCATTTCTAATCCAATTGCTTGGAAAGATGAATATTTAAAGTACTCTAAAATATCTTTATTTTGTAATGAAGTTCCTAAAACCGAAATCATTGGTCCTTCGTAAACACCTAATCCTTGTCCTTCGAAATCTGCAGCAGTTAATTCGTTTTCAAAAACATAATTATCTGTTGTTCCTTCAAAAACGTGCGCTGTTGCAATCATAATATCACCTTTATTTCCTTCTAAAATACCGGCTTTACCCATAATTGCGACAGATTTTACATTCATTTTAAAACGAACATCTCCCACTTTATATGGTTTCAATAATTCGTCCATCGCTTCAAATGCTTGCTCTCCAAATGCATAATCCATTACAATAATTACGTCATCATTTTTTGCTTTCGCATAAGAAAATGCTGTATTTGCAATGTTTACTTTAGATAAATCAATAATCTGAACGTTGATATTTGTTCCTGATTGATCTTTGATATAAACTAAACCATTTTGTTGCGCATAATCATTTAACGATTCGCGCATCATTTTGTTGTTTGCAGCACTCAAATCTTCGTAAATATCTACACTATCTACTTTGTATTTCTTTTTTAATGCGTCGTAAGCATATAACATGTTCGACACACTGTGCATATTTGCAGAAATAATGTGAATATTTTTGTCTTGAAGATTATTCTCGAATAATACTTTTTTGATTTCGTTTGCCCATTTTTCACCAATCATGTGATGTCCAATCGACTCGCGTAATGTAGACGTAAACGTAATTTCGCGTTTCTTAATTCCTACACGATCTTGTTGACTAGTATGACCCATCCAATAAACGATTCTAAAGAAACGATCTTTATCTTCTGAAGTACTAAAATAATCATGTATACCTTGCGTTTCTTCAAACGTTCTACCTAAAATTGTAGACAAATGCATTAAAGCAACCTCGCGGTCTTTACGAGAAATTTCTACTTCACTAAAAACAACGCCTTCTATCACTTCCCACACTCTACTTTTAGATAGTGTTTCGTTGTTAAAAGCTCTATTCCTAATTTTATCTGCTTCGTTGTATAAAAACGTTAAATGCGTTAAAACATCATAAATATCAGAACGACCACGAGAAATCTCGATATTCATTTGGTCATCATCAATTCGGTAACAAAAACGTCTTCTTTTTGCTGGAATAATTGGTGTAAAGATTGAACGATCGTAACCTTCGTCAGATGTAAAACACACATAAGGCGTTTCTACAATACCTTCTGGCAAACGGTCTAAAACATACATTAAACCACTTAATTCAACTTTATTTGGGTCCGTCATTGATCCATAAATCTCTGGATCGATTTCGAATAATAAATTTCTTAAAATTTTTCCAGGTGCAGCTGATGGGCGATACACTCCTCTATGAAACAAATGACGCATTGAAATATATAATTTTTCAATCGCATCAGTAGATCTTCTTGCTCTTGTTATTGACATAAATTTTTTACTTTTTTTGGTTGTTTAATTCTTTTTGAATGGCCATTAATTCGTCGTACCAATCTTGTCCAAATTTTCGAACTAACGAATCTTTTGCAAAAGTTGCGACATTAACTTTCAATTCTTTTCCTAAGGTACATGCATCTGAGCAAATATCCCATACGTCGTAGTTAACAGACGTAAAATTTGAAAATTCCTTAACACGAACTGGGTATAAATGACAAGAAATTGGCTTTTTATAATCAATTTTACCTTCTTCGTAGGCTTTTTCTATCCCACATTTCGAGAAACCATTGTCCTCAAAAACCAGATAAGCACATTCGCGGTTATTGACCAAAGGTGTTACCCATTCGCCATCGGTATCCATTGTGTACTTTCCTTCATTTTCAATCACCGCAATTCCTTCGGGACGTAAATAAGGTTTTACATTTTCGTAAATATCGTCTAAAACAGTTAATTCGTCTTCATTCAGTGGTGCTCCGGCATCGCCTTCTACACAACAAATCCCTTTACATTTGTTAAGATTACAAACAAAATCTTCATTCAGAAGTTCTTCAGATACAAGGGTTTTTCCTATTTGGAACATGTTACAGTATAATTTTGTAACAAGCAAAGATACGGCGATTTCCTTAGAATAATGTAATTTTGTAGAATAATAATGGATAACCTACTTTCAAAAATCAATCATCCTAAGCAACTTAGGGCTTTTGAAACATCTCAGTTAACCGAGTTAGCACACGAGATGCGAGAATTTATTTTGGATACTTTAAGCGTAAAACCAGGACATTTAGGCGCAAGTTTGGGTGTTATTGAGTTAACAATTGCGTTGCATTATTATTACAATACACCAAATGATTTATTAATTTGGGATGTTGGTCATCAATGTTATCCACATAAAATTTTAACTGGTAGAAAAAATATTTTTGAATCGCTTCGACAAAAAAATGGAATTTCAGGTTTTCCTTCTCGAATAGAAAGTGAATTTGATACTTTTGGAACTGGACATTCTTCTACCTCAATTTCGGCAATTGTCGGAATGGCAACTGCGGATAAAATCAATCAAATAAAACGAAAACACATTGCTATTATTGGCGATGCTTCAATTACTTCTGGAATGAGTTTAGAAGCGCTAAATCATCTCGGATCAACAGATTTAGACGTTTTGGTTATTTTAAATGACAATGATATCGGGATTGATCCTTCGGTTGGTGGTTTAAAAAAACATTTTAAATCACTCAACAATCCAACACAAAATATATTTACAGATTTCGGTTTAAATTTTATCGGAACAATTGATGGTCATAATTTTACTGATTTATTAAATGCTTTTGAAAAAGCTGATACGATAAATGGTCCAAAAGTTTTACACATTAAAACAACCAAAGGTAAAGGTTACGAACAAGCCGAAAATGACCAAGTAAAATGGCATGCGCCTGGACTTTTTAACAAAGAAACGGGAGAAATTGTAAAAAGTAATCCGCCCAAAACATACCAAGATGTTTTTGGCGAAACAATGCATCAACTTTTAGCTGAAAATAAAAAAATTGTTGCCATTACGCCTGCTATGATTACGGGAAGTAATTTGGCAAAATCTCATCACGATTTTCCCGAACGTGTTTTTGATGTTGGTATCGCAGAGCAGCACGCCGTTACATTTGCGGCTGGTTTGGCCACTCAAAATACAATTCCGTATTGTGTTGTTTATTCAACGTTTTTACAGCGCGCTTACGATCAAATTATTCATGATGTTGCTTTGCAAAATTTACCTGTTATTTTTTGCGTCGATCGTGCAGGTTTTGTCGGAACTGATGGTGCTACGCATCATGGTGTTTTTGATATTTCGTTTTTGCGCGATATTCCGAACATGATTGTTTCTTCTCCACGAAACGAAAAAGATTTCAGAAATCTTTTATATACTGCGCAATTTACAACCCAGCCTTTTGCGATTCGTTATCCGAAAAATAAAATTTCTACAACTAATTCTTTAACTTTTGAAAAGATGGAAATTGGAAAATCAGAAATTATTTTTGAAGGAAATAAACTAGCAATTCTTTCTACAGGATTGATTAGCGCTCGTGTCGAAGAAATTATTAAACAAAATAAGTTACAAGATAAAATTGCGTTGATTGATTTTCCATTTATCAAACCATTGGATCAAAATCGTCTGAAAGCAATTGCTTTAAAATATCCAACCATAATTACTTACGAAGATGGAATAAAAACTGGTGGTTTTGGATCATCTGTTTCAGAGTTTCTAAATACACTTCATTACAAAGGAAATATCACGATAAATGGTTATCCAGATGAATTTGTAGAACATGCTTCTATTGCCGAATTAGAGGAACTTGTTGGCTTGGATGATCATTCTATTTTAGAAATGATTTTGAGTTATATTTAATTTCGGTACAAGAGTTGTAATGCGTTAAACAAATATTAATACAAAAACAATGAAAAAAATAATCGGTTTATCTTTTTTAACAGTAATGTTGGCTTTGCAATCTTGTGGAACAACAAGTAATATGCAAGAGTTTTATGCAAAATATGACAATCAAGCAACTGTAGTTCCATTACCATCTTTTGCATTAAAATTAGCAGGAAAAGTTAGCGGAACAGAATTGTTTAGCTATTTAAAATCAGCAAAAGTATTTGTAATTAGCGATGCTGGAGAAGCAAAACAAAAACGTGTAATGCGCGATTTACAATCATCTGTTCGTGGCGAAAGCTTTGAAAACATGGTTAAATTAAAATCGAAAAGTAACAATTTAAACGTTTCTATTAAAGAAAATGGAGGTCGTGTAAACAAAATGATTTTTGGAGTTAATGGACTTAGAAACGTTTTGGTGATTGATTCTAAATTAGATATTCCGAGAGCAGAATTAGACAAAGCTTTAGACAAAATTAATGCAGAAGACATTCAGGATTTAGCAGATATTTTAAAATAATAGAAAAGTCAGTTTTTAACTGGCTTTTTTCTTTCAAATTACTTTGTAACTTTGCTGCATGAGTGGAAAATTATATTTGGTACCAACACCAATCGGAAATTTAAAAGATATGACCTTTAGAGCTGTTGAAGTGCTAAAAGAATCGGATGTTGTTTTGGCAGAAGATACGCGTAACAGTGGTATTCTTTTAAAACATTACGAAATTTCTACTCCAATGCGCAGTTATCACATGCATAATGAGCATCAAGCTACAGAAGATATTATTCGTCAATTACGAGAAGGACAAATTATATCGATTATCACAGATGCCGGAACTCCTGGTATTTCTGATCCTGGTTATTTATTAGCCAAAGAATGTGTTGCAAATAATATTATAATTGAATGTTTGCCTGGTGCAACAGCTTTTGTACCTGCATTAGTTGTTTCGGGATTACCAAATAACGAATTTACATTTGTTGGATTTTTACCCGTAAAAAAAGGAAGAAAATCTAAATTAGATTCATTAGTCGCAGAACCTAAAACAATGATTTTCTACGAATCACCTCATAAAATTGGAAAAACTTTAAAAGATTTAGCCGAGGCTTTTGGTGCTGAAAGACGTGCAAGTTTATCACGTGAAATCTCAAAGAAATTTGAAGAAACTTTACGCGGAACTTTAACAGAATTAGCTGAAATAGCTGAAAAAAGAAATCTAAAAGGGGAAATGGTTTTAGTGGTAGAAGGTGCTCCACATTAATCCGTAAAACGAATATCTTTGATATTTAATTGCCAAGTTCCTTTTCCTTGCCAATAATTCATTCCGATTGTATAAACCATTTCAAAAGTTTGTCCTTTCTCTAATTGTGGACCAAATTTACCAAGTTTAAAACCAATTGCAGGAAATGTAACACGTGTATCATTTTGATGTACAAACAAACGCGCATGCTCTTTTCCGACCAATCTAAAATCGGTTGCAACTAAATTTCTCGAAATAAAAACAGGATTCATGTTTTCTGGACCAAAAGGCGCCATTCGCATCACCGTTTCTAAAAATGTTTTTGTAATATCATTAAAAGAAAGCTCTTTATCAATTTCGATAGAAGGTTTAAAATAACGTCCATCCGACATTTCTTTTACAGTTCTATCAAAATCAATTTTAAATTGTTCAAAGTTTTCTTCCTTCAAAGCCAAGCCTGCCGCAGCCATATGACCACCAAATTGCGTCAGTAAAGCCTTGTTTCTAGCAATTGCTTCGTGTATATCAAACTCTTGTACAGAACGCGCTGAACCTACTAATTCGCCTTCGTAATTTTTTGTAAAAACAATGGTTGGTTTATAATACAAATCGACCAAACGCGAGGCAACAATACCAATTACGCCTTTGTTCCAAGTTGGATCATAAACAATTGTCGAATATTTTTCGGTTGTATTGATTAGATTTAATTGTCGTAAAGCACTTTCGGTAATGTCTACATCGATCACTTTTCGCTCGTTATTCAATGAATTTATATCGCTCAAATATCGTTTACAATCTTCTTCATCTCTACTCAACATAAATCGAACAGCTTCTGAACCGTGTTTTATACGACCCGCAGCATTAATTTTTGGAGCGATAGAAAAAACTACATTCGAAATATTAACATTGTTCCGAATATTAGTTGGAATTAAATGCTGAAAAGCCAATCGTGGTTCTGAGTTTAATTTTTTTAAACCTGCATAAGCCAAAATTCTATTTTCACCCGTAATTGGAACAATATCCGCAGCAATACTTACAGCGACTAAGTCTAAAAGTGGAAGTAAGTTTTCTTTGGGAAGATTAAATTTCTCTGTATAAGCTTGCGCCAATTTAAAACCTACACCACAACCGCTCAAATCTTTGTACGGATAGCGACAACCACGTTGTTTTGGGTCGAGAACCGCATAAGCTTTTGGCACAGATTTATCGGGAAGATGATGATCACAAATAATATAATCTATCCCTTTAGATTGGGCATATAAAATTTGTTCGTGAGCTTTTATTCCACAATCTAGCACAATAACTAGAGAGATATTGTTGTCTAAAGCGAAATCTATACTTTGTTGAGAGATTCCGTAACCTTCGTTATTTCGGTCAGGAATATAAAAAAAGACATTCGAATAGATGGAAGTCAGAAACTCATAAAAGAGTGTTACTGCAGTCGTTCCATCTACATCGTAGTCTCCAAATATTAAGATATTTTCGTTGTCTTCTATTGCATTTTTAATTCGGGAAACAGCGTCTGCCATTCCTTTCATCAAAAATGGATCATGTAAATTGTCTAAAGATGGATTAAAATACGATTTTGCTTGTTCAAAATCTGTAATTCCTCTTTGGGCTAATAAAATAGCAAGTGTCTCAGAAATGTTTAACGATTGTTGCAAATCATTAATTATCTCAGTTGAGGGTTGTTGTTTTATATCCCATGTTTTTTCCATCTCTTAATCTACAATAAATTTAATTAGAGAGAAGGGTAAAAGCTTAATCTTTTTTTGATTTATTTGCTTCTTTTACGTATTTATCCAATGCCATTGTCATCGAAGGTGTTTGAGGTGTTGGCACTTCAATATCTACGCGTAATCCCATCTCTTTTGCTTGGTCGGCAGTTGATTTCCCAAAAACGGCAATTCGTGTGTTTTCTTGTACAAAATCAGAGAAATTCTCGAACAATGATTTTATTCCAGATGGTGTAAAAAATACTAAAATATCATATTTAACATCTGATAAATCTGACAAATCACTTGATACTGTTCTGAATAATGTTGCCTTTTGCCAATTTAAATTTAAACTGTCTAAAAGTTTTGGTACATCTGGTTTTAAGACGTCTGATGCTGGTAGTAAGAAATTTTCTTCTTTGTGCTTTTTGAATAACGGAACCATATCAGCAAATACTTTTTCGCCAATATAAATTTTACGTTTTCTGTACACAATATATTTCTGTAAATAGAACGCAATTGCTTCAGATTCGCAAAAATATTTCATTGAATCTGGCACAGTAAATCTTAATTCTTCTGCTAAACGAAAGAAATGATCAATTGCATTTCGGCTTGTAAAAATAACAGCTGTTACTTTTGTAAAGTCAATTTTTTGCAATCTAACTTCTTTTGCGTCAATGCCGACAACTTGGATAAAAGGTCTAAAATCAATTTTGATTTTATTTCTTTTTTCAATTTCGTAGTAAGGCGAATTTTCTGCCGGTGGTTTGGGTTGTGATACTAATATCGATTTAACTTTCATAGTAATTTTAGATTACTTTACCTATAATTAAAAGTTTTGCTAAAACCATAATAGGTAAAATTTCTAGGGTGCAAAGGTACAAAATATTATAATACCAAATAGATTTATTGTTACTAATTTGTTTGGTGTAAATATGATAAATTTCCCATATTCTATTCATAAACAACAAAATAAACCCTACAATTAACAAATATTCTTTATTAATACTTGTGTAAAAAAACAAAAAACAAATAACTAGTAAGAGCAAAACATTTTTGGCATTTACAAAACTAGAGCTTTTCATAAAGTACGAAACCGAACTTGATTCGTAAAAAACACGGTAAAAAGTAACTTCTATCAACAATCTAAAAAGCATAATTATACTGATGATACTAAACGTAATACCAACACGCGAAAGATAATTAAACCTAAAATTATCAAAATGATTGTAGGAGATATTAAAATGCGAAACCAACAGAATACTGATTAATAAAACCGTCACTCCGTTTACAATAAAACTAAACAAAGTTGTATTGTCATCCGTAAAACTCATGTATTCCGTTTTATTATTAAGTGTCTTAAAATTCTTGGCAAACAAGTATTTTGCGGCGCACACCAATAACAAACATACAGTCAAGATAATAAGCACAGTATCATTCCCAAGTGTATTTTTTCCTATCGAAATTAAATCGTCTGTTTTCATAATTTTTTCAAAAATACAAAACACTAACAATCTTATAACTATCTTTATGCCCACAAAACAAAAATTATGTCGGACAAATTAGTCATCATCCCGACCTATAACGAAAAAGAAAATATCGAAGCCATTATACGCGCCGCTTTATCTGTAGATGAAGCGTTTGATGTTTTGATTGTTGATGATAGCTCTCCAGATGGAACAAGTGATATCGTAAAACGTTTGATTCCTGAATTTAACGGCCGTTTACATTTAGAAATTCGTACAACAAAAGATGGTTTAGGCCGCGCTTATGTGCATGGTTTTAAATGGGCTTTGGCAAATAATTTTGAATATATTTTTGAAATGGATGCCGATTTTTCTCACAATCCAAAAGATTTACCTCGTTTATATCAAGCTTTAGTCGAAGGCGCAGATTTAGCAATCGGTTCTCGTTATTCTAACGGTGTAAATGTTGTAAACTGGCCTATGAATCGTGTATTGATGTCATATTTTGCATCAAAATATGTGCGTGTTATTACAAATTTACCTGTGCACGATGCCACAGCTGGTTTTGTAGGTTATCGCGCAAAAGTGTTGCAAACATTAGATTTGGATAAAATTCAGTTCAAAGGATACGGTTTTCAGATTGAAATGAAATACAAAACGTGGATTAAGAAATTTAAACTGAAAGAAGTTCCAATTATTTTTACAGATAGAACATTGGGAGAATCAAAAATTAGTTCGGATATAATTGGCGAAGCTGTTTTTGGCGTTATATCTTTACGTTTAAGAAATATGTTTGGTAAATTATGAGAAAACTAGTTTTATTTTTCGTTCTAATTATAGGTTTTTACAGTTGTACTTCTAAAAACTATGATAAACCAAAAGACTTGATTAGCAAATCTGAAATGATTGATATTATGACCGATTTATACATCAGTCAACAAGGTTTATCAATGTTTCCTACTCAAAATGAGGATCAGAATTTAAATTTCGCAAAAGATGCGGTAGATATTATGAAAGCTTATGATATTACGTTTTATACTTTTGAAGAAAGTTATAAATACTACGCAATGAATCCAGAAAAATTTAAAAAAATGCTGGACGATGTGAAACTTAAATTAGAAGATCAATATTCGAAAGAAGAAAAAGAGCGTCAAAAAAATCAGACAAATAATTTAGAAGATCTTAAAAAACAATAAAAGTTCAATCCCAAAAAGATTGAACTTTTTTATTGCTCTATATTGATTTTATCCTACATAAATCCCAAAACAATATCTCTAAATAGTACAGATTTATTTTTCTCATTAACAAAAAGTTACTTTCTAAATAAATAGAAAAATGTTCTAAAAAAACACTTATATTTGCGTAAATATAAATCCCTACTTATGCATTCGAGAAAAATAAGTAAAACAAAAAAAGTTGGATTTGGTTCGAAAACAATTAATATCAAAGATATTGCTATTGTTTCTGTTATTATCATAGTCGTAGCATTAATCATTCTACGTTTTATGAATGCATAACATCAAATCTCTTTAATACTTATTTAAAAAAAATTAAACTTATCTCATTTTGCATTGGTAATAGCTACCTCCGAGTAGTGTATAGTTAGATAGTTAGTTAAAAAGTCTTCAATAAAAATTGAAGACTTTTTTTGTTGTATTATTCTTAAAATTTTTCGCAAACAATTGAATAACTATTTGTTGTACTAGTCATTTTTCGTGCTAAAAAAATCACACGATACAAATTGCTATCTCCTGGATAACTTATATTGTATTCGCTTACTTGATCTAATTTATAATTTGAATCTAAAACTGAAAAAGTTTTCGAATTTTGAATACTTGTATTTCCTTGTGATACACTTTTTCCATCTGTTGCATATTTTCGAATTCTCATCAAATAAACAGTGGTTGCTTTTGGCAAATCTGTAACTGACGCAATTTCTGGAATTATTGTACTAGAAAATCTAAAATTAAATTTACCACAAGGCACTATTTTTGTTCCGTCTGGCGTTGTTTCAAAATACAATTCTTTGGTTTCTACAGAAAGATCTGAAATTGCTTTCGTAATTTCTGTGGCATCATGTTTCTCAACTTCACCATCTTTGTTTACAACGACTACATTATTATAATTTGCATCTTTATTAACTAATTTTAGCTCTCTAACTCTTAAATCTCCGTTCACATCTAATGCACGTGTTGGTTGATCTGTATTAACACCAACTTGAGCGCTAAGAAACGTTATGGCGCATAAATTGAGGATTAAAGTAATATATATTTTCATTATTCTTCGGTTTTATAAAATCGTTCGCAGATTAAACTATAGTTAGATGTTTTATCATCATTTTTTAATTGTGAAGCTGTAATTCTATACATATCTCCATCTCCAGGCACAATAAAATGATAGTTTACAAAAGCACCTTCTCTTAAACTAAAGGTTGTATCAATATTTTTATAGGTATTCCAATCTGCTGTAGAAAAATTCAATGTTAAATTGGAATAGCTATATCCTGTAGTTGTAGACGCGCTAATTGCTCCCCATCTTTTACCACCATAAACAAATGAAATTGCAGATATTGGTTCATTATTAAGTTTCATATAAATCTTAGAATTCTCTAATCTAAAACTTAATTTTCCGCATTGTACAATTCGTGTATTATCTGTTGCTGTAGCATTGTAAATATTTTTTACAATCTGAACTTGCTTCGTCGCATCTTCTATAATTGCAGGAATACTTACTTTATCTATATTATTATCATCATCGGCAGCTAAAACATACGTATAATCGACAGAATTTGTTTTGTCTTGTAAATTTGCAACACGCAAATTTCCGTTAATATCAAGTAATCTTGTTGGTGTTTCTGTTCCAATTCCCACTTGCGCGAACATACTAGTAGATGCAATTAAAACAATTGAGGTAATATATTTTTTCATTTTTCTAAAATTTTTCGCAAACAGTTACAAAGTCATTTGTTTTTGGAGTAGTTTGATCCAATCGATAAAAAGTTAATCGATATAAATTAGATTCACCCGGATACAATAAATACAAAACATTAAGTTCTGAATTCACAATATTTGCCCCGTAAGTTGGTAAATCTCCAAAATTATTAGTTGTAGATGTAAATGTTTTTCCAGCAGTAGGCACCTGAAATTGATACCCATTAGAACTGTAATTTTGCTCTAATGTGATATAAACAGTGACATCGCTAGTTGGAGTATTTTTTAATCGATATTGGATATTTGTATTTGCTCCAATATTTCTAAAAGCAAAATCAAATTTTCCACAAGACACAAATTTGGTATCGTCGGCTTTCCCTGTAGTTGTGCTATAAATGTTATTTAATACTTGTTTATCTGCCGTAAATTCGTCTTTAACGGGCTGTAAATCTTGTTTATTGATATAATCAATATTACCATCTGGGTTTACAACAAGAATTTTATTGTAACTTGGTGCTTGAGATTTATCTGTAAGTTCTCTAACACGAAGATTACCTTCAACATCTAAGGTTCGTTTTGGATTAGCAGTATTAATACCGACTTGAGCTGATAATATTCCTGAAAAGAATATAAAACAGCTTAATAAAATAAAATTATTCTTCATTATCATTTAATTTTTCCCTAAATCTTTATGTATAAAAGAATCAAGAATTCATATCACAATAGTTAAGAATTCGAGTAATCTAACAGATTACCAATACAATATAAGTTTTAGTAGTAGATGTTAATCCTTAAAAATCTCTCTCTAAAAATTAACTTGGCAAAATTAAATAAATAGAATGTTATTTAATCTTAAAAAGACGTTAAGCTATTCATAATTAAAATATTATGCATGCATAGATAAAAAATTAAGTTATAATGGTAATGAGGAAATGTGTAGAAATAAAAAAAGCTTTAATCGTTATGATTAAAGCTTTTTGAGGTTCCTAGCGGATTATAAGTATGCAATATGATAATTTGTTATATTGTATTGAATTCATTAAATCTTAATTAAATGCAATGAATATCAAAGTTTAATGACTTTTTCAACATTGCACATAATTGTTTCTAATTTCATTTGATTTCAATTTAGTCGGACTAATGTCGGACTCGATCTCTTACTTATAAATTAGTAATCAAAAAATAACAATTATGGCTAAAGTAAGATTTGTAGTAAAAGGATCTCAAGAAATCGTACAATTAATCATTCGAGTATCAATCTCAAGACAAAATGATTTTCAGAAAGGATCTAAAATATTCATTCCAAAAAAATATTGGAATTTTGAAGAAAAGAGACTTTACGATAAAAAAGATAAATCTTCATTTAAGAATGATGCGGAT
This sequence comes from Algoriella xinjiangensis, assembly GCF_900115015.1. Classification (GTDB taxonomy): domain Bacteria; phylum Bacteroidota; class Bacteroidia; order Flavobacteriales; family Weeksellaceae; genus Empedobacter; species Empedobacter xinjiangensis. Next base: position 15,824 of record NZ_FOUZ01000003.1, on the reverse strand, counting down.
TTTATCACAACAATCAATAACTCCAATAGGCTTTTATCTTCGATTGAAAATTTCGTTTTTAATAATTTGTCAAATCCGGAATTCATTACCTCATCATTAATAGAAGATGAAATACTTAAATTTCATGGACTCCCTACATCTCATGAAACATTAATTAAAGAAAAAGAGATCGAAAGGAAAAAAGAAATTGAAAATAACAATAAACTATTATTATATATTCATAATTACAATAATATTAGAGCTAATGATTATTCTATTGAAAACTCAACAAAACAAAAATATAAATATCTTGAAAGTGTAATATCCAATTATCAAGAATACATAAATAGAGAAATTAACATCCTCGACTGTAGTAAAGAATTCTTTTTAAACTTAGAAACTTTCTTATTTGATTACAAAATGTTAATGAAATCAACAATTAGACGAATATTAAAGAATCTTAAAACCATTATATATGATGCACGAAATAACGGACTTGATGTTAATCCTAGTATAAATTTTCCTATTCAAAGAATAAAAGAAGGTGATGTAGTATATCTCAACTTTAAAGAACTGGATCAAATAAGAGATTTTACAACTGATGATAAAATATTAACCTTAACAAGAGATTGGTTGCTCATTGGATGTTATACCGGACAAAGAATTAGTGACTTTATGAGGTTTACTACTGATTGTATTAGAAAATATTTAGACAATAATGGTAATGAATATAGTATAATAGAAATAACTCAAGTCAAGACTAAAAAAAGGGTTGCTATACCTATTCATCCAATTGTAAATGAAATAATTATTAAATATAATGGATTCCCTCCATTATTCAGTTCAAAATACTCTTCTAATGCAACAATATTCAATCAACACCTTAAAATTCTATTAGAACAAATAGGTATAAATAGATTAGTATTTGCAAAAGAATTTGATGAAAATGATAAACGAAATTACATGAAAGTGATTCCGTTATATAAAGCTGCTTCATCCCATATATGTAGACGATCATTTGCTAGTAATTACTATGCACACCCAAACTTTCCAACACCATTATTAATGAGTATTACCGGACATCAATATGAAAACACTTTTTTACAATATATAGGAAAGAATGATATTAGTAATGCATTGCAAGTAGCAAAAATATTCAACGATTAATATAAATGCGTCATTAACGATATAATGACGCATTATTTTTATTTGAATTTAGTGATGCATAATCAAATCTAAATTTCTTACTCTATATTTAGTTATTCCAATCACATTAAGTTTTTTGCCTGAAATTCTTCAATACTATAAATTATTCCCTGGTACATTTGATTTTTTTGATATTATATATTGTTTTATTGCATTAATGTTTAATCACTTGATATATAAAAAACTTAAATCAGAGGATCAAAATTTACATAAAACAAAATCAATAAAGCTTAAAGAAAACAAAATTTAAAATACAACTATTTGTATCTTTACAATCTTAGATATAAATACATGATTTCAACTAACTTCCATGCAAAGTATTTTGCACATGATTTAACGCGACGATTACCATCAGATAGTGTAGGGAAATTCGTAGCTTCATTACAAGATGCTCAAGTTGATTTAAATCCTCATCAAGTTGATGCGGCTTTATTTGCTTTCCAATCTCCTTTATCAAAAGGTGCAATATTAGCTGATGAAGTTGGTCTAGGAAAAACAATTGAAGCCGGAATCATATTATCACAAAAGTGGGCTGAACGAAAAAGAAAATTATTAATTATTTCTCCATCGAATTTACGCAAACAATGGAATCAAGAACTTCTAGACAAATTTTTCTTACCATCTACAATTCTTGAATCTAAATCTTTTAACGATGAAATAAAAAAAGGTAATTTGAATCCTTTCAACCAAGAGGATCAAATCATCATTTGTTCCTATCAGTTTGCTAAAACTAAAGATGCATACATCAAACAAACAAAATGGGACTTAGTTATTATTGATGAAGCACACCGACTTCGTAACGTATACAAACCAGCAAATAAAACAGCAAACGCTATTAAGGAGGCTTTACACCCGTATAAAAAAGTATTATTAACAGCAACACCACTTCAGAATTCTATATTAGAATTGTTTGGTTTAGTTTCAATTATTGATGATTATGTTTTTGGAGATTTAAAAAGCTTTAAAGAGCAGTACTCACGTAATCTGGATGAAGATTATCTTGAGGATTTAAGAAATCGTATTCAACCTGTTTGTCATCGTACATTACGCAAACAAGTATTGGAGTACATAAACTACACGAATAGAATACCAATTTGTGAAGAGTTCTTTCCTACACCAGAAGAAGAAGATTTATATGATCTAGTTTCTGAATATTTACAGAGACCAAAACTTTATGCACTACCGAATAGTCAACGTCAATTAATGACATTAATACTTCGTAAACTACTTGCATCCTCATCATTTGCTATTTTCGGAACATTAAACACATTAGTTAATCGACTTGAAAGTATTTTAATTAAAGAATTGAATTCTGATTTGTTTGATGAAATTGATGAAGATTACGAATCGACTGATGAATTACAGGACGAATGGTATGACGACAATGATGATGATATTTCGGATGTGGTTTATTCACCTGAAGATTTAGTTAACATCCAGAAGGAATTAGATGAATTAAAGCAATATAGAAACCTAGCTGAAAAAATTCAAAAAAATTCAAAGGCGGAACACCTTTTTACAGCACTTGATAAAGGATTCAAAGAACTAGAAAATCTTGGTGCAAATAAAAAAGCATTAATATTCACAGAAAGTAGAAGAACTCAAGATTTCTTATATAAAACATTAGAAAAAAGAGGATACAAAGACAAAGTAATATTGTTTAACGGAATGAACAATGATGCTAAGTCAAAAGAAATTTATAAAAATTGGATTCAAAAGAATAAAGGTTCAGATAAAGTCACTGGATCTAAAACAGCGGATATGCGAGCAGCATTAGTAGACTATTTTAAAAATGAAGCTACTATAATGATTGCTACAGAAGCTGCATCTGAAGGAATCAATTTACAATTCTGTTCCTTAATTGTTAATTACGATATGCCTTGGAATCCTCAGCGTATTGAACAACGTATTGGTCGTTGTCATCGTTACGGACAAAAACATGACGTTGTAGTGGTTAACTTTTTAAACAAAAAGAACGAAGCTGACATCCGTGTATATGAATTATTAGAACAAAAATTTCAATTATTTGATGGCGTTTTCGGAGCTTCTGATGAGGTTTTAGGAGCAATTGGTAGTGGCGTTGATTTTGAAAAACGTATTGCAATGATTTACCAAAACTGCCGTAAACCTGAAGAAATAAAAGCGGCATTTGATGAATTACAAGAAGATTTAAAACCGCAAATTTCTGAAAAAATATTAGAAGCTAAAACTACTTTACTAGAGAATTTTGACGGAGAAGTTAGTGCAAAACTAAAAGCTAATTTATTAGAAACTACTGATTCATTATCAAAATTTGAGGAAAAATTATGGAAACTAACCAATTTTGTTTTAGTTGATAATGCTACATTCAATGATAATTTTTCATTCGAACTAAAGAAAAATCCTTTTAATGACATTAATATCAATAAAGGGAAATATATTTTACTGAGAACAGATGATAAAGGAAAAAAGAATGAAGTTCCGGAACATACTAATATTTACAGAATTGGTCATCCATTAGCGCAACAAATTATTCAAGAAGCTTCTATATTAGAAACGCCAACTCAAAAAATATCATTTAATCTTTCTAGTTCAAAATCTAAAATTAGTTACTTAGAACAGTTTATAGATGAAGAAGGTTGGATGAAAATTGTTAAACTTGAAATTGATTCTTTTGAAAAAGAAGATTACATCATTGCTTCAGCTATTTTAGATGATGGAACAGTATTAGAATCTGATATGGCTCTAAAATTATTCTCATTGGACGGAACTGAAGAAGGAGGAGTTTCACTTGATCCTGAATTTGCACAAAAACTTGAAGAAATTCACTTTGCCAATTGTCAAGAAATCATCAGTACTAACGCAATGAAAAATAATGATTTTTTTGATGAAGAAATGGATAAACTTGATCAATGGGCAGATGATATGAAACTTAGTTTAGATAAAGAGGTAAAAGACTTAGATGCCGAAATAAAACTACGTAAAGCTGAGGCTAAAAAAATCTTGAATTTAGATGAAAAAGTGAAAGCTCAAAGAACGATCAAAGAGCTTGAAAATAAGAGATCTGAAAAGCGTAGACGTTTATATTTAGCACAAGATGAGGTAGATGAAAAGAAAGAAAACCTACTTTCTGAAACAGAAAAACGTTTAGAACAAAATATAACTGAAACGGAATTGTTTGCAATTCGTTTTAAAATTCTTTAATATGACAAACGAAGAATTAATAACATTAGTAAATGAATTGCTCCAACAAGGCAAAGAATTAGAATGGCTTGAATTTAAACAAGGCGATGCGACAGATGCACAACGCTTGGGTAAATACATTTCTGGGTTAGCCAACGCTGCTAATTATAATAATGTGCCTTTTGGTTATTTGGTCTTTGGTATTAAAGATGAAACTTTGGATATTGTAGGTACAAACTATAATTACATCAATAAAAAAGAGAAAGGAAGTGAATTAGATTTTTACATTCGTAGAAACCTAAGTCCTTCTGTACATTTTCAGCATTTTGTTTGTGATTATGATGGTAATAAAATAGAAATATTTAAAATATCTGCTGCTCAAAATATCCCTGTTTCTTTTGAAAATGAAGCCTATATAAGAGTAGCTTCTAGTCTTACTGAATTAAAAAAATATCCAGATCGTATGAGAGCAATTTTAAATTCTCATATTGATTGGTCAGCAGAAATCGTACCTAATGCCACTTTAGAAGATTTAGATACTTACGCTATTCAAAAAGCAAGAGATATTTATAAAGAAAAAAACAAAAACAAGTCTTTTTATAAGGAAATAGACAATTGGACTAATGAAGTATTTCTCGATAAACTTAAAGTAACCATTAACGGTAAGGTCACTAATACAGCCTTAATATTATTGGGTAAATCAGAAGCATCACATTTATTGTCTCCTAAAGTAGCTCAAATCACTTGGAAATTAGATACCGAAGAAAAAGCATACGAGCATTTTTCTATGCCACTGTTTCTAGCAGTAAATGAGGTATTAGCTAAGATCAGAAATGTCAACTATAAGTTTTTTCCAACCAATCAATTAATTTCTATTGAAGTACCTAAATACGATAACGAAAGTATTTTAGAAGCTTTAAACAATTGTATTGCACATCAAGATTATAGTTTAAATTCTAGAATTATAGTTACTGAAAAAATAAACAAATTGATATTTGAAAATGCAGGTGGTTTTTTTGAAGGAAATGCTGAGGATTATTTTTTAGGTGAGAAAACACCTAAGAATTACCGTAATAAATGGTTGGTAGAAGCTATGGTCAATCTGAATATGATAGATTCAATGGGCTATGGTATTTTCAAAATGCTGAAAAGCCAAAAAGAGCGATATTTTCCATTACCTGATTATAGCAAGTCTAAGGGAAACGAAGTCATTTTAGAAATATATGGTCATTCTATTGACGAAAATTATTCAAAATTGCTGATAGAAAATAAAGATGGATTAGACCTTACACAAGTGATTTTACTGGATCGAATACAGAAAAAAACACCTATTACAGATGCTGCAGCCAAAATGCTGCGCACCAAGGGCTTGATTGACGGCAGAAAACCTAATTATTTTATATCGGCAAAAATTGCAGAATTGACCAACCGAAAAGCCGAATATACCCGAAATAAAGGATTAGATAAAGAAGTGCTTGAGTCATTTGTTTTAAAGCATATTGAGCATCATGGATTTGCTTCAAGATCAGAAATTAATCAATTGTTGATGGATAAACTCCCTGATTATTTGGATGAAAAGCAAAGAAAAAAGAAAATAGACAACCTATTACAGGGCATGAAGGATAGCATTCACAATGTGGGCTCTCGTACGGAATCAAAATGGGTGAAAATTAGGAAAGACTAGGAAAGGTTTAGGAAAGAAAAAAGAGATTTATCAGATAATAATAAAATGCAAATAAATGATTTTCAGCATTTTGCAATAAAATATTTTAGGAAAGCTCAGGAAAGAACTTAGGGTACGATTAGGAAAGGGAAAAGGGGTTTGTTTAACAATTATAAAATACAAATAAATGATTTTCAGTGTTTTAAAAGAGAATATTTCAGGAAAACTCAGGAAAGATAGGAATAGACTTTGGGATACTTAGGTGATGTAAAGCAATGAAAAAGACAATGCATAATAAGGATTATTCTATTGTTAATCAGGGTTCTACAAGAAAGCCTATTTGGGTATTAAGTTTATCTAATGAGTAACCAAAGAATATTTTTAGACAAACTTTTCCAATTTTAGACAAACTTTAGTTGAACTTCGGAAAGATTAGGGATAAACTTAGGGCAATCTAGGGAAGATTAGGGATAAACTTAGGGCAATCTAGGGAAGATTAGGGATAAAAAAGCACGAATCCTGTCCATCCTAAAATCTCTAAATCATGTTCAAGACTATTTAACAACAAAATAAAGATTATAGTAACACACTATGGCACAAAATAAAAACTTACAAAAATTAGAATTAACGTGGATTGGTAAAGGCGATGAACCCAAGCTAGAACCTCGTATTTTAATAGAAAACCCAGAATACTCATACGGTGACCCAAACACCGAAAACATGCTGATACATGGCGACAACCTTTTAGCATTAAAAGCCCTAGAACAAGATTATGCAGGTAAAGTTAAATGTATCTATATAGACCCTCCCTATAATACTGGTAATGCCTTTGAGCATTATGATGATGGTATTGAACATTCCTTATGGCTTAATTTGATGAAACCTCGTTTAGAGTTATTAAGAAATTTATTAAGTAGTGATGGATCGATATGGATTTCTATTGACTCAGATGAAAGTCATTATTTAAAAGTATTATGTGATATGGTTTTTGGTCGAAGAAATTTTATAGACGAGGTAGTTTGGCAAAGAGCTTTTTCTCCTATCAACCTAAAGAAAACATTATCTAGAAGTCATGATATAATTTTAGTTTATGCTAAAGATTCAATAGGTTTTGAATTAAATAAACTCCCACGATCAGCTGAGGCTACAAAATCTTATAAAAATTTAGATAATGACCATAGAGGTCCTTGGACATCAGGTGATTTATCTGTTGGACCAATTATAGAGTCTAAAGTTTATGAAATTACGACTCCGTCAGGTAGAAAAGTATTACCACCAGAAGGATATTGTTGGAGACTCTCGAAGGAGCGATTTGAGGAATATGTTATGGACAATAGAATCTGGTTTGGAGCAAAAGGTGATGGTGTACCACGTATTAAAAGGTTTTTATCTGAAGTAAAAGATGGTGTAACTCCGATGACATTGTGGACTTATCAAGAAGTTGGTCATAACCAAGATGCTAAAAAAGAAGCTAAAGTTTTTAATTCAGATAGTGTTTTTGCAACACCAAAACCAGAAAGATTAATAGAAAGGGTAATTCATCTTGCATCTAATAAAGGAGATTTAGTATTAGATTCTTTTGTGGGTTCAGGTACTACAGCTGCTGTTGCTCATAAAATGGGGCGTAAATACATTGGTATTGAATTAGGTGAACACGCTATTACACATTGTTATCCACGTCTTAAGCAAGTAGTAGATGGTGAGCAAGGTGGTATTTCTAAAGCGGTCAATTGGCAAGGTGGCGGTGGTTTCAAGTTTTATACCTTAGCTCCTAGTTTATTAAAGAAAGACAAATTTGGGCAATGGATTATGTCCGATGAGTACAATGCCGATATGTTAGCCGCTGCTATGGCAAAACAAGAAGGTTTTAAATACAACCCAAGCGAAACGCAATTCTGGAAACAAGGGAACTCATCAGAGCAAGATTTTATTTTCACAACTACGCAGTTTTTGACTGTTCAGCAGTTAGAAGCTATTGCAGAAGATATGCAGGCAGGCGAAAGTTTATTAATTTGTTGCAAAGCATTCCAAACAGAATGTAAAAACAAGTTTCCAAACATTACCATCAAAAAAATACCGCAATTGTTATTAGACCGTTGCGAATTCGGTAAAGACGATTACAGTTTAAATATCGTCAATCTACCACAAGAAGATAACCAAGAAGACTACGATGTAGAAGAAGAAATTGAAAATGATGAGGAAGTAGTTGATACAAAAGAAAATAACCAAAAATCATTATTTGATTAACTATGAATCAAAACACTATTAACCAAATAAAACAACGTTTATCGTTGCGTTTACCTTTAGCAGAAGCGTTAGAAGTTACAGCAACCATAGCAGATCATATTCCTCTAAATAAAACGAAAAGAAATACTACTGTTCAGGAAGATTTACAAGTCATAAAAGGCTTGTATCCTTTTTGTACAGATTTTCAGCGTGCATTTCCTTCCATCACCCACAACATAGCTACGGGTGTTGGTAAAACACGTTTAATGGGGGCTATCATTACCTATTTGTATTTAGCCAAAGGCGTTAAGAATTTCTTTATTCTAGCACCTAACTTAACCATTTACGAAAAGCTAATCAAAGATTTCGGAGACCCAGCGTACAGTAAATATGTATTCAATGGCATTTCAGAATTTGTACACAATCGCCCTGTAATTATTACTGGAGATAATTATGCTCAACAAGGGGCTTTGTTCAACGAATCAGAAGTACGCATCAATATTTTCAATATTTCTAAGTTCAATTCAGAAAATAAAGGTTCTAAAACGAAAGGTGTTGCATTAGCACCTAAAATGAAACGTTTATCTGAATACTTAGGAGAATCATATTGGCAACATCTTTCATCTTTAGATGATCTAGTAGTCTTAATGGATGAAGCTCACCGCTATCATGCAGATGCTTCTAAAAAAGCAATTGATGAACTAAATCCTGTATTAGGTATAGAATTAACTGCTACACCAATTGATGAAAAGGGAAAACCTTTCAAAAACATTGTTTACGAGTATACCTTAGCCAAAGCTTTAGCAGATGGTTTGTATGTTAAAAATCCTACGATTGCTAAACGTAAAAACTTCGATCCAAAAGGTGAAAGTTCAGAAAAAATAGAGCAAGTGAAGTTAGAAGATGCCATTTCTATTCACCAACAAACCAAAACAGATTTAGAATTATACGCACTAAATAACAACCAAAAAGTCGTAAAACCTTTTGTTTTGGTAGTTTGTAAAGATATTACGCATGCCAAAGCGGTTTATGATTATATCAATTCAACTACTTTTTACGAAGGGCAATACATAGGGAAAGTTTTACAAATAGATTCTTCTACTAAAAAAGATGAAGAAATTGAACAACTTTTTGTTTCATTAGAAAACCCAGAAAATGAAATAGAAATTGTTATTCACGTCAATATGTTAAAAGAAGGTTGGGACGTTTCTAACCTGTACACAATTGTGCCTTTACGTGCTGCAAATGCATCAGTTTTAATTGAGCAAACTATTGGACGAGGATTAAGACTTCCTTTTGGTGGAAAACGAACAGGGGAAGCTAATATAGATAAATTAACGGTAATCGCTCATGATAATTTTGATGCAGTTATTGCTGAAGCTCAAAATCCAGAATCTATTCTTAATAAGATTTCATTTATTGAATTTGATGAAGATGAAGTAAAAGAGAAAACTATTGCTACAACATCTGTATCGAAAGCTGAAAAAGAAATTGAAGAAGAGCAAGCAAAAGTTGATGCGATTGTTGATGTACAAGAAAAACAGACAGCCCAAAATCAAGTTGATGCTAAAAAGGCTATTATTTCTGTATTACCAACATTAAATAAAATTCCAGAGATAAAGAAGGTTGAAGATTTTGCTAAACCCGAAGCGAAAGCTAAAGTTATTGAGCAAATAAAAGAAACATTCAATCAAGGACAAGGTAATTTGTTTGCAGATGATATTGTAAAGGAAGCTGAAACAATATATGAAACAGTAGTTTCTAATTACAAAAAACAAATTATTGAAATACCTCGTATGGACTTAGTTCAAGGGGATGCTCATGCTTATTTTGAAGATTTTGATTTAGATATTTCCGGATTTCAGCTTAAAGCATTCGATGATGAAATTTTAAGACAAAGTTTATCTGATAAAAAAGATATAGAAACTCTTAGAGCTGTTTCTAGTGGTAATTATGGTAATCCTATCAATAATATCATTGTAGAATTATTAAATTATTCGGATGTAGATTATGATGATAATGCTGAATTATTACATAAGCTAGCAAAACAAGCCTATGGTGCAATAGAAGCTAGTAATTCAGATGAAAAAGATATGAAAAAAGCAGTATTTCAATTTAAGAAAACCATTGCTGATCGTATCTACCTTCAAATGAAAAACCATTTCAAAATTGAATACAGCAACTACGAAAAACCAAACGTATTACCATTTACCAAAATAGAATCACATAATTTTAAGGCATTAGATAATAATGGTTTTAAAGATTATAGAGATACTATCTCACCTGTTAGTTTAGTACCAAAGTATGTATTTACAGGTTTTGAAAAAGCATGTCATTTTGAATACAAGTTTGATTCAAACACAGAAAAAGAATTAGCATTTGTACTTGAGAATGATAGTACAGTAGTAAAATGGTTAAGACCGGCAAGCAATCAATTCCGTATTTATTGGGATAATAACTCTAAACGTTACGAACCGGATTTTGTAGTTGAAACTGAAGATGCAATTTATATGATAGAACCAAAATCTAAAGATAAAATGCAAGATTCAGATGTACTACAAAAAGAAGATGCAGCTAAAACATACTGTAAATATGCTACCGCGTACAATTTAGAAAACGGTGGTAAACCTTGGCATTATTTATTAATTCCACACGACGAAATTAATAAAACAATAAATTTTGCATACTTACTAAATAAGTTCCTAACAAAATAATCTATGATTAATAAAGAAGAACTATATAATTTTGAAGACGTTAGTGATTTAGAGCTTAATTACACTTCTAAATTAAATCAATGGCTTATTCAAAATGAAGATTATAACGAACGTAAATTTTTAAAAGAAGCTATTTTATTTAACGAAAAAAGTATTTCACACCTAACAATATTATCTGAACTAGAAGAAGAATACTCCATAAATAATGCTGAAGCAATTCTAAAAAGTTATCAACTATCCGTTAGAAACATTAGTAAACCGCTCGATTTTCAAATTAACAGAAAAGATACTGATTCAACCAAATCTTTAATTTCATATTTATATGAACTATACGGATTAGTAGGCAGATATCTAAAAAAAATAAAGTCGGAAGATGCTACCGTTACTAAAGTTAATATTAAAAATATTTTAAAAGAGTATACTAATGAAATATTTGTCGATTATATTTTAGTAGATGATTATATCAATGACTTTTTAAATGAAAACTTCTATTTCACCAGCTTTTTAAAAAAATATAATTCAAATAACTGGGAAAATGATATCGAAAAATATAGCTTTTTTGACTTTAATAAATTTCACGAACATTTATATCACAAAAATGAAGTTGTAAAAATTTTAAAGAAAAAATTTAAAACCAAAAAATCATTTAATAATCTAAAATTCGATTCAAAAGTCGACAGTGATTTTGCTCTAAAGATTTACATGTTAGAAAAAATGGGAATAATTGATCAACTAAAAGTCAATTATCAAATTGAAGACAGTAAAATTGAAGATTTTATAGCTGACTTACTAGGTTGCACTAATAGAACAGTAAGAAAATCATACCTAGTTAAGTCCGTATCTCCTTCATATAAAAGAATAGCTGAATCTTATATCGAAAATCTTAATAGCCTAATGAGAAAAGAGATGGAAGGAACTCCCCGAAAAAAATTAGGTTTATTTCTTAAGAATAAAAAATAAACACCTGTTTAACAATTATTTAAAAAGTGTGGAAAGCGTTTTTAGCTTTCCACATTTTTTTTTGATAAATCTTTGCATCAACAAATTAAGAAAACAGTTATGAACACATTAACACTCTACAATGTAGACGCAGATGATCTTATTATAAAGATCAAAACAATAGTAGAAAAAACTATTAACCAACAAAAAGAGATCTTGACAATGGAAGTTGAATTTCTTACTCGAGAAGAAACTGCAAGAATCTTAAAAATAGATTTAAGCACACTTTATCGTTGGACAACTAAAGGAATAATTTCTCAGTACGGACTGGGTAACAAACGCTATTACTTACGCTCTGAAATCGAACAGAAACTTCTAAGTAATAAATTAAACTAACCTCACTTATATTGGTTTAAACGACCTTTTATTAAACTGAATTTTAATAATTAAAAAAGTATCCAATATCAATAATGATAATCTGGACAGGGCTTCTCATGCCCAAAATGTAACTTTCAAATTTATATATTTATGAGTATTTTAAATGAAAAGTCTTACGTAGTATGTAAGCAAATAGAAAACTTAGAATTTACAGTTGCTAACGTTTTAAAAGAATTTCTTCATCAATTTTCAATAGTTGATCAAGACGATATTCTAATCTCGGCTCGAGATAAAAAACTTATATCAAATTTCATTTGTCTATCCGGATATGTTGAACGTTTTGAGAACGAAAACGACATATTTGAATATGAGAATCTTTCTGAAGATCAATTTAATGAACTATTAAACAGCAATTTAATTGCTAGTAATGCATATTCAGAAATAATAGAAACTCTGAATATTGATTTTAATTTATTTAAAGAACTATTGAACTCCGCTTTAGAGCTATTTGTAATAGATAAATATGAAGATGTTTTTATTGGCAGTAGTCATTATTTAGCTCAATTTATGGTGAACAATTATCATAACATGAACTTTAATGATAAAATTTCTTTAAAAAATGATAAATCTTTGTATGGTTTTAAAATTCTTAAACGTAATCTACCACTTGTCACAAAAGTAAATAGCTTAATTATTAATAGTCATTTAAATGGAATTTTTGAATTAATTGACTATGCTTTAAAAAACTTAAATAAAACATCGAATTTTGATCAGTTTTATCAAGAGTATTGTGAAGACAATAATCTGAAGTTTATTATAAAATATATTTTTAAGGATATCGAATTAAAAGGATTAGATAATCGAAAAATAAGATTCTTTATCAATAAATTTAAAAAGGCAGCAAAAAATTATCTGGTGAATAAAACTTATGAAATTGACTATTTAATAAATCAATATGATTATGTATTAATTACTGAGTTTGAAAAGAACAAATTCTTAAAAACAACGGATTTTATTATAAATAATTTCATAATAAGTCATAATGATTATGTGCATTTTTCATTATTAAAAAGATTTACAGAAGTTTATGGATTCTCTACCTCTATAATTTTTGAAGGCAGTCCAATATATCAAATGATCCAAAAAACATATAATGATTTTGTAACAAACAAAAGTGAATTATCATTTAATAAATATTGTGAAACCATTTCAGAGATTAGTCTAAAACTAAATAAAGAAAGAAAAAAACTAAATAAAATTGATTTAAATGACGACAATAAATCAAATAAAATAATTGATTTATTAGTAAGCGAAAATTCTGAATTTACTATAAAAAACAGTAATGGGAATAAAGAATATTATTGCTCTATCCATAACTTATTCTGGGTTGAAAATGTTTTATGTATAGTGAATTCTATTATGAATGATGAATATTTATGGTATGTATTCAATAATCTTAGTAAGGCAAATCTTGTATTCTTTGTTAGTTATGACAACAATTTAAAAATTCTTTTTAGAGATTATTTATGCCATGAAACTCAACTCATCAAAGAGGAAAACATTGAAAAGGTATTTACAATAATTGATCAGATAAAAAAACTAAACTAGATTATTTAAAGGCTCCATTTGGAGCCTTTTTTAAAAAAAATTAAATATGAAAAAGATTTTTTTACCCAATAAAATTGATATCGAAAAAATAATAATTGCATCTAACAATCAATTTCTAAATAGCATAACTGGAAAATTAGAAAAGTACGATTTCGATATAAAAAAGCTAAGAATTGAATCTATTTATTATATTTTATATCTAATATTCTATTCAACAATTCATCGATTAAATGTTAAAAATCAAGAAGAAAAAAATAAATATGTAAATACCAATCAATTTATATTTAACGATGTGTATATTGATTTACCATCAACTTTATTACAATCTATTGATCGTGATTATCATAAGATCATGAAATTTCTTACTAATCAACATTTGAATTATGATAATTTATTATTTAGAAATGAATATAAAAATGGAAAATCATTTAGTTATTCTATGAACTATACTTATATTAATTCCGGATATAAAATTATTGATCTCACAAGATTATCAATTATTAATAATATAAAAAAAAACTGTACAATATCGATCAAAGGGAAAATAATTGACAAGAAACTAAAAAAACTAAAAAATGATTTTCTAACTAAGTTCGATATCAATTTTGATAAACTTTCAAATAAATTAATGAGTCAAAATATTATTTCAGAATACTCATCACTAATATCTCTATTTGATTATCACAACGGAAGAAGATGGATGAGCTTAAATGATAAAACTGACGGTAGACTTCATACAAATTTCACTAATTTATCTTCACAATACAGAAAATTAATTACGAATAAATCTGGTGAAAATCTGGCTGAATTAGACATTAGCAGTTGTATTCCCTATTTATTTATTATCAGCTTAATGTATAATACTAAATTAAAAAATCTAATTATTGAAAATGATAATTTAGTATTATATCAAGTGATTTTTGAAGATATTATTAATTATTATACCAAAAATGAAATTACTGAATCATTAATTAAAGAATTAAAACAGATTTATGTTGATATTCTTGATAATAATTTTTATAAACGCTTTACTACTGGCAGTGATCTACAAAAAAGCGATATACTCAGTCTTTTCTTTTGTGAAATAGGAACTAAACAGAAAGTAGAACAAAAATTAAAAGAATTATATCCACATATTCATTATATACTAAATCAATTAAAAAATAATCAAACATGGATAAAAAAATATGGTTATCCACCCTATGAGAATTGTAACAAGGTTTTAGCACATTATCTATTCCATATAGAAGCTTCAATTATGTTATTTAAGTTAATTGACAATATAAAAAAATATAATAAAAATATAGAAATAATAACTATACACGATTGTGTTATGATTTCAAATAAATATCTAGATGAAGTAAAATTAATTATGGAAAATACATTTAAAGAACATATAAGTTTCCCTCCTAAATTAAAAGTAAAAATATAAGTCAACTATTACCATATTATGTTAGTAAAAACAGCTTAAACACTTATAAACAGTGAGTTTAAAAAGTATAAAACCCTTTAGTAATTTACATTTTTACTAAAGGGTTTGCTATTAAAACATGTAAGCTAAAGAAACTTTAAAGTTACTATTTTTTAATGTTCCAGTTACATCATAATCATCTTCATTCTTAGATTTATTATAAGCATCAATTAAACCAAAATCATAACCTATAGATAATTGATAATTCTTTTTATATTCAACACCTGCTTTAAAACCTAAACCTAAATCAAATCTTTTTAAACCAGAATCATCAGAAAAGGTATTATATTTTGTGTTTTCATAGCTATCATAATACCAATCTGATTCTGCTACTTCCATCTTACCTCCGATTCCATAAGCGAAATAGGGTCCTACACTACCTCTGTAATCTTCCCTAAAAAACGGACCGTTTAAAAATATAGTTTATTAACTTAGGGATAATTATGAAACAGAGCAATTTTACAGAAGTTCAGATCGT
>NZ_FOUZ01000017.1 GCF_900115015.1 Algoriella xinjiangensis | reverse complement strand
TTGATAACTCCATAAGAATTAAAAGCTAACTTCGGTTCCGTTCAACAGGCTTTCATCTCATGCCCTCCGGGCTAGACGAAAGCTTAGTTATTAGCAGAAGTTTTTATTTATAAATCGTAAGGACTTATAAAACTACTTTCATTTTTTTCTTTTGGATAATAAAATATTGGAATAATAATTTTTTCCTGTTGTAGTATTGTCATTTCTCTATTTTTAGCATAAACTTTTGATTTTAATTTTAAGATTTCTAATAATTCAATATTTATGCTTTCCGAAGAAAACTCTTTTATTGCTCTTACAAAATTAACACTCAAATCTTTGTTTATTGTCACCTCATATAAAGCAAAATTATTTTGTAGTTCTTTTAAACCATTAAATTTTTTTAAGAATTCAGAATTAATTACATACGAAACGTTATTTTTTGTGTTCATATCTATTTTTTCTGTTTTCATATATTTTAATAATTCAATTTTTCTTTGAATTGAAGCTATATTATTTTCAATTTTTATTGAACCAGAGCAAAAACCAAATTTTAGAATTCCATCTTTGTCTTTTGAAGCAAAGATCAACCAAGTTGTATTTTGAGGAGTGAAAAATGCACAACTTGTCATTTGCTCACTATAAATTTTCATTCTTTTAGTTGAAACACCTTTGTATAAATCTATAATTTCAATTTCTATGTTATGAAGACTTTTATTTTTATCATCAAGCCAAATTTTCTTAATTTTTGCTTTCGCTAT
The DNA here is from genome assembly GCF_900115015.1 of Algoriella xinjiangensis. Classification (GTDB taxonomy): domain Bacteria; phylum Bacteroidota; class Bacteroidia; order Flavobacteriales; family Weeksellaceae; genus Empedobacter; species Empedobacter xinjiangensis. Next base: position 42,617 of record NZ_FOUZ01000017.1, on the reverse strand, counting down.
AAAGTCTGAAGTCGAAATTCTTTCATTAATATTCATTGGCATACAAGAACAAGCAAAAGATAAATTTGAAAAAAAAATCGAAAAAATAACTAGTAGTGTCTTCATAAAATTTCTGCTAACGTTATTATATGTGCAATATAATAAATTTCATCAAATTAACGAAAAATACTAAAAAGCTCATTTTTAAACGGTTTTAGAACTTTATTGAGTTACGTATTTTGTATTATTATAAAGTATTTATAGTTACATATTATACAAAATACGCATATGTTTAAATAATTTTTAATCCTTATTTTTACACAGAATAAAATTCCGAACGGTTTTCTCAAAAATATGAACAATACATTTTCTAAGCATCAGCAAATAGGTGAGGTTTCTACTTTTATGGAGCTTGTAAATACAAATTTTTATGGAGCAATGAATGCGATTTGTTGGCATAGAAATTTGGATGGAGATTTTAGCGAAATTGTATCTCAACTTCAGTTAAAAGATAATGTTACCGAAGTTTCTGTTGATGATATTTTGGCACTTCATTTATCAGAAAAAGGAGATATTGCAAGAAAAATAATTTTAAATGATTTGCAATTATTAACCGATTTTGGTGCATTACCATCTCTTAATTTGATTAAGAATTATGAACGAGATGACGAATTTGATTTCATTTCTACGGATGTATATTCGTTTCATGTGGATCGTTCGCCAATTAGTACCGATACTTTTTTATGTACTTATTACGGCGCTTCGAGTGATATTATAGCAAATGATGAGGTTGAAAAAAAGATTTTGATTCCAGAAATTCGAGAAAAATTGAAAGAATTACATGACGGAACAGAAGACGAATTTGAGGCTTTTTTGAAAGAATATTATTTTGATTTACACTATCAACCCAAACCAAATAGTAATCCAATTAATTTGGGATTAGGTCATTTGTGGCGATTAGCAGTCGATCATCCAGAGCAAAAAGTTTTGCCTTGTGTTCATCGCGCTCCGATGGAAAATGATGGTGAAGTTCGACTGCTTTTGATTTGTTAATTAATCATTTCTAAAACACTTTTTGATACACAGACAATGTCTCATTATCTTCATGTATTTCGTTTACATACGTCAAACCTAATTTTTTGATAAGTAAAATAGAAGGCGTATTTTCTGGTAATGTAATCGCAAAAACTTTCGTACAAATATTTTCAGTTTCGATTATTTCCATCAATTTTTTACTTGCTTCATACGCAAATCCTTTCTTTTCGAATTCAGGTAAAATGGCAAATCCAATGTCATAATCTTCCAAATAATCCCTTTTAATCAGTGTTACAAGTCCCAAAGGTTGTTGGTTTTCTTTCTGTTTAAAAACTAAATACGTGTAATTAGAATTGTTTACAATTTTTTTGATGTAAGCCGTTGCGTCTTCTTTAGTATTAACCTTTCGATCACCAATATTTTTCAGCCATCCTTCGGTATTCACCAATTGATAGATAAAATCAGTATCTTCCTTCGTCATCGGTTCTATAATTAACCGCTCAGTTTCAAATTTTAAATGATGCATTTTACTATTATTGTAATGTGTTGTTTTTTAGTTGTCTAATAAACGTCGGTGATAATTAATTTGACCCAAATGATAATTTAAATGCAAAGTCAAATGAACTAATAAATATTCGATTGTCGTGGTTTCATCAAACTTCAAAACGGGATAATCCTCTAATAAATCTTCATTTGTAAGGTGATTTAAAGCGTTTTTAATCATGATTTTAGTTTCATTTATCTTCTGAATCAATTCAATTCTTGGAACATTTTTTTGAGAAAACTCTAAATCTCTATCTCGAATATAAGCTGTTTTTTCGATTTCTTTTCCAATAAAAGTGTTCAGATTTCCGATTAAATGCAGCGTTAAATTTCCTGCAGAATTTGTAATATTATTTTCTACAATCCAAAGATTTTCTTCGTTTTTATAAAGTTCAACTTCAGTAATTAATTTGTTTAAATCTCTTTCAAAAAGCGATATCAAGGTAATTGCATTCATACTTTATCGTTTTAATTTAGAAGTAAAATTACACTTATTTTTTTTCAAATAATTCTATATTCTGTTGAATAGATTTTTCGATTTGAATAATATCCATAAGAATCATTTTTAACGTCTGTTTTTGATTTTTTTCAGTTTCATTTATGTTTGCGTATAAAAAAGTCCCCAAAAGTTCACTTTTATTATTCAATAGTTCTTTTAGTTCTTGAATATTAGAAAGTGTCGTTATTTGATTGTAATCTACCAAATCAATTTTAGTACTAGAAACAGATTTCCAAGCATTAATTTTAATTTGTGGAATGTATATACCTTTAGATTTCAGAATTATATCTGAAAGTGTAACGTTTTTATTGCTCGAATAAAACTCTAGCGAATCAATCAAAGCTTTTTGTCGAGGAATAGTTGCTTTAATATCTTCTTTAGAATCCTTTAATTCGCTATTTATAGTAGAAAAAACTTGGTTAATGTAAACTTTATCTTTTCGTTCGGAATTCCAATTATCAATAAAAAGAGCGATTAGAATACCTGCAATTACAGGCACAATTTCTTTAATAAATTGAATGGTATAATCTTTAATTTCTTTTTTCATTAATGTGGTTTTGGTATGATTTCAATAGTTTGAGCAAATTGCTTTTCTCACAAACTAAATTACATTATTGTTTTAAGATAAATACTAAACCTCGAAACTTTTTTCCATCAAAAGATTTTCCATGCAATATTCTGCTAAAGCAGTGATGGTTAAAAACGGATTAACACCCGTACTTGCTGGAATTAAAGATCCATCTATAACAAAAAGATTTTCATGGAGATTCAGTTTTCCGAAAGCGTTTGTGGCTTTTTTTAAAACAATTCCGCCCAAAGGATAATAACAAATGTCGTGTCCAAAACCATTATGAAAAAGCATATGAGAGCGCGTTCCTCCATTGGCGTTATTCATTGTTCGAAGGAAATATTTGGCGTTCTGTTTCATTTTTTCGGTGTTGGATAAATCCCAATTTAGATTCAAATAATTAGTTTCTGGATTGAAGGAAACTTCGCCAGGTTTATCAACTTTATTTATCATTAAATAAAGCGAAGTTGCAACATTCATTCCCATCGGAAGTGGCGCAATTTCAGCAAAAAATGAATGTTTTGGATCTTCCCAATTATCAATTCCACCAACGGGAATAGTTGATTGTTGAAAACCTGTACCACCAGAAAAAGCATTGACCCAATTTCGACCCGTCATAAAGTTACCGTTGTTACCCCAATTTTGTCCAATTTCCTTATCCAAAGGGAGTTTATTTATATGTTGCGAACGTAAAAGTAGCTCTAAACTTCCCATTGTACCAGCTGCTAAAATCAGTTTTTTACAATTAATTTTGAATTGTTTTTGAGGCACACCTTGTGTATCAATTTGGTTAACATTCAGAGTATAAGTATTGTCATTATTTAACACAAAATCTTTGACAACATGAAGATCTAGAATTTCTAGATCTCCTGTTGCTAAAGCCTTTTTGAGATAGGTTTTATCTAAACTTTTTTTACCAAAATTGTTTCCATAAATAACTTCGCCAGCAAGAGCCGATCTCGGAACTTTTTCCTCATATTCTTGCTCCATATAGTCGAAATCATAGACATTGGGAACGCGCATAGTTTTGAAACCAGCTTGATGAGCTTGTTCTTCGCCCACTTTATTGAATTTATAGAAAGAGCAAGTCTTTAGAAATTCCTCTCGTGGCGTGTTTACTTCCAATTCTTTTTGAGCCAAAGGAAAATATTTAGTATAAAAAATATCAGCATCCAACTGAGGAAATATTTCTTTAAAATAATCTTTTTTAGGCAAAACCGCCATTCCACCATTCACCAAAGAACCGCCACCAACACCACGACCGACCCAAATTTTGATGTGCTCAAAATCTAACCGATCCAAAGCTCCGGTATAAGGTTTTACAGGAAAAATATTCATAAAAGGAGCGATGGTCTGTTTTTTTAACCAAGCTGCACTTTTTCCGGGATTAATCATTGGAGAAAATTTTTCACCAGATTTCTCCCAATTTAATCCCATTTCTAAAAGACAAACTTTTTTTCCAGCTTCACACAATCGCAATGCTGCAACTGCGCCACCATAACCAGAACCAATGATAACGATTGGTTTGTCTACACTGTTTTCATCTTCGGAAAATGAATTGGCAAATACGGAAGTTGGGTTAAAAAAAAACAATGAGCCAACGCCAAGACTTGTCTTTTGAATGAATTCTTTTCTGTTCATAAAAAAGTAACTTTCAAAAACTGTGCGAAAGAATTATAAGAAGAGATTTATAGTACTAATTTAATTTCTACAAGAACTAATCATCAACGATTTTTTGGATACAACATTCCCAAATTTGGATACTTTGAAATAATAAACATTTTCGACATTTGTATTACTAATTTAAAACAAATTAAAATGCAAAAAGTAAAATTAAATAACGGTGTCGAAATGCCAATTTTAGGATTCGGGGTTTTCCAAATTACTGATGAAACTGAATGTGAAAAAGTAGTATTAGAAGCCATTGAAACGGGTTATAGATTAATTGATACCGCAGCTTCTTATCAAAATGAAAAAGCGGTTGGCAATGCCATTAAAAAATGTGGCGTTCCTAGAAATGAGCTTTTCATTACGACCAAACTTTGGGTAGAAGATATGGGTTATGAAAAAACCAAAATTGCTTTTCAAAAATCTTTAGATAAACTGCAATTAGAATATCTGGATTTATACTTAATTCATCAACCTTATGGAGATATTTTTGGCTCGTGGAAAGCGATGCAAGAATTATATGCCGAAGGAAAAATAAGAGCTATTGGCGTTGCAAATTTTCATCCTGATAGAATGATTGATCTGATTATCAATAGCGGTTTTACACCTGCCATTAATCAAATAGAAACGCATCCTTTTCATCAACAGATTGAAAATCAAGAATTTTTAGACGTGAATAAGGTACAAATTGAATCTTGGGGACCTTTTGCCGAAGGGAAAAACGATATTTTCAACAATGAAATATTGATGAATATTGGTAAAAACCACAACAAAAGTGTAGCACAAGTTATTCTTCGTTGGTTAACGCAAAGAGGTGTGATTGCCATTCCAAAATCGGCTCGTAAAGAAAGAATGGAAGAAAATTTCAATATTTTTGATTTTGAATTGTCTGAAAATGAAATGAAAACCATCCAAACTTTAGACAACAAAAGCAGTTTATTTTTTGACCACCGAGATCCAAATATGGTAAAATGGATTAGCGAACGCAAATTAAATAACTAGCCTAATTTACGCTATAATTTTAAAATTTTAAAAAATGAAAACAAGAAAATTAGGAAATAACGGATTAGAAGTTTCCGCATTAGGATTGGGTTGTATGGGATTAACATTTGGTTATGGTCCTGCAACTAACGAAAAAGATGCTGTTCATTTAATTCAAAAAGCATACGATTTGGGAATTACTTTTTTCGATACAGCCGAAGCTTATAGTCAAGGTGGAAACGAAGTTATGTTAGGAAAAGCAGTAAAATCTTTCCGTGATAAAGTAGTTATTGCGACCAAATTTGGATGCAAAGATGGTGATTCTTCAAAAGGTTTTGATAGTCGTCCAGAAAGAATTCGTCAGGTTGTAGAAAATTCTTTGAAATTCCTCGATACTGATTATATCGATTTATTTTACCAACACAGAGTTGACCCAAATGTACCAATGGAAGATGTTGCAGGAACGGTAAAAGATTTAATAACAGAAGGAAAAGTGAAGTATTTTGGACTGTCGGAAGCTAGTGTAGAAAGCATCAGAAAAGCACATTCTGTTCAGTCGGTTTCGGCGTTGCAAAGCGAATATTCTATGTTTTATCGTGAGCCAGAGAAAGAAATTATTCCGACTTTAGAAGAATTAGGAATTGGTTTTGTGCCTTTTAGTCCTTTAGGTAAAGGTTTTTTAACAGGTGCTATTGACGAAAATACGCAGTTTGATAAAACTGATTTTAGAAATATTGTTCCAAAATTTTCTGAAGAAAATAGAAAAGCAAATCAACAATTGGTTGAATTAGTAAAAGCGATTGCTTCCGACAAAAATGCGACACCCGCACAAATTGCATTGGCTTGGTTGTTGGCTCAAAAACCTTTCATCGCACCAATTCCGGGGACAACGAAAATCAATCGTTTAGAAGAAAATGTTGGGGCAATTAATGTAGAGTTATCAGTAAATGAATTATTAGAAATCGAAAAATCTTTGGCTCAAATTGAAATTGTTGGAGAACGTTATCCAGCACATTTGAATGCAAGAGTAGGAAAATAATAGATACAAAATGAATAGAAGAGATGTTTTAAAAACCGCAGGATTGGCTTTGGCAGGAAGTGCATTGCTTCCTCTGAATGCTTTTGCACAAGTTTCAAAATCTGGAAATAATGAAAAACCGAATGATGTAGAACCTATTTTATCGGGCAAAAGAAAATTGGGTCAGTTAGAAGTTTCTGCCATTGGTTTGGGCGTTCAAAATATGTGGCGAACTTACCAAACCACCATTCCCAACCGAAAAGAAATGCACAACATTATTCGAAAAGCATTCGATAATGGCGTTACTTTATTTGATACAGCAGAAGCCTATGGTCCGTTTGAAAGTGAGAAAATTTTAGGAGAAGCAACTTCGTCTTTTCGAGATAAAATTGTTATTGAAACTAAATTTGGTTTTGATATTGGACAAGATGGAAAACGTACAGGCGGACTGAATAGCCAGCCGAAACACATTAAAATGGTTATAGAAGCAATGCTGAAGAGGCTTCGCACCGATAGAATAGATTTATTGTACCAACACAGAGTTGATCCCAATGTTCCTATTGAAGACGTGGTTGGAGCAATATAAGATTTGATAAAAGAAGGAAAAGTGTTGCATTACGGGCTTTCTGAAGCTGGTTTACAAACCATCAGAAGAGCACACAAAGAGCATCCAATTACCGCAATTCAGAACGAATATTCATTGTTGTGGCGTGGCGCAGAAAAAGAAGTTATTCCGCTTTGTGAAGAATTGGGCATTGGTTTTGTGCCTTGGAGTCCGCTTGGTGTTGGATTCTTAACAGGTGCGATAGATGAAAATACACGTTTTGCTCAAGGCGATTTCAGAGGTTTAACCACCCGTTTTGCACCAGAAAATTTAGCTAAAAATATGGCTTTGGTACATCTTGTAAAAAAATGGAGCGACAGAAAAGAGGTTTCACTTGCACAAATTTCTTTAGCGTGGTTATTGGCTCAAAAACCTTGGATTGTTCCCATTCCGGGTACGACACAAATGGCTCATTTAATGGATAATATTGGTGGGAATAATGTGAAATTTTCGTCAACAGAATGGCAAGAATTTAATACCGAATTAAACACCATCCAAATTGCTGGCGAGAGATTTCCTGCAAGTGTACAAGCAATTTCGGGTGTTGAAGCACCATTAAAAAAATAAAGATGAAAAAATTTGCATTAATAATTTTAATAATAGCATTTACAAGTATGACAAACGCTCAATACTATAAAAAAGCAGAACAAAATCCATTCACATTAGTTTACGATGGCGCTATTACAGAAAACATAAAAGATAAAGTAAACATTCACCCAGTTTCTTATAAAATCAATGGAATTGAAGTTGTCGCCAATGTTTATACCCCTGCAAATTATGATGCTTCAAAAAAATATCCAGCAATTGTAGTTGCACACCCAAATGGCGGAATAAAAGAACAAACCGCAGGATTATATGCACAACACTTGGCAGAGTTGGGATATATCACAATCGCTTTTGATGCCGCTTTTCAAGGTGGAAGTGGCGGTGAACCTCGTCATACAGACAAACCTTTTTACAGAGTTGATGACATTCACGGAGCGGCGGATTTTATCCTTCAATTTTCAGGAGTTGATGAAAATCGTGTTGGCGTTTTAGGAATTTGTGGCGGTGGTGGTTATACTTTAAAAGCCGCACAATCCGACAAAAGATTGAAAGCGGTGGCAACTTTAAGTATGTTTAATTCTGGCGAAGTAAGGCGAAATGGTTTTCAAAATTCGCAATTAAATACCATTCAAGAACGTTTGAAACTGGCTTCGGACGCACGTTCGCAAGAAGCAGAAGGTAAAATAATATATGGTGGTGTGGAAAGCATTTCCGATGAAGAAATTGCCAAAATAACGACCGATTTGTATCGTGAAGGTTATGAATATTATTATCGAACGCACGCTCACAAAAATTCTACTTTTTTATATACAATGAGTAGTATGATGAATTTGATGACTTGGGATGCAAATACAAATATGGATTTAATTAATCAACCATTATTGATGATGGCAGGAAGCAAAGCCGATACAAAATATATGACCGATGAAGCATTTCCAAATACCATAAATGCAAAAACGAAAGAATTATTTTTGATTGATGGAGCAACACATATTCAAACGTATTGGAAACCTGAATATGTACAACAAGTGGTTGAAAAACTAAGAGATTTTTTTGGCAAAAATCTTTAACCCAAAACAGCAAAAAATATTATGAAAATTAAAAAAGAGTTTAGGCTGATTACATATTTATTCGCTGCATTTTTATTGTTTTCTTTCAGCAATATTCAGGCTCAAAAAATTGATGCAAAAATGAAACCATTTGAAAGTGTAGAACCCAAAGGCACACAAGCAGCCAATACAAATTTTACGGGAACTGTGTTTGTAAATATGATCGTAAAACCCGAAGACGGATTGCATAGCAATATCGGCAAAGTAACTTTTGAACCCAAAGCAAGAACCAATTGGCATAGCCATCCAACGGGGCAAACGCTGATTGTTACCGAAGGCATAGGTTATTATCAAGAGAAGGGCAAACCAATTCAGTTGATACAAAAAGGCGATGTAGTAAAAATTCCGCCGAATGTAGTGCATTGGCACGGAGCATCGCATCATAGTTCTATGACGCATATTGCCATTGTTTCACTTGGCGAAAAAGAAAGTGCTATTTGGCTACAACCTGTAACAGACGAAGAATACAACGCTTTTATATGACAAATGCACAATCTGCTCAAAATAATTATAAAGAAAGCCCAGAATATGTAAAACAAGGGTAAAAAACTAAAGGATTTTTACGCCAAAAATTTATAAAATGAAAATTGTAACCATATTTATCTTATTTCTAATGAGTATTTTCTCAAGTTGTTCGCACGCTCAAGAATCCAAAACACTTGATAAAAAGATTTTGATTGTCTATTTATCCAGAACGGGAAATACAAAAGCGGTTGCAGAGATTATCAAGAAAAATATTGGTGGAGATTTGGTCGCATTGGAACTGAAAAAACCTTATCCCGAAGATTATAAAACCACAGTTGCACAAGTTCAATCAGAAAACGAAAGCGGATATCTTCCGCCTTTAAAAACAAAAATTGAGAATATCGAAAAATATGACACCATTTTTATCGGTTTTCCAACTTGGGGAATGCAATTGCCACCACCAATGAAAAGTTTTTTGAATGAATATAATTTGAGTGGAAAAACAATCATTCCATTCAATACCAATGCGGGTTACGGGATAGGAAATAGTTTTGAAACCGTAAAAAAATTATGCCCGAAAAGTAAAATTATCGAAGGGTTTTCTATAAAAGGTGGCATTGAACGAGACGGAGTTTTATTTGTGATGGAAGGCGAAAAGGAAAAGCAAGCCGAAATTGAAATAAAAAAATGGTTGCGAAAAATAAAGTTGTTTCCACAGAAATAAGGAAGTAATAATAGTGTACAAGCAATTTCGGGTGTTGAAGCACCATTAAAAAAATAACTAAATTTGTAATAAATCTTTGCTAAAAAAATGAATATGGAAAGCAAAATAAATACAATCAATTCCGTAACGCAATATCATAAATTGTGCGTATTAACAATGCCTTTGCACCCTTTGGTAAGTGTTGTAAATATGGCTGAAATTGATTTTTTCTTACACGAAGAATTTTGGAAACATTATGTCAATAATTTGTACACTATTTCCATAAAAAGAGGTATGAATTCCAAATTAATTTACGGTCAAACCGATTTCGATTTTGACGAAGGCGTTTTGGTTGTAACTTCTCCAAAACAAGTCATCAGTATCGAGAAGTTGGAAGATATAAAATTGACTGGTTATAAATTTATTTTTCATCCCGATTTTATCAAAGGAAGTTCGCTTTCTAAAAGTATTCATCAGTACGGATTTTTCGCTTATAACAACAATAAAGCATTGTTTCTTTCCGAAAAAGAAGAGCAAATTATTTTGAATTTATTTAGCTCCATAGAGCAAGAATGTCAAAATAATATCGACCAATTCAGCCAAGATGTGATGATTGCCAATATCGAATTGCTTTTGGTACATATCGACCGATATTACAACCGACAATTTATCACGCGAAAAAATATAAGCAACGATACTTTGTCTAAAATGGAAGAAATATTGAATGAATATTTTAAATCTGAAATTAATCAATTGCCAACTGTACAGCACGTTGCCGACCAATTAAATTTAACGCCAACTTATTTAAGCGACTTGCTGAAAAATTTAACTGGACTTACAGCGCAGCAACATATTCACGAAAAAATGATAGCAAAAGCCAAAGAATTATTGTCCACAACAAACCTTTCTGTAAGTGAAATTGCGTTTCAGTTGGGATTTGAATATCCGCAATCTTTCAATAAATTATTTAAAAAGAAAACAGATTTGACACCTTTGGAGTTTAAGCAGACTTTTAATTGATTTTAAATAATTATCATTAAATTACATTTACTAAATAGAAGAAGTTGCTAGGTGAAATTTAATTACGAAAGAAATATAAAACCAACTTAAAAAAATAAATTATGGCACAAATTAACCCTTACATTAATTTCAACGGGAATACCGAAGAAGCATTCAATTTTTATAAATCAGTTTTTGGTGGAGAGTTCGAAAGAATTATTCGTTTTAAAGATATGGCAAATGCCGAAATTCCTATTTCGGAAAGTGAAGCAAATAAAATAATGCATATTGCCTTACCTATTGGGAAAAATGTTTTGATGGGTAACGATGTTCCAGAATTTATGGGAAAAGTAAATGAGAACGAAAATAGGTCAAAAATAGCAGTTAGTGCAGAAAGTAAAGAAGAAGCAGATAAGATATTTAATGGACTTTCGGCAGGTGGAAATATAGAAGTTCCGATTACTGATAGCCCTTGGGGATCGTATTTCGGAATGTTTAGAGATAAATATGGAATAGAGTGGACGGTAGATTTTGAACCAAAATAAAGCTAATATGTCCGAAGAATATTAAATTAGAAAAACTTATTATTTGAGAAAATAATATATAAAAGGCAGATTTATTATTTATACTAAATCTGCCTTTTGTAAATAAAATGAATTGTATTATTTGAATACATTCTCAAAGAATTTTTCAAGTTTGTAAGGATCAAGTTTCTTGTCTGTTCTCACGCCACTACAAAGATCAAGTCCAAATGGTTGAACTTCTTCAATCGCTTGTCTTACATTGTCAGCTGTAAGTCCACCAGCAAGAAAAACGGGAACTTTTGATTGTTCAACTATTTTTTTACTAAGTGCCCAATTATGTACTCTTCCTGTTCCGCCAAGTTCTTTAATTGCTAAGTTTGGGTTTCCACTGTCTAATAATAAAGCATCTACAAATGTTGATAGTTTTACAGCTTCATCAATTGTTTTTTCGTCGATTACATGAATTACTTGTACAATTTTTATTGCTGGTAATGCTTTTCTAATTGCTTCATAAGTTCCTTCTTTTAGTTCGTCTACTATTTGAATTGTATTTGTTAAAGTTCGTTTGTGATGCGTTATAATTTGCTCCGCCGAAGTTTCACTTGTTAACATAAATGTAGAAACGGATGGCGGTACAATTTTAGCAATTGATAAAATCATTTCGTCCGAAATTACGCCTGGTCCGCTTGGCATATTTGCCACAAGTCCTAATGCAGAAGCTCCATAGCTAATTGCCATTTTAGCCTCGTCTGTAGAACTTATACAACATATTTTTACTCTTGTAGTCATTTTTTATTTTTCTGATTTTTTAGTGTCAAAAAGGAATGTAAATATTTATAATCAATAGATTATTCATTCTGAACTAGTTTTCAGGATGATATTTTTATAATAATACAAGATAGATATTCTTTTAATTTAACAATTATTCACCCAAAATTGTTCCCGAAACGCCCCAATAACTAAAGCTTGTGCCTTCTGGTTTTCCTTGCGGAATTTTTACTTGTACGGTATGTTTTCCTGCTTTTAAATCACCTAAATTTATAAAATATGGATTTGTAATTGTGCCAGGACACCAATTAGAACGGCTGTAATCTGAAGAAGATAAACCATTGTCAAAATTACCTGAAGCAGGATTGAAAGAGCGATACGAGCCACAATCTTGTCGCCAAGGAATTAACGAAAATACTTTTTGACCATCTACAAATACCGTATTTTCTTTTGGTACAAATTCATCACCATTTTCCCAACCACCATGACCAGTTGTCGTAAAACGAAGTTTAGTATTTTTGAAATCTTCTTTTAAGGTAAACTCAACCGTAAAACCATTGGCATCATCAAATAAAGTCGGATATTCTTGTCCAGCCATTTCCATCACATTTACTGTATTAAAAATTGGTTGAACTTTATTCTTCGGAATTGTTGCTCCATCAGATGGATGAACCGTAATGTTTGCCGAAATAATATGTCCGCCTTGATCATAATTTCCGATAAAAAAGCCAATTAAAACTTCTTTATTCGACAATAAACTCTGAAATTCTGTAATTTCTTGGCGATAATTCGCTTTGTTTTGCCACGTTTGATTTTTTAATTGAATATGATTAAATTTATTCACTCCAAAAGGAGTAAAAAATCGCATTATTTCTACAGCAGGTGTGTATTTATCTGTTAAAAAATAACCTTGATATTTTTCCCCATTTCCATTGGTGTAAACAGGTAATTGATTAATTCCTTTTTGTAAACCATCCATTAATGAAATTTCAGAAGTTGTCGGAATTATAAAAACCGTTCCCGTTCTGTCGTAAGCATCTCCATTCGAAATTTGATTAACATTCAAAAATAATTGACTTCCTTTTTTAAATTCAGGAAGTTTTATTTTTCTCACTACAACAGTTCCATTTGCGAAACGATAAATAGAGTCATTTGAAGAGAAATTAGCACTGAAATTAATCTGTTGATCTTTAAGAAGTGAGATATTTACAAATTTACTTTTCCAAATAATATCTTTATACGTCAATAAATCAACGGGTTGTTGTGCCAATTCTTTTGTGATGTATTGATTTGGATTAATATCTTTTTGACGCTCAATTTTTGACGCTTTAATAGTCATATTATTGTTGCGCGTATATTCTAAAACAAAACCTAAATTCAATCCAACCGTTGTTGGCGCCGCATTTAAATTCATATTGTCAACATACCAAACATCAATTGTATTGGAATTGATAGAAGTTGTCCCTTTTTTACAACGCAAACCTAAAATACGTTTCGTTTCTTTTGTAAGCGTAAAAACGGCTTTGTTAAAAGAAACTGAATCATTGCTGATAATAGAATGAATCGAATCAAATTGTGTAACCGTAGAAATAATTGGTGATTGAGATTTTGTGTAATAAAATAACTCGTTTGGGTATTTTTTGTATTGATTAAAACTATTTTGCGTACCAATAATTGTTTCGTGTGTGTTTGCCAAAACTTGTATCGGATTAGTTTCTTCTACTTTTTTACCATTCGAAAATTTTTCGTAGGTAATTTGATAGGCTTCTTGCGCTTGAATATAAATTGCTTGAATGCAAAAAATGAATAAGATTATCGATTTCAATTTCATCTTTTAAAAATAAAAAAATAGGTTTACAAAAGAATTGTAAACCTATAAAATATTATGTTTTAATAAAAATTATATTAGATAAAAGCATTGATTCCCGTAACATCTGCGCCAGTAATCAATAAATGTACATCGTGCGTACCTTCGTAAGTAATCACAGATTCTAAATTTGCGGCATGTCGCATCATCGGGAAATCGCCCACAATACCCATTGCACCAATTATTTGACGAGATTCTCTTGCAATATCAATAGCCATTTTTACATTGTTGCGTTTTGCCATTGAGATTTGTTCTGGAGTTGCTTTGTTTTCGTTTTTCAAAGTTCCCAAACGCCAGCATAATAATTGTGCTTTTGTAATTTCAGTAATAAATTCAGCTAATTTTTTTTGTTGTAATTGAAAAGAAGCTATTGGTTTTCCAAATTGCGTACGCTCTAACGAATATTTTAAGGCAGAATCATAACAATCAATTGCAGCGCCAATTACGCCCCAAGAAATTCCGTATCGAGCAGAATTTAAACAAGATAATGGACCTTTTAAACTTTTAACATCAGGTAAAATATTATGTTCTTCAATTTTCACATTTTCAAAAACTAATTCACCTGTTTTAGAAGCGCGTAAAGACCATTTGTTGTGTGTTTCTGGTGTAGAAAATCCATCCATATTTCGTTCTACAATTACGCCACGAACTTTTCCTTCTTCATCTTTTGCCCAAACAACAGCAATATCGCAAATAGGTGAATTTGTAATCCACATTTTTGCGCCATTTAATAAATAATGATCTCCATTTTTTGTTAAACGAGTTTCCATTCCACCAGGATTAGAACCGTGATTTGGCTCTGTTAAACCAAAACTACCAATAAATTCGCCAGAAGCTAATTTTGGTAAAAATTTATGTTTTTGTTCTTCCGATCCATAGGTGTAAATTGGATACATAACCAATGAAGATTGTACTGATGCAGCCGAACGAACAGCAGAGTCACCACGCTCCAACTCTTGCATAATCAATCCGTACGACATTTGATCTAAACCTGCACCGCCATATTCTGCTGGTATGTATGGGCCTAAAGCACCAATTGCGCCAAGTTTTTTCATTAAATCAGGAATGTCTGTATGGTTTTGAGCAGCATCATCAATAACGGGTTTTATTTCTGTGTCAACAAAATCACGAACCGATTGACGGATTAATTTATGTTCATCAGTTAATAAATCATCAATCTTAAAATAATCTGTAGTTGAATTCATTTTATGCGGTTTATTTTATTTAAATCTAACGATTATTCAGTAAATTAAAAATAATTCTGAATATTATTTATTAAAAATTTTAATTATTGAAACTTTTGTTTAAATTGGTAATACATTAAGACCACAAAATAAACAAAAAAATGATAGAAAACGAATTAAAAGGACTAGGTATTTCGTCTGATAATTTCGGAACTTCAACAGGAAGTACTTGGTTTGGAAAAGGAGAAACATTAAACTCTTATTCGCCAGTTGATGGAAAATTGATAGGAAGTGTAAAAACTTCGACAAAAGAAGACTACGAAGAAGTTATTCAAAAAGCACAAAAAGCATTCAAAGAATGGCGTGTAATTCCTGCGCCAAAACGCGGAGAAGTAGTTCGTCAATTTGGAGATAAATTGCGCGAAAAGAAAGCTGATCTTGGAAAATTGGTTTCTTATGAAATGGGAAAATCTTACCAAGAAGGTTTAGGTGAAGTACAAGAAATGATTGATATCTGCGATTTTGCTGTTGGTTTATCGCGTCAATTATATGGTGCAACAATTCATTCAGAAAGACCATTGCATCGCATGTACGATCAATATCATCCGCTGGGAGTTGTTGGCGTTATTTCGGCTTTCAATTTTCCGGTTGCCGTTTGGGCTTGGAATACGTGTTTAGCATTAATTTGTGGTGATACAGTAATTTGGAAACCGAGTGAAAAAACACCTTTGTGCGCAGTTGCTTGTCAACATATTTTGGCAGAGGTTTTAGCAAAAAATAATGTGCCAGAAGGCGTTTCTTCTTTGGTAGTTGGAGATAAAGTAATTGGAGAATTAATTTCACATGATCGTCGTGTAGCGTTGGTTTCTGCAACGGGTTCTACGCGTATGGGAATTGAGGTAAATAAGGTTGTTGCAGCTCGTTTAGGTAAAACAATTTTAGAATTAGGTGGTAACAATGCAATTATTGTAACGCCAGATGCAGATCTTAAAATTATGTTGACTGCTGCTGTTTTTGGAGCTGTTGGTACGGCGGGACAACGTTGTACAACAACCCGTAGACTAATTGTGCACGAAACAATTTATGATAAAGTAAAAGAATCGTTGGTAAATGCTTATCAGCAAATAAAAATAGGAAATCCGTTGGATACAGCTAATCATGTTGGTCCGTTAATCGATACGCATGCTGTTAAAATGTATACAGATGCATTAGTAGAGATTGAGAAAGAAGGCGGTAAAATTATTGTTGAAGGTGGCGTGTTAAACGGCGCTGGTTTCGAAAGTGGTTGTTATGTAAAACCTGTGATTGCAGAAGTAGAGAATGAATTTAAAATTGTTCAGAAAGAAACATTTGCGCCAATTTTATATTTGATTAAATATTCGGGAGATGTCTTAAATGCAATCGACGTACAGAATAATGTTGCACAAGGTTTATCATCATCAATCATGACAAATAATCTTCGTGAAGCCGAATTATTTTTAAGTCAACAAGGTTCTGATTGTGGTATTGCCAACGTAAATATTGGAACATCAGGTGCAGAAATTGGTGGTGCTTTTGGTGGCGAAAAAGAAACGGGAGGAGGAAGAGAATCTGGTTCAGATGCTTGGAAAGCTTACATGCGACGCCAAACAAATACAATCAATTATTCTACAGAAGTTCCGTTGGCACAAGGAATTAAGTTTGATTTTTAAAATTTTAAAAAGATGAGTACAGTACACGAAAGATTAGCAAAACATATATTGGCAGACGGTTATCCAATTGTAATGGATATGGATAAATCGCATGGATCTTATGTGGTTGATGACAAAGGAAACGAGTATTTAGACATGTTTTCGATGTTTGCTTCAACTGCAATTGGTTATAATCATCCACATTTGATGGAAAAAATTGAGTTTTTAGGTCGAAATGCAGTTAATAAACCTGCAATGTCAGACATTTATACCAAAGATTATGCAGATTTAATTGATACGTTTGAGCGCGTTGCAATGCCAAAAGAATTACAATATTTATTCTTTATTTCGGGCGGAACATTGGCTGTAGAAAATGCTTTGAAAACTGCTTTTGATTGGAAAACAAGACTTAATTTATCCAAAGGAATTCAACAAGAAGCAGGCGAAGTTATTCATTTCAAGCAAGCTTTTCACGGGCGTTCTGGGTATACATTGTCGTTAACAAATACAAAAGATCCACGTAAATACGAGTATTTTCCTAAGTTTGATTGGCCTCGAATTGATAATCCAAAAATTCATTATCCCGTTACAGAAGATAATTTATCAAAGACAATTGATGATGAAAAAAGAGCGATAGAACAAATAGAAAATGTTTTAGCAACGCGAAAAAATAAAGTGGCTTGTATTATTATTGAGCCAATTCAAGGAGAAGGAGGAGATAATTATTTTAGAAAAGAATTCTTTAAAAAATTACGTGAAATTTGTGATAAAGAAGAAATTTTATTGATTTTTGATGAGGTACAAACTGGTATCGGAATGACTGGTAAAATGTGGGCTTTTCAGCATTTTGATGTAGTTCCTGATGTAGTTTCGTTTGGTAAAAAAACGCAAGTTTGTGGAATTTTAGCGAACAAAGAAAAGCTTGACCAAATTCCGAATAATGTGTTTAAAGAATCAAGCAGAATCAATTCTACATTTGGTGGAAATTACATTGATATGTTGCGTTTTAAATTGATTTTGGAAGTAATCGAAAAAGAAAATTTAGTACATAATGCCGAAGAAAAAGGAAAATATATAATAGATAGACTAAATGATATCGCGAAACACACGAGTAAAATACACAGTGTTCGTGGTTTAGGATTATTTATTGCCTTTGATTTTGACTCGGATATCAATCGTTCAGCGTTTATTAATAAGTGTTTTGATAACAAGATGATTATTCTGCCCTGTGGCGAAAAATCGGTTCGTTTGCGACCGCATCTCAATTTATCGTTCAAAGAAGTTAATCAAGCGTTAGAAATTATTAAATTAGCATTAAAATAAAGTAGAAAGGCAACCAATTAGAGGTTGCTTTTTTACTTTTGTAGACAGAAACAGAAATTATGATAGAATCTTTTTTCTTTGATTTTGATGGAACTTTACAAGGTTTTGAAAATCATCAAATCAGTGAATCGACGATAGAAGCGTTGAAAATTTTAAAACAAAAAAACAAAAAAATATACATTGCAACTGGGCGAAATTTAGTTGATATGCCTGAGCATGTTTTTGAATATGGATTTGATGGTTACATCAATAATAATGGAGGAATGTGTTCGGATGAAAATCGCGAAACTTTTTATGTAGAATATATCAATCCATCTGATATTGAGGCTTTATTGAAATATGATGAAACAAATCCGTTTGCTTTTTCGTACATGACAAATAATAAATTTAGCATAAATCGTATCAATGAACGTGTAGAAAAATCGTTTGCTTATTTTGGAATGGAAATTCCGAATGTAGTAGAACCACGAGATTTGCCAAAGGATAATATTATGCAAATGAATTTTTTTGTGGATGAGGAACAAGAAAAATATTTGATAGAAAATGTACTTAAAAATAGCATTGGTACACGTTGGATTGAATATTTTGCAGACATTAATCCAAAAGGAATCAATAAAATGAAAGGAATTGAGCGAATGGCAGATAAACATCAACTTGATTTGAGTAAAACAATGTCTTTTGGTGATGGTGGAAATGATATTACCATGATACAAGGTTGTAAAATTGGTGTAGCAATGGGCGATGCAAAAGATAATGTAAAAGAATTAGCAGACCACGTAACAACTTCTGCGGATGATAATGGAATTTGGAATGCTTTAAAGTTTTATGAATTAATTTAACAATAAGCGATTAAAAGATAAAGTTTTGATAAAAAAATGCATAAATCGTTTCGGTATATGCATTTTTTATTTAGGTTTATTACAAAATCACATTTTATGAAAAAACACGTACTCTTTATTATCTTGTTAACTGCAATTTCTGTTTTTGGACAAGAAAAATTATTGGTAAAATACGAGCAAGTTTCTTATCCGACAATGTATGATACAAATGGAAAAGAGATTGTTCAAAGTCCGGAAATGAAAAAATATTTTTCTAAGCCTGTCGAAAATTACCTAACAATTGATGGTAAAATTGGTCAATATTATAAAATAGAAAAATTAGATAATAGTCAATCCAGTTTTAAAATTAATATGATTGGTGGAATTTGGGATCAAAACAGAGAATTTGATTTTGATAAAAATGAAATTCATGTGGAATATATGGCAAATAATAAACCTTATATTTTGGTAGATACTATTGCGCGAAAAAATGATTATCAATTAACCCGAGAAACGAAAAAATTGTTAGGTTATGAAGTTAAAAAAGCAGAACATAAAACAGAAAAAGCAACTATTGTAGTTTGGTATGCGCCAAGTTTACCAGCTCGTTTTGGTCCGGATAGATACATTAATTTTCCTGGATTAGTTTTATCTGTTCAGTTTTATATGAATGGTAAAACAGAACCTGTAACCGAAATTTTGGCTACTTCTGTAGAGTTTAATGATAAATTGAAGCCTTATGAATTAAAAAAAGGAAAAATTATCAATAAAACGGAACTGAATAAAATGATACAAGATGATGAAATTCGTCAAAAAGAAGAATTGATTCAAAATCAAGGCGTAGATAAAGAATAATTTAATGTTATATTTAAAAATTAAACCCCGGATTATATGAAGAATAAATTATTATTTACTTTGTTATTTTCAAGTTCCCTTTTATTTGCGCAACAGAAATTTATAGTTGAATATGCTCAAAATAATCAAAATAATCCTGAGAAAGAGTGAGAACAAGAAATTGAAATTCAAAAAAAATATCCAGGAACATCAATGAAATTAGGAGGATTTGTTACTCAATATTATCAATTGGAATATAATAATGGAAAATCTAATTATTCTCAAATTGAAACAATTAACAATAGTCAAGAAAACGGAGGCTCTAATTTTGCAATTTCTATTTCTATAGGTGGTGAGTATAAGGCTTTAGTAGGAGATCAGACGTCGAAAGCATTTAAACAAGGGGTAAAATTAGATAATGAAAATTATATTGTAAATATACCTTTTCAAGATTATGAATGGAAAATTTCAAATGAAGAGAGTACCATTCTTGATTATAAAGTAATAAAAGCAATTTCGGAAAAAGAAAATATTATTGCTTGGTTTGCTCCAGATATTAAGGTTAATCTTGGTCCAAATCAAATAAATGGTTTACCAGGATTGATTTTAAAATCAGAAACACAATTAAAGAATAAGTTGGAAACGAAGTTGATTTTTGAAGCAACTAAAGCTAATCTAAATCCTAAAAAATTTACGAAAGAAAAACCAATGAAGGGAAAAGAAATAGCACAAGAAGAATTTAAAAAATTGCAAGAAGAATCAAATGAGAAAATGAAACAAAGTTTTTCTTCTGAAGGAGTCAAAACAAAAATTGATTAAATAATTAAAACCCCAAATTATATGAAGAATAAATTATTATTTACTTTGTTATTTTCGTGTTCACTTTTATTTGCGCAAGAGAAAGTTGTAGTAGAATATGAATTTAGAAATGAATTTGATTTATCAAATGTAACTGATCCAAAAAAAGTTGAAATATATAAGAATAGTAATGATAAAAAACAATATTATGAATTGATTACAACCAATGAGGAATCGATTTATAAAAAGATTGAACGTATAGATAATTCACAATCACAATCAAAGATGTCTATAAGTTTTGGTGGTGTAGGAAATGATTTTTATAAAAATTTTAAAGATAAAATTTCGTTAACTTTTATGGATTATAATGGGACTAAATTGATTATTAAAGACTCATTAAAAATTCAGCCTTGGATTATACAAAAAGATAAATCTACTATTTTAGGTTACGAAGTTAAAAAAGCAACATATAAAGAAAAAGATTCAACTTATGAAGCTTGGTTTGCACCAAAATTAAATATTAAAAATGGACCAATAGAATATGCAGGTTTACCAGGTTTAATTTTAAGGTTAGAGATTTTGAGTGGAGGTAAAATGTCAGTTAAACGAATTTATCAAGCTACAAATATTACACTTGATACAAAATCTAAAATTGAAAAACCTACCAAAGGTAAAATTGTTAGTCAAAAAGAATTCGAAGATATTATAGAGAAAGAAAATAAAAAATACGAAGAATTTGAAAATAATAAAGTCGAAACAAAAATTGATTAAACAATAAAAAAGCCAACTGAAAAGTTGGCTTTTTATATATAAAATTCTAATTTCTATTTGTCGATAGAACCCATTACACGCTGCATAAATGTATTTGCAGCAGTACGCTCGTCCATTCCTTCGTCCATCATTTGTTTCATCTCAATAGCGCCACAAATGTTAGAAATCATTTCGCCAATCACTTCTTGTTCTGGCTCTTTAACCGCAGGCGAATCAGCGTAAGCTTCTAAAACCTCTAATGCTGTTTCCATAGCTTCTACAGAAACAGTTTTTGCTAAATTCTTAAATATTGGCAACTTCATTGATCAATTCTTTTACAGCTTCAATTTTAGATGCAGTTACTTGCCCTACGTTTTGCCCACCTTTAAAAACAGCGAATGTTGGTAAATTAGGAACGTCAGCTAATTTTCTTGATTCTGGTAATTTCTCAGCATCAACGTATAAAAATTCTGCTTGACCTTCGTATTCAGCCGCTAATTTCTTAAACTTTGGTTTTACTAAACGACAGTTTCCACACCATCCTGCACCATATTGTACAATTACTATATTGTTATCAGCAACTACTTGTGCTAAGTTATCTTGTTCTAATTCTGCAAACATTTTATTTATTTTTTCAGTTAAAAATTGGGTATAAAAAAGGCTGTCTAAGGAATAAACTTCGTGATTTTGTGTTGAAAATGAATTCGTTAAAAATCGCCTGTCAATCATTTTAGACAGCCTCCATAAATTTTAGAAAATCAACGATTCTCTAAATTATTTTTTTAGTGAGAAGCTAAATAAGAAGCAACACCATCTTTAGTAGCGTTCATTGCATCTTTTCCTTCTTCCCAGTTTGCTGGACAAACTTCACCATATTTTTCAACGTGTAAAATAGCGTCTAATAAACGTACATACTCATCAATATTACGACCTAATGGTAAATCGTTGATTGTTTCGTGACGAACAACACCATTTTTATCAATAATAAAAGTTCCACGGTAAGCAACTGGAGCTCCTTCAAATTTTAAAGAATCGTTTTCTTCGTTGTAAACATATTCACCAGCCAATACACCATAATCCATAGCGATTGTTTTAGCAAAATCTGCAACAATTGGGTAAGTAACACCTTCGATACCTCCATTGTCTTTAGCTGTGTTTAACCACGCTAAGTGAGTTTCTTCAGAGTCACAAGAAGCTGCAACTACAATTGCATCTCTTTTTTCGAATTCAGCTAATTTAGCTTGGAAAGCGTGTAATTCTGTTGGGCAAACAAATGTAAAATCTTTTGGGTAAAAGAATAATACGATGTTTTTTTCTCCAATTGGTAATGAAAAGTTTTCAACGATTTCATCTCCATCAATTACTGCTGGCGCTGTAAATAAAGGCGCTTTTTTTCCTACTAATGACATAATATTTATTTTTTATATTTTAAAATTCTTAATAAGTGTTTTACTTCTTATTTCTTGTACAAAATTAGCCCGATTTATTCTGTTGTCAATAGATTTTCAATTTCTATTTTAGATAAAACTATAAATAATTTTTATAACTATACATTATTAAAACTTATTGAGTTTATATCGTATTGATTTATAATCAAAAGGGCATTGTTTTGTCTTATTTCTTTAGCTAAGGTAGCAAGGTTTTAGCCAATTCAGAATGATATTTGTTATGTTGATGATTATTTAAAACCAATAAAAAAGTCATTATAAAATTTACAATGACTTTTTTGAATATCTATTAATAAGAAATAAAGCAGACTTCAACAATATCGTCTGCACTATTGCAATTTTCTATTTGTACTTTTATCGAGTGTTCTCCAGTATCTATTCTAACTTCATTTGTAAATTTACTGTATCCATTTTTCGGATTTTTAAATCTAATTTGAAATACACCTTTATCTCCCAATAACGATGAACTATTGTAATCAATAATATAAGAACAATTATTGGTGCTTTTTGTCCAACTTTTTATCGTAACAGAAAGTGAACAACTATACGATTTTACGTCATCCTCAAATAAATTATCATACAATTCATCACAAGAAAACAGTGTGAAAAAAATAAGGATGTAACTAAATTTTATAAACTTCATTCACATTAATTTGAGTAGTAAATAAACCATAATTTACAAAAACGGTGTCTTTTTTTATCTTATCAATTGTCCCAACCGATGTAGATCCATGTATTTTTACACGATCACCAACTTTCAAAGCTTCAATTTTTTTCTTTGTTTCAGCTTTTTCTTTTTGTACAATTACTTCTTTTTGTTTAGAAATAGTTGCAGAATTTTCTTTCAATTCGCGCTGAACTTCTTTCTCTACAATTTTTTCTATTTTCTTAAGTTGCTGAACTTCCTTGGTTTTTTTTGAATTTTCCATTTCAATTATCTTCAAGAAATTAGCAATTAATTGCTTTTTATTTTTCGATTTCAAATATGAATCCGACATATCAACAATACGTTTTCCAATCATCATCGTTTTTTGTTCGCGATCATATAATTGCTGAAAATCGTATAGTTTTTGTTGAATTTTTTCGTTCGTTATTTCTAGCTTTTCGTTATTTTCAATATTTGTATCACGTAATTCTTCAACTTGATCTTTCGTTTTCTGAATTTCAAATTTTTCTTGTTGAAGCTTTAAAATTGTTTTATCTAAACTAACTTTTTCACTTTCAACTTTCTTTTTTGCACGATTAATTAAACGAAATGGAATCTTATTTTTTTCTGCAACTTCAAAAGTAAACGAACTTCCGGCTTGTCCAACTTCTAAGCGATAAAGCGGATCCAACGATTTTTTATCAAACAACATACACGCATTTATAGCTTCGGGTAAACTTTCGGCGCTCAGTTTTATGTTGGTATAATGCGTGGTAAAAACTCCAAAAGAATTTCTTTCGTAAAATTCTTCAAAAAAAACTTCAGCCAAAGCTCCACCTAATTCAGGATCAGAACCTGTCCCAAATTCATCCACTAACAACAATGTTTTATCGTCTGCTTGTTTCAGAAAATAAGACATTTGTTTTAGACGATAACTGTAGGTTGATAAATGGTTTTCGATGGATTGATTATCACCAATATCTGTAAAAATTTGATTAAAAAATCCAAATTGACTTTCTTCTTTAACCGGAACCAAAACACCACTTTGAAACATGATTTGCAATAAACCAATAGTTTTTAGCGTGATTGATTTTCCACCTGCATTTGGTCCAGAAATAATAATGATTCTACATTTTTCATTCAATTCTAAACTTTGCGGAATCGTTTTTTCTTCTCGTCTTTTGTTATTTAAAAACAAAACGGGATGATAAGCATCAATTAATTTGATGATTCTATTTTCTGAAATTTTAGGTAAAATTCCGTTGATTAGAAAGGCATAATTTGCTTTTGCTTGTGTAAAATCGATGTATTCTAAAAAGGTTTGATATTCTTCTAAATTTGGTTTGTAAATAGCAATTTGAGCAGTTAAATCTAAAAGAATTTGAATGATTAAATGTTTTTCTTCTTCTTTTAATTCTTCCCATTCTCGTCTTGGAGCTAAAACACTTTCTGGCTCAATAAATGTAATAGAACCCGTTTTAGAAGTTCCTAAAAATTGACCTTTTACACGTTTTCTTTGAAAAGATTTTACAGCTAAAACACGTCGATTTCCAAATACAGACTCTCTAATATCATCCAAATAATCTGCATGATAAGCCATAGATTTATTGAATAATTCGGTAATACGACCGTTTAAATGGCGCAAGCGATCGCGAACAATTTTAAGTTCTGGACTTGCATCATCCTTTATTTCTCCAAATTTATTAAAAACTTGATCGATTAATTTAACGATACTTTTTTCGTAAACAATTGATTCTCCTTTCTGAAACAAATTGGGCGAATATTCTTTAAAAGCAGTCAAATATTTCAAAACTTCTTTTACTTGCAAAGTGTTCGCTTTAATCTTGAAAAATTCTTCTGCAGGCAAATAGTAATTTTCAATTTCTAATCGTCCCAGATTTTCATCTAAAATATAATATTCTGAAAAAGGAATTTGATTTCCACCTTCAATACTTGATAAAATCTCGTTTGTAGTTTGTAAATCTTCAATCAAAAGTTGATGATCTTCGTATGGTTTTAGTTGAAAAATATAATTATCAACTTTTTCTGTATAGGCAAATGCTGCAATTTCTTTTTGTACAGCATTGAATTCTAGGTCTTTTAATGTTTGCTCTGATATTTGCATTATTGCAAAATTACGGATAAAATTTTTATATGAGAACAGTATCTTAACGAACTTCCAAAGCTATTTTATAACGTTGTTGTATAGTGTCTTTAATTACTTTTATTTCTAAATTATTGATGTCCGTTTCGTCTAAAATTGTAATAAAAAAACGTGCTTTATTTTTCTCTTTTTCATCTAAAAAAGCAATATCATAAGGCGTGATGAATGCAAATTGCCCAGAAATTTCTTTGCCATCAAAAAGATTCGTCCAATATTGGTTTTCGTTAAAAGAAATATTTTTTTCATCTGATTCTATTTCAATAAATTCGTGTAATTCATCATCAAAAATATGTGTAAAAATCCAAGCTCCTTGAATGTTGTCAACTTCATCACTTTGAGTAGTTTCATTAAGTAAAGGACTTTGATTAAGTTGTTTATTATAATTTTCAAGCCGTTTGCTTTCTTGTTTTTCCTGACAAGAATTCAGAAACAAGACAGAAAATAGAATAGCGGTAATTAGAGATTTTTTCATAAGATTTTATTTGTAGGTATACTAAAATAAGGATAATTATAGTCCAGAAATTAAAACAATTAATATTTTATCATGCTTGATTTTAGAGTGTTGTTGAAAATGACCTACAAATAAAAAATGTCTCTTTTTTAAGAGACTTTTTTTATTAATTTTCTAGTTCAATATAATATTTTACAATTTTCTTTAATTCTTCAGTTAATTTATAAAGATCATCTATTTTGGTAAGCTCTGTTTTCGTTTCTGTTTTTGTGTCATCAAAAATTCCGATTTGTAATTTTTTGTCTGTAAAATATAATCGACAAATTGGTTTCCTATTATTATCATCAAATAAGATGGCAAAATAAGATTGCGCATCTCTGTAAACAATTCTTTCTGGCGAACATTCTGCTGTACAAATCGCTTTTATAATTAAAAATGCATCTAATTCATCTTTCGTTGTAATAATTTTAGAATCTTCTAAATCAGTTTCAACATCATCTGTGTTAGTATTCTGAATTTTAGTTTCCTTTGTTAATGCAGTTTGCAAACGATCTGTCACAATATCACTAAAATGTTGATTGAACGAATTTTTGACTAAACCAGTAAATTGATCCAATACTTTTTGTGTGATGATTGATGGATAAATTTGTTTAGCAAAATGACGGACAAATTCTGCCGATGGATTATTAATTTCTTCATTAATAAGTGTTTTCAACTCATTTGTGTATTTTAAATCACTTGCTGTATTGACAATTTTTTCGAAATCAAATTGAGATTTGTGAAACTTTTTAAGCTCTTCAATTTGATTTTCTTTTATCTCAGTTATATCAAAATGAAAAAATGGTTTTTCGTCCATTTTATTCGTTTCTACTAAATCTGTGAAAAATTTATATTCAATTCCATTTGTCAATATTGCAAATTTTGCCTTTGTAGTATGAAAATATCGAAACAATTGTGAAGCATTATTTATAGACAAAGGTGCAGCATGATGTTTACACTCAATTAAAATGATAGGTTCATTTTCTTGAATAATTGCATAATCTATTTTTTCACCTTGTTTTATTCCCAAATCGGCAGTAAACTCTGGAACAACTTCAAAAGGATTAAAAACGTCATATCCAAGGTCTTTTATAAAAGGCATTATAAATGCATTTTTAGTAGCTTCTTCGGTTGTAACTTGAGCTTTTAAAGCATCAACTCTTTCTCCTAATTTTTTTACAATATCTTTAAAATCCATAATTAATTTGTGTTTTCTATAAAAATAAAGGATATGATATATATATATTTACGGTTTCACGTAATTGGATCATAATTGTGAGATTAAATTTTTCCCTAATATAATTTTAATTTGCAGTGCGACTAAATAAAACATAATTTTATCGTCGAAAATTAGATGATGATGGATGTAAAAATAGAAGCTTCTTGGAAGCAAGTTTTAAACAATGAATTTGAAAAAGATTATTTCATTAAATTAACAGAATTTGTTAAAAATGAATATGCTACGAAAACAATTTATCCGCCAAAATCTCAAATTTTCTCTACATTTGATTATACTTCTTTTGATGATGTAAAAGTTGTGATTATTGGTCAAGATCCTTATCACGGCGAAGGTCAAGCGAATGGTTTGTCTTTTTCAGTTGCGGATGGAGTTAAAATTCCACCAAGTTTGAGAAATATCTACAAAGAATTAAAAACTGATTTAGGAATTATTGAGTCAACTTCTGGTAATTTAGAAGCGTGGGCAAAACAAGGTGTTTTGTTGTTAAATGCAACGTTAACCGTGGAAGCTGCAAATGCTGGTTCGCACCAAAACAAAGGTTGGGAAGACTTTACAGATGCGGTTATTAAGCTGCTTTCGGAGGAAAAAGAAAATCTTGTTTTTGTACTTTGGGGAAGTTATGCGCAAAAGAAAGGGAAGAAAATAAATCGCGAAAAACATTTTGTGATAGAATCTGCTCATCCATCGCCATTGTCTGTTTACCGCGGTTTTTGGGACAGCAAACCTTTTTCTAAAACAAATGAATATCTTAAAAGTAAACATATGCAAGAAATTGACTGGAAAATTTAATTTACATCGCTATAATTTTGTCTAAATATTCTTTAAACATAATCGGATTATTTACATTAATGTAAGGAATTTCCTCGGTAATTGGTTCTTTTAATTTATTATATGTTGCCACAAAAATTGTAGAAGTTGGATAGATTTTTTTGATTGTTGATAGATAATCTTTCATTTTATCTTTGTCATAATCATCGTTAATATAGGTGAAAACATGTGTAATGTTTATTGTATTTAAACATTCATTAATCGATTCTTTCGTTTGATTATCACCTAAATAAATGCTTTTTTCGCCATCTAGTTTTAACAATAAATGAGCGTATAATAACTCGATATCATGAAATTCATTTTCTGGTAAAAATAAGAGCCAAGTTCGGTTATTGTCAACAGAATATGGTGTAGATTTTATTAAGAAATGCAATTGTTTTCGGATTAAATTTTTAGTAAAAGATTTAATAGCTGAATGAACCGAATTTGTGTCTATAAGAATAGCTAATTGACTAATTACTGGAAAAACAATTTTCACACAACATTCCTCAATACCAAGTTGTTTAAAACAAATTGATAAAATAGAATCAAATGATTTTGCGTCGTATGTAAAGCAAGAACAAACCAATAAATTAATCAAAGGTGAAAAAATTTTGTTCTTTTTTAAAAAGTTTTGAAGTTCAAATTCTGTTACAATAGACAATTCTGAAATAGATTGCGCGCAAAGTTTTTCTACTGTATAACGTACATTAGAGTTTGCTAAGAAAGAAACAATGATTAATTTTTTTAAATCATCTTGTGTAAAAAGTGATGATTTATCAATTTTTTCGTCATTAAAAATCTTATATTTCTTGTTCCATAAAACAATCATTTGTTCATTTAATTTCGAAAATTGTACCAAATGATTTAATGTATAACTATACATAGTAGATATTTTCTATAAATTTTACGATTATCTATATTTACTTTTAAAGTTAATCATATATTTTGATCAGATTCTGTTTATTTTTATAAGATTGGTAATGAAGTCTGTAATTTTCTCTCTAATTGATAATTAGAGCTTATATTTTAACTTCAAAAAAATCTTACCTTAGCGATAAGGATAAAATCAAAACACAAATAAATGTCACAAATAGCTCAAGAAGAGAAAAAAGAGAAGTTCGTACATCCTGTACAAGAAGCTTATCAGCCCAAAAATAAAGTGCGTATTGTAACTGCGGCGGCTTTATTTGACGGTCATGATGCGGCAATTAATATTATGCGTCGAATTATACAAGCAACTGGTTGCGAAGTTATTCATTTGGGGCACGATAAATCTGTAGAAGATGTTGTAAACACGGCGATACAAGAGGATGCAAATGCAATAGCAATGACTTCTTATCAAGGTGGACACAACGAATATTTTAAATATATGTATGATTTGCTTCAAGAAAAAGGAGCTGGTCATATTCGCATAGTTGGTGGAGGTGGAGGAGTAATTCTTCCAACTGAAATCAAAGAGTTGATGGATTACGGTATCACACGTTTATATTCGCCAGATGATGGTCGTGCACTTGGTTTACAAGGAATGATTAATGATATGGTAGAAAAAGCAGATTTCCCGACTGGTAATTTGGTTTTACCAGCTGGTAAAGATGTGTATCAATCCTTAAAAGATAAAGATGTAACAACGATTTCTCGTTTGATTTCGTTAGCAGAAAATAGAGAAGAAGACTTTTTACAAGAGTTTGATTATACGAAAGTTGAAGATAAATCTGCACCAGTTTTAGGAATTACAGGAACAGGTGGAGCAGGAAAATCATCAATGGTAGACGAGTTAGTTCGTCGTTTTTTGATAGATTTTCCAGAAAAAACAATTGCGTTAGTTTCAGTTGATCCTTCTAAGAAAAAAACGGGTGGAGCATTGTTAGGAGATCGTATTCGTATGAATTCGATTAACAATTCGCGCGTTTACATGCGTTCTTTGGCTACACGTCAATCAAATTTAGCTTTGTCTAAATATGTTGGTGAAGCGCTTCAGGTTTTAAAAGCGGCAAATTATGATTTGATTATTTTAGAAACTTCGGGTATTGGTCAATCTGATACAGAAATTTTAGATCATTCTGATGCTTCTTTGTATATCATGACACCAGAATTTGGTGCGGCTACGCAATTAGAAAAGATTGATATGTTAGATTTTGCTGACATTGTTGCTATTAATAAATTTGATAAACGTGGTGCATTAGATGCGTTGCGCGATGTAAAAAAACAATATCAACGCAATCATAATTTATGGGATATCGACCCAGATACAATGCCAGTTTTCGGGACAATTGCATCGCAATTTAATGATCCAGGAACTAATCAATTGTACAAATCGATTATTGATAAAGTGGTAGAAAAAACGGGTGCTGATTTGAAATCTAATTTTGAGATTACAAAAGAAATGTCAGAAAAAATCTACGTTATTCCACCAAGTCGTATTCGCTATTTATCTGAAATTGCAGAAAATAACCGTGCTTACGATGTAAAAGCGATTAATCAAAAAGATGTTGCACAGAAATTATATGGTATTTTTAAAACGATCGAAACTATTTCTGGTCAAATTCCTGCATTAACACAACATGGTATCGAAATTACGGGAACTAATAATCCAGATTTATCAAAAGTATTATTAGCCGAATTTGATAAACTTAAAAAAGACTTTGATCCACACAATTGGGAAGTAATTTTTACGTGGGATGAAAAGGTAAATAAATACAAAAATCCAGTGTATACATTTAAAGTGCGCGACAAGGAAATTAATATCCAAACGCACTCAGAATCGTTATCACACTTACAAATACCTAAAGTTGCTTTACCAAAATACGAAGCTTGGGGAGATATTTTGAAATGGGTTTTACAAGAAAATGTTCCAGGAGAATTTCCGTTTACATCAGGACTTTATCCGTTTAAACGCGAAGGAGAAGATCCAACTCGTATGTTTGCCGGAGAAGGTGGACCAGAACGTACAAATAGACGTTTTCATTATGTTTCGAAAGGAATGCCAGCAAAACGTTTATCAACTGCTTTTGATTCGGTAACACTTTATGGAAATGATCCAGGTCATCGTCCAGATATTTATGGTAAAATTGGGAATGCAGGAGTTTCAATTTGTTGTTTAGATGATGCGAAAAAGTTGTATTCGGGATTTGATTTATCGCATGCAATGACATCAGTTTCGATGACGATTAATGGTCCAGCACCAATGTTGTTAGGATTTTTTATGAATGCTGCAATTGATCAAAACTGTGAAAAATACATCAAAGAAAATGGTTTAGAGGCTGAAATTGAAGCTAAAATCGAAGCTATTTATAAAACAAAAGGAGTAGATAGACCACAATATAATGGCGAATTACCAGAAGGCAATGATGGTTTGGGATTGATGCTTTTAGGTGTTACAGGTGATTTAGTTTTACCTGCTGATGTGTATGCAGAAATCAAGAAAAATACATTGGCTCAGGTTCGTGGAACGGTTCAGGCAGATATTTTAAAAGAAGATCAAGCACAAAATACATGTATTTTCTCAACAGAATTTGCATTGCGTTTGATGGGAGATGTGCAAGAATATTTTATCAAAGAAAATGTTCGTAATTTCTATTCTGTGTCTATTTCTGGTTACCATATTGCCGAAGCGGGCGCAAATCCAATTACACAATTGGCGTTTACATTAGCAAACGGATTTACGTATGTTGAGTATTATTTATCTCGTGGAATGGATATCAACGCGTTTGGTCCAAACTTATCGTTTTTCTTCTCGAATGGTATCGATCCAGAATATTCGGTTATTGGTCGTGTAGCACGTAAAATTTGGTCAAAAGCACTTAAAAATAAATACGGTGCTAACGAAAGAGCTCAAATGTTAAAATATCATATTCAGACTTCTGGACGTTCTTTACATGCGCAAGAAATTGATTTTAATGATATTCGTACAACACTACAAGCGTTATACGCAATTTACGATAACTGTAATTCATTGCATACAAATGCGTATGATGAAGCAATTACAACGCCTACAGAAGAATCTGTGCGTCGTGCAATGGCAATTCAATTAATTATCAATAAGGAATTAGGTTTAGCGAAAAACGAAAATCCAATTCAAGGTTCTTTTATTATCGAAGAATTAACTGATTTAGTTGAAGATGCAGTTTTACAAGAATTTGATCGCATTACGGAGCGTGGAGGAGTGCTTGGTGCAATGGAAACAATGTATCAACGATCTAAAATACAAGAAGAATCGTTGTATTATGAAACATTAAAACACAATGGTGCATTTCCGATAATTGGTGTTAATACATTCTTAAGCTCTAAAGGTTCGCCAACAGTAGTTCCTGCGGAAGTAATTCGTGCGACAGAAGAGGAAAAACAATTCCAAATCAAAACTAAAGAAACGTTGCATAAAGCGGATTTTGAAGAAGAAAAAGTACAATTAGAAAAAATACAAGAGATTGCTGTACAAAATGAAAACATTTTTGAAGCTTTGATGGAAGCAACAAAGGTTTGTTCGTTAGGACAAATTACAGATGCTTTGTTTGAAGTTGGTGGTCAATACAGACGAAATATGTAGTTTTTAGAAGATTACAACATTCAAAAGCCTTCCAATTTGGGAGGCTTTTTTTATGCAAACTTATTACAGATTGTTGTCTGTGATAGCTGATGATTTCTTATTTTTGATTTTATAAAATTTAACAATTCCATGAAATACATTTTAGCCTTCTTTTTACTAGCATCTATTCAAGTTTTTTCTCAAGAAATCGATGAAAATCTTCTTAAAAAACACGTTTATCATTTGGCGGACGATAACATGAAAGGTCGTGGAACTGGAAGTAAACAGAATATAAAAGCAGCGAAATATATTGCGAAAGAATTTAAAAAACTAAACTTAAAACCTTTAGGAAACAATGGTTTTTACCAACATTTTACAGCAAAAGTTAAGAAAGTTGTGGTAAAAGATAGTTTACGCGATGCTAAAAATGTGATTGCTTTTTTAGATAATCATGCGGATAAAACAATAGTAATTGGTGCGCATTACGATCATTTAGGAGAAGGAAAACAAGGAAGTTCGTTGGCAGAAAATAGTGTTGGAATTATTCATAATGGAGCTGATGACAACGCTTCGGGTGTTGCAGGATTGTTAGAATTAGCACGATTTTATAGTCAGAATAACGTAACAGAACCTGTTAATTTTCTGTTTATCGCTTTTGGTGCAGAAGAATTAGGCTTGGTTGGATCGCGTTATTTTGTTGCAAATCCGACGTTAGATTTAAAAAATATTCAATGGATGTTGAATATGGATATGATTGGACGTTTTAATCCAGAAAACGGTGTTTCGATAATTGGTTACGGAACTTCAACTGCTTTTGAAACTATTTATCAAGCAATTGATCTAACTAAATACATTAAAAATTATACCGGTTACGAAGGTCGTGGCGGATCAGACCAAACATCTTTTTATGAGAAAAATATTCCCGTATTATTTTTCCATACCGGTGGTCATCCAGATTATCATCGACCAACAGACGATGCCGATAAAGTAGATTATACGTCTTTAAAAATAATTTTAGAACTAGAAATGGCCTTTATTGACGGTAGTTTTACTCATACAGATATGTTGTTTAGGAGTACAGACAAAAAATAAGCTGATTTAGATTAACAATTTAAAACGTCATCATGCAAGAATTTTTACTAAAAAAAGACATACAAATTTCTGCCAAAAGATATTTTATCGATGCAATGGGCGCAATGGCTTACGGCTTATTTGCAACATTATTAGTTGGTACAATTTTAAAGACAATTGGCGAAGAATTTGGAGTATCATTTCTAAGCGATGTCGTTTGGCCTTTTGCTAGTCAAGCCACAGGACCAGCAATCGCGTTGGCAATTGCATATAGTTTGCGCGCGCCACAATTGGTGTTATTTTCTTCGGCAGTTGTAGGACTTGCAGCTTATAAATTAGGCGGACCATTGGGCGTTTTTATTGCGACAATAATTGCCGTAGAAATAGGGAAAATGGTTGCAGGAGAAACACGTATCGATATTGTAATAACGCCAATTGTTACGGTTTTGGTTGGTGTTATTTTAGCGCAATTAATTGGACCTTCGGTACAGCAATTAATGAAATGGATTGGTGAAATTATTATGCTATCAACAGATACAAATCCGCTTATAATGGGAATTGTGATTGCTGTAATTGTCGGTATTGTTTTGACTTTACCAATTTCGTCCGCAGCATTATGTTTAATGTTAGATTTGGACGGATTAGCCGCTGGTGCAGCAACAATTGGTTGTTGTGCGCAAATGGTGGGTTTTGCAACAATCAGCTATAAAGACAATGGTTTTAAAGGTGTTTTGGCGCAAGGTTTAGGAACAAGTATGTTGCAAGTGCCTAATATTTTTAAAAATTGGAAAATTTGGATTCCTCCAACCTTGGCTTCTGCGATTATTGGTCCGATTGCAATTTTATTTTTTGGAATGCAAAATTCTGCTTTAGAATCGGGAATGGGAACGTGCGGTTTGGTTGGACAAATAGGAACTTACAACGCAATGAAAGATGCTTATAGTACAACGTATATTTTACTTTCAATAATCGGATTACAAGTAATTGCGCCGGCAATTTTATCTTACATCATTTATGCTTTTATGAGAAAGAAACAATGGATAAAAGATGGTGATTTGAAAATATTTTAATCATCTATTTTATATTGTTTTTCTGCTTTACGGTTTCCCGTAAGGTAATTTTAGTGCATCATTTTACTTTTGTAATTAATATACTTTGAAATATTATTTATGAAACACAAATTACTTTTTTGTATTTTAACTAAGATTCTCTTTTAAAATATTTAGTTTCAAGTTAAGATTGTATAGTGCAGATTGTTTGGTGAATGTGTTTTTAATAAAACCGTATTTATCAGAGTTGCAATCATTACAATATTCATCTTCTTTTTTATTTGTATTTCCACATTTACAAGTCCAAATTTCAACTTCTTCAGAAGAAAACATATTCTTCTTTTTTGTGGTATATACCACGTATTGTTTTAAGTTTTGATTGATTGTATTTATCAAAGATTCTATATGTGTTATATCATCCACATTATAAAAACATTTATCATATTTACATAGAAAAATAGCTGTTTTATGAAAGCTTAATTTATCAACGTGTAACAAACTTTCAATTACTTCAAAATCTATATAATTATTTTGTTCAATAATCACATATAACTGTTTATTAAATGTATAATTTTCGCTATTTGCAATAAAATGATAAAGTTTTTTAGATACAATTTGAAGATTATTTACTTCTAAATATCTCAGTAAATTATTTTCAAATTCTAATAATTCTTCAGATTTTTTATCAAATATAAACTCATACTTTTTCAATAAAATATCTATTGCTTCAACTATTTGATTGTTGATTAGTACGTTCCAACTTTCTGGAGTTATTTTTAATTGATTATTTTCTAAATCTGATAATACTTTTTTGTTGCTAATAATATTCTTTATTTCATTTACAGAAATCGTTTTACTTGTATTTATTTTAGTAGTAGCATTATTTTCTATTACAATTGCGGTTCCAATTGCCGTAATCATAAACATAGATTTTCCTTTTCCCGAAATTTCATTTATATCTACTTTTAGAGCAATAATACAATTACAACCTAACCTAAAAGCATTTTGTTTCAGTTTATCAATACTTTCTTCATATATACTTGACAATTGATTTTGAAATTCGTTAGAACGCCCACCAAAAGCATCAGAAAAACTACCTAAAAACTCACTAAACATATTGGTTCCAGTAACAACATGTGCAGAAATAGGTTTTTTATATTCAACAATATTATATCCTTCGATAGATGAAGTAGTAAGAACTAAAACATCTTTATAATTTGAAATTATTTTCATTAAAATTGATTGAATTACAAATATAATCTTCTCTTTTAAGATATATTACGGTTTCCCGTAAAGTAGAAACAGTAGTAAAAGCTAAACTTCTTAATTCGACTCACAAATCGGAGAATGAAACACAGGAAAATTACACGAATTGGCAATAAAACAAAGTTCGTTTGCTTTTTTATGTAACGAAATCGCTAATTCTATCTGAGTAGGATTTGAAATTATAACTTTAGGATGCAGCATAACTTCTACAATACGCCCGCTACCATCATCATTCACTTCAAGCGTAGCTTCTGCATCATCGGTGTACGAAATAACTTCAATATTATTTAGTTTGCAACAATATAAATACGACATCATGTGACAAGAAGTTAAACTACTTAACAACAAATCTTCGGGATTATACAAAGCAGGATCACCTTTAAAAGCCTTGGCTGCGGAGATATTTAAATCTGTTTTGCCTTGTATTGAGATTGTATGACTTTTACTATAAAATTTGGATGTTGATTGAGCTGTTTTTTCTTTTGAAATCCAATTTAATGCAACTTTAAATAGGTGTTTAAAAACCATATTTTATTTCAAAAATACCATTTAGATTTTAAACAATCATACGATAATAATTTCCTCGAACTATTTTTGAATGAAAAGACTCAATTTAGTTCGAAATTTAACCGATAGCACTATCTAATCCTAAAAATATTAATTGTATATTTAATTGATAAATAATTAGTTAAATGATTAAAAAAGTTTCATTGTTTTTTTAGATTATTTCTTGTTGTAATAAACGATTGAGTGGTGCCAATGCAAAGAAAACTCCATTTTTATAAGGCGAGTAGAATGAAGAAATAAAATAAAAA
The DNA here is from genome assembly GCF_900115015.1 of Algoriella xinjiangensis. GTDB lineage: Bacteria > Bacteroidota > Bacteroidia > Flavobacteriales > Weeksellaceae > Empedobacter > Empedobacter xinjiangensis. The sequence continues at coordinate 5,843 of NZ_FOUZ01000017.1, read as the reverse complement.
AGCAAAATAATTAATACAAAAATAGAAGATAGTATGAAAAAAATTGTTTCCTCATTCGTGTTATTACTGCTCAGTATAAGCGGTTATTCACAAGGTCATTATAGCGGATCATCTTTTAACCCAAACGATTATTTTGCACCTCACGAAGGTCTTATAATACCAGTTTGGTATGGATTTGCAAATATGAATTATTACAACGGTCAAGGTAAAAAAACGGATCAATTAATTAATAATTTTTCTGGAGAACCTAACTCATTAACAATAAAGCAAAATGTAAAAACACATTCGTTTATTTTGATGGGTATTTATGGCGGAAAAGGAAAAATATTAAACGCCAATTGGGGAATGATGTTAATTCCGACTTTAAACAGCCCAACTGCAAGTATTGCATTAGATTATTATACACAACAAACAGGTGCGGGCACGTATAATTTTACAAATAAAAATGTGGGATTTGGTGATATGTACATACAACCAGTTTGGTTATCGTGGAAAGCTGGGAATTTTCAGTACGCTTTAAACTACGGTGTTTGGGCGCCTACGGGAAAATATGAACCCAATAGTTTAGATAATGGCGGACATGGATATTGGTCGCAAAACATACGTGTGGCAGTAAAATATAAACCAGCGCCAAAAATTAATGTAAGTGCTGCGCATACATTAGAAATAAACCATTGGCAGAAAAAAACAGATTTTAAAGAAGGTACACATCTTACGTTTGATATGGGCGGTTCGTATCTTTTAAATTCGAGAGGTGATGAGATTGGTGTTTTCGGTCATTTTACCACACAAATTTCTGATGATAAAGGTACAGAAGGTAGTAAATTGTCTGATCAAGTAGGTGGTGTAGGCGGTTTTGTATCTTATTGGATTGTTCCTAAAAAAATAGGAGCGATGGCACGAATTACACAAAATTTTTCGGCAGAGAATCGTTTTGCTGGAACAGCTTTTCAAACAGGAATTAATATTCTGATTCCGACAAGTAAAGAAGAACATTAAAAAAACATATATAAATAGATTCTTCGTTTCGCTTTAATTTTTTTAGAGCGAAACGAAGAATTTTTGTTTATGAATTATTATTTTCTGCTAATTCTTTTAATTTTTTATTCATTTCTATAAAACCATTTTTAGTGCTATTATCGAGTTGTTTAGCGAATAATGGAACTAATATTCCGATAAAATTTTCACTTTGAATAAAGGTTGTTGTTCCATCTTGATTGTCAATAAGTTCAAATTTATGTTCACCATCAAAAAGTCCACGAAACAATAAAACTCCAAGCCAACTCATTAATTTATTGGTTTCGAAAGCGGTAACATGTGGTTTAAAAGTCATTGCTTTTGCTTCTGGCGGTTCTATTTTTACTTTAATTTTATTGCCAATATTCATTTGTCCTTCAATGTAAGTGATAAAAGGATTCCAAGTAGGATATTTTTGAAAATCGGTTAAAATCTCCCAAATTTTTTCTGGTTTTGCATGTATTAAGATTTCAGTTTTGATGAGTTTTGCCATTTTATAAAATTGTTGAGGTTATTTCTGGTTTTCAATTTTATACAAGTTACAATTGTTTGTAAAAGTATTTTATTTTTATTTGGGAAAAAGAATAAACATAAATTTATATATTTGATTTTTATAATTTAGAGATGAGCGAGAAATTAGAAACAATTGAAGATTATTATCAAAACGTAAAATTGACAAATTCTGACCTTTTTACTCCAAATGATTTTGAAGAAGGATATTCTCATTTCAATATTTCGATGCGAAAATATTGTAATTTCAGAACTCCTTATAACAGAAGAGATTATTATAAAGTAAGTCTTATTATAGGAAAGGGTATGTTTCAATATGGGACGCATCAACTTTATATTGATCGTCCGGCATTGTATTTTCCGACACCAAATGTGCCATATTCTTGGAAATGTGAAAGTAGCGAGCAAGAAGGATATTTTTGTCTTTTTAATCAAGAATTTCTGAATGAAGATCATAATTTTGAATTATTCAAACGTACTTCTCTTTTTAAAGAATGGAGTAAGCCATTTGTGTTTTTAGATGACGAACAAACAGCTACTGCATTGGTTTATTTTGAACAAATGTATAAAATGAATCAGTCTAATTATCCACATAAAACCAATAGTATTAAGAGTCATTTAGCAGCGATTTTGCACATGGCTTTGGAGTTGAGAGTGGATGACGTAGAGATTAATGAGAATCCTGCAAACGTAAGATTATACCGTTTATTTGATGAATTATTGAATAAACAATTTCCGTTAGACTCGCCTGCGTATCCATTGCAACTAAAACAAGCATCGGATTATGCAACACAGTTAAATGTACATGTTAATCATTTAAATTCATCTATAAAATCTGTTACTAATAAAACGACAACACAACTTATAAAGGATAAAATTTACAACGAAGCAAAGAATCTTTTAATTTTTACTGATTGGGATATTGCCGAAGTTGGTTATACATTAGGATTTGAACAACCGTCTCATTTCAATAATTTTTTTAAAAAATATGGAAATGTCTCACCTTTAAAGTTTAGACAATTAAAACTGTAATTCTTTGTTTTTTGTAAGAATTGCTTTGTCTTATTAAACACTAGATTTGGATGAAGTACTTAATTTTGCTTTTTCAAAAAGTATAACATGTTAAGAACTGCAACAGCAAAACAAAAAAAACTTGCAACGATATTGGCGTTTATCTCAATTCCATTATCTGGTTTTGTTACCGATATATATTTACCCTCTTTTCCTGCAATGGCAAAAGAAATGTTAGTTCCCGAAAAAGACATTCAATTAACGTTAACTTGTTATTTATTGAGTTACGGAATTTCGCAATTATTGATTGGAAGTTTATTGGACAATATTGGTCGTTATCGTCCAAAATTAATAGCATTGGTGCTACTCGTTTTATCTAATATTCTGATAACGCAGACCAATAGTATTTTATTTATCTGTTTATTACGCGTTTTACAAGGAATTTCAATTTCGATATTAGTAGTCGCAACTCGCGCATTTTTTGTTGATATGTACGAAGGCGAAAAGCTAAAACATTATCTTAGTTATTTCACGGTAACTTGGTCATTAGGACCAATTTTAGCACCTTTTTTAGGTGGATATTTAGAAAAACTGTTTAATTGGCATTCTAATTTTTACTTTTTAGCAATTTATGCTGCATTATTGTTTTTTTCTGAATTACTAATTGGAGGAGAAACGATAGCACAAAAAAAGAAATTGAATTTAGCTGATACAGTAGATTCGTATAAAAATATGCTTGTGAATAGAGTTTTTATGCTCGGTATTTTTATACTTGGTTTAAGTTATTCTATCGTGATGTTGTTTAATCTTACAGGACCATTTATTATAGAAAATACATTTGCTTTTGATTCTGTAACAATAGGTTATTGTACATTGATTCTTGGTTTTTCGTGGATGATTGGTGGTTTGATTGCGAAGCAAAGAATGCATTTAGCATTTAATAAACGTATTATTCTTCCAATTATAACTCAATTAGTGTTGATTGTTGCTTTGCTTATTTTGAGTAATTTTTATTCAAATTTATATGTATTGATTGGTTTTGCATTTTTTATACATATTTGTTCGGGAATTCTTTTCACTTCTTTTTTTACAACAAGTATGCTTTATTTTCCTAAAAATGCAGGCGCAGCAGGCGGATTAATGGGTGGTTTGGTTTATATCATCACATCATTGGTTAGTTTTGTAGTATCTGTTAGTGGTTTGGTTGTAACGCAAGGCGATTTAGCAATTCGTTATTTTATCTTTTCATTCATGTTGTTTTTAGTGATTATTTTCATGATGAAATTTCTGAAAAAATAAATGTAATAAAATAAAAAGCCAAGTAAATTTATTACTTGGCTTAGTTTATAGGTTAAGAAAAATTAGATAGGTTATTTTTTGATAATTGATTTTTCATGTAATGTACCCGAAGCATCTAAAAATTTGAAATAATAAATACCAGCATTTAAATTTTGTAGGTTTATTTTAAGTGCATTAGCATTTTTATTATTTCCTGTTAATACAATTTTTGCGTTAATATCATAAACAAACCATTCATTAATACCAATAGTACTGTTAATTTGTACTTGGTTTGATGTAGGGTTTGGTGAAACTATTGTTCTATTTTCAATTTTAGTTTCTGTTTTATAAACAGATGACATTTTACTTGTTTGATCATCAAGAATAAAATTAGACATACAAGGATTAACTTTTGCAATAAAATTAGTTTTTGAAGCTTTAAATCCTGGTTTTAAAATAACTTTCTTGGCATTGTAATTTACTGTTAGATTTTCATTGATTACAGAACTTGCTGTTATAGTATTACTTGCTGTGTAGTTATGACTACTTAGAATAGGCTGATTTATTGTTAAGTCTTGTTGACATACATTTTGAGTAGTTTGTACTAATTGAGGTAATCCACCTCTTATAAGATTAATAGTTATAGGATAATTATTAAGAATTCCCTTTACACCTTGGGCATTACTATAAATATCATTTGGGACTATTTTGTAATAATTACCTGCAGCATTATTTAAATTATTATTAACTAAATATAAATTATTGTCAGCACCTAATTGTATATCTGTATTTATACCAAAACTAATACCTTCTAAATAACTTGATATTACTTGGTCTTTTAAATTTAAAACTTTAGCATATATTCCATACGGGCTACTACACGTACATAAGAAACCATGTATAGTTTTATATGCAAAATATTTACTATCAAAAGAAAAATCATAAGAAATATTTTGATTATTATTAATCGTATAATCTATGATAAAATCCCAATCGTATTGAGTTTTATATTCAGCTAATTTTCCGCTCGAATTATTAAAATTTAATAATTGTATAGAGTAAATATTATAATGTTTTTCAGAATTAATAGTACTTGCAACATACTTTGAATCTGGAGAAATCTTTAATTTTTGTTTTCTACTATATTCATTTGAAGAAGATAAATTTGTTGTACTTATAACTGGATTTTGAATACCAAAAGAATTTAATTTGTATGAATAATACTCTTTATCTTTTCTTACAATTATCCAGAAATAAGATTTATCATGTCCGTAAGTTGAAGCTAATTTCTCATTATCAATACTTTCTAATAATAAATTATTCTTACTAATAACTTTTCCTGCACCTGAATTCAAACTCATGTCTACAATAGAATAATAAAGGTTATTATTACTCAGATTTATAGCTTTAAGTGTAAAAATATAATATTGGTTTTGATTTGATGGATTTGGGACAATAATAGCAGCTTGGGCTAATGTTGAAGTTCCGTTTATTTCAGAACCATTATCCATAGTAGCTTTTGTATGGTTCCAAATTGTTTCTCCATCGGTATAAAAGAGTAATTCTCCAGTTGTTTTGTCACTTACAATTGCAGGAGATTGATCAAAATTTTTAGATAAATAAGGTAGAATAATTTCAAAATCGGATGTAGAATTATATTTAAACTTCACAAGTTTATTACCTATAATCCAATGATCATTTTGCTTCTGTGCATAACAAAAAGTAAAGAATATACTTAATATTAAAAATAATAATTTTTTCATCTATTATTTCTTATTTATAGTTTCTTTTAACTCTTTAATTTCTTTTTGTTGTTCAATCAACAATAATGTAATTTCCTCAATTTTTTGTAAAAGTAAGTTGTTCATTTCTCCCACTTTTAATCCGTTTTCTTGAATTTCTTTTGCAGAAGGAACACCTGGTAAATGATTGTTTTCTTTTACAAATTTTTCTATTTCTTCTAATTTAGGAAACTCGTAATCAGCTTTTAAATCTGATTTTCCTGTAAAGTATTTCTGAAAAACATA
>NZ_FOUZ01000010.1 GCF_900115015.1 Algoriella xinjiangensis | reverse complement strand
GGTACTGCTATTGCGGGAGAGTAGGTCGTCGCCAGTTTTTATAAAGAGTCTCAAGATTTATTTCTTGAGACTTTTTTTATGGAGTAAAGTCAAGGGAAAGAGATTTAAGACTTATTACTCAAAACTTAACTTGTGTGTTCCTGAAACGAGTTCAGGATGACGGGAGGGAAATAGTAGATGGAGAGATTGTGATAAGATTCTTCGCTACGCTCGGAATGAAAAGGGATTATCTTAGTACTTTTCAATTTGATTAAGAATTGTTTTTGTAACTAATTTATAATCTCGATTAAAATGATGATTTCCGCCTAAATGAATGATATTTTTATGATGATTAATTTTATTGTAAGGATATTTTTCTCCATAATCACTTAAAATAATTGAAAGTTTGATTGGTGGTAATTGATTAATTGCAGGTATTGTTTGCCATTGACCTGAAACACTTTCAAAAATTAGATTTTTATAATAAATTTCAAAATCTGCAGATTCATAGGGATCCAAAAGAATAATATTTTCTATTCTATTCGTTGTGTTTTTTGGTAAATTGTTAATTATAAACGGTAATACATCAGAACCAAATGAGTAGCCGATAAAAATTATTTTTTGATTAGAATGATTTTTAAATATTTTCTCTAAATATTGTGAAATAACTTCAGCTGTATTCTTCGGATCTTGTTTGTTCCAATAATAAACTTTTGAATTTAAAGCATAAATATCATAACCATTTTGATGGAGATTTGTACATATTTTAGATGAAAATGGTCCAATTCCTGCATCACCACTTAAATAAAAAATAATTGGTAAATCATTGTTATTTTTCGTCCATATTTTAAGCGGTAAAGGAGTATTGATATCTACATCATCGCCTTTGGTTCTGATGATATAAAACCCAATTAATAGGATTAAAATTGAAAAAAATATAACCGCTTGTGTTTTCATCTTAAGGTTTCATAATTTTATTTAAGGCTTTCGGAAGCTGCATTAATTCGACATCATTTCCGTAAACAATGTATTTATTAGTCCAGTTATCAGCATATTTTTCTTTAAAATCGCGCATAGTTTGATATTGTTTAAAAGATCCAATTCGATGATATGCAAATTTCATAATTTCTTCGAGAATATTATTCGCTTTTGTAATACCTGCCATTGGTGTCATTCCAATATTTATATGCGATTTTTTTTCATTTTTTGCATGTTCTATCATCGTAATTATTACAGCATCCATACTACCGTTTGGTGCATCAATAGTGCGTCTAATCATGTCATACGTCAATTCATTTGGTGTATAATCAGTAATAATATTAAGGAAAGTTACAATTTTATGTTGTTCATCTTTTAATACAATAACAGTTTGATTTTCTATCAATTCACGATCAAATTTACCCTCTGCAAATACAATTTCTTTTTTCTCAAATTCATTCAGCCATTCGTTGCTAACACGTTCTAATTCATCTAATAATTGTTCTGATAATGGCGCTTTTATTATCTCTGTAGTGTAACCTTTTTTGGTTAAACTATTTAATGCATTTCGCATCGATTTTCGATCTTTCCCTTGTAAATTAAACTTCTCTACGTCAATTATACCTTCTTGTCCAATCAATAAATGTTGTTTTTTTAGTTTTTTAAAATGAATTAAATCTGATTCAGAAACGCGATAATAAGCTGTATTCAAGCCTTTTTGTTGACAATATTTTTCAAATTCTAGAATTACATTTTTTTTATCAGCATCATTTCCAACTACATTTTCTAAAGCAATAGCAAAATTTGAACCGATTCTGTACGAGATAAATGCAGTGTAATTTTCAGAAAAATAGAATGATTTATCGTCTAATAATTTGAAATAATCTAATGCAGAATTTCCAAATTGATTGGTAATATTTTGTGCCTTTTCTATGTTTTGAATATCATTTGTTGAATAATTTTTGGATCTAAAAAATGCTAGAATTAAGAGAATCCATGATATAAATCCAAAGAAATAATTGATGTCTTTAAAATCTTTTGCAAAATGAGTTCTCGGAACTAAATCATTTTCTTTGAATAACAGAAAGTTCTGAAAAGTATAATATAAAGCTTGTTTCCAAGAAAAATCTACTCCAAAATGTCTTTTATCAATAAAATAAAATGACAAAATATTGAAGGTTAATAATGCAACGAATCCAAATATAAAAAAGGAAAAACCTTGTTTTAAACGTTTATAATTTGTTTTTAAATGATATTGATTTCGAGAATAAACCAATAGAATTATCGTAAATAATGCAAAAGTAGCTTCTTCATAATCTAACGCTTTTAGTATATTTCCTAAAAAGGACAGAATTGCAAAAAATAATGCAAAAATCCATGCTGATTTTTAAACCTTTTATCAAATACGAAGAGGTGATAATTAGTGCGACACCAACAAATAATGTCATCAATTTTGATAGATGCATAAACTCGATTGGTAAATATATTTTTTCGAGATGAAGACGATATGCGAGTGGTGGAGTAATTACCGAGACAATATTGATGATTCCTAAACTAAATATCATCAGTGCAGGAAATATGCGTGCAAATAATTTTCGTCCTTTCCATAAAAAACTGATAATTCCTAAAAGTATCGGTAACCAAAATTCGAAAACGCGGTACAATAATGTTATGGCTAATCCTTGGTTTTGTGCGTATCCAAATTGTGTTAAAACATAAATCATTGCAAATTCTACAGCTCCTAAACCTCTTAAAAAAGGTGAAATTATCATTAATAAAACAGATATTGTATACCCAAGTGCAGCAGCTTCGAAGGTTGGATTTAAACCCAAAGCCAATATTGCAATGTAAACGTGTAAAATACCTGTAAACTCAATAAGAATTGATGTTAAAATGGTTAAATAATAATTTTTTTGATCAAAATTTAGTTCAAATATTGGATTAATTTCATAAATAATTGCGGGGAATTTTTTTTCTAAAAACTGATAAAATTTATTTTTTCTCCGAAATGATTGATCAAGAAAATAAATAGATAACAAAACACCACTTAAAATTGCAATAGAAAACCATGCATTATCAAAATTTTTATTAATTAAAATACTATACAATATAATAGGAAGACCAACTAGAAGTACAGTTAACAAGCCAACAAAACCATAAATAGAACTTGCTTGATAAACTTTAGTTTGCTCTAAATTTTTCTTTTTGATTTGATTCGGTAAATACGCTAACGAACTTATACCGCCAGCTGGAAGAAAAATACTAATCAAATTACGTTTTAAAAATAAATTTGTTGCATCCCAAAAAGATAAATGTAATCCGACAGCTTTAAAACTAAAAATATACATATAAGCTTGCAATGCGATAGTGAGAAATGTAATAATCGCTCCAAAAACTAACCAAAGTGGTTTTGCCGCAACAAGATTTGGAATTATCTGCGACATTTCTGCTCGTTCGCTTCTAAAGAAAAAGAAGGCTAAAAACAAAATTAAAATGGCTATAATCTGTTGCCAAGGTAATTTAGAGAAATTGGTTTTGGTTATAAAATTCATAGGTTTATTGGTTGTCTTAGGTTTATGAAATTTAATCTAAAAATTTAAAACAATTATTTTTATATTGTCTAACTATTTAGAAAACAAAAAAATGTTGAGTCAATTATCATTACGAAAAGCGGAAAACGCTGATGCAGATAGAATTTGGGAGATTTTGCAACAAGCAATTAATAAAAGAAAAGAGGAAGGAAGCGATCAGTGGCAAGATGGTTATCCAAATTTGGAAGTTGTGAAGGAAGATATTGCGAATAATTATGGTTATGTAATTCTAGAAAATGAACAACAAATAATTGGTTATGTTGCGATTATTGATGCCGTTGAGCCTGCTTATTTAGAGTTAGAAGGCAAATGGCTGACTGATGGTAAATACGCTGTTGTGCATAGATTAGCTGTTGCGCAAGATGTTGTGATTAAAGGTTTAGGAACTTGGACAATGCAAGAAGCAGAAAAAGTAGCGTTGTCAAAAGATATTAAAAGCATAAAAGTAGATACAAATTTTGATAATATTGGTATGTTACGTGTTTTTGAGAAACTTGGTTATTCGTATTGTGGCGAAGTTTTTTTTAGAGGCGGCGCACGAAAAGCATTCGAAAAAGTTTTAGAATAAATTACGAAAAACATGCAAAATCTACTTTATATTATTTGGGATGTTAACCCAGAAATTGTCAATATTGGTGGTTTTCCACTAAAATATTATGGCTTACTTTTTTGTATTGGCATCATATTATGCTACCAAATTCTGAAGTCGGTTTATAAAAACGAAGGATTATCAAATCAAGCACACGAAGCTCTTTTCTTTTATGGATTTTTCGGTATTTTGATTGGCGCACGTTTAGGACATTGTTTATTTTATGATTTTGAGTACTATAAAAACCATATTTTAGAAATTTTTATACCCTTTCAGCAAGATTTCGAAGGCAATTATCATTTCGTTGGTTACGCTGGTTTAGCTAGTCATGGCGGTGGAATTGGGCTGATATTGATGTTATTAATTTATTCGTTTAAATTCAAAATAAAGTTTCTAAAAGTTTTAGATATTGTTGCAATTGTAACGCCTTTGGGCGGCGCTTTTATTCGATTAGCAAATTTAATGAACTCAGAAATGATCGGTATTCCAACCATAAAACCATGGGCTTTTGTATTTCTGCAAATAGATAATTTACCGCGTCATCCAACACAATTATACGAAGCAATCTCCTATTTTATTATATTTTTTATCGTTTACTTTTTATACCGTAAAAAAATATTTTCTATTGGAACAGGATTCTATTTTGGTTTAACAATTTTATTAATTTTCGTGATGCGTTTCTTGATTGAATTTATAAAAATAGAACAAGTTGATTTTGAACAAGGAATGATAATTAATATGGGACAAATTCTGAGTATTCCTTTTATGATTATTGGATTATTTTTTGTCGTTAAAAATATATTAAACAAGAAATCAACTCATATTTCTACAATTTAATTTCTATGAAATCTATTTTTTCGTTATTCATTTTTTTTAGTTTTTATTCGGGAGTTTTTGCTCAAGATAACACAGATTTACGTCAAAAATTAACCGAAATTATCTCGAAACAAGATGCAGAAATAGGAATTTCATTAAGAATGATAGAGAATAATGATTCGCTAACAATCAATGGAAATTTAAATGCTCCGATGATGAGTGTTTTTAAATTTCATATTGCATTGGCTGTTTTAGATTTGGTTGATAAAGGAAAACTTTCGTTGAATCAGAAAATTTTTGTGCGTAAAACAGATTTACATGCTGATACTTGGAGCCCAATGCGGGACGATTATCCCGAAGGAAATGTTTATTTAACGCTAGATAAAATTCTTCGTTATACTGTTTCGGATAGTGACAATAATGGTTGTGATATTTTGATTGATTTAGTTGGAGGTACAAAAGCTATTCAAGATTATATAGATAAAATAGATGTGAAAGATTTTACAATAAAAGTAAATGAACAACAAATGTCGACTTGGGAAAATTGTTATTTAAATACGACTACACCAATTGCTATGACTGATTTATTGGTTGATTTTTATAAAGGTAAAATCTTAAAAAAGAAATCGACTAAATATTTGATTCAGTTAATGGAACAAAATTCACGAGGTACAACTTGGATGAAAGGTCAGTTACCAAAAAATACAGTGGTAGCGCATCGTACAGGAATTTCTAATCAAAATGACGCAGGTTTACGTGTTGCACATAATGATGTAGGAATTATTACTTTACCAAACGGAAAACATTTTGTTTTATCTATTTTTCAGAAGAATATAAAGAATCAAACACAAGAAATTTCTGCGCAAACAATGGCAGAATTAACAAAAGTGATTTGGGATTATTATCTCAATTAAAATTTTAAGGTTTAGAATAACTAGATTAATAAAAAGATTCCGAATTTGGAATCTTTTTTTATTAATTTGATAATATAGTAAGGGATAAAATGTATAAATTAATATTTAACCCTATTTTATTCTTGATTTTTTCTATAAAAAGTTATAAAATTTATTTTTAACCCTACTTTTGAAAGGGTTAAAAATAAATAAAATGAAAGTAGGGCTTAAATGGAAAGTTTCGTTCTTAATAATGTCACTCGTTGCAATTACAGGATTGTTTTGGCAAACTGATGTAGCTACAAGTCCGATAAAAGATTTTTTAAGCGAAGATAATATTGTGGGCTCTGACGTAGCTTGGATATTAGCTGCAGCAGGATTGGTATTGTTAATGACGCCTGGATTATCTTTTTTTTATGGCGGAATGGTTGGTAAAAAGAACGTGATTTCTACAATGCTACAAAGTTTTATTTCACTTGGAGTTATCTCTATTTTATGGGTAGTTGTTGGTTTTTCGTTGTCATTTGGCGAATCAATTGGTTTTAAGATCAATGGAGAACATTACGGTATTATAGGAAATCCACTTTCATATCCATTTTTTAAAAATGTTAGTGTTTTTCCGCACCATCAAATGGCTTCTACAATTCCATTTGTTTTATTTGCATTGTTTCAAATGAAATTTGCAGTAATAACTCCAGCTTTGGTTACGGGATCTTTTGCAGAAAGAGTTCGATTTATTTCGTATTTATTGTTCATGGTTTTATTCAGTTTATTCATTTACACACCTTTGTGTCACATGGTTTGGCATCCAGAAGGATTATTAAATAAATATTTTGGAGTAAAAGATTTTGCAGGAGGAACTGTTGTACACATGAGCGCAGGTTTTGCCGCATTAGCAGGTGCATTAGTAATCGGAAAAAGAAAAAAAGCAGAACATAAACCTGCAAATATTCCTTTCGTATTATTGGGTACAGGAATGTTGTGGTTCGGATGGTTCGGTTTTAATGCAGGTTCTGCATTAGCAGCTAACGCAACAGCGGCTTTGGCGTTTGGAACAACAACAATTGCATCTGCTTCGGGAATGATGACTTGGATATTTTTTGATCGTATCAATGGTCGAAAAGTATCGGCAATGGGTGCTTGTATTGGCGCGGTAGTTGGCTTAGTAGCAATAACACCTGCATGCGGATTTGTTAGTATTCCCGAAAGTATTTTTATAGGTTTTATAACTGCAATTGTATCAAATAGTTTGATGCATTGGAAACCTTTAAAGAAGATTGACGATACATTAGATGTTTTTGCTTGTCATGGTGTTGGTGGAATTATGGGAATGATTTTAACTGCAATTTTTGCACACGGAGAAAATGCAAGTTTACTTCATGGCGGATTTAATGTGTTTTTTCATCACATGATTGCGTTGGTATTAGTTTCTATTTTCGCTTTTTTTGGATCAATAATAATCTATTTTATTACAGATAAAATTATATCGTTGAGAGTAAGTGAAGAATCTGAAAATGAAGGTTTGGATAGTTCTCAACATGGTGAAAGTTTCAATTGGTGAGATTACTCACTAACCTACTAGACTATAAAAAGAAAGCCGACTATGACAAGTCGGCTTTTATATTTTGATTGATAATTTTTTACGCTTTAACCAATCCTGCTCTTTTTAATAAAGCATCTGGAGTTGGTTTGTGACCTCTAAAATTCTCGTACAATTCCATCGGTTCTATTGTTCCTCCGGAAGATAATAATTTGTGAAATTTTTGAGCTGTTTCTGGATTAAAAATTCCAGTTTCTTTAAAAAACTCAAATGCATCAGCATCCAAAACTTCTGCCCATTTGTACGAGTAATATCCAGAAGAATATCCGCCCTGAAAAATGTGAGAAAACGATGTACTTGTCATATTATTCTCAACCTCGGGATATAATTCCGTTGCTTTGAATGATTCTTTCTCGAAAGCTTGTAAATTATCAATTTCTTTCAGATTATTTGCATGATAAGCCATGTCTAATAATCCTAAACTTAATTGACGAACCGTTTGGTAACCTTCCATATAACTTGACGATTCTTTTACTTTTTCGATTAATTCTTGTGGAATAATTTCGCTTGTTTTATAATGTTTTGCAAACAATTTTAAAGCTTCGGGCTCGTAACAAAAATTTTCATAAAACTGAGAAGGCAATTCAACAAAATCCCAATACACATTAGTTCCTGCTAAACTTTCGTAAACTGTATTTGGCAACATACCATGTAAAGCATGTCCAAATTCGTGGAATAAAGTTGTAACTTCCTGAAAAGTCAGTAAAGAAGGTGTGTCTTTTGTAGGTTTTGTAAAATTACAAACAATAGAAATATGCGGACGCTTTGTAACTCCATTTACGTTAGATGCTTCTCTAAAACTTGTCATCCAAGCACCAGGACGTTTTCCTGCTCTCGGAAAAAAGTCGGCGTATAATAAACTTAAGAAATTTCCATCTTTGTCTAAAACCTCATACGTTATCACTTCATCGTTGTATTTATCAATGGTATTGATTTCTTTAAACGTTATACCATATAATTTTGTAGCGATATCAAAAGCACCTTGTGTTACATTTTCTAATTGAAAATATGGTTTTAATTCTTCTTCAGAAAGATTGAATTTTTTCTGTTTCAATTTCTCTGCATAATACGCATGATCCCAACGTTGCAATGTGTCTATTCCGTCAATTTCTTGTGCAAAATCACTCAATTCTTTGATTTCTTTTTCAGCAAAAGGTTTCGCTTTGACCAATAAATCATTCAAAAAATCTAAAACAGTTTCGGGTGTTTTTGCCATACGTTCTTCTAAAACATAAGCTGCATGCGTTTTATAACCTAAAATTTGAGCACGTTCGTGACGAAGTTTTACAATTTGCTTTACATTTTCTTCGTTGTTAAACTCGTTTTCCTGAAATGCTTTTACACTATTTGCCTTAAATAATTTCTCTCTTAACCCTCTATTTTCCGCATATTGCATAAACGGAATATAACTTGGCGCTTGCAAAGTAATTACCCAACCTTCGCTATTTTTTTGTTCAGCATCAGTTTTTGCTTGTTCAATAGCGTAAGATGGTAAACCTTTCAAATCATTTTCATTGGTAATGATTAATTGATAATTGTTAGTTTCAGCCAAAACATTTTGACCAAATTGCAACGAAAGCATTGACAATTGTTTATCAATTTCTCTTAATTTAGACTTTTCTTCGTCATTTAAATTTGCTCCATTACGAGAAAAACCTTTGTATTTTTTATCTAAAAGATAAGCTTGTTCCGCTGTTAAATTTAATTGCTCTTTTTGATTATATACTTTTTTAATACGCTCAAATAAAGCTTGATTTAATCGTACATCGTTTCCAAATTCAGACAATAATGGCGAAACTTCTTGCGCAATTTGTTGCATTTCGTCATTTGTTTCAGCAGAATTTAAATTGAAGAATATAGCAGAAATTCGACCAAGTTTTTCGCCCGAAAGTTCCATTGCTTCAATCGTATTTTCAAAAGTTGGCGCTTCTGGATTAGAAGTTATAGCGTCAACTTCATCTTTTGCTTCTTTTATAGCCACTATAAATGCAGGTTTATAATCTTCATTTTTTATTTTAGAAAAAGGCGCGCTTTCAAAAGGTGTTTCAAATTTTTCTAACAATGGATTACTCATATATGTTGTATTTTTTAATTAAAATGATTGTTGATTTATTCTCAAAATCTAATCCAAAGGTAACGAAACTGACAAATCGTCAAGAATTTGCTCGAATTAATTTTAACTTATTTTTCGTTATTTTTTACTCAATATTAATTTAGGAATACAGTATATTTATCGTCCAACAAATAGAAATCTTATGAAAAAATTAGTTTTAGCGTGTTTAGTTTTTGGCGCAACTTATCTTAATGCGCAAAATAAAGTATACGAGGGCGATGTTTATCAAGCTGGTGTTGATGAGACTTACAAAGCTGTTTTAACCATTACGAATGACAATCAGTATAAAATTGATTATCCAGATTCTAAATGCAGTGGTGTTTTGAAATTTGTAGAAGAAGATGATTTAGGTTTTCTGAAATTTCAAGAAAATATCACAAAAGGTAAAGAGTTTTGTGTAAATGGTTTAAATGTTTATTTGTACTATATGGATGCAGATAAAACGCAAGTTAATTTTAAAGCTGAAGCAACAGAAGCCGAAGATGATGAAATGAGAACGATTGGTGATTTGTACTTGAAACAAGATTAAAATTTAGTTAATTCTATAAAAATCTACAAAGCGATTTATTCGCAATAATTTTATGTTGACTACATTTGTTTAAAAGAAATAAAAATGAGTGTAGCCATCATATTTAATCAAAAACCGATAGACGATTGGTTTGATAAATTAGCCGAATTATTGCCAGAAACTAAAGTAGAGATTTATCCAGAAATAGAAAATCCGAACGATGTTGAGTTTATTGTAACGTGGAAACCGCACGTTGGTTATGTAAATGAATTTCCGAATCTGAAGGTTGTACAATCTGTTGGTGCGGGAATTGATCATTTGTTGCATACGCCAATTCCGTCTACAATTAACATTACACGAATTGTTGATTCTGCGCTGAAACACGATATGTTTGAGCATGTTTTGACATGTGTTTTAACTTCAATAAAAAATATTTTACCTTATTATAAAGCGCAATTAGAGAAAAATTGGCAGCCAACTTCGTACAAAACAATAGCAGAAACTACAGTAACAATTCTTGGTTTGGGCGAAATTGGAAATGACGTTGCTACAAAATTTGTGAATTTAGGTTTTACGGTGAAAGGTTGGTCGAATTCGTCAAAAAATATAGAAGGAGTTGAATCTTTTTCTGGTTTAAATGAATTAGAAAATGCAATTTCTCAAACAGATTTTATCATTAATATTTTACCATTAACAGCGCAAACTGAAGGTATTTTGAATGAACAGTTTTTTGAATTTTGTTCTGATAATACTGTTTTGATTAACGTTGGTCGTGGAGGACATTTGGTCGAAAATGACTTATTGACTGCAATCAAAAACAATAAAATAAAAGAAGCTTATTTAGACGTTTTTATAGAAGAGCCTTTGTCAGAAAATCATCCATTTTGGACGAATTCTCAAGTTTATGTTACGCCACATATTGCGAGTATGACGAATGCAAACACAGCTTTGGAGCAGGTTGCAGACAATTATAAACGAATGAAGAATGAAGAAACTTTGTTAAATCAAGTTTCCATGGAAAGAGGTTATTAGTATTGTTCTAAAAGACGCAGATAACGGAATAAAAGACGTATTTATTAACAATTAATTGAATATTTTTAAGTAAAATTGTATAGAATTTGATAGCCAAAAAATGAGTGATTATATACAGTTGTATTCGTTAAATGATATTTTAAGAACTTATAGAGAGCAAGTTTCGGATCGACGTTTGGCAATATTTGATATTGGTCCAGAAAATAATTACTATTTCGTACGACATAAACCCTATAAATTTTCGTCGCTTGGCTTGATTTTGATTACAGCTGGAACGTGCGAAATTGCGGTTAATTTAGAACCTAATTTGATTAAGCGTGATGATATTATGGTTGTTTTACCAGGGCAATTATTTGAGATTTTAGAACTTTCAGATGATTTTTCTGTTCAAGCAATTTTTATTGATTCGGAATTGATTATTGAAGCTGGATTTCATGTTAAATCAAATAATTTAGTTGAATTTTTATCGTCAAAGTATCCTAAGATTATTTCACTTGACAAGAAAATTGTACGTGATTTACGATATAATCTAAATAAGATTAGTAAGTATACGATTAAGAACGAAAATATTTTTGCAAAGGATTTGGTTTTACATCATTTTTCTATTTTGATGTACGAATTAGGAAACCATTACAATCAACTTGCAATGGCAAAAAATACGACTAAGGAAGTTAGAAAAGAAGAATTGGCAAAGCAATTTTTATATTTGGTTTCCACGCATTTTAAACGTCAACGCAATGTGCAATTTTATGCAGATGAAATGTTTATTAGTCGTAAACATTTAACCAAAATTATTGTAGAAGTTTTTAATAAATCGCCCAAACAAATTATTGCAGAAGCGATTATTTTAGAGGCAAAAGTATTGCTTAGAAATCCTAAATTTAGTGTTTCGGATGTTGTAACTGACTTAAATTTTGGAGATACATCTGTTTTTAGTAAGTTTTTTAAAAATTATGCGGGTATTTCTCCGAGTACTTTCAAAGGAAATAATTAAAAATCTGATTATCATTAAATATTAAAATAATTCTTCGATGCGTCTTTTTGACAACTTATTCCGTTTATTTAGCTAACCTATTACTTAAACATAGTAGACCTTTGTACTTCAAAATTTATTTAATCAAACCGCTGTTTTTAGAGGTATTCGTTAGATAATTTGATTGAGAAGAATTTTATGGAGGTAGATTTTAATAAAAAAATATATGCGCAAATAACTGCAATTGGTGGTTATGTGCCTGAAAATAAACGTACTAATTCTGATTTAGAGAAAATTACGGAAACTTCGGACGAATGGATTGTTAAGCGAACAGGAATCAAAGAACGTCGTATTTTAGAAGATGGTTTAGCAACTTCGGATATGGCTGTAAGCGCAATTCTTAATCTTATAGAAACTTACCAAAAAGACATACAAGATGTTGATGCTTTAATAGTTGCAACTTCTACGCCTGATATGTTGATGCCTGCAACGGCAAATATTATTTGTGATAAATTAGGGATAGAAAACGTTTGGGCTTTTGATATGAATGCCGCTTGTTCTGGCTTTTTATATGCTTTAGACATGGGGGCTTCGTTGATAGAAACAAAACGTTACAAAAATATTTTGGTAATTGGTGCAGACAAAATCAGTGCGTATGTTAATATTAATGATCGTTCTACAAATATTTTATTTGGAGATGGAGCAGGAGTTGTGTGGCTTGAACCAACAAACGAAGTGGCTATTTTAGATGCATTATTATTGAGCAACGGAACTGGTAAAGAATATTTGAATATTGAAGGTGGTGGATCTCTTCATCCAATTAGCGAGCAATTGTTGTTGGATGAAAAACGTTACATCAAACAAGACGGAAAAGTAGTGTTTAAAAATGCAATTCAATCGATGAGCGATACATGTTTGAATGTTTTAAGCCGAAATGATTATTCTGTAGATGATGTAAATTGGTTGGTTCCACATCAAGCAAATAAACGAATTATTGATGCTGTAGGAAATGAAATTAAAATTGAAGAAGGTAAAACTTTGGTCAATATTGAGCATTACGGAAATACAATTGCAGCAACAATACCACTATGTATTTGGGAAAATACATCAAAACTTAAAAAAGGAGATTTATTGATGTTGACTGCGTTTGGAGCTGGTTTCTCTTGGGGAGCAAGTTTATTACGTTGGACAATTTAATCGATCTAATCATATTTTTGTTCAGTAAGAGCAGCAAGCAATTGTTGCTCTTTTTTTGTGATTACATATCAATTTCGGTATCACAATTTTTACATTTCAACACATTTTTTTGATAAATAGGATAAACCCAAAATAAGAAAGATGTTAAAGTAGATATTAATCCTTTTGTACCTTTCGAAGATTTAAAATTGGTGTAAAAATCGTTACCACCACAAGTAGGACAAATAATTAATTCTTCGTTATCATTGGTATATTTTGTATTATTTATTTCTTCTAAAACAGACAATGCTCTTTCAGAATCAGTTTCTCTAATTTTTAGCTTAACACCACCAATAGCCTGCGCATAAAGCATATTTATACCAACTGAATGTTCATCAAATACAAACGATTCAATATCTTCACTTTCTAATTTTGATCGTAGTATATGTGCTTCAATTGGGCTATCAAAAACTTTAAGTGTAATTAATTCCATATAAATTTTTCTAAAAATGTTAAATAATCTCTGTTTATAGCTTAAATAAAGATAGTTATTTATAACTTAATAATTCAGAAAAATAATGATCTAAAATAAAGAATATGAAGAAAATAATCAATTGTTTTATCTTAATCTTTTTGTTTATGAATAGTTTAAATGCACAAAATTTGAAGACGGTTATCTATCAAGATGGACAACAAAAATTGAACGGAATGATAACTGATCATGTAGCAAAAAATTTATCAGGTGTATTAATTTTACCAGCTTGGAAAGGTATTGATAACGAAGCCAAACAAGCTGCAACAGATTTAGCAAAAGAAGGATATGTTGCTTTTATTGCTGATATTTATGGCGAAGGAAATATACCAACAGACAATGCTTCTGCTGCTAAAATTGCTGGAAAATATAAGTCTGATTTTGGTGCATATCAAAAACGAATTGATTTGGCTTTAAAAGAAATGATAAAAGCTGGTGTTAACCCAAATAAAATTGCAATTATTGGATATTGTTTTGGAGGAACTGGCGCTTTAGAAGCTGCTCGTGCGCAATTACCTGTACAAGGAGTTGTATCTATTCACGGTGGTTTAGCGAAAGATATTTCTCGAAAAAATATTCCTTTAAAAGCAAAAATTTTAATAGAACATCCTGCAAATGATGAATCTGTAAAACAAGAAGATATTGTTAATTTAACCAAAGAAATGGACGAAGGCAAAACCGATTGGCAGTTTATAACGTATGCAAATTCTAAACATACTTTTACAAATCCAGAATCTGCAGATTACAATAAAACAATGGCGGACAGATCTTGGCAACATACCTTATTGTTTCTAAAAGAAGTATTAAAATAAAAAAAAGAGCTTTACAAAAGCTCTTTTCTTATTTTATGAAAAATTGAATCATTTCGAACCAAAAATAGGACGTTATAAATCCAAAAATTATACTAATTCCTATAATCAAATTCGTCAATTTTGTGTTGAGTTTAAACTGTTCCGCAATAATACTTGACGTAACAAGCGTTGGCATTGCAGCTTCAAAAATTGTAATTTTAGCTACGTCGCCTTTTATTCCAATTATCAATGCTAAAAGCATTACGACAGCAGGAGCAATCATCAATTTGTACAACATTGACATAGATATTTGCGACCATAATTTTCTCCAACCATTAAATTTTAATTGTAAACCAACCGAAAATAAAGCCAATGGACCTACGGTTGCGGCAAGTTTGTCAAAAAATGGTTCGGCGGGTGTTAAATCAATAAATTGAGATAAAATTAAAGCGCCAATACATCCTAAAAATGGAGGAAAAGTGAATAATCTTTTCAATATAAATTTAACATCAATTGCTCCAGAACCGTTGCTTCCGCCTTTTAAAGCAGAAATAATTCCGATTGTAGATAAGCATAAAAACATGGTTTGGTCGCAGATAATTGCGATGCTCAAATATTGTTCGCCGTAAAATGCGCTGATTAATGGAAAACCGATGAAAGATGTGTTGCTGTAACCGCTTGCTAATTCTAACGAACGTCTTGAACGTTCGGAATATCCTTTGGCTTTGCTGTAAAATTTCATAAAAAATAAGCTTCCAATTGCTATCAAAAAAGTAGTTGCAACAGGAAAAAGCATTTCTTTTGACCATTCTACTTTTGGTAAATATTTAAAAGAAACTGCGGGTAATGCTAAATATAAAATCCACGTATTGATTCCTTTGTGGGCGTCGGGATGAATTGATTTTGTTGCTTTAAAAATCATTCCAGCAATTATACAAACTGCGATTAGAATAAAATTTACCATTTTGGTCTTATTTTGTGTGCAAAGTTACAACGCAACTGCCATTTTTGTTTAGGATATTCAATTAATATTGTTCGAAAAGTAAAAATAATTAGAATAGATTTTTTGATATCTTAAAATTTGTCAATTCGACATTTTTTCGAATCACTTTTTGAGAATTAACTACATCAAAACCATGCGATATAAAAAATGATTTTGCAGTTATACTAACATCAGCAAATAATTGGTTTTGGTTATTTTTTAGTGCAATTTTCTCTATTTTTACCAATAATTCCGAAGCAATTCCTTTTCGCTGAAAATTATGATGTACGTATAAAAAATCGATATAATTATGATTTTCTAAAGTAATAAAACCAACAATTTTAGTGTTTATTTCGGCGATTAAAACAATTTGATTCTCAAAAATAGAATGCCAACGTGCTTTATTTTCGACCGAAGAAGACCAAACTTCTCGTTGTTTTTCGGAGTAATCATTTTTACAAACAATATGAATGGTATCAAGAAACAACGTTTGCATTTCTACTAAATCATTTTGTGTTCCTTTTCGCAGTTTAATCATAGTTGTTAATCTCTAGTTGTTGATTGTTAAAAGTCAGCTTATATGTGTTATTTTCTACATTTATGATTGCTCGAAAAGGAGCTGATTTTATCTTAATTTCTGTCGGATACCACGTTTTTTTTATGTTATAATTTGGAAGAAGAATTTTACCTTCATCAGAACCATTTGTACCAAATGCGTCAAAATCTCCTTTCCAAAATTTAGAATTCGTTACATTTTCTATTTGTTGATTAATTTCTTCAATTTCTAAAGTCGGTAAACCAATTTCGCTAATTCCTAGAATAGATGAAGCATCAAAAGGTTGATTGCTTTCGTTATCCAAATTAGCGTGAATAATAATTTCTGCAAGATTATTTGATCCATCATAAAAATAAAATGATTTTGCATTCCACGCTTCAAAATTACTAAACACATTGTTATTTTCAGTTTCTAGAATTTCAACTTTATTTTTCATCCAATTATACGCATTTTGCAATTGATTTTTCGGAATCAAAAAACTGTAATGATAAATATTTTCTTGGTCAGAAGTAATAAATTTTAATTTTGTCCAACCAATTTGAACACTAAAATAATTTTCAGAATTTTCAATCAAATCAAGTTCTAAAATTTGAGTAAAAAACTGTTTGTTTTCGTTTAATTTATTGGTTTTTAGTTCTAATTCTATAATTTTCATATCTTTTTTTATTAAATGTAATCGAAAATTAACGTTAGATTTTTAGTTTGTAATTGATTTAAATAATGATACAATAGACGTTTTGATTACAATTCTTCAACTGTTTTATTTTGTGCAGCATAAACGCCAGAAAAACAAAGAATAACGGAAATGAATAATAAAAAATAGAATGAATAAGCCCATTGATTTGTGAGTTCGAATAATTTTCCGAAAATTGGAGGTCCAAAACCTGCTAATAAATAACCGATAGATTGCGACATTCCTGATAATTTGACAGCTGATATTGGCGATTTTGTGCGCATTGAGAAGAAAAGCATAACCAAACTAAATGCTAATCCGTTTGCAATTCCTAATAAAATAGCGGCTAAAACAACAAATTTTATATTGTAAAAATTGAGCAATAAAAATGCGATTATAAAGCATAAACTGATGAAATAAATCAATATTTTTTGATTTTTCATACGCGATGCGATAATTGGACCGACAAAAGTTATGGGCAACATGGCGAACTGAAGGTAAGATAATATCCAACCAGCATCTTCTTTTTTCATTCCATAACTTATCAAAATAATAGGTAGCCACGCAATTATACAATAATAAATTAGCGATTGTAAGCCCATAAAAAAGCTAATACTCCAAGCTATTTTTGACTTATAAATGTTAACTTCAGAAGTGTTAGATGATGTGTTTTTAGAAACAATATTTACCTTTTTTAGCAATTGAAAAATCCAAACAAGTAGTGTAATAAAGACGGGAATAATCCAAATTCCTAGCGAACCTTTCCATCCAATAGTTGTCCATTGTCCAATTTTTATACTAAAACCAGCAGCAAATGCGGCGGTTAAATTCATTCCAACCGAATATACGCCAGTCATCATTCCAACTTTTTTCGGAAATTCTTTTTTGATAAAAGCGGGCATTACAACATTTCCTATACAAATTCCAATTCCAACTAAAGCAGAACCAAAAAATAGAGAAAAAATACTGTCGTTAATTCTTAAATACAAACCAATAATTAGGAGAATTAAAGAAATGAAAACCAATTTTTCTATTCGGTATTTAATGGAAAATTTTCCGATTAAAACAGAAAAAGCTGCAAAAACGAAAAGAGGTATTGCAGTTAAAAAACCAGCTTCCGTTTTAGTTAAATGTAATTGAGAAGCAATTTCATCTAGCACAGGTCCAACCGCTGTTAATGGCGAACGTAAGTTACTTGCAACTAATATTATTCCTAAAACAGAAAGTGTAATACCAATATAATTTGATTTATTTTGAGCTGTATTATTTGTTTCATTTTGCATGATACAAAGATAATTGTGGTTATTTACATAAATTTGTCAATAATTACATTTAAAACGACAAAATGTACAATAGTCAAGAACATTCAATTTTAGATTCAATTCCAAAAAAATATTACGTTTGGTATGAAGATGATTGGAAGCATGAAGATGAATTTCATTCGCATCAACGTGCGCAATTGGCGTATGTAGCAGAAGGTTATCAGCATTTGTTTGTAGATGATGAGGTGTTTTTATTGCCTCAAAATCATGCTGTTTGGATACCGACAAATAAATTACACAAAACAAAAACAACTTTAGAATCAATTCGATTAATGACTATTTTCTTTGAATTGGAAGATGATAAAGAGGATT
This sequence comes from Algoriella xinjiangensis, assembly GCF_900115015.1. GTDB lineage: Bacteria > Bacteroidota > Bacteroidia > Flavobacteriales > Weeksellaceae > Empedobacter > Empedobacter xinjiangensis. The sequence goes on along the minus strand of NZ_FOUZ01000010.1, from coordinate 149,235 downwards.
TTTATAATGAAGTCAGAATTTTTTCTGTGCCAACTGTACTCAAAGAAATGCTTTTTTACGCGAGTAAATGGAGTAAACAAGAAGAAGAAAAATTTGAAGAACAATTGTTTTTGAAAGCAATTTTATACGAAATGCCTTCTTTTTGGACAAGTTCTATGAAATTAGGATTAACTGTACCAAAAGATGATAGATTGTATGCAGTTTGTGTTTTTTTACAAGAAAATTTTTCGTCAACTATTTTGTTTGAAGAATTGGCGCAAAATTATTCGATGTCGTTACGAACAATGGAACGATTATTTAAGAAAGAAACAGGTTTAACGGCAAGTAAATATTTGCAATTAATACGAATAATTAGAAGCATTGAGTTTTTAGGCGAACAGAAGATTACAATTGCCGAAGTGGCTTATAAAGTAGGTTACAAAAGTTTACAAGCTTTTAGCAATAGTTTTTATCAGTTGTTACAAGTTCGCCCAAATGAATTTGTTAATTCAATAAAATCCTGATTATTTGATGCGCATCATTGTAACCAAAGAAGTTGCAGCATGCGTTTCTTTTCCAGAAATTTCGTCAACGGCAAAAATCTCGGTTCTAATTGCACTTATTTTTTTTCCACCTTTCAATACATACGCTTTCGATAGTAAAAAATCGCCAATTGCTGGGCGCAAATAATTTACTTTTAACTCAACCGTTACAACATAACAATCGTCTTCGTAATGGCTAACCGCGGCATAACCAGACGAAACATCAACCAAAGAAGCAATCATCGCACCATTAAACATACCATCTTTTCGCGTCATCATTTCTTGTTTTGGAATTTTAATCGAAACAAAATCGGTCTCAATTTCCATTAACGTAGCGTTATAAAACTTTAATGTTTCTGATCGATTAAAACTTGCTTCGACTAATTGTTTTTTTTCTGGCGTCATTTCGTAAAATTAAATAAAAAGTCTTAAATAGCTGGATTAACTAAATTTAATTCTGAAATAATTTGGTTGTTTTGATAAATAGAAACACTTTTTAAACCTCTATAATAATTGCCTTTATCTATTGTTACAAGATAATTTTTAGACGGAATAATTTTTAAAATTTCTTGATTTGGAAATTGTTGTTGACTATTTTTAAAACAGATAAAAACATCATTTTCTGTTAATTGCGAAATATCTTCTTGTGAAATAACCGTAATTAAATCTTTTGTCAAAAACAACTGATCAAAAATATAATCAAACGTTTTAAACTTTTTATTTTGAAGTTCTTGCGTATTGATTAAAAAACTTTTTAAACGATTAACAATTGGATAAAAATTACCAACTAATGGCGGTTTCGGGATATTGCGCTCAAACAAACAACCGTCTATTAAAGACAAAGGAAGTTTAATATTCAAATCATTTGTTTTTGAATTATACAAATGACGAAAATCTAAATTCCTAATTTTGAATTCTTCAATTATTTGATTTTCTAAATCTTTGTTTACAATAGGCAATTGAAGATTGATGAAATCAACAAATTTTTCATTAGAAATTGGCGCTAAATTTAGTTCAGAAATGTTCTGAGTCATACAATATAGTTAATAGTTAAACAAATATTGTACTTCGAAAATAGGGGAGTTTACGTTTGTTTTGGATGGATTCCCGTATTATTTTACCACCGTGGAGACTACTCTCGGTTGGTATCGCTTCTATTATTATAACGATTCGAAATACAGTGTAAATATAGAATTATTTTTTAAATTCGGAAAATTTTACAAAAAATTAAGATTTATTTAAGTCTTTTCCGAAAAATGTTTTATACATTTGATAGAAGAAAAAATCAAAAAATGAAATTTACGTGTTTATATATGATGTCGATTCGCAAACAGGTTTGGAATATCCAGACGTGGGAAGTCATGTATAATTAAAAGAGATTTTATTTTTTAATTTATTTATTTCCCCGTCGATTTGTTTCGATGGGGATTTTTTTTAGCAATAATCAAGTAGAACAACCAAAAATTTTAAAACAATGCAAAGTTTACAACAATTAACACTTCCGGTATGGCCGCTGGAAGACAACACAATTTTAGAACAAGTTTCAGTAACATTTCAAACATTTGGACTTCCATTAGGAACGGCTCCAGTTATTTTGATTAATCATTCTTTACAAGGAGATTCTGATTGTACGTATCATTGGGAAGGTGTTATGGGAAAAAACAAAGCAATTGATTTAAATGAATATACGGTTATTTGTATTGATATTCCAGGAAATGGTGTTTCCGAAACTATAAAGTACGATTATATACCACGCGACCAAATTACCGCCCGAGATGTTGCGGTGTTGTTTTGGTTGACGTTGTTTGAATTGGAAGTGCAAGAAGTTTTTGCGATTATTGGTGCAGATTTAGGTGGAGGAATTGCGTGGGAAATGGCTTGTTTATTTCCAAATAAAGTGCTAAATATTATTCCGATTGCGGCTAGTCCAAAAACAGATCAATGGTTGATAAAAGAACCAAATGCAAAAAATGAATATTTAAAATCGATTTTTTATTCAATTGATATTTCTAAAAATAGAGGTAATATTTTAGAAGTTTCTCAATTCATCAAATCAAATATTCATGTTATTTATGTAAAAGAAGGCAATGTTTTTAACAAAGCCGAATTAAGAAGATATTACACAAAACTAAATCAGCTTAAAAAATCTGTAAAGTTTTATGAGATAGAACAAATTGAAGACAATGCACTTTTAAAAGAGCAAATAGAGCAAGTTGAGAAAATAGTTGATGGAATTCTCGAGAAGGAATTTATCAATAATGTCGCATAATTTTAAAGCTTCCTATAACTAGGAAGCTTTTTTATTTAGAATAGAAGTACCTTTGCAAAAAATTACCTTTTTATGTTTGTCGCCATTCAACAAAAACTAAATTCGCACCCCGTTTATAACATCAATTTTATATTAATGTGTATGAGCACATTATTATTTGCCGCAAGTTTTAATATGATGATTCCTGAATTACCAGCTTATTTAAGCAGTTTGGGTGGAGCAGAATATAAAGGCTTTATTATCGCGTTGTTTACTTTAACGGCTGGTATTTCTAGACCTTTTAGCGGAAAATTGACCGATAAAATTGGTCGAGTTCCTATTATGGCAATAGGATCAATTGTGTGCTTTGTGTGTGGAATTTTATATCCAGTTTTAACATCTGTTTCAGGATTTTTATTTTTACGATTAATTCATGGTTTTTCAACAGGGTTTAAACCAACAGCAACAGCAGCTTATATTGCCGATATTATTCCGCGCGAACGTTGGGGCGAAGCACTTGGTTTACACGGTATTTGTTTTAGTATAGGAATGGCAATAGGACCAGCATTAGGAAGTACAATTACGTTATATTCGTCAATTAATACCATGTTTTTTACATCATCATTTTTTGCATTAATGTCAATTTTGATTTTGTTTAACATGAAAGAAACTTTAGTTAAGAAAGAAAAATTTAGAGTCGGATTATTAAAAATTTCTAGGAAAGATGTTTTTGCGAAAGAAGCTTTACCAGCAGCTTTAATCACATTTTTATCATATGTTGCGTATGGCGCAATTTTAACTTTAATACCTGATTGGACAGAATATTTAGGCTTTGAAAATAAAGGTGTATTTTTTATTGTTTTTACAATTTCATCGATGTTAGTGCGATTTTTTGCAGGAAAAATTTCAGATCAAAAAGGACGAGTTTTAGTCATAAAAATAGGATTAGCTTTATTGATTGTAGCCTTGATTTTATTAGGAAGCATACAATCAAAATTAGGATTGATTTTAGGTGGTTTGGTGTACGGAATTTCAGGAGGAATTCTTTCGCCTGCGCTTAATGCTTGGACAATAGATTTTAGTAAACCAGACGAACGTGGAAAAGCAATGGCTACGATGTATATTGCGATGGAAGCGGGAATTGGTCTCGGTGCTTTGTGTGCTGGTTGGTATTTTCAGGATTATTTAGATCGTGTTCCGATGGTTATTTATGTTTCGGCATTAATTTGTTTTATTGGAACAATTTATATGTTGAGGTTCAAAAATAAGCCGCAAACAATTTAATTTTAAAAGATGAAAGCAGAACTTTACGAAGTTATACAACATAAAATAGAAGAAAAAATTAACTATTTTAATCATTTGATTGAAGATTTACGTGCGTCAAATAATGATACAAAAAGTAGCATGGGCGATAAATACGAAACTTCGCGCGAAATGATGCAGCAAGAAATTACTCGAATTCAAAACCAATTGAATGATGTTTTGATTCAACAAGATATTTTCTCAAAGCTTAAAATTATTGATAATCCAATTGTAGGTTTGGGCAGTTATGTGGAAACTTCGATGGGTAATTTTTGTATTGCGTGTAGTTTTGGTGAGATAGAAAATAACGGTAAAAAAATATTTATTCTGTCTACACAAACACCTTTAGTTAAAGAATTGATTGGTAAATCAAAAAATGATTTGTTCGAAATAAATAACAAATCATTCCAAATACTTGATGTAAATTAGGTTTTATTATTCAAAAAAAAGATGGAAATAAATAATAAGCAAAGTAGAAGTGAGGAAATAACTGAGAATTATTTTAAATTTTTAGACCAACATATTGCTGATGTTATTTCGGGCAAAACAACTGATTTTCTAGAAATTAATCAAATTGCATCCGAATTGTTTATTTCTCATCAACATCTAACAGATACTATTCAGCAAACAACAAATCATCATCCTTGTTATTTTTATGATTATAAGATAATAGAAAAAGCAAAAGAATTATTGTTAGAGAATGAAAAATCGGTTGCAGAAATTGCCAAAATGTTAACCTATGATCCTTCTAATTTTTCTAAATTTTTCAAGAAATTTGTTGGATTAACTCCAGGACAATTTAAAAAAGAGAATAAAATTTAGCCTTTTCACAAAAAAACCGAAAAGTTCACCATATTATATTTTTTTCTCATTACTATTTTTGTTTTAATTAAATTTATGAATAGTAAAATATTGAAAACCAAATAAAATGGAAAGAAACAACTTAAACGGAAAAGTCGTATTAATAGCTGGAGGTGCTAAAAATTTAGGAGGCTTATTAAGCCGAGATTTTGCAGCAAAAGGTGCTAAAGTAGTTATTCATTACAATAGCGATAGTACAAAAGCAGATGCAGAAAATACATTGGCAGATATTGTAAATTCTGGTGGTGAAGCATTCACATTTCAGGCAGATTTAACAAAAGTAGGTAACATTAAACAACTTTTTGAGGAAGCCAAAAGTAAATTTGGAGGTGTAGATATCGCGATAAATACAGTTGGTATGGTTTTGAAAAAACCATTTCTTGATACGACTGAGGAAGAGTATGATACAATGTTTGATATTAATTCTAAAGTAGCATATTTCTTTATTCAAGAAGCAGGAAAGTCTTTAAATGATAATGGTAAAATTTGTACAATTGTTACTTCTCTTTTAGCTGCTTATACTGGTTTGTATTCTACTTACGCTGGTGCAAAAGCGCCTGTAGAGCATTTTACAAGAATGGCATCTAAAGAATTTGGAGATAGAGGAATATCTGTAACTGGAGTTGCGCCTGGTCCTATGGATACACCATTTTTTTATGGACAAGAAGAACCAGAGGCTGTTGCTTACCATAAATCTGCATCTGCACTTGGCGGTTTAACGGACATTAAAGATATTGCACCTTTGGTTGAGTTTTTAGTGACTGATGGTTGGTGGATTACTGGGCAAACAATATTTGCAAATGGAGGTTATACAACAAGATAAAATAATCTAACATAAATTAAAAAAGGACATCGTTGCGGGATGTCCTTTTTAATTGAAAAGTATGTAAGTATTAGAATTGTGCGGTTTCCGTACTTTCAGCCATAGCTGTAGTAGACGAAGCACCTTGTTGCACGGTATTTTGTACGTAATCGAAGTATTGAGTTCCTACAAATGATTGGTGTTTTACGGCTGCAAAACCTTCATGTTGTAAAGCAAACTCTCTTTCTTGTAATTCAGAGTAACCAGCCATTCCTCTTGCTTTGTAAGCGCGAGATAATTCGAACATAGACGTGTTCATTGCATGGAATCCTGCTAGTGTGATGAATTGAAATTTATAACCCATTTCTGCCAAATCTTCACGATATGTTTCCATTTGAGCAACAGTTAAATGTTTTGCCCAATTAAAAGATGGAGAACAGTTATAAGCTAACATTTGATTTGGATATTTTTCGCGTATTGCTTGTGCAAATTCTCTAGCCATTCCTAAATCTGGATTAGAAGTTTCCATCCAAATTAAATCTGCGTAAGGTGCATAGCTTAATGCACGATCAATACCTTGTTCAATTCCGTTTTTTACATTGTAAAAACCTTCAGAAGTTCTACTTCCAGGTATAATGAAACGTAAATCTCTTTCGTCAATATCAGAAGTAATTAAGTTAGCAGCTTCTGCATCAGTTCTTGCAACCAACAAAGTTGGCGTACCACAAACATCTGCAGCTAAACGTGCAGCAACTAATTTGTTGATCGCTTCTTGTGTTGGTACTAAAACTTTTCCTCCTAAATGACCACATTTTTTGGCAGATGATAATTGATCTTCAAAATGAACACCAGCAGCGCCAGCTTCTATCATTTGTTTCATCAATTCGTAAGCATTTAAATTTCCTCCAAAACCAGCTTCTGCATCAGCAACAATCGGAACCATATAATCAATTTCACCTTGACCAGTTACAGATTGTATTTCGTCTCGACGGCGCAATGCATTATTGATGCGTTTTACAACCATCGGAACCGAATTTGCAGGATATAATGATTGATCTGGATACATTTCTGCTGATAAATTAGCATCTGCAGCAACTTGCCATCCCGAAAGATAAATAGCATTTAAGCCAGCTTGTACTTCTTGTATTGCCTGATTTCCGTTTAATGCTCCTAAACCAGCCATGTATGGTTTGCTGTTTAAGCCTTCCCAAAGTTTTTTAGCGCCTAAAGTTGCCAAAGTGTAATCAATGTCCAAAGAACCTCTCAGTCTAATAACGTCTTCTGCCGTATAAGGACGAGTAACTTCTTTCCAGCGTGGATTAGTTTCCCAATCTTGCTGAATTTTCTGAATTCTGTCTTGGTTGCTCATAATTGTTTTTGTGTTTTGGTTTGAGTATGTGTTGTGTGTGTGTTTTGCTTTGGTTATAGGGCTTTTAAATATACTTATAGGCTTCTAATGTTAAAAATTCGGTAAACTTGTGCGATAAAACTAATTCATCAAAAATTTGAATTGCTTTTTCAAATTTTCCAGATTTGTAGTTTTCTTCTCCAACTAATTCTTTTATTTTGAGAACTTCTTCAGCTCTTATTTTTTTATATTTTTCGGTATTAAACTCGCATCCATTCTCTAAAGTAATGTTTTGATGTAGCCATTGCCAAACTTGTGTTCTCGAGATTTCTGCAGTTGCAGCATCTTCCATTAAATTGTATAATGCAGCCGCGCCTTTACCAGATAACCAACTTTCGATGTATAGAATTCCGACATTTATATTGTCACGAATTCCTTTTTCTGTCACCGTTCCTTTTGGTAATTCTAATAAAGCTTCGGCTGTTGTTACAACATCTTCTCGTTTATTATCAATTTGATTAGGTTGAGGCATGTATTTGTTAAAAATATCCAATGCAACAGAAACCAATGCTGGGTGTGCAACCCAAGTTCCGTCATGTCCATTTTTTACTTCGCGTAATTTATCATTCTTCACTTTCTCAAAAGCAGCATTGTTAGCTTCTTCATCATTTTTGATGGGAATTTGAGCTGCCATTCCGCCAATTGCATGAATGTTACGTTTATGACAACGCTGAATTACAGCCTGCGAATATGCAGCCATAAATGGAGAAGTCATGGTAACTTGAGAGCGATCTGGAACGATAAAATTTGGATGTTTTTTAAATTTCTTGATATAAGAAAATATATAATCCCAACGTCCGCAGTTAAGTCCTGCGATATGTTCTTTTAATTCGTAGATAATTTCATCTAACTGAAAAGAAGCTGTAATCGTTTCAATCAAAACTGTCGCTTTAATTGTTCCTTGCGGAATTCCTAAATAGTCTTGTGCAAAGACAAAAACATCATTCCACCAACGGGCTTCAAGGTGATGTTCTAATTTAGGAAGATAGAAATAAGGCCCACTTTGCTTGGATAGTAACGTGTGTGCATTATGGAAAAAATATAAACCAAAGTCAAATAGTGAGCCTGATATTTCTTGCTTATTGATTACAATATGCTTTTCATTTAAATGCAACCCTCTTGGTCTTACGATCAAGACAGCTGTTTTATTATTTAGTTGGTATGTTTTTCCTTTAGATTCTAAAGAAATTGTACCATTTACTGCGTCTTTTAAATTTTGTTGTCCTTGTAAGTTATTATCCCATGTCGGAGAATTACTATCTTCAAAGTCAGCCATAAATGTTTTAGCGCCAGAATTTAAAGCGTTTATTACCATTTTACGATCAACAGGACCAGTTATTTCAACACGTCTATCTTGTAAATCAGCAGGAATAGGAGCGGCTAGCCAATCACTATTTCTGATTTCTTTCGTTTCTGATAGAAAAGAAGGAAAATTTCCTAAATCAAAAAAGATTTGTCTTTCTTTTCTTTCAGCTAACAATTCAAGACGTTTGTCATTAAATTTTTTGTGCAAAGCAGTCAAAAATTCTACTGCTTCTTTTGTCAAAATGTCCGGATAACTATCCAGTACATGATGTGATAATTTTAATTCACTTGTAATAGTATCCATTTTTTGTGTTTTTGTTGTAATTTTGGTTTTGGTTATCAGCGGAAATTAACTTCCAGCGAACGTTCGCTAAATTATAAAAATTCGTTTACATTTACCAAACATTTTTAAAAAAATTATGCAAGAAGAATATATTAAATTAATTTTTGGATTGAAACTAAAACAAGTTAGAGCTTCTAAAGACTTGTCTTTGTTTAAGTTATCTAAGTTAACGGGGCTTTCAAAATCTTATTTAAATGAGATTGAAAAAGGTAAAAAATATCCAAAAACTGATAAGATTATTTTGCTTGCAGAAGCATTAGAGATACCTTATGATGAAATAGTTTCGTTGAAATTAGATAAAAATTTAGCGCCAATTGCCGAAATTTTACAATCAAATTTGTTGCAAGAAATTCCTTTGGAGCTTTTTGGAATAGAAGAAAGAGATTTGATTGAGATTATTTCGAATGCACCAATGAAAGTAAATGCATTTATTTCGACGTTAATTGAAATTGGAAATAATTACAATTTAACAAAAGAGAGTTTTTATTTGGCTTCGTTGCGCTCTTTTCAAGAAGCAAATGATAATTATTTTCCTGAAATAGAGCAATCGGCTAAAAGTTTTTTAAAAGAATATTTAGTGAATTCGGACGATTCTGTAACGAATGAAACGATGGAAGAAATTCTGAAAGAAGAGTATAATTATACAATTGTTTACAAAGATTTTAAGGATTTAGGTGCAGCAGAATTAGCCAAATTACGTTCGATATATATTAAAGAAAAACATTTGTTGTACATTAATTCGACAACAGATAATGATCAAAAACGATTTATTTTAGCAAAAGAATTGGGTTATAATTATTTAAATTTAACCAAAAGACTTTATACGTTTTCTTGGGCAAGTTTTGAGGAATTCGATCAATTATTAAATAATTTTTATGCGTCGTATTTTGCTGGAGCATTACTTTTGCCAGAAGATAAGTTACTAAAAGATATGCAGAATTTATTTGCATTAGAATCGCATGATTTGTCAAAATTTCAGGAAATATTAGGAAAGTATACCGAATCGCCCGAAACAGTTTATCAACGAATGACGAATTTGTTGCCAAAACATTTTAATATTCGCGATTTATTTTTCTTGCGTTTGTCTACAAAAGTTGGTTCAAATTCTTATAAATTAACAAAAGAATTACATCTTAATCAGCAACAATCGCCGCAAGCAAATGAAACTGAAGAGCATTATTGTCGTCGTTGGGTTTCGTTAAATGTTTTAAAAGAATTAGAAAATCAGAAAGATGATCATCACGAAATTTCGGCTCAAATTTCGATTTATCCGTTCAATAATAATCAAAAATATTATGTGATTTCGTCTGCAACAAAAGATCCGTTTAATCCAAATTATTTGAGAAGTGTAACGATTGGAGTTTTATATAAATCGGCACAACGAAAAATAAAATTTATGAATGATCCTCAAATTCCTGTTCGTGAAGTTGCGGTTACATGCGAAAATTGTGGAATGGAAAATTGCGCTGATCGAGCAGCAAAACCGTCACGTTTCGAGAAAAATATTCGTACTAAACGTTTAAACGTAATTATTAATGATTTTATAAAAGAAGAAAATAAAATTTAAATATAAAAAAAAAGCCGAATCATTGATTCGGCTTTTTTAGTGATATTATTTGTTATTTCAATTCCCAATCAGTTGCAAAAACCGCTTGTAATGCAGCAGTTTCTGTACGAAAACGTTGTTGTCCTAAGCTAATTCCAGTAAAATTATTTTCTTGTGCTAAAAGAATTTCATCTCGAGAAAAATCACCTTCAGGACCAATCATAATCAAAATATGTTGAGGTTTTGTCTGCAATACATTTTCGAAAGGCGTTCGTGTAATATCTGCCTCACAATGTGCAATACATTTGGTGAAATTTGTAAAATCTGTTTTAACAAAATCAGTAAATTTTGTCAAATCATTTACTTTTGGTAAATAGGCTTTTAACGATTGTTTTGTTGCAGATTGCACAATTTTTTCAATACGTTCTAGTTTTATGTTTTTTCGTTCAGAATGAAAACTTTGTAAAAAAGTAATCTCATCAATTCCAATTTCAGTTGCTTTTTCTAAGAAAAATTCTAAACGTTCCATTGTTTTTGTTGGAGCAATCGCAACGTGTAAATAATAATTTTTCTTTTCGAAATCTGTTTTTAAATCAATGATTTTTGCTTCAACAGCTTTTTTAGAAACAGAAACGACTTCGCATTCGGCCATGTTTCCTTTTCCGTCTGTTACATGAATTTTATCGCCTTCATTTCCACGTAAAACTTTTGCAAAATGATGACTTTCTTCTTCGCTTAAGATTGCTGAATCTTGGTTTATTTCTCCAAAAAATAATTTCATTAGATATGGTATTTAGCAACAGATTTTGCTGTATTTTCTGTAAATATTTCGCGGTCGTATTTTAACGATCCAACCATTGCAATCATCGCAGCATTGTCTGTTGTATAAGCAAATTTAGGGATAAAAGTTTTCCAGCCAAATGTAGTTTTTCCTTCTTTTAATCGTTGACGAATTTCCGAATTTGCCGAAACTCCACCTGCTATTGCAATTTGATTAATTCCAGTTTCTTCGGTTGCTTTTTTTACTTTTTCCATCAAAATATTTACGATAGTGTGTTGTATAGAAGCGCATAAATCATCAATATTTTCTTCGATAAAGTTTGGATTGATCTTCACTTCTTTCTGAATAAAATATAAAACGGATGTTTTAAATCCACTAAAACTAAAATTTAAACCGTCAACTCTTGGTTTCGCAAATTTGAATTTTTTAGGATTTCCAATTTTAGATTTTTGATCAATAATTGGACCTGCAGGATAAGGTAAATTTAGAATTTTACCTGCTTTATCAAAAGCTTCTCCAGCAGCGTCATCTATAGTTTCACCCAAAATTTCCATGTCAAAATAATCGTTTATTTTAACAATTTGCGTGTGTCCACCACTAACCGTTAAACATAAAAAAGGAAAAGTAGGTTTTTCATCGTTGGCATCTTCTATAAAATTTGCCAAAATATGTGCTTGCATGTGATTAACTTCAATCAATGGAATATTTAGAGATTGACTGAAAGATTTTGCAAAACTTCCGCCAACTAAAAGAGATCCCATCAATCCTGGACCACGCGTGTACGCAATTGCTTTTAGATTTTCTTTGGTGATATTTGCCTGTTTTAGGGCTTGATCTACTACGGGAACAATATTTTGTTGATGTGCTCTCGATGCTAATTCTGGTACTACGCCACCATATAACTCGTGAATTTTTTGGCTTGCAACAACATTAGAAATGATCTCATTTTCGCAAATGATTGCTGCGCCTGTATCATCACAAGAAGATTCTATGGCTAAAATGTAGTTTTTAACGCTCATAATTCCTTGTAGAATAAAATTTATAACTTATTTTTACACTGCAAATATCGTAAATTTAAACCATTGAAAATAGTCAGACGAATAGGAAGAATTATTTTGCCTTTGTTAATACTTGTTTTAACGCTTGTTTTAACGGTGGTAATTGCAATTCAAATTCCTGCTATTCAGACCAAAATAGCTCATTTCGCCTTAGAAAAATTAAATAAATCGTTGAACACAAAAATGAATGTCAAATCTGTTGATATTGATTTTTTTGGACGTATACATTTGTACGGTGTTACGATAAAAGATGATCATAATTATGATTTTCTGAAAGCTAAAGACTTGCAAACGACCATTAATGTTTGGACTTTGCTGCCAGGAATCAAAAAAGATCACATTGATTTGAGCGAAGTAAAATTAGTACAACCCGAAATTCGTGTAATTACGTATAAAAATGATTCGGTAAGTAATTTCGTGAAATTTATTAATGGTTTTAGTTCTGATAAGCCAAAAGATCCTAAAAAAATATTCAAACTTGATGGTGATTTTTTAATTGAAGAAGGTAAAGTTTCTATCGTTAATCAAAATTCGGGCAATGTTTGGTTAGATGCAAAACAAGTAAATATTGCGGTAAGTAAATTTAAATTGGTTGATTCTGATATCACTGGAAAATTAGAAAATTTTTGCTTCGTAGCCGAACGAAATAAAGAAACATACACAGTTCAGAACTTTACGGGAGATGTACACTATTCTAAAAAAGAAATTAGAGTAGGAAATTTAAATCTTCGTACAAATACATCTGTGCTTAATGGAAATCTTTTGTTGAGTTATAATCAACCGGCAGATATGTCCGATTTTAATAATAAAGTAAATTGGGATGTTTTCTTTGACCGTGGTTCTGTAATTAATTTTAAAGAGATAAGATATTTTACACCACTTTTCGATAAAAATTCTTCGGTTAATGTGTACGGAAAAGTAAACGGAACACTAAATAATTTGACGTTTACTGATTTTGAATTAAACGGTGGCGATAATTATGTTGGTGCATCGCGTTTGCAATTGCAAGATATGATGAATGGTTCTAAGCTTAGATTTAGTACTAAAAACGCAAAAATCAATACATCTTATCAAAAAGTAATTAATCTTTTACCAACGTTTGTTTCGAAGAAAATTCCGAATATGTTATCTCGTTTTGGAAACATGAATTATCGAGGTGATCTTTTGCTTAATCCGACCGATGTTAACATTAGTGGTTATGCCGTAACTGGTTTGGGCGATGCTGATGTACGAGCGCAATTGCGTAATTACAAAACGCCGAAGACCATGATTTATAAAGGAACTTTGGATGCTAAAAACCTTAATTTACGCCAAATTACACAAGCCAAAGATTTAGGTTTTGTAAGTGGTAAATTACGTTTTGATGGTAAAGGAACTGATCTTAAAACTATAAATTTAGATGTAGACGGAACTTTGCGTTATATGGATTTGATGGGAAAACGCTATCAAAATATTACGGTTGATGGTTTGGTTAAAAATTACCAGTTTAATGGTTTATTTGATATCAAAGATCCAAATTTGAATGCAAGCTTAAAGGGTAAAATTAATTTTAGTGGAAAACCGTATGACTTTGATTTTACATCAAATATTAGAAATGTAAACTTAGATTTTCTTGGGTTAACGAAAAACCTAGGAGCAGTAGTTCGCGGTGATGTTGTTGGTGATTTTAGATTGACAAATATCAACGATTTTAATGGAAATGTAGATATTAAAAACCTTTATTTCCGATCTAAAAAAGATACCTTAGAATTGGCTCATGTTAACGTGAATTCTCAGATAAATGGTGCGCATAAAATAATGACAGTCGATGTGCCAGATTATATGCGTGCGACTTTAGATGGACGTTTTAATGTGACTGAAATTGCAAATGTTATCAATAATTCGTTGGTTAATTTGGTGCCATCTTTCCGACACAAAAAAGTTTCGCCAAATCAATCTTTCGCATTTGATGTTTATGTACAACAAAATTTATTAAAATACATTGATCCATCAATTCAAATAGAACCAGAAACGACGATTAAAGGTTTTATTGATGGAAATAAAAATCAATTAGAAGCAAATTTAGATACGCCAGGAATAAAATATGCTGGAATACAATTGTTTCAGTCAAAAGTTAATCTAAATACAATTGCAGAAGTGCCAACGCTTAATGCAAAAATTGATAGTTTAAAAGTGAGTGGTGTAACGCTTAATGCGCTTAATATTAACTCGATTCCGAAAAATGATACGTTGGTTTTAACAACTGATTTTAATATCGGAAAGAAAAACCCGATTCTATTTAATCTAAATTTATTTCATACTGTACAAAATGACAACGATTTAATCTTCGGATTTTCGCCATCAACAATTCAAATTGATTCGACACGATGGACGATTAATCATATGAATGATGCAAACTCTAACCGAATGATTTTTAATAGAGTTAATAATTCATTAAAAGTTGAAGATTTTTCGTTAGAATCGGAAGAGCAATTTCTTAAAATTAGTGGTTTATATAAAAATAAGGAAGATTATGATTTTAATGCAGATTTTAATGATCTTCATTTAGAAAAAATTATTCCAAAAACATTACTTAATAACCTGAAAATTGTAGGTGTTGCAAACGGAAAAGTAAATGTAGTTCGTACCAAAGAAAAGCTAGAACCGACTTTAGAAGCTAAAATTGATAACCTTGGATTAAACGATTTTGAGCTTGGTAATTTAACCCTAAACGGAGGTTATAATGTTGCTGATAAAGTGTTTAATTTTGACATGAGTTTGCAGAAAGAGCAGATAGAATCATTGATTGCGCGAGGTGATATTATCAGTAAACCAACCGGTCCAGAGCTAAATGTTGATGCCAATTTAGATGATTTTCATATTGACTTTTTAGAAGGCTTCTTAAAAACCGTTTTCTCTAACATGCGCGGAACTTTATCGGGCGATGTTCACATTGATGGGCCAGTAGATTTACCAAATCTTAACGGAACTTTAGTGGCAAAAGATCTTGGGTTGAAAGTTAATTTTCTTGGAACTGATTATTTATTTGAAGGCGAAAATGATTTGTTTGTTTCTAAAAAGGGAAGTGGACAAGGAATTATTATGCTTAATGATATTAATTTTAAAGACACAGCGCATAATACAAAAGGAAAAGTGGATGGTGCGATACTTTTCAGAAACTTAAGTAAATGGGGTCTCAATTTACAATTTGACACGGATAATTTGTTGGTAATGAATACAAGTATTCGCGAAAACGAATTGTTTTATGGTAAAATATTTGCGAAAGGAGATGTTTCAATGTTTGGACCAGTAGAAGAATTAGAGATTTCTGGTGATGCGACAGTTGTAGGGAATTCTGAGTTAACAATTAACACAGGAAGTACAACAATTGAAGCCGAAAATCATTTGGTTCGTTTTGTGCCAGATCTTAAAAAGAAAGATGCAAACGGAAAAGACAACGTGCGCGCGCCAAAAGGAATGACGGTTGATGTAAATATAAATGCATATCCAAATGCAATGGTTAACCTAATTTTTGATGCGGCGACTAATGATAAGGCTTCGGCAAGAGGAACTGCAGAAAATCTTCGCTTTTTCTTAAACAATACAGGATTAAGTTTAACGGGTGTATATAATATAGAAAGTGGAACGTACGAGTTTAGACAAATTCCAGTTTTACCAAAAGATTTTAAAATTAAAAAAGGATCATCTGTGCAATTTGCAGGTAATCCATTAGATGCAACAATTAATATTGCGGCTGAGTATCAACGTTCTGTATCTAATGTTGGAGATTATTTAGGAATTGGTTTCTCTCAAATTTATGATGCGATTTTATCGATTAATATATCAGAAACACTTAAAAAACCAATTATTGACTTTGGATTATCTATTCCAAATGCAGGTTCGGATATTAATTCTCAGTTACAATCTAAATTTCGTGCAAATACCGAAGAACAAATGTTGCAGTTTAGCTACATTTTATTGACGGGTAAATTTGGAGATGCATCTGCTGTACAATCAGGTGTAACCAGTACAGCGGCAGATATTGGTCTTTCTACCATTGCAGGTATGTTGTCTTCTATTGCGAGCGATGTTGATATACAGATGGAATACGTTGGTGGGAGCGAGCAATCGCTTACAAATGATAAAATTAGAACGTCAGTTTCTTATCAAATCAATAATCGTTTAAGCGTAAAAGGTTCGTATGGTATTGCGGTTACAAATAACAGAAATGTACAAGAAACTTTTGATGGTAATTTTGATGTAACCTATGATATATCTAGAGTAAATAATGGTTCATTATTATTGAAAGCTTTTACAAAACCAACAACATTTGGTTTACTTCCTGGAATGAATAATAATCTGAATCAAAGTTTTGGTGTAGGAATTATGTACAACAAGAATTTTGACACATTCAGAGGATTTTTAGGATTAGAGGAGCGTCAAAATAAATCAAAAAATAAATCATCAGACTCAAAACAAATCTCGTTAGATTCTGTTCCGACTTATAAAATGCCAAAAGCTGAAGAAAAACGAATAGATTCTATTCGACAAAATTTAAAAGATTCTACAAAGGTTTCATATCAAAAAACTGAGGTTGCAAAACCAAAAAGTGCGCGCAGAGGTTTGGTGAGAATCAGATAAATAAAAAAGAGTTTATTGTGGTTAGACAATAAACTCGCGCAAACAAACAAAAGTGATTAGTTCTTTCTTTTTTGAACTATTATTACAACAAAAGTAAAATATTAAATAAATCATTAAAAAATATTTTGATGTTTGTTTGTATTATTTATATTTTTGCTAAAAATTAATTAGATTTTTTATTAAAATAATAATAATAGTCAAAAACTAAGAAAATGAATTACATAATTGATGATGTTGATAAGAAAATTTTGATGTATTTGATTGACAATACAAGAATG
Organism: Algoriella xinjiangensis; assembly: GCF_900115015.1. GTDB lineage: Bacteria > Bacteroidota > Bacteroidia > Flavobacteriales > Weeksellaceae > Empedobacter > Empedobacter xinjiangensis. Next base: position 132,162 of record NZ_FOUZ01000010.1, on the reverse strand, counting down.
CCATTTACAGAAATAGCAAAAAAAATGAATGTTTCTGCTGGAACAATTCATGTACGTGTCAAAAAATTAGAGGAAGCGGGAATCATCAAAGGAACAACACTGATTACGGATTACGATAAAATGGGGTATCAGTTTGTTGCTTATGTAGGTTTATTGTTAACTAAGACAAATAAAACTCAAAAAGTTATCGACGAGTTGTACAAAATACCAAATGTTACGGTTGTACACGTGGTTTCGGGTAAATATAACATCTTCTGCAAAATTAGAGCAAGAGATACTTCTGATGCAAAAGAGGTTATTTATAAAATTGATCAAATTGATGACGTTTTAAGAACAGAATCGATGATTTCGTTAGAAGAATCATTTAATGATAAAAACAGATTGATGCATTCAATCTTTCACTGAACTTAAATTACGAATTTAATCATTCCACAAAATGACAGACGAAGAAAAAGCAAAATATTTTCAGGTCGCGCTGTGTTCAAGTCTCGTGCTTTTCGGGTTTGATGGAGAGGAGCTGAAAATATTGGTTTATAAAAAACTAAACGATCCTTTTAAAGGAGCATTGGTTTTACCTGGTAAATATATTGCGCCAACTGTAAGTAACGATCAGGCAATTCACGAATTGTTAATAGAGAAAATTGCTTACGACGAACATCAAACATATATAGAACAGTTAAAAGCTTTTACAAAAGTTTTTAGAAACCCATTAGGGCGTGTTGTTAATGTTGCGTATTATGCCTTGGTAAAATTGACGCCGCAAATACAAGAAAAAGTAAAATCGCAAGGAGGCGAATGGTATGCTTACGATAGAGTACCAGATTTAGCTTTTGATCATAATGAAATTGTTCAATACGCAAAAGAGCGTGTAAAGCGTCGTGTAAAGCGTCGCCCAGTTGGATTTAATTTATTAGGAGACGAATTTACAATTGCGCAATTACAAAGTTTATACGAAAAAGCATTGAATAGAGAATTGGATAAACGAAATTTTAGAAAGAAAATTTTTAACTCTAATTTAATTATCGAAACAGGAAATACAACCGATCCTAAGCAACATCGTAAAGTATCAAAACTATACCGTTTTGACGAAGAAAAATACGAAAAATTAAGCTTAAAAGGATACGATTTCCTTTTCTAAAAGAAAGAAGTTATGACAGATCAAATCAATACAAAAAGCGATAAAGAAAGAGAAGATATCTTTGATTCGGATGTTTTAATGTCAGATAATACAAAATCTGAAAAAATAAAACACCAAGGAAATGATAGATCATTCTTGTTCAAATCAATGATTTTTTTAATGATCTTTTTGATTTTGAGTATTCTTTATCGAGGTTACGAATTATTTGTTACCAACGATTATTTGTTTCGACAAATAATGAATGATGATGCACCAGCAATGCCAAAATGGTATCCAATTGCAACTATTGTTTTAGGATTATTAGCTTTAGTAGGTATTTTTATGGTAAATGCGTACAAAAAAGTAGGTGTTTACATGGTTGTAGCAACATTGTTTATTTCTGCAGCAATGCAGCCAGAATTTATGGCAGATGGAACACTTTTTACAATGTTTGCATTGTTTGTGTTTATCGGTTATGGTTTGGCAATTATTTATCCATATTGGTATAAATTCAAGTAATTATAATTATTTATTAAATAGAAAAATGGTTTCGATATTCGAAACCATTTTTTTTATTCTCAATTTCAAAAAGATTAAGCATCAAACCTATTCAACTTGAATATTTTAAGGTTAAATCATTCCCAAATTAACAAAAATAGTCGCTAAACAAAGCGAATATGAAAATTTAACGGCTATATTTGTAAGGTGTGGAAAAAATGTAAATAAAGTACAATATGGATTGTATTTCGGTATTTGATATGCTAAAAATCGGCGTAGGACCTTCAAGTTCGCATACTTTGGGACCTTGGCGCGCCGCAGAAGCTTTTCTAAAAGAATTAGAAGCAGCTTCTATATTTGATAAAATCTCGCGTGTACGTGTAGATTTATATGGATCTTTATCTTTGACAGGTAAAGGACATGCAACTGATTATGCGGTGATGTTGGGATTGAGTGGAGCAGATCCAGAATATATTCCAATTGACGATATTTCATCAATCATTAATACGATTAATGAAAAAGAACAATTAAATTTTGGAAATAAATTTTTAGTGAATTTTAACCCAAAAAGTGACATTGTTTTTAACCGCGAATTTTTACCATTTCATGCAAATGGTTTAACTTTTACAGCTTATTACGAATCAGAAGAATATTCTTCAACATTCTATTCAATAGGAGGAGGTTTTTTTACAAAAGAAGATGATTTGTCTTCTTCTTCAGATATCACGTGCGCTTTTCCGTTTTTGTTTAATACATCAACAGAATTACTTGCATTTTGTGACCAAGAAAATAAGACTATTTCTGAAATCATGTTCGAAAACGAGAAAACAATTCGAACAGAAGACGAAATTAGCTACGAATTAAAACGTATTTGGGAAACAATGTTAGAGTGTATGTACATTGGTTGTCATACAGAAGGCATATTACCAGGAGGTTTGAATGTTAAACGACGTGCATTCGAAATGCATAATAATTTAAAAGGTTCAACACCATATTCAACACCACAAGAATGGATCACTTCTATTCGTAAAACAAAAGTATATTTTCGTCAAATCCTGAAATGGGTTAGTTGTTTTGCTCTTGCTGTAAACGAGGTTAATGCTTCGTTGGGTAGAGTTGTAACTGCACCTACAAACGGAAGTGCTGGTGTAATACCTGCCGTTTTGATGTACTATTTGGTAATCGAAAATCATAAAGGAGGTCAAAAAGAAATCGAACAATTTTTAACAACTGCTGGTGTAATTGGTTCTATATTTAAAAAAGGAGCAACAATTTCGGCAGCAATGGGAGGTTGTCAAGCAGAAATTGGCGTTTCATCTGCAATGGCAGCAGCAGCTTTGTGCGAATTAATGGGCGGATCACCAGCTCAAGTTACAATAGCAGCAGAAATTGCAATGGAGCATCATTTAGGTTTAACATGTGATCCGATTGGTGGTTTGGTACAAATTCCTTGTATTGAGCGTAACGCTATGGGCGCAATAAAAGCTATAAATGCAGCAGAATTGGCATTAGATACAGATCCATTAACTGTAAAAGTGCCCTTAGATAAAGTCGTAAATACGATGTGGGAAACTGCAAAAGATATGAATAATAAGTACAAAGAAACTTCGGAAGGAGGTCTGGCTGTTGCAGTTAACATTGCCGACTGTTAGTAATGTATTTATTATCAATACAATAAATAATTGTATGTGTTTTGTAAGGATTATGAGAATGTGTTGTGTGTTTCAAAAATAATCCTTACATTTGCACAGCCTTTTAGAATTAAGGTACGGATGTTAAAGAATATTCATTTAGGGATTTTTTAGGCTGCTCAGCCATTTAATTTTATTCTTTCATATCTGTTGGTTATAATAATTTAAAAATAAAACCGTGGTATGAAACATTAAATGAATTTCATTATCTCGGTATCGTTATCTAACATGATTACATTCAAAGAATTAGGACTTCAAGAAGATATCCTAACTGCAATTGAGAAAATGGGATTCGTTACCCCATCTCCAATCCAAGAAAAAGCTATTCCTCAAATCCTTACATCTAAACAAGATGTAATTGCATTGGCGCAAACAGGAACAGGAAAAACAGCTGCTTTCGGGCTTCCAATCTTAAATAATTTATCTACAGAATCACAATCGGTACAGGCTATTATCTTATGCCCAACGCGTGAGCTTTGTTTACAAATTGCTAAAGAGATAGAAACGTTTGCTACAGATATGCGTGGAGTACGTGTACAAGCAGTTTACGGTGGTGCTGACATCACAAAACAAATTAGAGGTTTAAAAGATAATCCTCAAATCGTTGTAGGAACACCAGGTCGTACAATGGACTTAATTAAACGTAAAGCATTAAAAATTAATGACATTACGTGGACAGTTTTAGACGAAGCGGACGAAATGTTAAACATGGGATTCCGTGACGAAATCGATTCGATTTTAGAAACTACGCCAGAAGAAAAACAAACATTATTATTCTCAGCTACAATGCCTTCAGAGGTTCGTCGTATAGCTTCAGAATATATGCACGAGCCAGTTGAAATCGCTGTAAGTAAAATAAATACTGCATCTAAAAACATTGAACACCACGTTTACTTAGTGCGTTCATCAGATCGTTATTTAGCTTTAAAGCGTTTAGCTGATTATTATCCAAATATTTACGGTATCGTTTTCTGTAGAACACGTCGCGAAGCGAAAGATGTTGCAGATAAATTGATGCAAGATGGTTATAATGCAGATGCATTACATGGAGATTTATCACAATCACAACGTGATCACGTGATGGATAAATTCCGTAGCCAAAACATTCAAATCTTAGTTGCAACAGATGTTGCTGCTCGTGGAATTGATGTAAACGAATTAACTCACGTTATCAACTACAATTTACCAGATGATCCAGAAGTTTATGTACACCGTTCAGGACGTACAGGACGTGCAGGAAACAAAGGTATATCTATCATTATTTCAGGTGGACGTGAAGCACGTAAAATTAGAGATTTAGAAAAATTAATTGCTTCTAAAATAGATCCTAGAAACGTGCCAACAGGTGAAGAAATTTGCGAAAAACGTTTAATTTCTTTAATCGAAAAAATCGAGAATATCGAAGTTGATGAAGAATTAATTGAGCCATACATGGCAACAGTTAACGAAAAATTAGCAGAAATTGATCGTGATACATTATTAAAACGTTTCTTAACTGTTGAGTTTAATTCTTTCTTAGAATATTACAAAAACACAAAAGATATTACACCAGAAGGTGATCGTGGAGATAGAGGTGAAAGAGGAGATCGTCCTAACCGTCGTGGTGGTCGTGATTTCTCAAGATTCTTTATTAACATCGGTCAAAAACACAACTTACGTGTACCTAATTTAATTGGTTTAATTAACGAACAAACTCGTAACCGTAACATCGAAATCGGAAAAATTGAAATTTTACGTAATTTCTCTTTCTTCGAAGTAGATACACAATTCGAATCGTTAGTATTAGAGACTTTCAAAGATGCTCAACGTGATGGTGTTGATTTAGATGTACAAATTTCTAAACCAGAACCAGGACGTGGTGGAGATCGCGGAGGTAGCCGTGGTGGAGATCGTGGAGGAAACCGTGGTGGTGGAGACCGTGGAGGAAACCGTAGCGGTGGAGGTTTTAGAGAACGCAGAGAAGGAGATCGTGAAAGAAGCGGTGGTTACCGTGGTGGAGATCGTGACAATCGCGGTGGAGACCGTGATAACAGAGGCGGTGGAGATCGTGGAGGTTTCCGCGGTGGAGATCGTGATAGATCTGCAGGATCATCATCTGACCGTGATAGTAGAGGAGGAGATCGTGGTGGTTACCGCGGTGGAGACCGTAACAGAACGGGAAATTCAAGAAGAGGTAGAGATTAATAATTTCTCACTAAATAATATAAAAAAGGATGATTTTGATAAAATCATCCTTTTTTTATTTAATAAAGTATTGTCAAACATATTTTTTATTTATATTTATTTAAAACCACAAATAAATGACAATACAAGAATTATTTAATTCTATTCGATCAGCAATCGAACAAGAGAATTATGAGCAGTTAAAAGCAATTAAAATATTCAAACCTGAAAAATTTAATTGGGTTAGAGATATTTTTGAACCGCACAATGTTGCTCAATTAGGTCATCAAAATGCTTTGATTTGGAAATATAATGACAAAAGAGAAGATTATACTTTTAATGATTTGTCAGAAAAATACAATCAATTTTTAAATTATTTAAGAAAAAATGGAATAAAAGAAGGCGACAAAATGTTTTCTCAAGTTCCATTACTACCAATCACATGGATTGGATATTTAGCCGCAATAAAAGGCGGATTAATCATTATACCAGCCGCTACAACTTTAGAAGCACGTGATTTAGCTTTCAGATTCGAATCTTCTTTTCCCGAAGTTGCATTAGCAGATCAAGTAAATGCACCAAAAATAGATGAAGCTGAATCTAAATTTGATAAAAAAATCAAAATCAAATTAATTACTGAAGGCGAAAGAGAAGGTTGGGTAAACATCAATCAATTATGGAATGAATCGACTGAAGCCGAGGCTGCTGATACGCGACCAGATGATGATTTATTTTACTTTTTTACGTCTGGAACTACCGGAATGCCGAAGGTTGTGGTTCATACACATTTTACTTATCCGGTTGGTGGATTTACAACTTCGTCTTGGGTTTGTATGAAACCAGGCGATTTGCATTACAACATTTCTCAACCTGGTTGGGCAAAATTCTTTTGGAGCAGTTTTTTTGCACCGTGGAATATGGGCGCGACAATATTGGGTTATCATACAGATAAATTTAATTCGAAAGAGCAATTACAAACCATTCAAGATTTAGGAGTAACTACTTTTTGTGCGCCACCAACAGCTTTGCGTGTGTTGATTTTAGAAAATTTAAAACAATATAATTTTAAACTTAGACAATGTGTTGCCGCAGGAGAACCGCTTAATCCAGAAATAATTGATGTTTGGAAAGAAGGAACTGGAATTGTGATTCGCGATGGTTATGGACAATCAGAAACTACAGCTATGATTGCAAATTTACCCAACGATAAAATAAAATATGGATCAATGGGGAAACCTGCTTTTTTGTATGATATTGTGATTGCAGATGATGATGGAAACATTGTACCTGATTGCGAAGAAGGTAATATTTGCGTTGTTCATGATGAAAATACAATAGATGGTGTTTTCAAAACATATCTTATTCAGAAAGATAAAATGGCAAAAGTTTTTAAGCACGGATTATATTATACAGGCGACAAAGCGTACAAGGATGAAGATGGATATGTATGGTTTGTTGGGCGCGATGATGATGTGATAAAAGCATCTGATTTTAGAGTTGGACCTTTTGAAGTAGAAAGTGTTTTATTGGAACATGAAGCTATTATGGAAGCTGCTGTAGTGGCGAGTCCGCATGATTTGAGAAGTAATGCCGTAAAAGCATTTGTTATTTTAGCACCTGGTTTTGAAGCATCGGAAATGTTGGTAAATGATATTTTTAAGTACACAGAAGATCATTTGGCGCGTTATAAAATTCCTAGAATTATACAGTTTGTAGAAAGTTTACCAAAAACTATTTCGGGAAAAATACGTCGTGTAGAATTACGGAATCAAGAGGCGGTCGATAAGAAAAATAAGATACAAATACCAAACGAATATTTTCACGAGAAATATTAGTTTTCACTTAAAATTAAAAAAGCCTCGTAATTAACGAGGCTTTTTCTATTCAAATAATTTATAATTTCTCTTCAATGTATTCCTGAATTTTACTTGTAATTATAGGAACTGCAATCATTATTAATCCTGAAATAAGTATTTTTGTAACACCATTCATTGGATATTTTTCTGAAGCTTTTCCGCCAACCCAATGCAACGCGTTTTCTACTTTAGTAGCTGTAAATGAAGCATCCGACTTTAGATTTGTTACAAGGTTTACCGCCTTGTTAACTAACGAATTGTCATGCTTGTTTTCAGAAATTTTCATTTCCATTCTCAGCTTTTTTTTCGCCATTCTCAAATCTTCAAGATTTTTAATAGCAGACATTTCTTGTTTAATCTTCGTCTTGTTCATCTTCTTCGTCGTCATCGTGGTTAGACATGGCTTCCATTGCATTTTCTATGGCAATGTTTGTTAAAAATAATTTTAATTTTTTTCTAAACAAAACGCATAGAATCATCACCAGCAAATAAATTCCGGTTACAGTTAAGAACCCTAATCCTGTATCATTAAAATAACTTCCTAAAATAAAACCAAATGCTAAACTTCCTAATAATAATAAAAATAGAGCAAAAACTGCTATAATTAGTACATAAATTCCACTTGCTAACATGTTGCTTACAGAATCTATGAGATCATATTTAGTTAATGTGATTCTATTATTAATATAAGATTTTAGGTCGTTAAACATATAGATTGTTTTATTTCAAGAACAAATTTAGTTATAATTTTTAAGGATTATTGATTTAAATTTTAATTAAACTCCAACGTTTTCTTGGAATTCGTCTTTTAAATCTTCTTTTGTTTGATTTGCTTTTGATTTTAAATCTTTACCAGCTTCTTTTGCTTTCGCAACGAATTCGTCTTTTTGTTCAGCTAATTTAGATTTTACTTCTTCTAATTTAACTTCTAATTCTTTTTTCGTTTTTTTAGCTTTTTCAGAAAAATCATTAGCATATTTATCTAATTCTTTTTTGTATTTATCTGCTTCTTTTTTCAGTTTTTTGCGTGTATCTTTTCCAGATTCTGGCGCATATAATAAACCTACTACAGCTCCAATTGCTGTTCCTATTGCTAATCCTGCTAATAATTTAGTTGCATTATTTAATTTACTCATAATAAAGTTTTTTTTGAGATTAAACGTATTTATATTTACACCAATAAAAATACAAAAACAATACCAAAGATTCAAACCCGATTTAAAAATTACAATAAATGTTAGTATTATCAGAAAAATCTCAAAATATGCCTGCATCTCCAATTCGTAAATTGGTTCCTTACGCAGATGCAGCAAAACAAAGAGGTACGAAGGTTTATCATTTAAATATTGGTCAACCAGATATCGAATCGCCAAAAGCGGTTTTAGAAGGATTGAAAAATTTTCCGTCTAATATAATTTCATATACACATTCTGAAGGTACTTTGGAGTATCGTCAGGCATTAGCAGATTATTATAAAAATAGAGGTATAGATTTAACACCAGAAAATTTTATTGCAACTTTAGGTGGATCTGAAGCTTTGTTGTTTATTTTCGGAATTATTGCAAATCCAGGTGATGAAATCATTATTCCAGAACCTTTTTATGCAAATTACAACGGATTTACATGTGAAAACGATGTAAACATTGTTCCTGTTCCTTCTGGAATCGAAAATAATTTTTCGTTACCATCTATCGAAGAATTTGCGAAAAAAATTAGAGACAAAACTCGTGCTATTTTAATTTGTAATCCAGGTAATCCAACTGGATATGTTTATTCGAAAGAAGAATTAATACAATTAAAAGATTTAGTACTAAAACATGATATTTATTTAATTGCAGACGAAGTTTATGCAGAATATTTATATACAGAAGAAGAATTTACATCTGTATTAAGTTTTCCTGAACTAAAAAATAATGTAATTGTAATTGATTCAGAATCGAAACGTTTTTCTTTATGTGGAGCACGTTCTGGAGCATTAATTTCGCGTAACGAAGGTTTCTTAAAAGCAGCAATGTTATTTGCACAAGCGCGTTTAAGTCCTGTAGAAATTTCACAATACATTGCAACATTAGCACACAGAAATGTCGGAACTTATTTTGAAGATTGTCGTACAGAATATTTAAAACGTCGCAATACATTGGTTGCAGGTTTACAACAAATTCCAGGTGTTGTTTGTCCAAATCCAAAAGGAGCATTTTATTGTATGATTCAATTACCAGTAGATAATGCAGAGAAATTTGCAATTTGGTTGTTAGAATCTTTCAGTTCAAATGGAGAAACAGTAATGTTAGCGCCAGGAGCAGGATTTTATTCTACTCCAAATTCAGGAATACAAGAAGTTCGTTTGGCTTATGTTTTAAAAGAAGAAGATTTAGTTCGTTCTGTCGAATTATTGAAAGAAGCTTTAGAGCAATATCCAGGTACAATTAGATAATAACAGATTAAGAAGAAGATGGATATCATCGAAAATTATTCGTTAAAATTATATAACACTTTTGGAATAGAAGCCAAAGCAAAATATTTTGTAGATGTTTCTACGATTAATGATTTGCGCAAAGTGCTTGTATTTCGACGTCAAAAAGATTTACCAATCTTATTTATTGGTGGCGGAAGCAATATGCTTTTTGTAGATAATTTTCCAGGAATTGTTTTAAAATTAAATTTAAAAGGAATCGAAATTCTAAAAGAAGACAACGATTATGTTTATGTAAAATCGCAAGGAAGCGAAAATTGGCATCATTTTGTTGAATGGACTTTAGAACATGATTTCGGAGGATTAGAAAATTTATCTTTAATTCCGGGTAATGTTGGTACCGCTCCGATGCAAAATATTGGCGCTTACGGCGTAGAGGTAAAAGACTATATTGTAGAGGTACAAACGTTAGAATTGGAGACGGGTAACGAAAGAATCTTTACGAATGAAGAATGTCATTTTGGTTACCGCGAATCTATTTTCAAAAACGAATTGAGAGGTAAATACGTTTTGGTTGCGGTTACGTTTAAATTGACAAAGCAAAATCATCAACTTCATGTAGATTATGGCGCAATAAAAACTGAGTTAGATTCGGAGCAGATTATCAATCCAACTATTCAGGATATTAGCCGAGCTGTGATAAAAATTAGAGAAAGTAAATTACCAGATCCTTCTCAAATAGGAAATTCGGGTAGTTTTTTCAAAAATCCAGTTATTTCGAATGATGAGTTTGCTGAGATTGAAAAAAATCATCCACAAATTGCACATTACAAAACAGATAGTGGCATAAAATTAGCCGCAGGTTGGCTAATAGAGCAAGCTGGCTGGAAAGGTAAACGTTTTGGTGATGCGGGTGTTCACGACAAACAAGCTTTGGTTTTAGTGAATTACGGAAATGCAACCGGAAAAGAAATTTATGATTTATCCGAACAAATTATAGAGGATGTAAAAGCCAAATATGGCGTAACTCTGGAACGTGAAGTAAATATTATAAAATAAAAAAATCCCGCTAATTGGCGGGATTTTTTGTAACATATTGTATGATTTTTACAATTTCATCTAAACCATCAGTCAAAGCTGCGGGACCAGGTTGTAAAATTAATTCAGATTTTATTTCGAACAAAAAGTTGTTTTGAACGGCTTTTACTTGATCAAATCCCAAACGTTTTTTTACTTTTTCTGGTTTGAACATTTTTCCACACCACGAACCAATAATAACTTCTGGATTTCGGTCTATTACTTGTTCATCTAACAAAATTCTATCTTTTGCTAACGCTTTATTTTTAAGTTCGGGAAAAGCTAATCTTCCACCAGCTATTTCAATCAAATCATTAACCCAAGCGCTTCCAGAAATAATTGGTTCGTCCCATTCTTCAAAAAAAACAGTTGGTTGATAAGCTAAATTTTGAGCTTCTAATTTTATTTTATGGATACGATTTTGATAGTTTTCAATCAATTCAAATCCTTTTTCTTGGCAACCAATCAAAGATGTAAATTGTACAATCATATTCAGAATTTCTTCGACTGTATGATGATTAAAAATAAAAACGTTAATTCCACGTCGAATTAATTCTGCCGCAATATCAGCTTGTAAATCCGAATATCCAATCACCAAATCTGGTTGCAAAGCAATAATATCTTCAAATTTAGCATCTAAAAAAGTAGAGACTTTAGGCTTTTCTTTTCTGGCTTCGGGCGGACGATATGTAAAACCACTAATTCCGACCAAGCGATGTTGTTCGCCAATTGCGTATAAAATTTCGGTGCCTTCTTCTGTTAAACAAACTATTCGTTGCGGATATCGATGGATAAACATTGCTTATTTTTTTTATAAATATAAGCTTAGAAATTCAATTTCGAAAATGATATAATCAGATGAATGAGCTTTGATGGTATAAAATTTGTGACCTAAATCACAGGTGTATTTTGATAAAAGGACGGAAATTTGCATAAAGAATTTAAGAAAAATGAAAAACATATTTATTATAAACGGAGGTCAGAATTTTGCACATTCTGGCGGAGCATTCAATAAAACATTAACTGGTTGGACAGCAGATTTTTTTACAGCAAATGATTTTGATGTTCGAATATTTAATATAAACAATGAATTTGATGCAATTGCGGAAGTCGAAAACTTTAAGTGGGCAGATATTATTGTTTATAATACGCCGATTTGGTGGTTTCAAGTTCCAAATCGTTTAAAAAAATACATTGATGATGTTTTTACGGCAGGACACCAAAACGGAATGTATGCAAGTGATGGGCGTTCGCGCAAAAATCCTGCAATTAATTACGGTACTGGAGGTTTAATGCAAGGTAAAAAATACATTGTAAATTCTACTTGGAATGCGCCCGACACGGCTTTTACATTGCCTGGAGAGTTTTTTAATGAAACATCTGTAGATGATGGTATTTTATTTGGTTTTCACCACATGAATGCTTTTGTTGGAATGACTAAAATTCAAGGTTTTCACTTTCATGATTTAGAAAAAAATGCGACAGAAGAACGTATTGAGAATTATAGAAAAGAATACACAAAACATCTTGAATCAATTTTTGTAACCGAAGAAAATTTAGTAAAATGATCTATATAACTGCTATTGTAAAAAGTAAATCGGCTTATTTGGACGAAGTAAAATCTGTTTTAGAAAACATGGTTACCGAAACTAGAAAAGAAAAAGCTTGTATAAAATATGACTTGCACCAAGGTATTGAAGATAAAAATCAATTCGTGTTTTATGAAATTTGGGAGAATCAAGAAGGATTAAATCTTCATAATCAGCAACCATATATACAAGAATTTATATCGTTGCCTGCCGATTATTTAGAAGAAAAACCTTTGGTTCTTCTTACACAGAAAATTGAGAAATAAATTATGAAAATAATCGAATAAGAATCGTTTTGAGTTGTATTTTACTTTTAAGTATTAGTATTATTTATGCTCAACAAAAATCTAAACCAATGAAAGATAAAATTTTATTTGTAGTAACAAGTCACGAAGAGAAAGGAAATACGGGAGAAAAAACAGGTTATTTTTTAAGTGAAGTTTCACATCCATGGAAAGTGTTAACGGAAGCTGGATATGAAATAGATTTTGTTAGTCCTAAAGGTGGAAATCCTCCAGTTGATGGATTTGATTTGACAGATGAAGAAAATAAAGAGTTTTGGGAAAACGAATATTATCACAACAAAATTTCTAATACAATGAAGCCATCTGATGTGAAACCAGAGCAATACAAAGCAATTTTTTATGCTGGTGGACACGGTGCAGTTTGGGATTTACCAAATAATGAAGATATAGCAGCAATTGCAACCAAAATTTATGAAAAAAATGGTGTTGTTGCAGCTGTTTGTCATGGTCCAGCCGGATTGTTAAACATCAAATTAAGCAATGGTAAATACTTAATTGATGGTAAAAAAGTAAATGGATTTAGTAATGAAGAAGAAGAAATTGTGAAATTGACGAATGTTGTTCCTTTTCTTTTAGAAGATAAATTAAAATCACAAGGCGGAGTTTATGAAAAATCTGCTCCTTGGGAAATTCATGTTACGGTTGATCAGCGTTTAATAACAGGACAAAATCCGCAATCTGCCAAGGCAGTTGGGGAAGCAATGAAAGTTGCATTGAGTAAATAATTTTTTAAATATATTAATAATAGCGTATTTCATTTCTTAACTTTGAGAAATGGAATACGCTATTTTTTTACGTCAACATATTGAGGATATTGTAGCTTTAACTGATGAAGAATTTCAAACAATATTACCGTATTATTCGCCTGTAGAAGTAAATAAAAAGGAATTACTTATAGAAGCTGGACAAATTATTACGTCCGAATTTTTGGTTGTAAAAGGTTGTTTAAAAGCATTTACAGAGGATGAGCTTGGTAAAGAATATATCATTCAATTTGCAATGGAAAATTGGTGGATTTCGGATTATCCTGCATTAGTAAAAGAAACAAAAGGAAATGTTTGTGTACAAGCTTTAGAAGATTGTTTTGTATTAGAACTTAGTTTTGAAGACCGAAAAAAAATGTGCGAAGCTGTTCCTAAAATGTATATTTTTCATGGTGAAAAAGCATTTTCGGGTTATGTTGCATTACAAAAAAGAGTTTTATCGATGATGAAAAATTCAGCCAAAGAAAAATATGAGTTGTTATTGCATCAATATCCAGCACTTTTTCAGCGTGTTTCTAAAACCATGATTGCCCAATATCTTGGTGTTTCTAGAGAAACATTGAGTAGATTGACAAAGAAATAAATATTTAAATTTTAAAAATTTAAATCATTAAAAAAACGATACAACTTTATCGATTGTATCGTTTTTAAAATTGTTGTTATATAGTTATTTGTGTCCTAAATAAATTTGAAGACCTACAGCCAAACCTAATCCGTTTTGTGCTTCAGCATTTGCTAAATTAGATTTTGAGTAATTGTAACCTAACATACCTTCTAACGCAACATTTCTTGTGATAAAATGTGCATATCCAGCATTTACACCAAATCCAAAAGATGTGTCAGAAACACCACCAGATTTAGCTCCAGTTATACCAACTTCTCCTTGTCCAAAAAAGCGTCCCGTAGAACTTGCTCCTTCAGGGAAATAATAACGAGCAAAAGGCATTAATTTATATTGATAAATATTGTCGTGATCTTTTACCGTTTGTAAACCAAATCCAGTTGTTAAACCAACAGCAAATCCATCAGAAATAAAATATCCAGCTTGTGGGCTCAAGTTAATGTTAAAGTTTTCTCCTTCAAAAGAATATCCTAAAGAACCGATAGAACCACCAACTAACCAATTACCTTCTTTGATTGGCGTAGAACCAACATTTGCAGAAGTTTGAGGAGTTGTAACGTCTTGTCCGAATGCAATCATTGAAAATGGAATCGCAATAATTGCTAAAATAATTTTTTTCATAATGTTTCGATTTAGACTTTATTAAATTCCATAAATTATACCAAAATTTGTTAAAATTTTAAATTTAACAAATTGATTATTAAGTCAATAATTGTTATTCGGAAATTTTTATGATTCACTTTTATTTGTTGAAGCTTCTCTATTATTCATTTGTCCTTTTCAATTTATAGATAAGATTTTATTTTAAAAATGATAAGGAATTATATTTCAGTGGTGTATAATTAGTGTGAATAAGATAAATATGGATTATTTTATCAAAAAGAGTAATAATTCCATATAAATCATTATTTTAGTCGAATATTTTTTTGCCGAAAACCTACTTCAAACGACAATATAATGTACAAGTAACACCATTTATTTAACAGATGAAAAAATTTTTAGGAGCTATAACTCTACTTATAACAATTGGAATTTCAGACTTAAACGCACAATATGCCTCAGAATATGATGGAGGTTTAGTTGTTAAATTAAATCCTGAAGGAAATAAATACATTCGATTCATTTTATGGGGACAAACTTGGTTTCAAGATTATGAAGGTAAAAATGTAAATGACGGTTTTTCTATCAAAAGAGCGCGTGTTTTGGCTTATTCTCAAATTAACGATCGATTTATGATCTTAACGCATTTTGGTGCAAATGGAATTTATGATAACAATCTTTCTCCGATGGGAAAAAGTACAGATGTTACATTTTTTCTGCACGAAATGTTTTTACAATATAAAGTAACAGATAATTTAGCGATTGGTGCTGGAGTGCATAATTTTGGTGGAATTTCGCGAGGAAATGGGCAAGGGTCTATTAATATGTTAACATTAGATAATAATCGTGCAGACTGGTCTACACTTGGATTATCTGATCAATTTACAAACCATTTAGGGATATTTGCAAAAGGTAGAATTGGTAAGTTAAATTATCGTTTAGCATTAAGCGATGCCATTACAAATACATTGGATGGTAATGCAACAACTGAACTGCAAAATGGACAAGAAAAATACTTAGGTAAAGCAATTCTTGGAGAAGGAAAATATGCGATTTCGGGTTATTTTGATTATCAATTCTTGGATCAAGAATCTAATGTTCTTCCGTATCGCGTGGGTACATATTTAGGCGCAAAAAAGGTTTTTAATATTGGTGCTGGTTTCTTTAATCAAAGTAATGCAATTGTCAGAAAAGATAATGCTGAAAACTTAATTGGAGAAGATGTGACACATTTTGCAGTTGATGCTTTTTATGATACACCGATTGGTAAAAATTCATCTATAACGGCTTATGCGAAATATCAAAATTCGGATATGGGCGAAAAATATTTACAAGGAAATGTGGTTGGAGATGGAAATCAATTTTCTGGTCATGTAGGCTATTTATTGCCTAAAAATATAAAAGATGGTGAGTCTAAATTCAGAAATCGTATTCAACCTTATGTTGGATATTCACACCGTGATTTTAAAGGTTTGATAGAGCCTGTAAAAGAATTTAAAGTAGGAGGGAACTGGTATATTGATGGGCAAAATGCTAAAATTTCGGTCGAATATCAACATGCTTTTGATCAATCCAAAAAATCAGATGGTATGTTTACAATACAAGCGATGATATTGTTATAAATAAAAAAAATCCACTCAATTGAGTGGATTTTTTTTATGTTATGATTGATTAAAACTGTTTTATATCTGTACGTTTTCCGTGATAAAATAATATTTTCCAATATTCGTTTTTGGCTTGTTCTTCCCATCGCAAACGATCTTCCATTGCTTTATGTCCATCAACATCATTTTTGAAAGCGGCATGATATTTTAAATAATTTAGTTGAGGTAAATTATCTGCACCATAAAAAACGGTTTCATCGTTATTTTTTATCCAGAAAACTTGTTGAAAAGGAACATGTCCGCCCGTCATTTCAAAATGAATATTTTCTGAAATATCACCTTCATTTTCATTCATCCAAACAATATTTTTAAAGTTTTTTAACTTTTCTAATCGTTCATAATTGTATGAATTATTGGTTTGAGCAATCGCATAATCGTATTCTTTTTGTTGAATATAAATCTGTGCATTCGGAAAATTACATACAAATTCTTCGCCAATCCAAGTTCCTATTCCGTTGATGTGATCTTTGTGTAGATGCGAAATCAAAACCTTTGAAATTGCTGTAGAATTAAGTCCATTTTCTCTTAATTTCTTTATCAAAATTGGTTCACATTCTTCTTCGCCGCCATATCCTGCATCAATCAAAATATTTTCATCACCAATTTGCACCAAAAATGGTCGAACAATTAAATAATAACCTTCCGTTGGTTTACCATCAATTAAATCTGGACTTACATAATGAAAATCTTTTTTTAAACTCACTTCATAAACTCCTTCTAGCAAGGGAATAACTTTCATCTCGAAAAATTTTAACAAAGGTACTCGTTTATATATTTTTTGCATAAAAAAAGGCTTCCAATTGGAAGCCTTTTCTATATAAAATCGATTGATTTTTATTTTAAATAATCAGGATAATATATTACTTTTTTTCTTCTTTTTCGGCTAAACGAGTAGGAACTATCGGAACGAAAAGTGCTTGTTTTATAATCTTTTCTTTTGGTAATTTTTCAATTACATCTGCTTCGTTTCTGTATTTATTTACACCAATTAATTTGATGATTTGCTCATCAAAATCCTTTTGTTCTTTCTTAGCGCTAGAATAAATAAAATCTTGTAACGTTTCATTTTCTAATGCTCTTACAAATCCACCAACATTTTGTATTGTTTTGAACAATTCTAATGCATTTTCAGCCAATTGATTTGTTAAGCTTTCAATGTAAAAAGAACCAGCAGCAGGATCAGAAAATTGATTTAAATAAGACTCTTTTTGCAACAATAATTGTTGTTTTGCAGCTAATTCTAAACCAAAATCAGTTTCATTATTTACTTCGTCATACGAACCTACAAATACAGCGTCGCTTGCACCAAAAACGGCAGCAGACGATTCTAAAGTTGTACGAATAACGTTGTTGTAAATATCTAATTTAGATTTATTTCGATCAGACGTTGTAGTAAATATAAAGGCTTCACTTTCTTTATTATATTGCTCTAAAATCATTTTCCATAAAAAGCGGAAAGCTCTTAATTTTGCAACTTCGAAGAAATAATTACTTCCGACAGCAAATTTAAAATAGATTTTATCGGCAATATCAGCTCCAAAAGTTTCTAAATATTCTACTGCATGCGCCAATGTAATCGCAAGTTGTTGCACGTGATTTGCACCTGCATTTTGGTAAACATCTGCTTGAATTGAAATAACTTTTTCGAAATTTTTTAATTCTAAAACTTCTTTTACCAATTCTTTAGAAGCTGCTTTTGAGTCATTTTGCCATAATCCATTCTGAGCCAAATAACCATAAATATCTAAATCTAAATATTTAAGATTCGGAATATTTTCTAACGATTTTAAATCAGTAGAGCCATCAAATTGAATAAATAAATCTAAGTAATGAGGAAGTTCAATCTTTTCATTAAAACTTTTCTGAGGAATTAAATAACCGTATAAAAAGCTGTAATCTTGGTTGATATTTCCGGTGTATTTTGAGATAATTTTCCAATCTTTTGTACTTCTTGGCAAAGGTTGAATTGCAGAATAATCAACATCATCTTTTGTATACAATGGTTTCACGTTAATGTGATCATTTGTTCCCCAAACCAATGTTTCATTATATTCTAAACCTTTTAGTTCAACCTGAACTTTATTTTTCCATTCTTTGTCAGAAATTATGTCAAAATTCTCAAATAATTTACTCATTGTCCTTTTTTTGTGGCTTTTTTACTTTTTCTTGTTCAATGATAAAAATATCTTCATCATCTTTTTTCAAGAAATGGTTTTCTCTTGCAATTCGCTCTATTTCGGCAGGATTACTGTTAAGTTGATCTAATTTTTCAGTTTCGGTATTTAAATGTTCCTGAAAATAAGATTCATCAACTTCTAAAAGTTGAATTTGTTTATCTAACTCACGGTGTACAAAAAAAGAATTTTGGTCGAAAAAAAACATCCAAACAGCAAATGCAATTGTCAAAATAAAATAACGATTCCACACAAATTTTACAACACGTGTATCCATTATTTTTTTCTTTGGCGTAAGCTCTTCATCCAATATTTCTTCCGACTTATCTTTCATTATACGGTAGTTTTAGAGTTCAATTTTTCTTTAATTACAGTTGATAAAACTTTGATTGCGACAGAATTTTTCTTCTTCATATTCGGAATAATAATGTCTGCATAATTTTTAGAAGGTTCTATAAATTGCTGATGCATAGGTTTTAATGTTTTTTGATAACGTGTTAAAACTTCATCCAAATCACGACCTCTTTCTTGTATATCACGGCGAACACGGCGAATAAGACGCTCGTCAGAATCTGCATGTACAAAGATTTTTACATCAAACAATTCGCGTAAATCTGCATCAGTCAAAACTAAAATACCTTCGACAATAATGACAGATTGTGGATGCGTTAAAATTGTTTCATCTTGACGGCTATGCGTAATAAACGAATAGACAGGTTGCGAAACAGACTCTCCATTTTTTAGAGCAGCAACATGTTCTTTCAATAATTCAAAATCAATTGATCTTGGATGATCAAAATTAATTTTTGAACGTTCTTCAAAAGATAATTCTGGTTGATCTTTATAATAATTATCTTGTGAAATTACGATAACGCTTTCTGCGTTTAAATCACGTAAAATATTATGTACAACCGTTGTCTTTCCAGAACCAGTTCCTCCTGCAATACCAATTACTAGCATGTTCTTTTTCTTGTTTTTCTTATTTTCCTTAATTGATTTCATTGCAAGATCCCTTGAAAAAATTTCTTAAATATACTCGTTTCATATCAGAATCTAAAATAAAAAATTAGCGATTTGCGAATGATTTTTGTTGTGTCAATGTAGTATTATTGGTTGGTTGACTTTTAAGAAAACGAATAATACTCGACCAATTTATAATTGATAGAGTTTTTAATCGATTATTTAGATGTAATACAGACATTTAGTGTTTATTGTACATAAAAAAAGTACTTTACAGTACTTTGCTTTCTTTAAATCGGATGCAAAGGAAAGAAAAAATAATAAAATTTTTATTTTTTTTTATCATTATATTTATACGATTAGAACCATTTACAACAACAGACTATGAATGATTTATTGTCAATTTCAACTATTTTTTCCCTTTTCTTGGGAATTGGTTTGGCAGCTGCCGCAGGTTTCAGGATCTTTTTACCCTTATTTGTTTTAAGTTTAGCTGTAAAACTTGGAGGTAGTTTTATTAATTTAGATGAAAGTTGGTTGTGGATTGGGAGTACACCAGCGCTAATAACGTTAGGTGTTGCAATGTTGGTAGAAATTGGCGCGTATTATATTCCACTTATAGATAATATGCTAGATACGATTGCTGTTCCGTTAGCAGGTGTGGCTGGTACAATTGCGGTGGGAATTACAATGCCCGAAATGAATGAAGTTGCAACATGGGCTTTGGCAATTATTGCTGGAGGAGGAACTGCGGCTGCAATTAGCGGTACTACAGCTGCTGCACGAGCCGTTTCGACGACTACAACGGCAGGAGCTGGAAATTTTTTAGTGAATACAGGAGAAACTTTAAGTTCTACAGTTTTAAGTATCACGGCTATTGTTCTTGCACCATTGGCTTTTATAATTGCTGTTGTTATTTTGTATGGTTGTTACCGAGTTTTTAAGAAAATTAAACGAAAAGGTGACGAATTATTAGCGAGAGAATTATAATTAAATTTAATATAAAACTAAAAAAGACCAACTTAAGTTGGTCTTTTTTTATGAGATATAAATGATTTTAATCGACTTTAAATTGTTGTTTATAAGTTTCAAATGCTTGCATCAAATTTTCTTCGATGGCTTTTGGCATTCTGCGAGTTGCTTCAAATTCGTTTGAAGAAAGCGACTTGAAATGAGAAAGAGTCGGAATTAATTCTATCGAATTAACCAACATTTCAATTTCAATTTCATATTGTCGATAAGCAACCGAATGAAACGTATCATTATTATAAACAGCTACACGTTTTTGTTCAATCAAAAAACCTGCATCGGCTTCTGTGTCTACAAAATGTGTTGTTACACCAATTTCTACACCTTTCGTAATTGCCCATTTTAGCGAATCTAAACCACGTGTTAAAGGTAAAAAACCAGGATGCGTATTGATTATTTTATGATTCTCGACTAACTCATCAGGTAATAAACCTGCGCCAGCTATAATCACATAATCTGCCTGAAAATCGTTTAATTGATTGTTCAAACTATCAGCTGTTGTTAAATCAAAAGCATAATCAAAATTTTGACAAAAATCAATCGGTTCAACTTCTATCGATTTACTTGGACGATGCTGATAGATTGGTTTGAAAGGATTTTCGCGCTGCACAAAAGGCAAAGCAAAAACATGTACATTTTTGTAACCTTTTGCTTTCAATCCATTCAAAACATCTTGCGTTTTACGATGTGGCGTATTGTAAGATATAACAGCAATTTTGGGTTGATTCATTTTCTATTTATTAATTAAATATTTTTTGTGATAATCAACCACATTATCAATCGGTTTACGAATAATATGACCTACTGTTAAGTGATATTGTGCGGCTGCCGAACGTATTACATCTTCGTAAATATGAGCGATAGAACCAATAAAATTTAATTCTGAATGACGTGCTTCTTCGTAAGGTAAAATTTGATATTCAATAAACGAAGACATTGCATCATAAATAATTTTCTGAATAAATGGATCGTTTTTATGTTCAACCACAAATTTATTGAAAGAAGCTAAATACGTATTCGCAAATTTATTTTGATAAACATTTTTGTTTAATTCATCAACGCTCAATTTGTAGTAATCATCAAATGCTTTTGCCAAATGAGGAGGCATTTTTTTAGTAAAAAAAGCTCTTAAAATTCTTTTTCCTAAATCATTTCCAGAACCTTCGTCACCTAAAATATACGCTAATGATTTTGTTTCTTCGCGCATTGTTTCTCCGTCAAAATAACATGAGTTAGAGCCCGTTCCTAGGATACAAACCATTGCTGGTTTTCCCATGTATGACGCATAACAAGCAGCAAGTAAGTCATGATCGATTACAAATTCTGCATTTGTAAAAAAGGCTTGTAATCCTTTTTTTACAACTTCGTGCATTGCTTCGCTAGAAGTTCCTGCTCCGTAAAAAAATACTTTAGTTATATCTTGTACAATTGGTTTAAAATCTTCGTTTTGCTGTAATTCTGTATAAATATCTTCATCAGAAACAAAATAAGGGTTAAAACCTATTGTATTTGTTCTTAAAACTTCATTCAAGTCATCTCCTAAAATAACCCAATCCGTTTTCGTAGAACCGCTATCTGCTATTGCAATCATTTTTTTATAATTGATTTTGTTGAGGAGTGCTAAAATAACATTCTTTTAACAATGAACATAAAAAAATGCCTGAAATTTTCAGGCATTTAACAATGATTTATATTAATGTTCGTGATTTTCATCTACTACATCGATTTCGATAAAAGTTTGCGTTTGGTTTCCAGCTTTATCAATTAAAAATAATCCTAAATGATAATGACCATCTTTTATTCCTTCTGCCGGAATTGTTACTTTATGACTTAATGTGTATTCTTTAGTGCCTGCGGGTATTGCAATTTCCGCGTCATATTCCCAGTTTACATCCGCTGTTTTATGCTGATGTCCGTCCGAAGCCGAATGTATTTCTACTTTAACGGTACTTAATTCAGTTTCATCTTTCAAAATTGCCTCGATTAAAACATCATCACCTAAATGAAAATGTGCATCATCTTTTGGCGAAATCAGATTTATTTCGGGTTTTGTTGTATCTAATGTAGTATCGTCATCAGAACAAGATGAAATAAATAATGCGGCGATTGAAACGAATGTATATTTTAAGATTGAATTTTTCATGTTTTTAAATTTTATAATTTGAATAATAATGATGTTTTTAGATTTGGGTTGATAAATCTGTTGTATCATTATTAGATGGCGGACCACGCGTAAAATTTAGCTCGATTGTAGAAAAAACAATGTTTTCTATACAATTTAGACTTTCCTTTCTCTGAAAATTATCTTCTTCATTTTGTTCGATTTTTGGTTCATCATGCGTATCAATAAAAACATTGTAAAACGTAAAATGATGACATTGATGATGAATAACTTCTTTCTTTTGATAGGAAATAGTTTCCGAATGATCAATTAAAGAAAAGTGAAGTTGGTTAAAAATCTGGATAGAAAAGATGATAAATCCAAAGAATAGTCCAAAAATTGGATTATACTTTTTCATCAATCAACTATTTTCCGAACGGTATTCCTAGCATCACTTGTATATTTCGGGCTTGTTCTGGTAATTGCAAAGCACGATAAAAACTGGTGTGATTGTAGTAATTTTTGTTCAGTAAATTAGAAACTTGAATACTTAAATCTGCTTTAAAATTGTTGAATTTTATTTGCGTTTTTCCGCCAATTCCGACTAAAAAATAAGAAGGTGTAATATCTTCATTTTGTGCAATTTTATCTTGCTCAAAAGTATATTTTCCATTCGCGAAAAAACTGATATTTGTTAAGAATCCAGCAGGTTCTATCACTTTATAATTTAGTTGTCCAAACAAATTATTAGCAGGCGTAAAAGGTAAATAATAACCTAATTTATTATTTTCTGTTAATTGACGATTGTACAAATATTCGTAAACAAGATTTGCATCAAAATTTTCGTTGATTTTTTTACGAACCTCAAATTCAAAACCAGTTAACAAGGCTTTGCTTTGCGTATATTGATAAATTTGACCGCCATGTGGCAAAATAGAAAATTGACCAGATGGTTTTAAGAAAATATAATTGCTAAAATAATATGCGTACGGACTTACCGAAATATCCCAGTCATTTTTATGAAAAACGGTTTTAAAATCAAAAGCAATTCCTTTTTCTACATCCAAATTTTCATCGCCACGTTCGTGTCTAAAACTACCGTGATGAATTCCGTTAGAACCTAGTTCTATAGCTGTTGGTAAACGGAAATTAGTTCCGATATTTAGATTAAAATCCCACAAATCATTTGGCTGAAAAGTTGTTCCAACCATTGCGTTTAAATTGCTGAAATTTCGGTTAATTGTTTTGCTTCTATTGGCGTAATAATCAGCGATACCAGCTGAATTTCCTTTCTCGACTAAATAATCATATAAAAATTGGTCAAAATAACCTTCGGATTTAAATGTAGAATAATCGTAACGTAGACCAGCAGTCACTTTCCAACGGTTATTTTGTTTAAATTCTTCGATTAAAAATCCACTAAAAATATTTCGATCATATTGCGGTAAAAGATAGTTGTATCCTGCAATATTGTTCGTTTGTAATTGTGCTTGCGCACCAATAATTGTTTTAAAATTTTTATTGTGATTATGTTCAAATTTTAATTGCGTGTCATACGTAGATAAATCAAAATCTAACTCGGTATTTGGATTTTTTTCTGGCGCTTGTTGATTTGCATAATGCGTATGAAAAGCGCTCATTTCCTGTCTTCTGTTGTTTTGAAAACTCGTTACAAGCTTAAAAATATCTTTTGTATTTAAACGAAATTCGTTTTCAGAAATAACTTTAAAATGATTTACTTTTTGATACGGAAATTCGATATTTCTATAATTTCCATCATCTTGTAAACGTTCTACAGACGGAATTCCATGAGATCCTGGAAAAAAACCAACCTTTTGATTTACATTAGAAATCGTTAAAATAGAACGAAATTTTTCGCCTACATAACCCGCTTGTATTTCTGCATTTACATCTCGTCCAGCCGTGTTTTTTACACGTTTATTGTAAATTGGCAGATAGCGATTTAAGTAATAAATACGATCTGTTGTTGTGCGATAATCGGCATAATCAGAATAAGAGCCTTTTATTTTATAAAAGAATTTATCGCCACGGGCTTTCAAATTAAATCCGATTCCATAATTATCATTTATAGATTGATAAAGCGCTTTTGTTTCGCCAGAAATCGAATGTTTTGCAGGTAAATTATTGTTATTAATTTTGATAACACCAGCAATAGCTTCGTTTCCGTATTCTAAAGCTGCAGGACCTTTTATTACTTCAATATCTTCTACATTTAGAGCGTCAATTTCTAAACCATGATCGGCTCCCCATTGTTGTCCTTCTTGTTTTACACCGTTTTCTGCAACAATTAATCGGTTAAATCCTAAACCACGAATTATTGGTTTTGAGGTAGAAGATCCGATTCCAGATGCATTAACTCCTGCAATATTTTCGAGGGATTTTGCTAAAGATCCAGCATAATTTTCTTGAATATAAGATTGATCAACGCGCTCTACATTTGCGGTTGTAAAATCGTGATGATGTCCTAAAACAGTCACTTCATCTAAATCAAAAGAGGTGTGAGCTGTTAAATTAAAAACAAAATTTTGTTTGGTATCAAAAGTAATATTTTGAGAAAAAGGTTCGTAGCCTTGTTCGTCAATTTCAATTTGATATTTCCCTTTTTCTAGATTTTCTATTTTAAATTTTCCTTCCGCATCAGAATGATATTCTTGCTTGTCGAAATAAACGGTAGCAAAAGGAATTGGTTTTTGATTTTTATCGGTTACTTGACCTTCAAAAACAGTTTGAGCAAATGCAGTTCCACAAATTAATGTAGCGATAACACTGCATTTTATGTTGATAGACATAAATACAATAATTTAATAACGTTAAAAAAAATAACACGTAGTTTTTCCTGAAATTAAATAGAGTAGGGCGGTGCTCGTAGACTTTTGTGGGTAAGTAAAACTGTTTGTCTTACATGTGTAGTGTATAAAGTTTTATCTTTTTGGATGAAAGATTTCGTCCATTCAAATAATGCTATTTCAGAATTATTTTCGATAAATTGAGAATTAAAATGACAAACTGTACAATTGTGGTCGTGTGCAACTGAATATTTATCTTTTAATTCTTTGTGCTCTTTGTTTAGTGCATGATCCAATATATGCGCAGATTGATACACCGTCATAAACAGTGAAATCGTAAGCATTAGATATTGGATAAATTTTTTCATTCGTTAAACAAAATTATAACTTTTATTTGATTTCTCTTAGTTCCTTCAGATTTTGTTGAAGTTTTCTTAAAAATAGAAAGTAAATTATTCCATAATAAATAGTTCCGATAATTATAATAAATGCAATAGCCGTAATAATCGCAATCCAACCATAAATACTTGCGTTTTCTACAAGTGGTTTTATGTCATTTGCATGTTTTGCAAGGTAAATAGATTGTCCTAATTCGTAATAAAATGGAGCTGAAGATATGATTAAACTTAAAACTGTAAAAAGTATAAAAAGGTTAACCAAGCGACGAAACGAAATAATATTTTTCATTAAATCGACAACAGATTGATTAAGATCTATCTTTTTAAAATAGCGAAAAGCCATTACCAAAAATCCAAACGTGATCACGATTCCTAAAACTGAAGCGATTTCGTAATTATTGATTGTTTTTTGCTCAACAAGCGTTTTAACTTCGTTTGCAAATAAACTTTTACCCGAAATTAAAATATATAAATTGTAACCAATAAAAAGGATAAATTCACAAAATGTGAAAATAAATAACCATTTTATTGTTGTTGATGATTTCTTTTTTAACATTTGAAAAATCTGATTTTGGTCAAATTTTTCTTCTTCCTTGATAGAACCCCAAATTGATTTTAAGTCATCTAACTCCATTATTGTTCCATTTTAGACATTATTTCTTTTAATTTCACTTTAACACGATTCATTTTTACACGTGCATTTACTTCAGAAATTCCTAAAGTTTCTGCGATATCTCTGTAAGGTAAATCTTCTAAAAAAAGTAGTACCAATGCACGTTCTACATCATTCAAAAAACGAATTGCAGCATATAATAGTGTAATACGTTCTTCTAAAACTTCGTCTTTGTCATCGGATTTGATGTGTATAAATTGATCTTCGATATAATCGGTTTCGCGTGTTTTGGTTTTTTTGCGAATTAAGGTAATTGCAGTGTTTAAACCAACGCGATACATCCAAGTGCTAAATTTTGAATCGCCTTTGAATGAGTCGTATGAGCGCCATAATTGTAAAACAATTTCCTGAAATAAATCGTCATGAGAATCCTTGTCATCCGTATAAATACGGCAAACTTTATGAATAATACCCTGATTTTTTTCGACTAATTCGGTAAATATGTTTGCTTTACTATCCAAATTTCTTTTTTGTAATTTATATGTAGTAGAAAAGTACAAAATGTTACAAAAAATAAAAAAATCCTCTTATAAAACTATAAGAGGATTAACCTAACTAACTTAAACCTATGAAAAGTTATTCTACTTTTCTGATGCAAGTTTAACTATTTAAAAAACGATACACAATAGTTTCTTAAAAAAAGTTAAAATTTTTAACGGTTTAAGCTAAGAATCATTCTAAACTAGCTAAAAGTGTTAACGAAATGATATAATTCATTGTGAATAGAGCGCGGTGTTGATTAAATTTGTAGAAATATCTAAAAAATTAAACGTATTGCTTTATGGCAAATGAATCATTACTAAAATCGTCGATTGGTAAGAAGTTCGCGATGGCTTTATCAGCCTTATTTTTAATCGTGTTCTTATTACAACATTTCGTGATTAATGCATTATCAGTTATTAGTCCCGAAGGGTTCAATGAAGTTTCGGCCTTCATGAGTTACAACCCACTTATTCAATATGTAATGCAACCTATCTTATTAATTGGTGTTTGTTACCACTTTATAATGGGGTTTGTATTAGAATTACAAAACAAAAAAGCGCGTGGTCCTGTTGCATACCAAAAGTACAATGGTGCAGCTAACGCAACTTGGATGTCAAGAAACATGGTTATTTCAGGATTAGTAATCTTAGTTTTCTTATTATTACACCTATATGATTTTTGGGTTCCAACTATCGTAGATCATTACATTGCTCCAGCAGCTAATTTTGGTCAAGGGAACTATTTTATGGATCACTTAAATCACGTTTTCACTTTAGAAGGTGCTTTAAGCTTTGTAAGATTAGTAATTTACATTGTTGGTTTCGTATTTTTGTCTTTACACTTACAGCACGGTTTTGCTTCGGCATTCCAATCTATTGGTGCAAAACACAGCAAATACACACCTTTTATTGTAGGTTTCGGAAAATGGTATTCAATTATTATTCCAGCTGGTTTCATCATCATTGCTGTTTACCATTTTTTTGTTAAATAATTAAATAATATCAAGAAATGAGTATATTAGATTCAAGATCTCCAGAAGGAGATATCGCAAAACAATGGAGCGAACACAAAGCACACTTAAACTTAGTTGCTCCTAATAACCGTGATAAAATTGATGTTATTGTTGTTGGTACTGGTTTAGCTGGAGGTTCTGCGGCTGCTACATTAGCAGAATTAGGATACAAAGTAAAAGCATTTTGTTACCAAGATTCTCCACGTCGTGCACACTCTATTGCTGCGCAAGGTGGTATTAATGCTGCAAAAAATTATAAAGGAGATAATGATTCTATCTACCGTTTGTTTTACGATACTATCAAAGGTGGTGATTACCGTGCTCGTGAGTCTAACGTTTACCGTTTAGCAGAAGTTTCTGGTAACATTATCGATCAATGTGTAATGCAAGGTGTTCCTTTTGCACGTGATTATGGTGGATTGTTAGATAACCGTTCTTTTGGTGGAGTACAAGTATCTCGTACTTTCTATGCGAAAGGTCAAACAGGACAACAATTATTATTAGGTGCATATTCAGCAATGAATCACCAAATCCACTTAGGGCATATCCAAATGTATAACCGTCACGAAATGTTAGAATTAGTGATTGTTGATGGAAAAGCTCGTGGAATTATTGCACGTAACTTGGTAACAGGAGAAATAGAAAGACATTCTGCACACGCAGTAGTTATTGCTACTGGAGGTTACGGAAACGTTTACTTCTTATCTTCTAACGCAATGGGATCTAACGTAACAGCTGCATGGAAAATCCACAAGAAAGGAGCTTACTTTGCAAATCCTTGTTATGTTCAAATTCACCCAACGTGTATTCCAATTCACGGAACAAATCAATCAAAATTAACTTTGATGTCAGAATCTTTACGTAACTCGGGTCGTATCTGGGTTCCTAAAAAGAAAGAAGACGCAGAAGCAATTCGTGCTGGTAAGAAAAAAGCAGTTGATATCAAAGAAGAAGATAGAGATTATTACTTAGAAAGACGTTATCCTGCATTTGGTAACTTAGTACCTCGTGACGTTGCATCTCGTGCAGCAAAAGAGCGTTGTGACGCTGGTTACGGTATCGAAGCTAACGAAACAGGAGAAGGAGTTTACTTAGATTTTACAGATGAGATTATGAAAAAAGGTCGCGAAGTAGCTTTTGCTAACGGAGACCAAAATCCATCAGATGTAGTAATCGAGAAATTAGGTAAAAAATGGATTGAAGAGAAATATGGTAACTTATTTCAAATGTATTACAAAATTACAGATGAAAATCCATACGAAAATCCAATGCGTATCTATCCAGCAATTCACTATACAATGGGTGGTGTTTGGGTTGATTATAACTTAATGTCTACAATACCAGGTTGTTTCGTAGCTGGTGAAGCTAACTTCTCTGATCACGGTGCAAACCGTTTAGGAGCCTCAGCATTAATGCAAGGTTTAGCAGATGGTTACTTCGTTTTACCGTACACAATTGCTGATTATTTATCTGCAGATATCCGTACAGGTAAAATTCCTACTGATACTCCAGAATTTGAAACTGCTGAGAAAGCTGTAAAAGAACAAATTCAACATTTCTTAAGCAATAATGGAACTAAAACTGTAGATAGTTTCCACAAACGTTTAGGTATCATTATGTGGAATCAAGTAGGTATGGCGCGTAACGCAGAAGGTTTAAAACAAGCTATTGCAGATATTGCTGCATTACGCGAAGAATTTTACCGTGATGTTAAAGTACCAGGTGATGCTAACGAAATGAATACTGAGTTAGAAAAAGCTGGTCGTGTAGCTGATTTCCTAGAATTAGGACAATTAATGGCTATTGACGCACTTAACCGTAACGAATCTTGTGGTGGTCACTTCCGCGAAGAGTATCAAACAGAAGAAGGAGAAGCTATGCGTGATGATGAAAACTTTACTTATGTTGCTGCATGGGAATATAAAAATGACGACATCAACACAGAAGTGTTACACAAAGAGGAGTTAAATTACAAATATATCGAGCTTAAAACTCGTAGTTATAAATAATAAAATCATTTTGCTTGATGAATTAAAATCAAGCAAAATGTCAAAATATCATATAGAATTATGGCATCATCAAAAACAATCAGCGTAACGCTGAAAATTTGGCGTCAAAAAAACGCTAATGCTCAAGGAAACATGGAAACATATTCCTTAAAAGATGTTTCTACTGATTCTTCTTTCTTAGAAATGCTTGATTTACTAAATGAGCAATTAGTAGAGGAAGGAAAAGAGCCAGTTGCATTCGACCACGATTGTCGTGAAGGTATTTGCGGTATGTGTTCTTTATTTATCAACGGTGAAGCACATGGACCAGATAGAGGAGTTACAACTTGTCAATTACACATGCGTAAGTTCAAGGATGGTGAAACGATTTATATCGAACCATGGAGATCTGCAGCATTCCCAGTAATTAAAGATTTAATTGTAGACCGTTCATCTTTTGACCGTATTCAACAAGCAGGTGCTTACATTTCTGTAAACACATCTGGACTTACTGTAGACGCAAACAACATTCCTGTAAACAAAAAAGATGCTGACGATGCTTTTGATTCAGCAACTTGTATTGGATGTGGAGCTTGTGTAGCAACATGTAAAAATGGATCTGCAATGTTATTTGTTGGAGCTAAAGTTTCTCAATTCGCATTGTTACCACAAGGTCAAATCGAAGGTTCACGTCGTGCACAGAAAATGGTTGCACAAATGGATTTAGAAGGATTTGGAAACTGTACAAACACTGGTGCTTGTGAAGTTGAATGTCCTAAAGGAATTTCTTTAGATAATATCGCACGTATGAATCGTGAGTTTTTATCTGCTAAAATTGTATCACAAGAATAATAAAATATTCTCGTACATATTAAAAGAGAGGCTAATTAGCCTCTCTTTTTTTGTTTTATACAATAAAAAAAGGATTTCAATTGCTTGAAATCCTTCCCAAAGTAAAATTCTTTCATTCGAATAATTCCTTTGTTAATTGTTCTTTTTTTAATTGATATAATTCTAAAAATGAATTATGGATGTTATAATGAAGAACAAATCTTATATAATTATAAACTAAAAGCTCTTGTATATGTTTAGGATAAATTGAAAAATCTATTAAAACTTAAATGTATGATAGTATAAAAGAGCAACATCAATTTAAAAGAACTTCTGGGTAAAAAAGGATTTCAATTACTTGAAATCCTTCCCGAAATTTTTGATAATGATTCTTTAATTTTCACCTTTACATGAAAATTTTTTCGGCTTAAAAATTTCGTTATTTATAACGGAAAACAATTATTAATTTTAAATGTTCTGTTTTAAAACAACTAAACTATTTTAAAGAAGAGAACGAATAATCATTAATTCCTTGTAGTAAAATTAATGACAAAAATCATGTTTTGCAAATTTATATGGATTAATTTTAAAAGTTTAACACATCAATATGGTTTAAGCTTAAATAAAAAATCCAGCTCGTTTGAGCTGGATTTTTAGTTTCATAACACTAGAACTAGGTGTTCTGAGATTATTTTATGTTTTTAAAACTTCTATTAATAAAGTTTGTCAACTCTTTACCTTTTAACAAACCTTGCGATAATTTCGCTAAATCTAAAGCTTGTGTTATTAATTCTGTTTTATCCTCTTTTGACTCTTTTGATAAAATTTCTGAAGCCAAATCTGAATTAGAGTTAACAACAACATTGTACATTTCTGGGAAATTACCCATACCAAACATTCCCGCTCCACCAGAAGCTTGCATGTCTTTCATACGACGCATAAATTCTGATTGCGTGATGATAAATGGCGCATCTGTTGCAGATAAATCTTCTAATTGTACAGTGTACGATTTATTATCGATAGCCGCTGTGATTTCTGTAGATAATTTCGTTTTTTCTTCTTCAGAAAGTTTAGAAATCTTAACATCATCTTTTTCAATTAAATTATTGATATGATCTGCATCAACACGTACAAATGTTACATTTTCTTTTGTTGATTCTAATTTCTGGATCAAGTGAGAAGAAATCGGAGAATCTAATAAAATTACTTCGTAACCCTTTTCTCTCGCAATTTGTATGTATTGATCTTGTCCATCAATATCAGAAGTATAAAGAACAACTAATTTACCGTCTTTGTTGGTTTGATTTGGCGTAATTGTTTCAGTCAATTCATTCCACGTAAAATATTTTCCGTCAACAGTTGGATACAATGCAAATTTGTCAGATTTCTCGAAGAATTTATCTTCCGAAATCATTCCATATTCGATTACAACTTTAATATCATTCCATTTTTGTTCATAATCTTCGCGATTTGTATTGAATAAAGCCGCCATTTTATCTGCAACTTTTTTCGTGATATGCGCAGAAATTTTCTTAACTGCACCATCAGCTTGTAAATACGAACGCGAAACATTTAAAGGAATATCCGGAGAATCTATAACACCGCGTAATAACATCAAGAAATCAGGAACAATTCCTTTTACTTCGTCTGTTACAAACACTTGATTTTGGTATAATTGGATTCTGTCTTTATCAATATTGATGTTGTTTCCTAATTTTGGAAAGAATAAAATTCCTGTTAAATTAAATGGATAATCAACATTTAAATGAATGTGAAACAACGGCTCATCAAATTGCATTGGATACAATTCTCGGTAAAAACTTAGGTAATCTTCGTCTGATAATTCTGATGGAGATTTTGTCCAAGCTGGCGTTGTATTATTGATGATATCGTCAACCTCAATTTCTTCTGGTTTTGCATCTTCTGCAGCGCCTTCTGGTAATGGAAGTGTTTCTTTTTTAGTTCCGAATTTGATCGGAATTGGCATGAATTTATTGTATTTGTTCAATAATTCACGGATTTTCCATTCGTCTAAAAATTCTTTAGAATCTTCTGCGATATGTAAAATAACTTCAGTTCCACGATCTGTTTTGTCCGAATTTTCTAATGTAAATTCTGGCGAACCATCACAAGTCCAATGAACAGCAGGCTCATCTTTAAAAGATTTTGTAATAATCTCAACTTTATCAGCCACCATAAAAGCCGAATAAAAACCTAAACCAAAATGCCCAATAATTCCGTCTGCATCTTTGTGTTGATTAATAAACTCTTCTGCACCCGAAAAAGCAACTTGATTGATGTATTTTTCAACTTCATCAGCTGTCATTCCAAGACCTTGGTCAATAATGTGTAAGGTGTTATTTTCTTTGTTGATTTTTACTTCAATTTTTGGATTCCCGTACTCAACTTTGGCTTCACCAATATTGCATAAATGCTTTAATTTTAATGTAGCATCTGTTCCGTTAGAAACCAATTCGCGCAAAAATATTTCGTGATCGCTGTATAAGAATTTTTTGATTAATGGAAAGATATTCTCAACCGATACATTAATATTTCCTTTATTCATTTTGTATTTTTTTATAATTATGTTTAATATTCTATATTGGATAAATGGAATTCATTTTTGTCTGAATAACATCTGTTCAAATATTTTCAAAAGCCAGACCAAATCACGTTTTATGACATTTTGTCTTGTTTATTTTAAGGTTAGATTAATGATAAATCCTTAATTTACACTCAAAATTTAGGAAAATGAAATTCGGAAAAGTAGAAAATCCTCAATTAGTTGATTTTACATTGCCACAAACCAAAAAAGAATCGTTTGAAGTGTTGAATAAATACAAATCAAACAACGATTTAGCTGTTTTTGTAGGTTGTGCAAAGTGGAATAAACAAGATTTGAAAAATTTTTATCCGCCCAAAACAAAAGATGAATTAACGTATTATTCGACACAATTTAATAGTATCGAAATGAATGCGACATTTTATCGTGCGCCATCAAAAGCAAATGTGGAAACGTGGGCTAGTAAAACACCGAAAGATTTTAAGTTTTTTCCTAAAATTCCGCAAAGTATTAGCCATTATGGACGTTTACAAAATATAACCGATAAATTAAATGAATTTCTAGATGCTGTTGCTTTATTTGAAGATAAATTAGGAATGATTTTTCTACAAATGCACGAAAATTTTGCGCCAAAAGATTTTGATAAATTAGAGAATTTTGTCAATCATTTTCCAAAAGGTTACCCGTTGGCTGTAGAAGTTCGTCATGAAGATTGGTTTTCTAAACCCCAATATTTTGAACAATTAACTAATTTGTTACAAGAAAATCAGGTTTCTAATATTATTGTAGATACGGCTGGTAGAAGAGATATGGTACACATGCGATTGACTTCTGCTGATGCTTTTGTGCGTTTTGTTGGTGCAAATGACGCTTCGGATTATGAACGTTTGGATGAATGGATTTCGGTTATAAAAGATTGGAAAAATGAAGGTTTGCAGAATTTATACTTTTTTATTCATCAAAATATGGAAGTAGAATCACCTTTGTTGGCCACACATTTTATTAAAAATCTAAATAAAGAATTAAATTTAACAATAAGAGGTCCACAAGAAACGTTAACACTATTTTAAATGCATTATAATAAACGGCTTATGAAAAAACATTTATTTTTATTTATTACTTTTTTATTATTCTCTATTTCGTTTGGGCAAGTACAAAATATTGCTGATTTATCGACAGGTATTCTAGAGGAATCAAAAAATGTGCGAGATGAAAATCAAAATTTGATTGGTTATCTTTTCTTATTCAATAAAGGATTAATTAATCAAGATAAATCTGTACAATACGAATATGTATTGTTGGATAATAATTTGAATAAACTAACAAATGGAGATTTTAATTTGCCTAATTTTAAACGATTAAAATTCAAAATTTCGAATTTAGTTTATCATCAACAAAAGCTTTATATAACGTCTGTTTTTTACCATACGACAAAGTTTAGCAGATTTGGACAGAATTTGAAAGTTATTGATATGAAGAATAATGAAGTCATTCAAGATAAATTTTATAGAGATAATCAATTTACTCAAATGTCTGATATAATTAATTTTGAAGAGTTGAAGCCAGATATAACAGTACAATCGAGTATTTTAATTCCTCGGGTTTCAAATAGTAAAATTTACTATATTGATTATAGATCTGTTTATTATATGAATTTATCAAAGTTAAAAAATATAATAATTTATAAACAGGATTTTTCTAAATCATTTCAATATGAAATTGATACAAAAATGGAGAAAGATGGTTATGACTTTAATATAAATGAAATAAAAAATGGAAATATTGTAATTTTTCAGCAAAAAAATAATAAAACTTCAGGTTTTCCTATATTAGGAGTTGATAGACTTATTACATACAGTTTAGAAAACGGAACAATTATTTCTAATATTATTTATAATTTTCCATCAAAAAATGGAGATGAATATTATATTCCTTATACAGAAACTGTTGGTGATAATTTGGCAGTTGTTGGCGATATAAAATTGATGAATGAACAATCAGTTTATAATATTTCGAGTAAACCTTCTTATGGTTTGATTCGTTCTGTTTATGATTCGGTTGGAAAAACTATTACAGAGAAAAAGATTTATTATGCTGATATTTTTAAAGAATATAGTTTTAGAGATGGAAGAGATTCTGACGGTTATAAATTTCATTTGAAAGAATATTTTAACTATAATGATAACTCATATTCAGTACTTTTGGTAAAACAAAAAGGTGATAATATAATGACTTTACCAAGAACGACAGATTATATTCTTGCAAATTTTGATAAAAATGGTATTTATAAAAATCATTTACTTTTAGAAAAAACTAAAGTAAAATATATGGATTCTTATTTGTTTTCTCAAGAAAATAAAGAAGAAAATGAAGTCTTGTTTTTTTATGCAGAAGAATTAAAAGAAAATGGTAAAAAAGAATGGTTTTTAACGATTAATAAACTTAAAAATGGAGAATTATCCCAAGTAAGAATGCCATTTAAAACCGAATCTTCAACGATAAGATTTGGAATAGCAAAGTATGGTTATATTATGATAACCGAATATAATAAAGATGATAAAGAAAGATCAGTTAGGATAGAAAAACTAAATATTTAAATAAAAAGCAACTTTAATTAGTTGCTTTTTTTGTGTAATAATCAGCAATATTTTTTAATTCATCAGTTTTCAAATTCCATAAAAAAGTCAATAATTTTTGATAATTTTCATTCTCAGAATTAGGATCAACTTGCGGTACATATTTATTAAATTTTAATTCTTTTTTAGCTGTATAAAGTTTGTCAAAAACTGTCGCAATATTTTTATCCAAGTCAATTCTTGTAGATAAATTTTGCTTTTCGAACATCAATAAATATAATGCCACTGAAAATTGATCGTTTTGAAAGTAATTTTCATAGTATTGATTGATTTCTTTTTTCTTAATTTTCTCAAATTCTGCTGAAGCTTTTACTTCTTGTTTTAAAAAATCGTCTGCAAAATTCTTTTTTATCCACTTTAACCGATCTTCTAGATTTGGATGAGTTCTGATTGAGTCTTCATCAAGATATTCTTTAAACGTTAAACCATCAAACAATAAATTTTTCTCTAATTTAATTAACTTATCATCAAATTTTTGATTTGGTAAATCGTACAAATGCTTATAAATCGTATCATTCAATACTATTTTATCTGCATTGTCATATTTTTCTAAATTAATTAAAAGTTCTAAATATTGATTTTTAGGATAACCTAAATTAGCGTATAAAATGAATCCTAAACTATCTGCAGAAATTTCATTTTTACGTGATTGTTCTGCCAAATCATACTTTTTACGAATAACTTCATCTTGAGATTTAATTAATTTTAAAAAATCTTTACGTTTTAGAGACTTTATTTCACGTTTAAAATCTTTTACAAATTCAGCATCTTGTTCAATAGACTTTTTAGTATGATTTAATTGATTATGTGCTATTTCGTGGCAAATAACTGCAGCAACTTGAAACTCATTTTCTAAAAAAGATAAAATCCCTGATTCTATTGTGTAAAAATCAAAACCCAATGATGATGCATTTGGTATATTAGATTTTGTGATATAATATTTAGGAGAATTAATTTTATAAGACGAATTTTTTGAAATAATTGTAGAAAAAATATTCTGAATAAATTGAAGATAATCAGTATCAGAAACATATCCATTCTTTGTATATCCCAAAGAAATATTATGTTCTAAAGTTTCAAAATATTCATCAAATTCCTTTTTTTCTTCTCTTGTATTATATTGACTATAATTTGATTTTAATTGTTTAATGTATTTTATATCAGTATCTTTTGTTTGAGAAAAAAGGAATGTAATTGATAAGAAATTAGTAATAAATAGTAAATAATATTTCATGTATATAGTGCAATTAGTAAGTTAAATTTAATGTAAGTTATTTAGTTAAACAATTTTTTAAAAATATAATCACAAATTCTATAAACCTCGTTTGTTTAGCCTAATTTTGTAGGACAAATAAAACAAAAGAACCTTCATAATTATGAAACAATTTACTTCGGTTTATGATGTAGAAAACATCGACGAATTACTAAAAACTGCGTTAGAAATTAAAGCAAATCCATTTGCTCAACAAGAAGTTGGTAAGAATAAAACAATTGGTTTAATCTTTTTTAATCCAAGTTTGCGTACACGTTTAAGTTCTATCAAAGCAGCGTATAATTTAAGTGCAAATGTTTGGGTTTTGAACGCTGGAGCAGATTCTTGGACACTAGAAATGGCTGATGGTGCTGTAATGAATGGTGATACGCAAGAACATATTACAGAAGCAATAAAGGTAATGAGTGCTTATTGTGATGTTTTAGGTGTGCGTACATTTCCTAAATTAGTAGATCGTGATGAAGATTATAACGAAGTAATGTTCAATAAAGTAAAAGGGTTATCATCGGTTCCTGTTGTTTCTTTAGAAAGTGCAACTTTACATCCTTTGCAATCTTTTGCAGATTTAATTACAATTGCAGAGAAATCTGGTTATACTCCAGGTGAAAAATCTGCTAAAAAAGTAAAAGTTGTAATGACTTGGGCGCCGCATCCAAAACGTTTGCCTCAAGCTGTTCCAAACTCTTTTGCACAATGGTTTTCTAAGGTTGATTGGGTAGATTTTACAGTTGTTCAGCCAAAAGGTTACGAGTTAGATGCTAAATTTACAGATGGTGCTACGATTGAGTATGATCAAGAAGAAGCTTTAAAAGATGCTGATTTTGTTTATGCAAAAAACTGGTCTTCTTACGAAAATTACGGAGAAGTTATTCCACAAGACAAAGATTGGCAAGTAACGATGGAAAAAATGGATTTAACGAATAAAGGTAAATTTATGCATTGTCTACCTGTTCGTCGTAACGTTGTTGTAGCGGACGAAGTGTTAGATTCTGATACTTCTATCGTGATTGATGAAGCAACAAATCGTATATTTTCTGCACAAACAGTTTTCCACGAAATATTAAAGAATAAATAATTCTTTCTATTATAAAATTCTAAAACTGCATATTTCGATATGCAGTTTTTTTATGGAACAAAGTGTAGTAAATTGTTAAATAAAAAATATTATTCATCAATTTTACCAATCAAAGCATCAAAAACAACAATTTGAAGAAGTTTATTATTGATGTCAAATTCGTATCTTTGGATAAACGATAAAAAATGGCAGATTATATCAGAATTCATCCCGAAAATCCGCAAGAAAAAGCGATTGATCAAGTGGTTAAAATATTAAAAAACGGAGGTTTAATTATTTATCCTTCGGATACGGTTTATGGATTAGGTTGCGATATTACCAATTTAAAAGCCATGGAAAAATTGGCGCGTATAAAAGGTGTAAAATTAGATAAATCACAATTTTCTATCGTTTGTAATGATTTAAGCCATCTTTCGCACTACACTTTACCAATTGATAATGGAACGTTTAGAATTCTGAAACGCGCATTACCAGGACCATTTACGTTTGTAATGAATGCATCTAAAAATTTACCAGCAGCATATAAAGGTAAAAAAACGGTTGGTATTCGTATTCCAGATCATATTGTTCCTCAAATGATTGTAGAAAAACTTGGAAATCCAATTGCGTCTACATCTATTTATGACGAAGATGAAATTGTAGAATATACTACTGATCCCGAATTAATCTATGAAAAATGGGACAAGTTAGTTGACGCAGTAATTGATAGTGGTTATGGAGATAACGTTGCATCGACAATTGTTGATATGACGGATGGAGTAGAAGTGTTGCGTGAAGGAAAAGGTAATATAGAAGATTATTTATAAGACAATTAAGAAATTTAGACCATGAAAATATTACTTTCACCAGCCAAAATGATGAGTTTAGAAACAAATGCAAAGTGGAAAGCAACTACGCCGCAGTTTCTAAATTATTCGCAAGAGGTAATGGGTGTAATGAAAGAGATGAAGGCAAATGATCTTGAGAAATTGATGAAAATTTCTAGAGATATTGCAGACATGAATGTTGAACGTAATAATGCTTGGAATATAAAACCGAGCGCAAAGCAAGCTATTCCTGCGGCTTTAGCATTTAAAGGCGAAGTTTATCGTGCTTTAAACGCCGAAACATTAGACGAAAATGCAATTGATTATTTAAACAAAAATGCATTTTTACTTTCGGGTTTGTATGGTATTTTGCGTCCTTCGGATAAAATTATGCCTTATCGTTTAGAAATGGGTTCGAAGTTAGATGTAAACGGTTCTAAAAATTTATATGGTTT
The DNA here is from genome assembly GCF_900115015.1 of Algoriella xinjiangensis. Taxonomy (GTDB): domain Bacteria; phylum Bacteroidota; class Bacteroidia; order Flavobacteriales; family Weeksellaceae; genus Empedobacter; species Empedobacter xinjiangensis. Next base: position 92,539 of record NZ_FOUZ01000010.1, on the reverse strand, counting down.
TTGGAAAGAGATTTTAACACCTTTTGTAAACTCTAAATTGAAAAAAGACGAATTTATTTTGAACTTAGCAAGTAACGAATATGCCAAAGTTTTGAATAGAAAAGAATTAAAAGTTCCGATGATTGATGTTGAATTTCAAGATTATAAAAACGGAGAACTTAAAAAAATAATGATGTATTTTAAACACGCACGTGGCGCAATGGCACGCTATTGTGCAGAAAATAATGTACAAACATTAGACGAAGTAAAAGCATATAATGTAGATAATTATCGTTTAGATGAAAATCTATCTACTCAAGAAACTTTAATATTTACACGTTAATTTATTAAAATTCATAAATTTACAAAGACTGCTGCATAAGTAGTCTTTTCGTCATTTATACCTTAAAATATGACAGCTAATTTTATAGATAAACTACCCTTAAAAATTGTATATTCTTTCAAATCTTTGATTGATGAACTGGAAAACTCCGAATATAATTTTGGAGAGTTTAAAGTGTTTTTGGATTATTTAAAAGAAACAAAACCAGAATTATTGAATGGTGTAGAGACTTTTGAAGAGTTTGAGAAATTAATAAAAGATGTAGAGCCAATTATCGATAAAATTATTCCAAAGCCTTTGATGAAATACAATTTAAAGGCGATAACTTTTCCTTTTTCGGACAAATTTATATTTGCAACAGATCGTTTAAAAGAGTTAATGCATAACAAACATTCTAAACTAAAATTTAGTTATTCGGAGCTTGATTATGATAATATTTACAAGATTTGTTGTTGTTTTATTCTCTCAAAATATTACAATAAAAATTTGTATCTCACTTTGTCAAATCAGCTAGAAATAACAAATGACGAAGGATATAAAACGTATTTAGGAACAGACATTAACCACGATTATTTTACAATTTATCCGACTGATAAAAAGTTTGAATTAACTGAAGATCAAATCGAAGAATTGCTAAATAAATACGAAGATACAGCGCTTTGGATGAAATATATTCCGCTTCAATCTTGGGTTGCAAAAGGGTTTAACTTAGTTTCGTTTTTTGATAATACTACAGAAATTGCTTTATCAAAACTAAAAAGTAAATTATTATCTTATGGCGAACCATTTGATTTAGTGAAACTTGATATCACTTCTGCGCTAAAATCTATTTTTAAAATTGGCGATTTAGAACTTGGTTTTTCGGCGTATAATTCTGAAGCTAGTTTGTTAGAAAATAGCTCGTTGCAGCACATGAATATGAGTTTATTGCTTGATAATAAAAGCAATTTGCAAATGAATGAAATTGCATGTGTTAATCTCGAGAATAAAATTAGTAAGTCAGATTATTACGTAATTTCTAGTGTAGATCCTATGTTAGAGAAATATCCGAACGATAGATTATTGGAAATTGTTTCGGAACAAGGTTATAAAAGTTTGATACTTTATCCGCTTAAAAATGGAAAAGATTGTTTGGGTGTTTTAGAAATAGCATCAAAAAAAGCAGGTGTTTTTAATCGTATCAATGCAAATTTATTGCGAGAATTTACACCACTTTTAGAAGAATCTATTTACCGATATTCTGTCGAATTTGAAAATCAAATTAATGCATATATTCAAACCGAATATACTTCGTTACATCCAAGTGTAGACTGGAAATTTAGAGAAAAAGCGCGCGAACATTTGGTGCATACACATAACAAACCAAAATCGCAAGTTTCTTTTCAGAATGTATATCCAATTTATGGTGAAATTGATGTGAGAAATTCATCGGTTATTCGAAATAATTGCATGCGAATTGATTATAAAAATCAATTGGATTATTTGATACAAATTTGCCAAGAGCTTTTTAATCGTACGTACAAAGATAAATTTTTAGGATATATTGATCATTTGAAAGATTTTTCGGAACGAATTCACAATGTAGATAAAATCTATTTTGAGAGCGAATTGTTTGATTATATCGCAATAAATATTCATCCAGAAATTCCGAAATATGTGAAAGAAGGAGAGAAGTCAATTATTTCTAAATACCTTAAAAAGTTAGATCCTACGACTGGTTTATTTTATATCGAACGTAAAAAATTTGATCAATCTATATCGATGATAAATTCTTTGTTATCAAATAAGTTAGATATTTTTCAACTCGATGCACAAGGAATTTTTCCGCATTATTATGAACGTTTCAAAACTGATGGAATTGATTATAATTTATATGTTGGACGAAGTATTGCGCCACAAAAAAAGTTTAGTTATCAAGAAATTAAGAAAATTAGATTCTGGCAATTGCAAGCAAACATTGCATTAGAGCAGGCTTATAAAAGTATTCGTAAAAAAGTACCGATAAAAATAGATGTTGCTTCGCTGATTTTAGCAACCAATAATACGTTGGATATTATTTTTAAATTAGATGAAAAACGATTTGATGTAAACGGATACAATAATGCTAAATACGAAATAATAAAGAAACGAATTAGTAAAGCATTTATAAAAGATTCAACTGAGCGAATTAATCAACCTGGTAAAATTTGTGTGATTTATACGGAAGATATTTTACGCGAAGAATATTCGGAATATTTTAAATTATTGATTGAACAAAATTATTTAAAAAATGATATTGAATATTTAGAAGTCGATGATTTGCAAGGAATAAATGGTTTATTGGCGATTAGAGCTTCGATAAATTATAAAAAAGAAGTGACAAAATATATTGAATTAAAAGATTAGAAAATGAACAATACAGTTTTACTAAATATCTCTATTGAAACTACACCACAAGAGATTTGGAAAGTTTTGGCAGATGAAAAACATTTTAACGCATGTTTTGAAACCATGAAAATGAATTGTAATGATTGGAAAATTGGAGGAAACATTACATTTGAAACGCCAGCAAAAAATAATATAGAGCACGCAATTATTAATTATTTTAATGAAAACGAGCGTTTAAGTTATGGGTATAAAAAAGAAGAACAAACCAATCAAATAGAGGTGACGTTTAGTTTAAAACCTGCGGGCGATTTTACGTATTTAACAATAGAAGGTAAAAATTTTAGAGACGAATACGAGCGTTCGCATTCGGAAATAAAATGGATTAATATGATGCAAGACATCAAGAAATATGTACAAAAAAAATAACCTTCAAATTGAAGGTTATTTTTTTATTTATTTAGAATCCGAAGTTTAAACCAAAAACGATTCGACCCGGATCTTCTCCTTTAAAATATGATACAGAAGCTGTGATAGACTCGACTCCGTTTATCCAAATTCCACCACCCATAGATGAATGCCATTTGTTAGAATCTTCCCCATCTAACCAAACTCTACCGTAATCTGCACCAACAAAAACGCCTAAACGCATTGGTACAACAGCTGTAAATTTTAGCGCATCAAAACGTAAATCAGATGTTTGTAAAAAGACTTTATCGCCTACAAATCGTCCTAAACGGTAACCTCTCAAATCTTGATCTCCACCTAAATTTGCCATTTGATAAAACTCCATGAAATTTCCCCAAACTGCTTTTCCTTTCAACATAGAAGCAACTGTTAATCTACCATTAGCAGAAATTTTATGTGTAAAGCCTAAGTTTAATTCGGTATAGAAATGATTACGTTCAAATTCTGATAAGTTAGAAATCCATTTTGCATTTGCTAAAAATGTCATTCCTAATTTTGGCAATGAAGCATTATCGTAATTCTTGAAAACATATTTTGCACCAACTTCTCCAAAGCTTTGTCCTTTAAAAACATCTCTATTTATACCAATATTTGGCTCGTTTACAATTCTATCTTTATTATCTTCGATTTTAGCATAACTGTAAATCGCAGAAAAATCTAAACGTCCATTGTTGTTTAAAATCTTGAAAATAGATGGACCAATACTATAACTTTCTAATCGAACACGATTATAATCCATTCCTTTTTGTTCGTCACTATTGATGGTTTCGTTACCTAATCCAAAAAAGTTTGTACTAAAAGTTGGGCTGGTGTAAGCAGCATTCAAATCTAAATTCCATTTACCAAGTGCTTTTACAAAAGTACCTTTGTATTTTGCTTCCCAACCGCTTGTTGCAAAATAATAATTTAATTGCAAATTGTGACGTTGTGAATAAGGTTTACGGTCAAAACCATTAACCGTATAAGTTGGCGAAAGACCAATTTTTATACCATCATCAGGATTGTAACCAACGTTAGGCAACATGGTAAAAAAGTTATATTTTGGTTGCTTATAATCGTAAGCGTTAATCTCGTAATCGTTTACAAAACTTTTTGATGTTAAGAATGTAGATTCAGAAGCATCACTACCATTTGCATAATCATAAACTTTGATTTTACTAGATCGTTTTACTTCATAAATATCATCATCAACACCGCCAATAAGTCGCGTTAAAATGGCATTATTAGGTTTACCATCAACTATAAATTGATCTTTACCATTTAAACCATAAATACGAATTTCTTTGGTTTCTTTCTTCGTAAATTCTTCATCAAGAATTAATGTATTCTCTTTTCCTGAATAAATTTTTATATTAGTTTTTCCTTTAGGTAAACGCGTTACAATAAATTTATCATCTTCGTTTGTACCTTTTAAAATGATTAATTTTCGAAGTGTTTTGTTATATTCTTCCGCAAATTTTTCTAATTTTCCGCGACGCTCAATAATATTATTAATGACTTCTTTATCATAATCTTGCTTAACTTCTTCTGGAATTAATTCGAAAGATTTTTTAATATCTTCATCCGTCAAATGTTCTTGTATATAACGCGCTTCTTTTTTCCATCCATCAAGATCAGAAGATTCTAAAATTGCTAAATCTAACGGATAAGGTTCTCTGTTAAACCACTTTACATTTTTGATGTCATCTTTGTAATCTTGCATGTGACGTAAAGGCGGAATACCCATAATTACCTTGAAAAATAAGCCGTCATATCTCGGGAAAGCTTGATCTCTATCTCGTGGAATTGGTTTATAAATGGTTTGACCTTTGTCTTCATAAATTCCCCAACGCCATTGATCCGAGTGTCTATCCCAATCGCCAACCAACATATCAAACAAACGCGCACGCATATAAGCTTGTTTGTCGACAACAATATTTTTATTTTTTTGAATTGCAGCCAACATATCATCTGTGCTTACAATATCTTTTGGCGTTCCGAAAACACCTTCTTGATAAGCAGACATAGGGCGTTCCTCAATCATATACAATTCATCGCCAAAGTTTTCATTATATTCTTTTAAGGCTTCTTGTTTCGGAACATAATATAATTTTGGAGTAGAATGCATCACGCCAATTGGTTTCATCATATCAGCAACAGCCAACGGATAATAGGGATGTGTTGTGGTATAAAAATCCATCAAAAATTTCTCTGTAAATGAATTTTCAAATTCATCTGCAACATATTTATTTTTGAAAGCAACTTGCTGTATAAATTGCGTAGCGCTTTTCTTTACCGAACGCATATTATACTCTTGACCTTTATTGTCTGTTAATCGTAAACTTTGTGTTTGATGTCCGCCACCCATACGTACGGGCGCTAAACCACCATAAAGTTGACTAAGATTAACTGTATTTGCAGTAATCGTTTGTCCATAAGTTCTGCGATAATGTCGTCCAAAAAAGAATTTATATGGATCAGATTTTCGTGTACTTTCTAATGGATAAACTGAAGTTTCTTTTTTCTTTGGCATTTTTATATCATCATAAACTTGCGCCAAATATTCCTTTTTCTTTTCAGTTACTTGTTTAGAAAGTAATAATTCAGTTCCGTTTTCATTAAAACCATAAAAACTAACTTTAGATGCTCCATTATCGTATAAATCTAAAATAGCAAAGCCATTATCTCCATAAGAAAAATCATTTTTACCAACAGCTTTTGCCGATTCACTTTTAGAACCTGCACCACTAATAATCTGCTTTACATTATCATTTTGGATATATTGTAAATTATGATCGTGTCCAGAAACAACAATTACATTATTTCTGTTTTCGATTAATGTTGCAATGCGCGAAGCCATTTCGCGGTATTTATAATTATTTACATCTTGAGGACTAAGTCCTGTTGTGCTTCTTAATAAATTAATAAATGAACCAATTACTGGCAACGGAATTTTAGAATAATCGCCTAAAGGATAAATTTGTTTTTTAAGATCAAATTGACCACCGTGCGTTCCGTTTGAATATAACGGGTGATGCATTGTTAAAATAGTTGTTCTATTTTGGTATTTATTTAATTGAGACTCTAATTCCTCAAAAAATGCATCGCGTGTCTTTATATCACACTTTTCATTAAGCCCAGGATGTTTGTCCCAATCTTGCAAATACCATTCAGAATCTACCGCAATAATTCCGATACTATCATTTACATTGATTTTATCAATGGGACAACCGTCTTTTGGTAGAAAAGATTTTTTATTTGTAAGTTGTTTTTTGACTAATTTTTCTTGTTCTTTTAGACCTTCTAAACCATTTCGCCAATCGTGATTTCCAGGAATAAATAATGTTTTTCCTTTAAAAGATTTCGCTAAATCAATTTGTAATTGTAGCTTATTTCGGCTAGTTGCATAATCCGATTTTGTAGAATCTGGCTGTATTCCGTTTTCATACACATTGTCTCCTAAAAAGAACAAATATGAAGCAGAATCTGCTTTGCTTAATTCGGTCTTTAAATGCTCCAAAGTTTGCTTTTTCTTTGGATCATCTAAATTTCCTGCATCACCGATTAAATAGATAGATTGAATTTTTTTTCCTTCAACGCTTTGTATTTTCTCGTTTTTTAGATGTTGCCCATATTGTGGATGTTGCGTCGCACAAGATGTCATATACAAACAAGAACCGACTAAAGCCAAAAATGGATAATTCAGTTTTTTAATGTTTTGTGTTGGTAATAATTTCATACATTTAAGCTTTAAAAACTCGTGATGAACCCGGCCTTATCAAAAATAGAAAACTATGTTTTCAATTTATTCAAAGATAATCTTTCTTTGGATTTTACGTATCATAATTTTATGCATACCGTAAAAGTTGTTGAAGCAATTAAAACTTTGTGTATAAATGAACAAATTTCGGTAGATAGACAAGAGCAGTTAATGGTTGCTGGTTGGTTTCACGATACGGGGTATACAAAAATCGTGCTAGGACATGAAAACGAGAGTGTAAAAATAGCAAATGAGTATTTAACTTCTGCTAATTTTCCATCAGATTTTATAGCAAATGTAGAAGCTTACATCTTAGCTACAAAGATAAATTATGCACCAAAAAATATAGAAGAATCGATAATAAAGGATGCTGATAATTTTCATTTAGGACAAGAAGAATATCCGAAGATTTCGGAGCTTTTGAGGGATGAAATTGCAAAAGTATGCAAGAGAGAATTTTCTGATTATGAATGGAATGTAGAGAACAGAAATTTCTTTCTGAATGTGCATCATTTTTATACCGATTCTGCCAAAGATTTATGGCAAAAAGGCAAAGAAAATAATTTGATTTACACACAAAATAAAATCAAAGAAATAGAATTAATTGGTGATGTTCCGAATAAATTTGAGTTAAAAAAGAAGAAAAATGATAAAATGCAACAACCCGATCGTGGTGTTGATACATTGTTTCGTGTAACGCTAAATAATCACACGCGATTAAGCGATATTGCTGATAGTAAAGCCAATATTTTATTATCTGTAAACGCGATTGTTATTTCGATTGCGTTATCTACTTTGATTCCGAAATTGGCAACTCCAAAAAATGAATATCTTTTATTGCCTTCAATTGTTATGTTATTTTCGAGTGTTGTTTCGATTGTTTTTGCAATTTTAGCTACAAAACCGAATGTAACGTATGAAAGTTTTAATGAAGAAGATGTAAAGCTTAAAAAAGTGAATCTTTTGTTCTTCGGAAATTTTTATCAAATGTCATTAGAAGCTTACGAAGAAGCAATGCAAGAATTGATGAAAGATCGCGATTATTTGTACAATTCTTTAACGCGCGATTTATATTTTTTAGGTAAAGTATTAGAACGTAAATACAGGTTATTAAGCATTACGTATACAATTTTTATGATTGGAACTATTTTATCTGTTTTGACATTTTCGTATGCCGTTTTTACCAATACAACTCCGTAATTGAGCAATAAAATATAGAATATAAAAAATAGTCAGAAAGATTTTCTGACTATTTTTTGTTTAGATTAAATCTGAGATTATAATTTTATTCATTTTCATTAAAGCTTCTTGTGCTTTGGGATTCTGAAGTAATTGTCCAATATTTTCGGGGACAATTTGCCAACTTACACCAAACGCATCTTTGCACCAACCACATCTACTTTCTTCACCATTTTTTGTAAAATGATTCCAATAAAAATCAATTTCCTCTTGATTTTTACAAGTAATTGTCAAAGAAATACCTTCAGTAAAAGTAAAATCTTGATCAACGCCACTATCCATCGCCATCATTGTAAAATTATTGGCTACAAATTGTGAATGCTGAATTTGATTTGGTCTAAAATTTTCATCATATTTTAAAATTCCTTCTTGTTTAAAATTAGGAAATATTGCTTCGTAATAATTCAATGCATCCTCGCATTTACCTTGTTGAGGTCCACAAAACATTAATGTCGGAACAATTTTTTGTTGATTCACGTCATTCAATTTTCCTAAATACAATTGCCACGAAACATGGTAACGGTCTATAATCCAACCATAACATTTGCTCCACGGATATTCGTCTAATGACATCAAAACTTTACCATTACGCTGTAAGTTTTTCCAAATATGTTCTATTTCTTCTTGAGTTTCGCAAAGTACCATAAATGAAATAGAAGAATTTGGCTGAAACATATTTCCGCCATTTATTCCAATAAAATTTACACCTGATAAATTTGCTTCAACTACAATTGGAGAAGATTTTTTGATGCTCGAATTTGGAAAAATTGACTGATAATATAAAAATGCTTCTTCAGCATTATTGTCAAACCAAATAGATGGGATTATTGTTTGTTTTTCCATTTTTATTGTTTTTCTAAAACCTCTTTCAAATTCGCTGTACCTTGTTCAAAATCTTTATTCATATCATAAAAAAGACTCATTATATTAAAAGGATAAGGCATTTTTCCATCAATTACCCAATTTACTTTTGTCTCATTTGGCGAAATAGATTCGGTTGAGATGTATGATTTTGCCGCATTTGGATCATTATTAAAAAATAAATCCATATCAACACGTTTACCTTCGTCAATCTTAGTAATTACTTGTTTTCCTTCGCCAACTTTATCTCCTTTCCAAGTATAAATAAAGCCAACTGTACCGTCTGTTCCTTGATAATTTTTCTTAATATTATCTTCTAATCTAAACCAAACGCCATAATTTTCTTGATTTTTTAGATGTTTCACATAATCAAAAACAACTTCATTTGGTTTGTTAATTGTTGTTGTTCCTTCGGCATGAAAATCTTTTGGTAAAATTGCAGCAACAATCAAAATCAGAACAATTAAAGAGATAATTATTCCGAAAAACCATTTTATAAATTTCTTCATATACATTTATTTAGCTGAATGATCAATTTGAAAAATTCCGAAAACATTGTGATCCGAATCTAAAAAATAACCTTGCCAACAACGACCCGGAATTGCAAATTTTGGCATTGCTATTTGACCTCCATTTTGGATAATTTTATCAGCCATTGCATCAAAATTTTCAACTTCCATAGTACAAGTAAATGCATTTGTACCGCAATTTAAAGGAGGAGTTTCTGCTGGACGTTTAAACATTCCGCCTTCAATACCAGAAGTTTCAATGCGATAATATTCAATTGGTAAACCATCTTGCTTGATGAAATTCCAACCAAAAACATTGGTGTAAAATTCAATTGATTTTTGTGGATCATTTGCTTGAATTTCAAAATAAACGATGCTATTCATATTGTGCTTTTTTATAATTAGTTAAGTTCTAAATTAATTAAAAATAAGATTGGTTTTATAAATTGAAGAAAATAAAATTTAGGTTTGAATCGATTAAAAATGTTTAATTTTATTGACCAAAACAAGAGAGATTATGAAAATAGAATTGAAAAGAGTAAATGATGCGTCGCATTATGAAGCAACTGCGCCAAGCTCGTCGGTAAAAGTGAATATTGATGGACCAGAATCGATAGGAGGAGAAGGAAAAGGTGTGCGCCCGATGGAATTGGTTTTGATTGCTTTGGGTAGTTGTAGTGTTTTTGATTTGAATGAAATTTTGAAAAAACAACGTCAAGAAATCGAAGATATTCAAGTTGAAGTTGAAGGAAAAAGACGTGATGAAATTCCAAATATTTTTACAAATATTCATATTACATTCAATATAAAAGGAAATATTGATTTAGAAAAAGCAAATAAAGCAGCAGAATTGGCTGTAAAAAAATATTGTAGTGTACATGATATGCTCGCAAATGGTGGGATAGAAATAACCTACGAGATTAATGTAAATTAGAACTTAAAACCGAGAAATTTTCTCGGTTTTTTTATGCAAAAACATTTAAAAATAGGTATAAATACTTAAAAAACCACATTATTTAATGTAATGTTAAATAAACTTAATATTTTGTTAATATTAATTTAGTTTTAAATCATATCTTAGTCATTATTTTTGTTTTTTATTAATAGATAAAGATTTGAAGAGACTTATATTTTTTATTTACTTATTTTTTTATTTTACACAAAGTTTAGTTGCACAAACGCAATTGGAGAAGGGGGATATTGTGGTGTTGGGAATAAATTACAATTCTCAAGCGAATAATGGAGATCCTGAAAAATCAACTGCCTGTTCTATAAACTCTATTAGCAATTTTATATCTGATTTAATTTATTTAGTTCCTTTAAAAGATATTTCATCAGGAATGAGTTTTATTATTACTGATAATGGTTTTGAGAGAGAGTATAGTAATTATTGGGGAACAACAGAAGGGGTGATAAAATTTGAATTAAAAAATGGGTATAGTTTTAATAAAGGAGAAGTTATAGAATTAAAAATTCCTGGAAATTCTAATTCTTTAAGTTTTTTAAGTGATGCAAATCCAAAATGGAATACGACAATATTACAAGGAGGAGCACCTTTGAATTTAACAAAACAAGATCAATTAATAATTTTTTCTGGCAATACTACTTGGTCTGCTGTATCAACACCACTACATAAAGGTACTTTGACAGGTAATTATTTATATGCTTTTAATACCGTACATAATTGGGTTAAACTTCCTGCACCAAATAATACTGAAACACAAAATTCTGTATTACCTGGATATAATAATACTTCGATTGATATAAACAATATTGCTCAAAATGATTTAAGGAGACATCATTTTACTCCAAATGAGGTAACTAATCCTAAAGAATTTTCTTTTTCCTATTATAATGGTATTCGTACAGCTACATCTAAAAATCAATGGTTAATAAGATTGATGAATCCTAATAATTGGAAAAGAGTTAATAATTGTCTTGAATTTCAAGGCGGGATGGATAAGAATAAAATTGATATTATTGAACAATTAGAAAAAGAATCTTGTGTTGGAATTCCTTTTTCGTTAGAAATAGAATTAGATAATCTTGTGCCTGGACAATCTATTCAAACAAAATATAAATGGTTTCGAACTACATCACTAACTAATACTGGAGTCAATATTGGTAATATGCGAAACCTTCCTAATTATACAGAAAACTCAGTAGGTACATACTATTATTATTGTGAAATAACGTATCAATTAAAATGGAATAATTGTGAAACAAATCAAAGTAATTGTACATCCGCAACTTCAACTAATGTTGTAAAGTCAGGATATATAAAAGCAATAATCAAACCATTACCCAAAATATCACCAATAGAAATGAATTAATAATTTTAAAACAAAAAATATGAAAAATAATTTTACTCTTAAATATATTGCTTTAATTGCTTTTACCTTTGTAGGTATTAAAGCACAAGCTCAGACATATTATGCTGATGGAACTTTACCTTCAAAAATTTTAACAGTGGATACTGATGCCACATTAGGAGGAGCTTTATCTGGTACAGTTGGTTCTTGGTACGCATGGAATCCAAATGCAGGAGCTACAACTACTGCTTCTTATACAGCAGGAGACGATTTAGATGGACCAGGGGCTGATGACTCTAACAAAGCTGACATTACTTGGAATGCAAAATGGCCAGGAGCAACTACTGCTGTCCCAACTGCAGCGGAAATAGCAGAGTTAACAAAAGATTATAAAATTACTGCAGCAGAGTTTAATTCATGTCAAACTACAGCAACAGCTTCTTCAAAAACAGAAATAGATGTGAAATTAGTATTACCAGATGTGTTATTTATTGACGCAGATACAAGTGCATGTAGCGGATCTACAGCTACTATAACTTTATATGGTACACCAAATGCAGTAGTTAACTATACAATTACAAACGGTACAGCTGCTACAGCTTTTGTGACTCTTGATTCAGCAGGTAAAGCAGATGTTACAATTACACCAACAGCAGGAGGAAATGTAACATTTACAATAAGTAGTGTGGTTAATACTTTTACACAACCTGCACCATTAGGAACATCAGTTACTTATACAAATTCAACAATTATTAGTTTTGCAACAGCAACTATAACAGTAGGAGCTTCACCAGTAATATCACCAATTACATTCTAATAACTTTGATAAAATATCTAACATATATTTTTAGTAATAAACTATACATTACAATGCTTCTCGTTTTGGGAAGTGTTGTATCGTATGGACAGCAAAAAATATGTCTTGGTGCAATCAAAACTTATAAAGTTGATGAACTCGAAAATTCGGGCAACGGAACTATTGGATCTACTTATACTTGGAAAGTTGTAGAAAATACATTCGTAGGAAATATAATACCTGATAGAAGTTCGGGGAATATAATAACGATTAATTGGGAAAATACACCAATAGGTATTTATACATTACAAGTTACAGAAACCAATAGTTGTGGAATGTCTACACAAGAAATGACAGTTACAATTACTCAAAATCTAAAAGTAGATTTAGAACCAATTCATTATTTCTGTCCAGATTTTAAAACAATGTCAATCAAAGCTCCAAGTGGATATGACGATTACAAATGGTTTGATGAAAATAATATTGAAGTAGGAGATACAGATACATTAGAAATTTCAAAACCTGGAAAATACAGATTAGAAGTTAAATCTGGCGAATGTACTGCAAGTGCAGAAACCGATGTTGTTCAAGTAGAATTTCCTACATTTATGATTTCAACTGATTTAGATAATTCGATAATTATTGTAAATTCTGGCGGAAATACAGACGTTTATTATCAATTGGAAAGCGAAAATGGTAAAATTATTTTTCCATGGCAAGATTCAAATACATTTAGAAATGTAGCTTCGGGTAAATATATTGTTCGTGTAAAATCGAAAAAAGGAAGTTGTTTAACAAATTTTGAAGCCGAAGCAATGATAATTCCAAATGTAATTACACCAAATAATGATGGAATAAATGATCTTTGGGATTTAAATAAATTCTTGAAAGATTATCCGAATTCGGTTGTTGAAATTTTTGATCGTTTTGGTAAAAAAGTAAAAACGATAAGTCAAGCTGATAATTTTAAATGGGATGGTAGAATTGCTGGTAAACCTGTGCCAACAGACAATTATTGATATGTAATTAAGTTGAATGATAAGCAAACAAAATCAGGATCAATACTAATTAAAAATAAATAGAGTAATTTTAAGTATTTCATATAAACGAAAAAGACCGAACATTTGTTCGGTCTTTTTTGATTTTATATTCTTTTTCAATTAAGCTTCAACTTGAGAAAAAGCATTTTGAAAAGTTGTAATTTTTTCTAAAATAGTATTTTTTAATTCCTCGTTTACGATTTCATTATTTTGGAAATTATCTTGAAAAGATGGAAAAGTAGAATTTGCTACAATTTCTCCACTTGCAAACATTCCGAAATATTTTACCGCAACTTCCATCACATTTCCTCCACCATAAGCGCCTGGAGAAGTACTTAATAATAAGATTTTTTTGTCTTTTAAATAAGGCATTTCAATACGAGAAACCCAATCTAAAATATTTTTTAATGCTACAGAAAAATTACCATTATGCTCTGCTAAACTGATAACTAAACCATCAGCAGCTTTAATTTTTTTGTAAAAATCTTCTGCTAATTCAGGAAAACCATTTTCTAATTGACGATCGATAGAGTAAATTGGCATTTCGAAATCGTTGATATCTACTAAGTCAATTTCTGCGTTTTCTATTTTACCTAAAGTATAATCTAATAATTGTTTGTTGATTGAGTTTTTGCTGTTACTACCTGCAAATGCTAATATTTTCATTTTGATATTTTTAATTTGATAAGGCAAAGTTAAAGCAGAATATTTTTTTAGTTCTTGATATATGTTAGGAAATTAAAAATTATTCAATTTTGATGAATAATTAGAAGATTTATCGCTTTTTATGTAACATCTGCGCATATTCGGTTGGACGAATTCCTGAAACTTTCTGAAAAATATTACTAAAAGAAGATAAAGAATTGTAACCAACTAACATAGCAACTTCGTACATATTATACTTATTTTCGGCAATCAATTCCAATGATTTTGTAATGCGTAATGAACGCAAAAATCGAACATAATTCATTCCTAAACTATCTTTAAATTTTCGAGAAAGCGAGCGCGAACTTATTCCAAAATGTTTAGAAATTTCATCAATTGTATAGTTTTTTTCGATATTTAACATCAAAAACTTGGCAATATCAATCAATTTTTGATCTTTCGGAAAAGGATGCTGAATTGTAATTGGTAATTTATTTGATTCCATTTCAGGTAAAATGGCTTTTATGGCTTTCAGAAAATAATATTTTGCGGTATCTTTTTCTTCAATCACTCCATCCCAAGGTTTGGTGTACAAAAACATTTCGCGCAACAAATCTTCGGCATAATAAATATTAGTTTTGGCGAAAAATTCGTCTTCATTTTCTTCTGTTTTGAAATAAAAATTATATAAATCACCATTTTTACTGTACGTTAAAATAGAATGATCCGTATTTGCAGGAATCCACATAAAACAACGCGCGGGCAAATACCAATGTTTATCGTTGATAAAAATATGAACAATTCCGCCTTCTGCATAAAGTAATTGTGCTTTTTTGTGCTGATGAATCTCTGTTTCTACAGTATCTAGATAGACATGATGCAGATAATATTCAGAGTTATTTTGATCGACTTCTTTTATAAATTTTTGATTCATCTTACGTTGAAGTTTGAATACGAATGAAATGAGTGTATAAATCGTTATTTTAATGAGAAATATACGTTTACAAAATTATTACTTTTGGCTAGAATGAGCAAATTTTTTTCTTATTTTATCGTTTAGCTTAGTTGTCTTTGCGCGTACCTTTGCAGTAATAAATCAACAAAATTTTTATAATTTAAAAACATATATGATATTTAATCTTATTAAATATCAATTGCTTGCGTTTCTTATAATGGTGAGTAGTACTTCTTTTGCCCAAACAAATTTAGACTATAATCAATTAAAATTGAACGAAGCAATTGAAATTGGACTACAAAATAATAAAAAATTGCAAATACGTTCGTTGCAATCAAATGTGGCTGAATTAAATGAACGCGATTTGAAAAATGAGAAACTTCCTGATGTCGATTTTCATACAGGTTTTCATGTTTTGAGTAACATCAATCAATACGAAGGCGGAATTTTTAAATCTTCTACAAAATATGCTACACCGCGTGTAAAATATGATTTTACATTAAAAGCAGAGATTCCAATTTATTTGGGAGGAAAGTTGAAAAATGAAGAAAAGAAAGCTGAAATAGAAACCGAAATTTCGAAGTTAAAAACAAAAAAAGATGAGCGAGAATTGCGCATGCAAATCCTTACAGCTTATTTACAAGTGTTGCATTTGCAAGAACAACAAAATTTGATTTCGGACAAAATGCGCGAAGATTCTGCGAATATTAAACAAACAGAAATTTTCAAGAAAAATGGTTTGGTTACATATAATGAGGTTTTGAGAACGCAGTTGCAATTATCCAATCATAAAATGTCTTTTTCTGAATTAGATAATGAAATTGCGATTGTAGAGCATCAAATAAAAACGTTATTGTCTTTACCAGAATCACAAGAAATGCATGTGCAAACCAATGATTTGTTTACGAATACAGAGCATTTGGGTATTGTAGATCAAATGGTTTTGGAAGCGATGGAAAATAATGAAAGTTTAAAAATTGCAAAAGAAGATCTTGATTTAAAACAATTAGACAAAAAAATAACCAAAGCAAATGTGTTGCCTAAAATAACTGCAGGCGGAGAATATGGTTTAAATTATCCCAATTTTATGTTTTTTCCACCCGAAGAACATTTGTATCGTTTTGGTATGGTTGGCGTAAATATCACTGTTCCGTTAAGTAATTTTTTCAAGAATAAGCAAAAAATGCAAATAGCTGATCAAAAAATAGAAATTGCAAAATTAGAGATTGAAGAGCGCGAAGAGCAAATAACACACGAAGTTTTTACAGCAAAAAAACGATTAGATGAATCTTTAGAAAAAATAAAAATTGCAGAAGAAGCAATTAATCAATCCAAAGAAAATTATCGAATCGTAAAAACAAAATACGCAAACAAATTAAGCTTAATCACAGAATTAATCGATGCAGATAATGCTTATTTAGAAGCACAATCTAACTTAATTTCTTTGCAAATTAATAAACAATTAAAATTCTATCAACTACAATACGTTTTAGGTAACTTATAATAATATGGCGAAACAATTGACAAAAGGAGAAAAACGAATGAACAGAACATTGTCTGTCATTGCATGGTTATTTATTTTGATTGGAGTAGGAGCTTTAGGCTGGTTCTATCTGTTTTCTAGTTCGCATGTTAGTACAAATGATGCGCAAGTAAGACAATATATTACGCCAGTTTCGAGTAAAGTTTCTGGATTTATAAATAAAATTAATTTCGATGAAAATCAATTTGTGCATAAGGGCGACACGTTAGTTGTGATTGATAATCGCGAATTTCAGAATCAAATTGATATTGCGCAAGCTAATTTAGAAAGTACAACACAATCTGTTGCAACTTACGAAACCGCGGTTGATAGCAAAGCAAGTAATGTAAATATTGTAAATGCAAATATAGAAGCTGCTAAAATAGAGGTTTGGCGAACAGAAAAAGATTTTACACGTTTCAAAAATTTAGTTGCAGAAGATGCCGCAACACTTCAACAATTTGAAGAAATTGAAGCAAAATATAAACAAGCAAAAGCAAGTTTATCAGCTTTAGAACAACAACGTAATGCTGTAAATGTAAGTACGTCTGCAGAACAAACAAAAGTTGCGCCAGCAAAAACTCAAATTTTGCAACGCAAAGCACAATTAAACGATGCAAAATTAAGATTAAGCTACACTTACGTTATTGCGCCTTACGACGGTTGGGTTGGTGTAAAAAATATACAAGTTGGTCAATTAATAAAAGAAGGACAAGCTTTGGTGCAAGTTGTATCGAAAGAAAAATGGGTTATTGCCAATTTTAAAGAAACACAATTAGGCGAAATTGATTTGGATAAAACAGTAAAAGTAAAAGCAGATGCTTATGCTACAATTGAATTTGAAGGAAAAATTGAGTCGCTTTCTCCAGCTTCAGGTTCAGAGTTTTCTTTGGTAAAACCTGATAATGCAACGGGAAATTTTGTAAAAATTGAGCAACGTTTTCCAGTCAAAATCATATTAAAAGAGAGTAAAAATAACGAAAAATTACGTTCGGGAATGAATGTGGAAGTATCAGCAGAAAAATTGAAATAATATATGCAAAGTCAAAATTCTATATTCAACAAATGGGTTCCGCAGAAATTAGTTGTGCCAATTTTGGTCATTGCAATATTTCCGCACATGATGTTATTGACAATTTTTAACATGAATAGTACTTTTACAGCTTCTTTTTTAGATTTAGAAGTTGACGATTTACAATTCTTGTTTTCGTTAGCATACGCAACAATTGTTTGTGGATTATTTATTCATGTCAGATTTTTCCATTTTTTCAACATCCGAAGTTATTTGTTGTTTATGACTTGCGTTAGTATTCTCATATTATTTGCGATGACATTAACCAAAAACACACAACTTATTTTGTTGCTTCGTTTTTTACAAGGACCAATTACGTTGTTTGAAGGTTGTATTTTGTTACCGATTATTATGTCGCAAATAAAAAACGATCATGCGCGTATTATTGCATATTCGTGTTTGTATTGCTTTATGTTGACGGGCGATAAATTTGCAACTTCTTTAGTAAAATTTGCGATAGAAAACTACGATCATAACATGATGGTTTATACCATAATGGCAATGCATGTAATTGCGTTATTGGTTTATGTTTTTCTATTTAATCATAACCGTATGTTTCCTAAAAAACCTTTGTATCAATTAAATTTAGGTGGAATTTTTCTGATGTTAATTTCATTAATTTCGGGTGCATTTTTCTTGGTTTATGGAAAAAAATACAATTGGTTCGAGTCAAGCAACATCACAATAGCGTTCTTTTTATGTTTACTTTTTGGTGGATTATTTATTCTCCATCAACGCACATCAAAACGACCTTTGTTTCATTTTGAAGTATTCAAATCAGAACGTGTCATTTTAGGCGTTTTCATCTTTTTTATTTTCTATTTGTTACGTTCTTGCATGAGTAACATTTACCAAGTAATGGGAAGCGTCTGGAAATGGCCTTGGGAATATGTCTTGCAAATACAATATTTTAATGTTGCAGGATCGATTACCGGAATTTGCGTTTCGATGTTTTTATTGATGAAAAAAGTTGATTATCGTTACATTTTTACATTCGGATTTTTTAGTTTATCCATCAGTTTATTGTGGTTTAGTTACTTATTTTTTCCAGATACAAAAGTTGAAGCAATCGCACCACCATTGATGTTAGAAGGTCTTGGACAAGGTCTTATTTTTACGCCATTGGTATTGTATATGATTGGTTCTGTACATCCAAATATTTCTGGAAATGCAGCGTTAATTGGTACAGCGGCTCGTTTTTGGACAACAACTATTGGCTTTGCAATTATGCAAAATGCAGTTTTGTATTTAACTACGAAACATCAATTTTTGATGACGAAAAATTTGGATCAAACAAGTACAATTTTTCAAGAACAATGGAATAACTTGATGGCTAAAAATAGTTCAGGTCATTTAACCAATGATTCGGTTAGTTTATCAATCGGAGTTTTAAAAACCAAATTGTATAATCAAGCTTTGTTGGTAAGTAATATCGAGATTTTTAGAACATTATTTGTAATTGGAATTGTAATGACTTTGTTTGTGTTTCTTTATAAACCTTTTAAAACAGCACTTTTCAGAAAATAAATAGTGATAAATAATACAGTAAAAAGATGTTTTTCGAATAGAGAAGCATCTTTTTGTTTTATGTGTAATTGGTCTAAACTGTAGATTTATAGGTTCGTATTTATAAAGAAATAGATATAACAATAATAGATAAAAGTATTAATTTGTTTTGATTAGAATCAATAAAAAATCTATAATAAAACGTATAAAGCATTGTTGGATATAGAGATGAAAATTTGAATTTCAGCATTGATATTCATTTCATTCAAATTAATTTTCTAGAGATAAGAGTTTTGATTTTTTAGAATTTAAAACGTTTGTAATTTTTGGCGTAAATGAATAAATTATTTTCCTTTTTACTCAATCGCTACATGCAAGCGTGCATGTATATTTGCACCACTTAAAACGATTAGGATTTAAAAGAATTTAACACCAATATGATATTTAATCTAATTAGATATCAATTACTTACAATTTTGTTAGTGATGGGAAGTTTTAGTTTTGCGCAAACAGAATATAATTACCATCAATTAAAACTGAATCAAGCAATTGAAATCGGATTACAAAACAACAAAAAGCTTCAGATTCGTACTTTACAATCAAATGTGTCCGAATTAGTAGAACATGATCTAAAAAATGAAAAACTTCCTGATGTCAATTTTCACACCGGTTTTCATGTATTAAGCAACATCAATCAGTATGAAGACGGATTACTGAAATCATCTACAAAATACAAAGTTCCACGCGAACAATACGATTTTACGTTATCTGCCGAAATCCCAATTTACATGGGAGGAAAGCTGAAAAATGAAGAAAAGAAAGCTGCAATAGAAACAGATATTTCTAAACTTCGTGCCAAAAAAGATGAACGCGAATTGCGCATGCAAATTATCACAGCATATTTACAAGTGTTGCATTTGCAAGAACAACAAAGTTTACTTCTTGACAAAATACACGAAGATTCTATCAATATTAAGCAAGTAAAATCGTTTCAAAATAATGGTTTAGTTACATATAATGAGGTTTTACGTACCGAATTGCAATTGTCTAATCATAAAATGTCGTTTACCGAATTAGCAAATGATGTTGCAATTATAGAACATCAAATTAAAACGCTGATTGCTTTACCAGAAGAGCAAGAATTGCAGATAAACACGACAGATTTGTTTACAAATACTGCTCAAATTGGTTTTGTAGATGAGTTAATTATTGAAGCTTTCGAAAAAAGTGAAAGTCTACAAATCGCAAAGAAAGATTTATACCTAAAAGAAATCGATAAAAAAATAACCAAATCAAATATTTTGCCTCGAATAACTGCAGATGGTGAATATGGTTTAAATTATCCCAATTTTATGTTTTTTCCGCCCGAAGAAAATCTATATCGTTTCGGGAAAGTAGGAATTAACATTGTAATGCCGTTGAGCAATTTGTACAAAAACAAACAAAAAATGTTGATTGCTGATCGTACAATTTCTATAGCAAAATTAGAAATAGAAGAAAAGGAAGAACAACTTTCTCACGATGTTTTTGTAGCAAATAGAAGATTGGAAGAAGCTGTTGAAAAAATAGAAATTGCAAGAGAGGCGATTGCTCAATCCAAAGAAAATTACCGAATTGTGAAAACAAAATACGCCAATAAATTAAGCTTAATCACAGAATTGATTGATGCTGATAATGTGTATTTGGAAGCACAATCAAACTTAATCTCATTAGAAATCAATAAACAATTAAAATACTATCAATTGCAATATGTAATTGGTAATCTATAAAATTATGGCGACAAAGCAAGTGACAAAAGGTGAAATGAGAATGAACAGAACGCTATCTGTTTTAGCTTGGATTTTTATTTTGATTGGATTCGGAACAATGTGTTGGTTTTATTTCTTTTCGAGTTCGCACGTTAGCACAAACGATGCACAGGTAAGACAGTATATTACGCCAGTTTCAAGTAAGGTTTCAGGGTTTATTGATAAAATCAATTTTGAGGAAAATCAATTTGTGCACAAAGGCGATACGTTAGTTGTGATTGATAACCGCGAATTTAAAAATAAGGTTGACATTGCCGAAGCTAATTTAGAAAGTACAGCGCAATCTGTTGCAACTTACGAAACTGCGGTTGATACCAAAGCAAGCAATGTAAATATAATTGATGCAAATATAGAAGCTGCTAAAATAGAGGTTTGGCGAACAGAAAAAGATTATGTACGATTCAGAAATTTAGTAAAAGAAGATGCGGCGACTTTGCAACAATTTGAAGAAGTTGAAGCAAAATATAAACAAGCTAATGCAAGTTTGAGTGCGTTGCAACAAGAACGTCTTTCTGTAAATATTGGTACAAATGCAGAGCAAACAAAAGTTGCGCCAGCCAAAACACAAATTTTACAACGCGAAGCACAACTGAATGACGCAAAATTAACCATGTCTTATATATACGTTATTGCGCCTTATGATGGTTGGGTTGGTACAAAAAATATACAAGTTGGTCAATTGATAAAAGAAGGGCAGGCTTTGGTGCAAGTTGTATCGAAAGAAAAATGGATTGTGGCTAATTTTAAAGAAACACAATTGGGCGAAATCGATGTAAATAAAGATATTAAAATTGTTGCAGACGCTTATTCTGATATTAAATTTATTGGACGAGTAGAATCGTTATCGCCAGCTTCAGGTTCAGAATTTTCGTTGGTGAAACCTGATAATGCAACGGGTAATTTTGTAAAAATTGAGCAACGTTTTCCCGTAAAAATCATTTTGAAAAATACCAAAGATTTGGATAAATTAAGAACAGGAATGAATGTTTCTATCTCAACCGAAAAACTCGAATAGATTGTGGACACTCCAAATTCTATTTTTAACAAATGGGTTCCACATAATATTGTTATTTCAGTTTTATTGATTGCCCTTTTGCCGCATTTAATGATTTTGATGATGTTTAATATGAACAGTACGTTTACAGCATCATTTTTAGATTTAGAGGTTGATGATATTCAGTTTTTATTCTCGTTAGGTTACGGCATGTTTGTGTGCGGATTATTTTTGCACATTCGATTTTTTCATTATTTCAACATTCGAAATTATTTGTTATTGATGACGATGCTAAATATTGTTATTTTATTTATCATGACGCTTTCAATTAATACCCAATTGCTTCTTGTTTTGCGAATTATACAAGGTCCGATTGCAATTTTTGAAGGTTGTATTTTATATCCAATATTAATACATAGTATAAAAGGAAAAAATTCTCGACTTATCACATATTCATTTTTGTATGGATTTATGTTAACGGGAGATAAGTTTACAACGTCTATCGTAAAATTTGCCATAGAAAACTATAATCAAAATATGATTCTTTATACAATTATTGTATTGCATGTTGTGGCTTTATTGATTTATGTTTTCTTTTTAAATCATAATAGGATGTTTCCTAAAGTACCGTTGTATCAACTTAATTTACCAGGCGTTTTTTTGATGATGATTACATTAACAAGTGGTGCGTTTGTGTTGGTTTATGGGAAAAAAAATTATTGGTTTGAATCGCCTTACATCGTAGGCGCATTCATCATTTGTATTGTCTGCGCAGGATTATTTATTCTGCAACAAGTGACATCAAAAAGACCAATTTATCATTTCGAAGTTTTAAAATCGAAAAGAGTAATAGCAGGTGTAATTATGTTCTTCATGTTTTATCTTTTACGATCAAGTATGAGTAATATTTACCAAGTAATGAGTGTCGTTTGGAAATGGCCGTGGGAATATGTGTTAAACATTCAATATTTTAACGTTGCGGGTTCAATATTGGGTTTATTTTCCGCCTACCAAATGGTGAAACGAAATGTAGATTTTCTGACTATTTTTTTGATAGGATTTATAATTTTATCGTCAAGTATGTTATATTTTAGTTACATATTTCTTCCAGATACTAAAGTAGAATATGTTACACCAGCATTATTTTTAGAAGGCGTAGGACAAGGCGTTTTATTTACACCTTTGGTGTTGTATATGCTTAGTTCCGCAAAACCAGAAGTGTACGCAAGTGTTTTACAAACGGGTACAGCTATTCGTTTTTGGACAACAACAATAGGGTATTCTCTTCTGCAAAATGGGTTATTGTATCTTACAACGAAACATCAATTTTATATGACAACTAATTTTGATCAATCTAATTCGGTATATCAAAATCAATTTGAAGCTTTATTTTCTAAAAATAGTATCACTCATTTAAGTGATGAATCGACCAGTTTAACCGTCGGAACATTAAAAGATAAATTAGCCAATCAAGCATTATTAATAAGTAATATTGAAATATTTAGAATTTTATTTGCAATAGGTTTTACAGTCGTTATTGCAATTATTATCTACAAATTATACAGATTTTTTATTTCGCATAAATACACAACATAATTTAATAAAAAAGGATAACCGTTTCGGGCTATCCTTTTTTTGTATTTTAAAATGATTGAGTGTTATTTATTTTACAATTGGTCTTATTAAACCTTCTTGTGCTACGCTACAAATCATTTCACCACAGCGATTAAATAAATTTCCTCTTGTAAATCCTCTTGTGTCATTTGCACTTGGCGATTCTACATTAACCAAAATCCAATCGTGTAAATTTGGCGTTCTATGAAACCAAATTGAATGATCTAAACTTGCCATTTGCGTATTACCAAAATGTGCTTTTGAGGCGTGTGGTTTAATGGCAGTTGATAACAAGTTATAATCAGAGCTATAAGCAATTAATTGTTGAATAATCGGCAAAGGTAAATTATCGGGAACATCATTAAAAGTTAACCAAACATTACTGAAGTTTTCATAATCTTTTTTCTCAAAAGGATTAACAAATTCGACAGGCTTGAAATCAAGTGGACGTTCGGCTAAAACAAAACGCATAATTGATTTTGGTAAAACAGATCCAAATTGTTCTGCAACATCATTCCAACTCATTAATTCTTCTGGAGGCGTTACAATTGGCATTTTTTCTTGATGCTCGTAACCTTCTTGTTTCAATTGAAAAGAAGCAGCCATCACAAAAATCGGTACATTATTTTGCTTTGCAGTTACAACACGTGTGCTAAAACTTCCGCCATCGCGCAAATTTGCAACATCGTATAGTATCGGTTGTTCTAAATCTCCAGGTAAAATAAAGTAAGAATGTAGCGAATGACAAAAACGATCTGTAGGTACGGTTTGATAAGCCGCATGTAAAGCTTGACTTACAACTTGTCCTCCAAAAACGTTTGGACTTCCCATAAAAGAACTTTCTCCTTCGAATAAATTTTCCTCTAATTTTCTTAACGTAATGAGGTCAATTAGTTCTTGTGTTGTTTTCATTTATTTGATTAAAATTTCAAATTATTTAAGAGCTGCACATGTTTTTCTAATGCAGTTTTATATTCATTTTTCATGCGTGTAATTAATTCTGCTGTTGTCGGAATGTCATGAATACCAGAAACACCATGCCCTGCAGACCAAATATCTTTCCAAGCTTTGTGTCCTTCATCTCCAATTAATTCTGCAAAATCTTCTTCTTTTTTCTCATTCAAATCAATTCCAGAATGAATGATACTTGGTTTTAAAAAGTTAGCGTTAACACCTGAAATACCATCTGTATAAACAACATCTTCAAAAGTAGAATCAACCAACATTTCTTTGTAATCTTGCTCCGCAGAACCTTCTTTTGTTGCGATAAATCGTGTTCCGATGTAGGCAAAATCTGCACCCATTGTTTCGGCTGCTAAAATATCGTTTCCGTTATTCATTGCGCCAGCTAAAATTAAACAACCGTTATAAAAAGTACGAATTTCATCAATCAAAGCAAAAGGATTTGCAGTACCGGCATGTCCACCAGCCCCTGCAGCAACAGCAATAATTCCATCAACTCCAGCTTCGGCTGCTTTTTCGGCATGACGTTTTTTAATCACATCATGAAAAACCAAACCACCATAACTATGCACGGCATCTACCAACTCTTTTACAGCGCCCAAAGACGTAATAATTACGGGCACTTTATATTTTATGCATAAAGCCAAATCGGTTTCTAAACGAGGATTTGTACGATTTACAATAAGATTTACTCCAAACGGAGCAGCTTTTTTTCCAGTTTCTTGTTCAAATTGATTTAACTGTGTTGTAATATCAATTAGCATTTGTTCAAAATCTTCAACTTTTCGTCCATTTAAAGAAGGAAAAGTTCCACAAACACCATTTTTACATGCTTCTACAACTAATTCAGTACGAGAAACCAAAAACATTGGCGATGTAATCAAAGGTAAATCTAAACTATTTTTAAACTCTTGTAAAGTCATATATTAAATTTTCTAATGTGGTTATTGATGCAAGATAAGGATAAGGATAAAAATAAAATAGAATTTTAGGAAATAAAAATTCCTTTACAGTTTCTAAATGTAGATGCAAAACATTTGATGTATTTTTGCATTTGTAAAATTTTGAGAATTGGAAATAAGAGAACATTTAAGACGAAATATAGTATTAGCATTACCCGTAATGATTACCCAAATGGGACAGATTTCTGTCAACATTATAGATAATATTATGGTTGGTGGTTTAGGCGGAAAGTATGATAATATACAAGACGATGTACTTGGTAAAACCTCATTAGCAGCTGCTTCTTTGGGAAACTCGTTATTTTTTGCAATTTTAGTTTTCGCATTTGGATTTAGTTTTGCACTTTCACCTTTGATTGCTGCAGAAGATTCGAAAGGAAACAAAACAATGGCGGCAACTTATTTTTCGCATAGTTTGGTGTTAAATATTACATTATCTATCGGTTTATTTTTGTTGATTACATTTCTAAAACCTTTGATGTTTTATATGGGACAACCAGCAGATGTTGTCGAAAAATGTATTCCATATTTAACAATTATGACGTTTTCTATGATTCCGTTAATGATTTTTCAATCATTTCGTCAATTATCAGAAGGTTTATCGCTTACAATTCCAGTTACAATTGCAACAGTTTTGAGTAATGTGATCAATATTACACTAAATTATGGTTGGATTTATGGAAACTGGGGATTTCCTCGTTTAGAAGTTGCTGGTGCGGCTTGGGGAACATTTGTTGCTCGTTTGGTAATGATGATTTTCTTGGTAATTGTATTATGGAATTTTAAGAAAACTAGATCAGTTTTAGAAAAAGTTCAGTTCAAGAATTTTCAGAAATTAATTTTCAAAAAAATAACAAGTATCGGAATTCCAACTGCTTTAACTTCATTCTTCGAAATGAGTGCTTTTTCTTTGGCAGCCTTTGTTTGTGGGTATACATTTACAAATTCTATTGCAGATCAAGAATTAGCAAAAGTTAATTTAGCAGCGCATCAAATTGCCATTAATTTAGCTTCTACAACGTTTATGATGTGTACAGGAATTGGTGTTGCAGCAACTGTAAGAATCGGAAATCAATTAGGTTTAAGAGATTATAAAACATTACGAGAAGCTGGTTGGTCGTGTATTATGATGGTAACGGCATTTATGATTTTGTGTGGAATATTATTTATCACATTCCGTTATCAATTACCAACTATTTATTTAGACAATCAAGACGTTATAAATCTTTCGGCACAATTATTAATCATTGCCTCATTTTTTCAAATGTCAGATGGTATACAACTGGTATTATTAGGCGCATTGAGAGGAATGACGGATGTTAAAATTCCATCTATCCTAACCTTTATTTCATATTGGTTAATCGCCATTCCAATTGGTGTAACATTGGCTTTAGTTTTCGAAATGCGCGCATTCGGAATGTGGATTGGTTTAGGAATAGGATTAACAGCTTCGGCAATATTTTTGCTGATTAGATACAATCAACAAACGAAAAAATTAATTAGAGAAAATCCGCAATCGGATATAATTTTAGAAGATAAATTAAAAAACATATAGAAATGGAATTACCAAAATTTTTATTAGCAGATAACTCTGCAATGCCAGAGAAAATCTTTATTTTACACACAGAATATCCTCGTTTTTTATTAGACGTAGAAACAGACGATATTGAATGGTTTGAAGATATTTCTGAAGAAGAAGATAACGAAGAATTTAATACAGAAATCGCAAATTTAATAGAAGATGCATTAGATTTCTACGATCAAGAAATGGCACAATTAGGAGAAGAAGAGTAATTCTTTTTTGAATAAAACACCATAGTTTTTATTAGTGTAGGATTTACACTAAAATAATTTTTTATGCTTGCATTATAAATTTATTTTTTATATTTTGCAGCAACGAAATTATTCAAAACCATGGAAATAAAACGTTTATTTGATTTTCCTCAAAATCAATTACAAACTAATCCTCGAGAAGATGCATTGGTGTCTAAAGTAAACGGCACTTGGGTTAAAACTTCAACTCAAGAATACGTTGGTATGGCTAATGCATTTAGTCGAGGATTATTAAAATTAGGAATCAAGCCACAAGATAAAATTGCAATTGTTACTTCTTCAAATCGAACTGAATGGAATATTTGCGACATTGGTATTCAACAAGTAGGCGCTATTAGTGTACCACTTTATCCAACATTATCCGAAGAAGATTTTGATTATATACTAAATAATGCAGAATGTAAATTTATTATCGTTTCCGATAAAGGTTTATATGATACAGTTTTTGCTGTAAAAGATAAGGTAGAAACATTGGTCGGAATTTATAGTTTCGATGAAATTCAAGGTGTTCCAAACTACAAAGAAATCTTAGATTTAGGAGAAGATAATTCGACTCAACACGAAGTAGATAATATAAAAGATATTATAAAACCGAGTGATATGGCGACGCTTATTTATACTTCTGGTACAACTGGTCGTCCTAAAGGTGTTGTTTTAACGCACGAAAATATTGTTTCAGATGTATTAATGTCTGTCGATCGTATTCCAGATTTTCCTTCTCACGCCATCGCTTTAAGTTTTTTACCAATAAACCATGTTTTCGAACGTATGTTGATTTATTTGTATCAACATCTAAGCATCGGTATTTGGTATGCCGAAAGCATTGATAAACTTGGTGACAATATGAAGGAAGTAAAACCGCATGTAATGACGGTTGTTCCGCGTTTAGTAGAAAAAGTTTACGACAAAATATACAATACTGGGGCTTCGGCTGGCGGTATGAAAACCAAAATTTTTATGTGGGCGCTTAGTCTTGTAGAAGATTATGATCCGTAT
Source organism: Algoriella xinjiangensis (assembly GCF_900115015.1). Lineage (GTDB taxonomy): Bacteria > Bacteroidota > Bacteroidia > Flavobacteriales > Weeksellaceae > Empedobacter > Empedobacter xinjiangensis. Next base: position 64,019 of record NZ_FOUZ01000010.1, on the reverse strand, counting down.
AATCCAAAAGGTGGTTTATTTTCATTGAAACATGCAATTGCTTCAAAATTGGTTTTTAGTAAATGGAAAGAAGGTGTTGGTGGAAATTTAGTTTGTATGGTTTCTGGTTCAGCACCATTAGCGGCACGATTAAATCATATTTTTTGGGGAGCAGGAATTCCAATTTTAGAAGGATATGGATTAACAGAAACTTCACCAGTAATTTCGGTTAACTGCATGAAAAAAGATGGTTTTGGAATTGGAACTGTTGGTGCGCCATTAAAAGGTGTTGAAGTAAAAATTGCTGAAGATGGCGAAATCTTAGTAAAAGGACCAAATGTAACAACTGGTTATTACAAAGATCCAGAAAAAACGGCTGAAGCTTTTACGCCAGATGGTTATTTTAGAACGGGTGATATTGGTGTTTTAGAACGTGGTTTATTAAAAATTACGGATCGTAAAAAAGAAATGTTCAAAACTTCTGGAGGTAAATATATTGCGCCGCAAGTAATTGAAAATAAATTTAAACAATCTCGTTTTATAGAGCAAGTTATGGTGGTTGGAGAAGGAGAGAAGATGCCTTGCGCAATCATTCAACCTAATTTTCAAGTACTGAAAGATTATTTGAAAATTAAAAATGTTCCAGAACCAGCTTCAAATAGCGAGTTGATAAAAGAGCCTCAAATTTTAGATATTATCGGAAGAGAAATTGATAAAATGAATCAAGGACTTGGACATTGGGAGCAAATCAAGAAATTTGAATTAACACCTGATGAATGGACAATTGATGATGGTTTATTAACGCCGACGTTAAAATTAAAACGTAAAAATGTATTGGCTAAATACCAAGATTTATACAAGAAATTATACGATAAAAAATAATTTACATAAAAAAAGGAAGTCAATTTTGACTTCCTTTTTTTGATTTTATATTTAGTTGGATTACTATTCTTTTCGTCCACCTAAAGCCATCATTACAAAATAAAGTAATTGTGCTAAAGATCCAATTGCTGCAACAACATAAGTACGTGCTGCCCATTTTAACGAGTCTTTTGCGCCGTCATATTCATTCGGTAAAACCATGTTGCTTCCTTTTAACCACGCCAATGCTCTGTTAGATGCATCGTATTCTACGGGTAAAGTTATAAAAGCAAAAGCAGTTGTAACCGCAAATAAGAAAATTCCGATCCACAATAAAGTTGCATTTTTAGATGAAGCCATTACAATTAAACCTAGCATCAAAATCCATTGATTTAATCGCGATGCTAAACTAACCATCGGAACCATTTTTGATCGAAATTGCAACATATTATAACCAACCGCATGTTGTACTGCGTGCCCAACCTCGTGAGCTGCAACAGCCGCCGCCGCAGCATTTCTTTCGTTGTAAACAACTTCGGATAGATTAACGGTTTTATCTCCCGGATTATAATGATCCGTTAATTGTCCTGGTGTAGAAATAACCTGCACATCATGTATTCCGTTATCGGCAAGCATTTTTTCTGCAATTTCTCTACCACTCATTCCATTCGCTAAAAATACTTTAGAATAATGCCTAAATTTACTTTTCAGTTTGTTACCAACAAACCAACTAATTAGCATGAATAGACCAATAATTATGTAATATCCTGTCATTTTATATGTAAGTTTTAATTTATTATTTTTTTGTTATTAGTAGAATTTCAAAAAGTATTCCAATAACTTATTTAAGACAAAAATACACGAATAGTTAAATTATTGTCAGTTATCTGTCTTTTATCATTAAAAAAAAACAAAAAAACTGACATTTTTGTTTAAAAATATTCCGTTAAAATTGCAAAACTTAGTACATTTGCAGGCTATGAGTATTCATATTAAAGAAGTAAAATCGAAGCATGATTTGGAGGCTTTCATAAAGTTTCCGATGAACTTATATAAGGATAATCAATATTACGTTCCGCCCTTTATTAATGAGGAAAAAGAAACATTAGACGTTTCTAAAAATCCTGTTTTTAAAGATGCAGCTGCGCGTTATTTTTTGGCAGAAAAAGAAGGTGAAATTGTTGGTCGTGTGGCTGCAATTATCAACTGGCAAGAAGTAAATAAGCAAGAAAAAAAGAAAATGCGTTTTGGATGGTTTGATATGATTGATGATATCAACGTTACAAAGGCACTTTTGGCGAAAGTTGAAGAAATTGCAAAGGAAAATAATTTAGAATATTTAGAAGGACCAGTTGGTTTTTCGAATCTAGAGAAAGCAGGAATGTTGACAATGGGATTTGAGAAATTAGCAACAATGGTTGGTTTATATAATTTTCCTTATTACCCTCAACATTTAGAAACCTTAGGTTTTGAAACTGCAAATGAATGGGTGGAGTATGAATTACCTGCACCAAAAATTTTACCAGAAAAGGTAGTTAAGTTTAATACAATAATTCGTGAGCGTTACAAATTAAGAGAATTAAAATTTACCAAAACGGCAGAGATTATTCCTTATGTTGACGAAATGTTTGATTTATTAGACAAAACATACAGCGAATTGGATACTTATGTGCCAATTGCAGATTATCAAATAGAGTATTATAAGAAAAAATATATTCCGTTTATAAATCCAGATTTTGTAAACTGTATTGTAGACGAAAACAATAAAATGATTGCCTTTGCAATTACAATGCCTTCCTATTCTAAAGCGATGCAAAAAGCGAAAGGAAAATTATTTCCGTTTGGTTGGTGGCATTTGATGAAAGCAAGTAAAAATAACGATTCTGCACAATTTTATTTGATTGGAATAGAACCTAAATTTCAAGGAAAAGGAGTTACAGCACTTATTTTTAGTGCAATGTTTGATACTTTTAATCGAAATAATATTGAGTTTTTAGAAACAAATCCAGAATTAGCTGATAACGAAAGTATTCAGGTTTTATGGAAATCTTATTCGCCAGTCAACCATAAACGCCGTAAAACATTTAAAAAATCAATTTAAAATAATGTTCGAAATTCATCAGCTCGAAAAAGAGTATTCAACATTTAGACAAGAAGAATTTGATTCGAAATGGTTAAATTTTGAAGAACTTAATCGATATTTTTTTCTAAAATCAACGCAAAAAGAACAAATAGGAACTTCTTTTTTAGGAAATCCAATTTATAAATTAAGCTTTGGTTCAGGAGAAAAACGTTTGTTAATTTGGTCGCAAATGCACGGAAACGAATCTTCTGGTACGCGCGCCATGTTTGATGTAATTAACTTTTTTGAACAAAAATCTGAATTAGCACAAGCAATTTTAAGTAATTTGACAATTGATTTTATTCCGATGTTGAATCCTGATGGTGCAAATGTTAATACGAGAAGAAATGCAGTTGGAATTGATATTAACCGAGATTTTTTAGCCAAAGAATCAACTGAGATTCATGTTTTATTAAATCAAATAGAGAAAGGAAGTTACCAAACTTTGTTTAATTTACACGATCAACGTACAATTTTTAATGTCGGACAAACTGCTAAACCAGCGACTTTATCTTTTTTAGCACCGTCTTATAATGTAGAGGAAGATGTAAACGAAGTTCGCGAAAAAACGATGGGAATAATACAAGCAATGAATACCGAATTACAAAAAATAATTCCGGGACAAGTTGGGCGTTATACTTCGGAGTTTTATCCGATGTCGACAGGCGATAATTTTACAAAAATGGGTTATCCTTGTGTGTTGTTCGAAGCGGGTCATTTTCCAGATGATTATCAACGTAACGAAACAAGAAAATACAATGCTTTGGCCATTATTGCTGGTTTAAATGCATTGCTTGCAAATGAAAATCTTCCGTTTGATACTTATACTAGTATTCCTCAAAATGGTCAAAAATATTTAGATATTATTCTTCGTCAGGTACAAATTAAAAATGAAGGAAAATCTTCGGTTGTTGATTTGGGAATTTATTTTGAAGATTGTTATAACGAAGAAAAAAATAGTGTTGAGCAACATGCTAAAATTACTGAAATTGGTGATTTGAGAAAATTTATTGGTCATCTAGAAATTGATGCAGAAAATCAAGTTTATCAAGGAGAATTTAAAAATTATCCAAGCTTAGATCAAATTGCAACTTTTATGGTTGGAACAATCAAATTAGAAAATGGACAATTAATCAACTAAAAAGACTTAATTTTAAAACTTCAACTTATTTATATGAAAACATTATTTGCAACAGCTTTTATAGCTATTTTAACACTTACAACAATGAGTTGCGAGCAACAAAAAGTTTTGAATAGAACGATTAAATACGAAAACGGAGAAAAAATATTAACAGGAGAATTTGAACGTTCTGCTTTAGAAAAAAAAGAATTTAAAGACTGGTATCACGCAGAATTTGATTCGTACGAAGTAGAAAAAAGTAAATTAAAAGCCTTAAAAGGTCTTCGTAATTATAGATTGCAAGTTTTTGTTGGGACGTGGTGCAGCGATAGTCAGCGCGAATTACCTCGTTTATATAAAATTTTAGATGATTTAAAATTTCCTCAAAATAGATTAAAAGTTTATGCCGTAAATCATGATAAAAAAAGTTTTTATGGTGAAGAATTAGGCAAAGAAATAACGCATGTACCAACAATTATTGTGTATGATAATGATGGGACAGAAATGGGACGAATTGTAGAGTCGCCAGTTTCGGGTTATTTAGAAGAAGATTTGGCACAAATTGTGAATGGTACGCCATTGACTCCAAATTATTCAAATGACTAATCTAAAAAAAATAATACTTGTTGTAGTTGCTTTTATTTTTGGCGTAATGATTACTTATTTCATTATGAACAAATTTAAAACCGAAAACTATAGCGAACAATCGCACGTAATTGCATACCAAATAGAGCGTATGAATAAAATGATTGTTGCCGAACAAAGCTATTCGGATGTTTACAATCATACCTCAAAAAAATCGTTGCCTGGGTTTGCAGATATTTATTCGGCAGATAAAAAAGTAACGTTATTGGTAAATGCAAAAGCGCAAGCAACGTACGATTTAAAAAAAATGAATATTGAGTTGGATTCGGTTAATAAGAAAATTATTATAAAATCGATTCCACCAGTAGAAATAAAAGTGTATCCAGATGTAAGTTTTTACGATATGGATCAAAGTGTTTTTAATAAGTTTGACAAAGATGATTTAAATGGAATTAAAAAACGTGCGATAGAGCATGTGGAAAAAACCATTGATCAAACAAAATTAAAACAAGAAGCGCATCAGCAACTTATTCAGAATCTTGGGGATTTGTATTTTTTAGCAAAAACCTATGGTTGGAAAATAGAAGATAAAACTGATTACGCAAACGAACTGAATAAATTATACGATTAAAAATAGAAAAAACCTATTCATTTCGAATAGGTTTTTTTATCTAAAAAAAGAATTACGTTTTCATTTTTCAAATAAAATTGAAAATAGTATTTTCGCTAAATATTAAAACAAAAAATGAATTTGCGTAGACTTTTACTTCCATTTTCTGGTTTATATTGGATAGGAACTTCTGTTCGAAACATGTTATACAATATTGGTATGATGCGAACTACGTCATTCAATATTCCAATTATTAACGTTGGTAATTTATCTGTTGGCGGAACGGGTAAATCGCCGCATATTATGTATTTGATTGATTTACTGAAGAATGAAAAATTAGTAAGTTCGTTAAGTAGAGGATATGGGCGTAAAACTAAAGGTTTTTTAATTGCTAATTATTCGACAAAAGTATATGATATTGGAGATGAGCCGTTGCAGTTTTTTCAACGATTTAAAAATCGTGTGTTAATTGCAGTTTGTGAAGACCGTGTTTTTGGTGCAAAAAAATTGATAGATCATTACAATGCAGAAACAATTTTGTTGGATGATGCCTATCAGCATCGTAGTATAAAAGCGGGTTTCAATATTTTATTAACAGATTACAATAATCCATATTATAAAGATTATTTGTTACCAGCTGGTGATTTGCGCGAGAGTAGTAGTGGCGTAAAACGTGCAAATATTATTATTGTAACAAAATGTCCTGATCGTATTTCGGAAGAAAAACACAAGGAAATTTCGAAGAAAATAAAATTGAAATCGCATCAACAATTATTCTTTTCGAAGATTGTTTATGATAACAAGATTATTGGAAAATTAGATACAATAGAAAAATCTACTTGGAAAAATTATAATGTAATTTTGGTAACAGGAATTGCAAAAACAGATGGTTTGGTAAAATTTGCTGAAGAAAATTTTGCAAATGTATTGCATTTAGAATACCCAGATCATCATAATTTTAGTCAAACTGAAATTGAGTATATTTACAAACGATACGAAGATACGGAAGGTAGAAAACGCTTTGATAAAATCGTTTTAACAACGGAAAAAGATTATATGCGTTTGATGGAAGAATCGATGATAAAAGACGATTTATACTACATTCCAATCAGTATTGAAATTAATGATAAAGAAAAATTTAATCAAACTATTTTAGAGTATGTTGGACAGAATTAATGAGGCTGTAAAGTACATCAATAATCTATTACCAGATCAACCAGAATTTGTAATTGTTTTGGGTTCTGGATTAGGAAAATTAGAAGATGAGGTAGAAAACAAAGTTGTTATCGATTATAAAAATATTCCAAACTTTCCGCAAGTAACCGTAGAAGGTCACAAAGGACATTTAGTTTACGGAACTATTTTAGGTAAAAAAGTTTTGATGATGGCTGGTCGTTTTCACTATTACGAAGGTTATTCGATGGACGAAGTAACTTTCCCTATGCGTGTTTTTAACGGATTAGGAATCAAAAAAGTTATTTTATCGAATGCTTCGGGAGGTGTAAATCCAAGTTTTAGCGTTGGTGATATTGTTTTGGTAAGAGATCATATTAATATGATGCCAGAACATCCTTTACGTGGAAAAAATATTGACGAATTAGGACCACGTTTTGTGGATATGTCTAAAGCGTATGATAAAGAAATGTTGAACGAAGCAGTTGATTTTGCAAAAGCAAATGATATTTTAGTTCATCAAGGTGTTTATGTTAGCTTACAAGGACCAACTTTCGAAACGCCATCAGAGTATGGTTTAGTTCGTTTTATTGGTGGAGATTGTGTTGGTATGAGTACTGTGCCAGAGGTTATTGTAGCTCGCCACATGGATATGCGTGTTTTCTGTTTATCTATTATTACAGATTTAGGTGGACCAGAAATTTCTTTTGATGTTTCGCACGAAGATGTTTTAAATGCAGCAAACAATGCAATGCCAAACGTAATTCGCGTTGTAAAAAGTGTAATAGAGAATTGTTAATTCTTAACTTATAATAAACAAAAAAGCCAACTATTTAGTTGGCTTTTTTGTTTCATAAAATCGGTGAATTCGAAAATAAATAAGGTCAAATAACAAACGAATTCACCGATGAGTTTTGAAGTAGCGATTGATTAAATCTCAACTTCTTGTTCAGCATTTTTACAATTGCTATGAACAATATAATCGATTAGTTTTCCATTTTCAAAACACAACATCATATCTTCTTCGTAAATTGATGTGTGTGTAAGTTGGTTAAATTGCAATAATTTTCCGTACGGAATTTTAATGATTCCAGAATACCATTCTGCAAAAATTTCAGTTTCTTTCGGAAAAATATAGTTTAAATCCACTTCGTCCAAATCATCTAAATATCCTTTAAAATTGATTAAAAATAATTCATCATTTCTCAATTCCCATTTCCCATAATATCCACGCCAACATGTTGGTGAAGGCGGTGTAAAATAAGGCGGATGATTTAGTAATTTAAAATAATTGTGCAAAGGTTGTTCGGCAATAATAAATTGTTGATTGTCTATTTGTAAAATTTCTCCTATTTGGGCAGTCATTTTTGTACATGGTTTACTCAAATGTAAAATAGAGTTACCTAATAGAAAAAAAACAATACATCTATTTTATGAAATTACTAAAATTTGTCCGATAAAAATAAAATATATAAAAAATATTATGTCTTAAATTAATAAAAATATAAAATTGATTTATTTTAAGATAATGCGTTCGCCTTGTTTTGGAAAAATATAATTAATTTGATACGGATTATTTTCTAACAATTCTTGTATAATTCTTTGCTCATAATCGCCTTTTGGTTTTATATGCGTTACAATAATTGTTAAATCTTTTAGCTGTTTTGTACCAACTTCTTTTGCTAATTTGCCCATTTCTTCGTTCATTAAATTTGGTGTTAAATGTCCAAATAATAGATTTTCTGGTTGCGAATTAGGAAAAGAAACTTCTAGAAGTAATGTTTTTAATTTTCCTGTTTTTACTTTTGATGCAATAGCTTTCCAAATTGTAGCTAGCTTAGTTGTATTTTCAATTCGATCCGCACCAGTATCTCCAAAATAGATAGCGGCGTTATTATCATTTTCAACCAAAATTGCCGCACTTTTTAGTGGATTCACATGACTTAATTCGTAAATTGTACCTTGTAAATTTGTGTTTTCAATTGCAAATTGTTTTCCAATTTCGGCATATTTGTAACTATATTTATTGATGATTGGCGCTTCTCCTTCACTTCCAAAATTTGCCCAAGCATCATTTGTAAAATATTTATTTTTCAAAACGCTAATCATTTCTGTAATTCCATAAATTGGTTTTTTAGAATCTTCTGGCGAATTAATAATCATACCCGAAAGATGATCTAAATGTCCATGAGAAATAAAATATCCTTTGATATAATCTTTTAAAACGGTTGTATTATCTTCTTGAAACGTTCCTTTTTCAATCGCTTTTTCAATTCCGCTATAAATTGTACCTCCATCCAAAGCTAAATAATCGGTTGTGTTTTCTTCTCCAATTAAATAAGCAGATAAATTACTTTCATTGCTTCCGCCATAAACGCCAAGTGGAACAACTTGTAGATTTTGCGCGAATGAAATAAATGGAATTGTAAGGCAAATATTTAAGAATAATTTTTTCATCACTAATAATTTTTGACAAATTTACAAGAACTCAATTTAAATACTTAATTATTCGTTCTGTTTATGAAAACTTTACTATTTTCACACTTCTATTAAAATTAACGCGTAAAGAACTTTAGAATGAAATCGAAATTATCTACTAAAAGACTTCAAAATTACGCAACACAAATTTTGACAAACAAAGCTACTTATGCAGTTGCATTGGCTCTTTTGGCAACAAATGTGGATGCGCAAAAAAAACCGCTTGATATGACCGTTTTTGATGAATGGCAATCAATCGGAATGAAAGAATTATCGAATAATGGTGCTTGGGTTGCTTACCAAGTAAACGCACAAGAAAGTGACAATTCGCTTAACTTTTTTGGATTAAAAACGGATAAATCACTTAATTTTCATCGTGGTGAAGGAAGTGTTTTTACGTCAGACTCTAAATATGCAATTTTTAAAATTCGACCTTTTTACAAAGATTTAAAATTGGTTCGAATTAAAAAGAAAAAAGAACATGAAATTGCAAAAGATTCAATCGGAATTTTAAATTTAGCAACAAATAAAGTTGAGAAATTACCAAATATAAAATCATTTAAAACACCTAAAAATGGTGGTTCATTTTTAGCTTATTTATTAGAAAAGGAAGAAGTTAAAAAGGATAAAAAAGAAGTTGCTGATTCTGCTAAAACAAAAGAAAAACCATCTAAAACAGCTGGAAAAGATAAAAAAGATCAACCATTAGAATTGGTTTTAAGAAATCTTGCTTCAGGACAAAAGAAATCATTTAAAAATGTGATGAATTATGAGTTTAGCGAAAACGGTAAACAATTAATTTTCTCGACAAAGCAAGCTAAAAAAGATAGTTTAGATAAAACGAAATACGGTGTTTTCTTAGTTAATACAGCAACATTTGCTCAAAAACAATTGGTTGATACAATTGGAGAATTTAAGCAATTTGTTTTTGATGATTCTGCTACTAAAGTTGCTTTTGTAGGAACTTCTGATGATGAGAAAAAAGAAAATAAAACGTATCATCTTTATTATACAACGACTGTAAATCAACAAGAAATCAAAAAAACTGAACTGGTTGGATTGAAAAAAGATTGGCAAGTTTCAGAAAATCGTTTACCAAAATTTAGTAAAGATGGAAATGCTTTATTTTTAGGTTTAGCGCCAAAATTAGCAGAAAAAGACACAACTTTGATTGCAGAAGATCATGCAAAAGTAGATGTTTGGAGTTATAAAGATGATTTTGTTCAGCCGCAACAATTAAAAAATGCTGATCGCGAAAAGAAACGTACTTATTTATCTGTTATCGATTTATCAAATCCAACAAAAATTACGCAATTAGCAGATTTTGATGTTAATCAAGTAGAAATGATTAACGAAGGAAATTCGCTATTTGCTTTAGGAACTTCGGATAATGCGTATCGCGTTTCGGCGCAATGGGATGCAACTAGACGCCGAGATTATTACATTATTAATACAAAAACTGGTCAACGAGAAAATTTAGTTAGTGGTTTGGTTGGTAAAGTGGAGATTTCGCCAAATGGTAAATTCGCGGTATATTATAATGGTGAAACGGCTTTATGGTCGAGCTATAACTTAACGACAAAAGAAACGAAAGTTTTAAATAAAAAGATAAAAGTTAAGTTTTATGACGAAGAAAATGACTCGCCAACAGTTGCGCAAGAATACGGTATTGCTTATTTTACAGATAATGACAACACGGTTTTAATAAAAGATCGTTATGATATTTGGGAATTTGATTTGGCTGGAGATCGTAAACCAGAAAATATGACGAATGGTTTTGGTCGTAAACATAAAATTACATTTGACATCAATCAATTAAATGAGGATGTAAAAACGGTTAATCGTGATTTACCTATATTTTTAGGTGCATTTAATAATGATAATAAGCAATCTGGAGTTTTTCAAACAATTATTTCGAAGTCAAAAAATCCTGAAGAAATTACAATGTCTGATACTTGGGGTGCTCAGAATATGAAAAAAGCACTTAATGCAGACGAATATATTTATACAAAAGAGTCTTTTCAAAATTCCCCCGATGTTTATGTGACATCAAATTTTAAAGACGAGAAAAAAGTTTCTGCAATTAATCCTCAACAAAAAGATTATTCTTGGGGAAAAGGTGAATTGGTAAATTGGAAAACATATTCGGGAAAAGATGCAACGGGTGTTGTGTATAAACCAGAAAATTTTGATCCAACTAAAAAATATCCTGTAATTGTATATTTTTATGAGAAATTATCAGATAATTTAAACCGTTATCAAGCGCCTGCACCAACGCCATCTCGTATCAATCATACATATTTTGTAAGTAATGATTACATAGTTTTTACGCCAGATATTTCTTATACAATTGGATATCCGGGAAAATCTGCTGAAGATTATATTAATTCGGGTGTTGAAGCTTTAAAGAAAAATACGTGGATAAACGGCGATAAAATTGCAATACAAGGGCAAAGTTGGGGTGGTTACCAAGTCGCACATTTAATTACAGTGACTAATATGTACGCCGCAGCTTGGACGGGCGCGCCTGTTGTTAATATGACTTCTGCTTATGGTGGAATTCGTTGGGGAACGGGAATGAGTCGTCAATTTCAGTACGAGCAAACACAAAGTAGAATTGGAAAAACACTTTGGGAAGCGCCAGAATTGTACATCGAAAATTCGCCATTATTTAAAATGCCAAATGTGCAAACGCCAGTCGTAATTATGCATAATGACGAAGATGGAGCTGTGCCTTGGTACCAAGGTATAGAAATGTTTATGGCGCTGCGTCGTTTACAGAAGCCAGTTTGGATGTTAAATTATAATGGAGATGATCACAATTTATTAAAGCGTGCAAATAAAAATGATATTCAGCAACGTCAACAACAATTTTTTGATCATTATTTAAAAGATAAACCAGCTCCGAAATGGATGACAGAAGGAGTTCCGGCAACAATGAAAGGAATTGATTGGGGATTTGATTTAGATAAATCAAAAGACAAATAATTCTTAACAATAAAAAGAAGCGTACAATTTAGTCCGCTTTTTTTGTGCATTAAATCATGTTATACAACACTATTATAGTGTTAAATTTACATACCAATTTGATTAACTAACTGAAAATATATAAATTAAACAATTAATTGCGCTGAATATGAATAATCGACAAATTGTTTACCTGCACGGATTAAATAGTTCTGCAAAATCCAATAAGTTCAAATCTATCTTACAAATTTATCCATCGGCTGTTTGTGTTGAGTGGAAAACGGATGATAATATTTCTGCAATTCTAAACGATGCGTACGAAGATTTGAAGGGAATTATAAAAGATTTGACTATAATAGGAAGTTCTACCGGCGGCAATTTTGGTTGGCAATTACAGCGGAAATTAAAAGAAAATGGAAAATCGAGCAAGTTAATTTTATTAAATCCTTTGATTGATGTTTCGTTTAAATACGAAGATAATTTTCCGGAAAACTTAGCTAAATATTTGGTTGATATGAATCGTTTTGAGAATACTAAAGTATTTTTAGGCGTTCATGATGAAGTTTTGGATGTTACAAAATCAATTGATTTTTTTGAAGTTCAGCAAAATATATTTCCCGATCAAATTGAGATTATTGAAATAGATGACGATCATCGTATCAAGAATTTCGACTCATTGTTAACGTTAATTTAATTTACGGTTTACAATTATTTAATTTAATTCTTTGATTTTTGCACCCACAACAAACACATTAACAAAACATGAGACAAATTCTAACTTTACTGTTTATTGTATTTTCTTTTAATGCATACGCACAGACAAAAGATACAGTTGAAACGAAGAAGAAAACTGTTCAAGAATTTAAGAATATGATGTCGCCGTATTACAGTTATGGTAACGGATTGGGAATTACTTCGCCCGATAGCTTATATCAAGTAAATATTCGTTTTCGTATGCAAAATCGCGTAAGTTATATACACGACGATGGAGAAGAAGACAAAATTGATGGTCAAATTCGTCGTTTACGTTTGCGTTTTGATGGTTATATTGGTAATCCAAAGTTTGGATATTCGATGCAATTATCATTTGCAGCAGGCGATGTAGGTAAGGCAGAAGAAGGAAAAAATACAAATATTATTCGTGACGCCATGATTTTTTATTATCCTAACAAACATTGGAGTTTAGGATTTGGTCAAACAAAATTACCAGGAAACCGTCAGCGAGTTAATTCGTCTGGAGCTTTGCAATTAACGGATCGATCGATTAATAATGCAGATTTTAATATTGACCGCGATTTTGGGGTTCAGGTTTTATACAATAAAAAGAATAAGGAAAAATTTTCTTACATTTTACGTGGTGCAATTTCGACTGGTGAAGGTAGAAACTGGACAAATTTTAATGATACAGGTTTAGCCTATACGGGTAAAGCAGAATTATTTCCGCTTGGAGAATTTACAGATGGTGGTAGTAATTATGAAGGAGATTTAGCGCACGAACAAAAACCGAAATTGATGATTTCTGGTGCGTATAGTTACAATGACAGAGCGCATAGAACGCAAGGAATGTTGGGCGATGATATTGCAGGAAAAGGAACGGCGAATATACAATCGTTGTTTTTAGATGCAATGTTAAAATACCAAGGTTGGAGTTTGATGTACGCTTATATGAACAGAAATTCGGATAAAACGATGTTTTATAATCCAACAGATGTAACAGATTTTAATTACGTTTATGATGGTCACGGAATGGATTTTCAAGGTTCATACACGTTTCCAAAACATTGGGAAGTTATTGGTAGATTTTCTAAGCAAAAAGTAGATAAAGAGATTTTTGAGTTTACGCCAAATGCAAATCAATATAGTTTAGGATTAACAAAATATATTTGGGAGCACGCATTTAAACTACAAGCAGAGTTTACATACGAGCAACAAAAATTTTATAATTTAGAGAAGAAAAATAATTGGTATGCACGTTTTCAAATTGAAATCGGAATATAATTAAATTAAAAAAAGTCAACTGTAAAGTTGACTTTTTTTAATTTAATTGATCTCAATCATAAATTTTTCTTTCGGATTACGAACTTTTTTCATTTTCGCATTCCAATCATTTTCTTCGTCACGATAACCAATCGGTAAAAGTAAAATACTTTTTAATCCGTACTTTTCTAAGTCTAATAATTTATCTAATTCCTTTGGTTTAAAACCTTCCATTGGTGTGCAATCTACTTTTAATTCGGCAGCTTGCGCTATCGAAAAACCAAATGCAATATAGGTTTGATAGGAAGCATGAATAAAATTTTCTTCTTCCGTATTATTCAAAAACATCTTTTTTAAAGTGTCTGTATAATTAGTCAAAAAACCAGCTTCTAACTCACGTTCTTTTGTAATTTGCGTGTAAACTTCGTCTATACGTTCTTCTGTATAATTGTCCCACGCCGCAAAAATTAATAAATGTGAACAATCTGTAATAGCTTGTTGATTATAAGCAATTGGTAGAATTTTATTTTTTAAATCTTGATTTTTTATAACGATTACTCGAAATTGTTGCAAACCAGATGAAGTAGGAGCCAAGCGCGCAGCTTCTACTATTTTCTCAACATTTTCTTGTGAAACTTTTTTTGATGGATCGTATTTTTTTGTAGCATATCGCCACTTTAAATCGTCTATAAATGACATTTTGTTATTTATTTAAATTTGTTCTAAATTACGAATTATCAAACGATTTAGAACATGATTTTTACTAGAAAAATCTAATTGATGTATAAAATAAATTTATGGTTTAACTTTTGATAAGAACTTTCAGATTAAGTTAACAGATTACATTTTTAACTTATTAAGAATAGTATTTATATTTGCAAATCAAATACCAACTAATGCAGGCCAAGAAGAAGAAAAGTCTTAACAGAAATGTAGAATTCGGGACAAAAAATGTTAAGTTTAAAGATGTTGTAATTGTTGCAGCAATAATTTTTATTGTTGTTTTAATTATTTTACAAGTGATGAATTAAGCTAATCAGAATAATATAAAAAATAAAAATTCCACTCAATTGAGTGGAATTTTTGGTTTAGAAAAATATGTATAGGTTGATTTTTAAAATTTTTCGCAAATCATTGTATAACTATATTCTGTAGCAGACATTGTTCTTGCTAAATAAGTTACTCTGTATAAATTATCGTCATTAGGATAACTTAAATATATTTCATCTAATTTGTTGGTTTTGTATGTAGAATCTATTGATACAAAACTATTATCTACAGGTATAGACAATGTTTTATTTGTAGCTATACTACCACTAAATGTATTAGAAGAACTATTTTCTTTACCAATAATATTATAGTAAACCGGAGTGACTGTTGTATTTGCGGTTTTTAATTTTATTTGCGGAATAGGATTACGAAAAACATCTGCAAATCTTAAAAGAAACTTACCACAAGGTACTTGTATATCTGGATCTGGAGATGAAGAAAAGTAAAGTTTTTTAGTTTCAACAATCAGTTCGTCCATTTTTGCAATAACATCAGCTTTTTTCCAAGAATCAACATTTCCTTCACTATTTATGACAAGAACTTTATCATAAATATTATCATTTGCTTTATATTCTGTTTTTTGTAAACGTAAATTTCCGTTAACATCTAACATTCTCGTTGGTTCTTCTGTATTGATACCAACCTGAGAAAAAGAAGTCGCAGAAATTAGTATAAAAAGAATTTTATATAAATTTTTCATAAGATTAATCAATTGATTGAATGTAGAATTTTTCGCAAATAAGACTATTAATATAAGTGGTAGAATTATTAAAGAATCTAGAAACTGTAAAACGGTATAAATTGTTTTCCCCTGGTAAAACAATAGTATATATACGTACAGTATTACCGCTATTTAGATTTGAAGTATCAAGTTGATTATACGCCTCAGTACCACGAGATTTTGTAAAGGTTATACCATCATCTGCATAGGTGTAGGCTGTACCTGTATACTTTTTTTGACCATATTTTAATGTAATAGATTCTGCATTATTATTCACAAAAACATCAGTCGAATTTAAATGTATAAATGATAAAATATCAGTGTTTACAGACGATTTATCTAGATAAATAGTTAAATCTCCACAACTACATTTTTTTGTTTTATCAGCATCTCCTCTATAAATTATCTTTTTTACCTCTACATTATTTGATGAACTTTGTAATAAGGATGGAAATGAAATTTTATCTACTTGACCATTAACTTTTGTTACTACATCTGCTTGATTTTTTTCATCATCTTTTGCGCTTAATAAGTAGCGATAACTTTCGTCAGTATTATCTGTTTTATCATCTAATTGACGAATTCTTAAATCACCATTTATATCAAGCATTCTGCTAGGTGTTTCTGTTCCAATTCCGACTTGAGAAAAGCCAATAATAGGGAATAAAACAAGTATGAATTTTATAAGTTGTTTCTTGTTCATTTTTTAAAATTTTTCACATGCAGACACAAAACTCCATGTATTTTCTTTATTAACAGTATGATTTACTCTATAAATAGTTAAACGATAAAATGATGGATCTTTTGGATATTGGAAGTACATTACATTTTGTTCAAAATCAGCTAAATTAGCAGAAGCGAACTCTTTTGGAGAATTCCAATTTGTTGTTGTAAATTTAAAAGCAGTTGTATTACTCGATGAGGTACCTTGATAAAACTGAAATCCACTACCAGTCCAGTTTTGCTCCATACTCATATAAATATCAATATTTTCTGAGGGTTTTTCAGTTAAATTAAAACGGATTTTAGAATCTGATTCGGAGCTAAAAGAGAATTGAAACTTTCCACACGTAATCACTTTGGTATCAATACCTAACTGTACATTGTTAGAGTAGATATTATTAATTACTTCTTTATTACTTGTAAATTCATCAGTTGCAGGTAATAAATCTTTTTTATAAATATAATCAACATTACCATCTGCATTTGTAACTAATACTTTTGTGTATTGTCCATTATCAGATTCATCACTAATTTCTCTAATTTTTAAATTTCCATTAATATCTAATGCT
This sequence comes from Algoriella xinjiangensis, assembly GCF_900115015.1. Lineage (GTDB taxonomy): Bacteria > Bacteroidota > Bacteroidia > Flavobacteriales > Weeksellaceae > Empedobacter > Empedobacter xinjiangensis. The sequence goes on along the minus strand of NZ_FOUZ01000010.1, from coordinate 47,084 downwards.
CGCGTAGGAGTATTTGTATCAATACCAACTTGTGCATTGGAGTTTTGTGATAATACCAAGCAAGTTAATATTATACCTTTTTTTATCATTTTACTATCTTTTAAAATTAATTAAAGACAAATAAAATTTTCATAAGAATGAATAATAATTCAAATAATAGTTGGTGGATATAGTACAAAATGTACTAAACTTAGGAAGACAGAAAGTGATAATTTATTATTCATAATCATGAATAAATAGGTGCTGTAAATGTAGATGTTTTTATCCGATATAGAAAAATCAGAGCGACTGAAATATATCATTTTGTAAAGTTGTAGAAATACTATAATAACCAATAAATCTACTCAATTGAGTAGATTTATTGGTTTAAAAGATATGTTTGTTTGATTTTAAAATTTTTCGCAAATCATAGAATAACTAAATTCTGTATCAGACATTGTTCTTGCTAAATAAGTAATTCTGTAAATATTATTATCACCAGGATAACTTAAATATATTTCATCTAATTTATTGATAGAATATGTATCATCAATCGAAATAAAGTTATTACTTGTGTTTATTGATAAGGTTTGATTTGTATTTAAAGTATTATTTGGTGAGAAACTATTTCCCGAACTATTCTGCTTTGTAATAATATTATAATAAATAGTTGTAGCAGTTGTATTCGGGGTTTTCAATTTTATTTGAGGGATAGTATTATTATTCGCATCACCCGAAAATCGCATAACAAATTTACCACATGGTACTTGTATATTAGGATCTGGGGATATAGAAGAATAGAATTTTTTAGTTTCGACAATAAGATCACTCACCTTATTCATTATATCCACTTTATCCCAAGCATCCACATTTCCGTCATCATTAATAACAAGAACTTTAGTATAATTAGGGTCATTTATTTTATATTCAGTATTCTGTAGACGTTCATTTCCATTTACATCTAATGTTCTGGTAGGTTGTTCTGTATTTATACCAACTTGAGAAAAAGTTAAAGTTGAGATAAGTACAAATACAATATTGTATAAATTTTTCATAGGATTAATCAATTTGTTGAACGTAGAATTTTTCGCAAATTAGACTATTGATATAGGTTGTAGGATTAGTCAAAAATCTAGAAACAGTTAAACGATATAAATTATTTCCGCCTGGTAATATAATCGTATAAATACGGATTGTATTACCATCAAATTTTAAATCATCAAGTTTATTATATGGTTCAATTCCTCCAGTTTTGTCGAAAGTAATATTATGGTTATCATAAATATAACTTGTATCAATATATTTTTTTTGTCCATAATTTAATCCAAAACTATCTGTGTGTTATTATTATCAAAAATGCTTAGATAATTTAAACGTACAAATGGATAAATTTGTTGACTAGTTGCTGCGGATTGATCCAAAAAAATACTTAAAATTCCACAACTACATTCTTGTGTTTTATCTACATCACCTTGATAGATAACTCTTTTAACCTCCAAATTATTTGAAGAACTTTGCAATAAAGATGTAAAAGAAACTTTACCTAACTCACCATGTTTACTGATAATATTATTTGATGCATCTTTATCATCGTCTTTTGCACTTAATAAATGATTATAGCTTGCATCACCGCTTGTAGTTTTATTATCTAATTCACGTATTCTTAAATTACCATTAATATCTAGTGTTCTGGTTGGTGTTTCTGTTCCGATTCCGACTTGAGAAAAGCTTAAAATAGGGTATAGGAAAAGTATATATAATATAATTTTTTTCATTTTTTTATTGTTTAAAATTTTTCACAAGCAGAGACAAAACTCCAAGTTGATCCATTATTAATTGTATGTTTTACTTTGTAAACAGTTAAACGATAAAAATCCGGATCATTTGGATATTGAAAGTACATTATATTTTGTTCGAAGTCTGCCAATCCAGCTTCAGCAAACGGTTGTGCTGTGCTCCAGTTGCTTGTAGTAAAAATAAAAGGATTTATATTAGATTTTGAAGTTCCTTGATAAAATTGGAATCCATTTGGATCGTAATTTTGTTCCATACTCATGTATATACTTACATTTTGGGTAGGAGCTTGTACTAAATTAAACTGAATTTTGGAATTACTGTCGCCATTAAAAGAAAATTCAAATTTACCACATGTGATTTTTTTTGAAGGAATACCAGCTGACGTGGTATTCATATAGATATTATTTATAACCACTTTATCACTTGTAAATTCATCACTAACAGGTAATAAGTCTTTTTTATAAATAAAATCTATGTTACCATCATTATCAGTAACTAAAATTTTTGAATATTCCCCATTTTCTGATTCATCAACAGTTTCTCTAATTTTTAGATGTCCATTGATATCCAATGATCGTGTGGGTGTGTTTGTATTGACGCCTACTTGGGCGTAGGAGGTGATTGAAAATATCAATCCAGTAAAAAGTAAGGTTTTTGTTATCATTTTTTAATCAATTTTATTTTAATAAAATATCATAAATGCTATTCTTAATAATAACAGTGGTAGAGGCTATGTTAGTATTTATAAAAAGCATCTAAAATTTTAGATACTTTATGTTATATAAAGTGAACAAATATATATACTTAAATTTATTTTTGAAAGAAATAAATTTCTAAAAATTTAAAATACAATAAATTAAGTACTTGTTGTCGGATATTTAAATGTTTTATAGTAAAATAAAAAATCCACTCAATTGAGTGGATTTTTTTACTTTTATTTCTTTTCGATAGAAACTAATCTCGAATCTTCTCTACAAACATCAAAAGCAAATTCATAATTTTTTGTATTGTCTTTGCTTGTGTAATTTGCGATGTATTCTCGACATGGCACTTTATCTTTTTGAGAACGATCAAAATCAATTTTACTTCTCTTAAATAATTCCTTTTTTAAGAAAACTGTATCTAAATTCTCTTGTTTCAAAAAAGCTTGCGCTTCTGGCGAAAATGATAATCTTTTAGAGTAAGCTTCATCTAAAACTCTTGCGTTTGGAAAGTAATTGCATGAAAAAGCTCTAGGACCGAATGCCATCGCAACGAAGACCATTCCAATTCCTACACCCAACAAATACTTCATAAATCTTTGCGAAAACGTCATATAATCAATAAATTAATGTCGTGAAATGGTAAATCAAACCAATCACCTAAATTCTTTTTAACAATTCTACCTTTGTACAAATATACACCATTTCTTACAGTTTTATCCGTTTGCACCACATTTGCGAAACCAGATTCTTCGGAAATTTGTAATAAATATGATAAAAAATAATTGCTTAACGCTTTGGTAGACGTACGTGCAACGCGAGAAGTGATATTAGAAACGGCATAATGAATAATATCATTCTTTATAATGATAGGATGATCGTGTGTCGTTAATTCAGAAGTTTCAAAACATCCACCCTGATCAATACTTACATCAATTATAACAGCACCTTGTTTCATATTTAGCACCATATCTTCTGTCACAACACAAGGCGTTCTTGTTTCGCCACGCAAAGCACCAATTGCTAAATCGCAACGTCGCAACGCTTTTCCTAATTCTTTAGGATCGATGGTTGAGGTAGAAACGCGTTGACCAATATTTTGTTGCAAACGTCTTAATCGAGAAAGTGAATTGTCAAAAACACGAACCGAAGCGCCTAAACCTAAAGCTGTTCGTGTTGCATTTTCGGCAACTGTTCCAGCTCCAAGAATTACAACTTCTGTAGGACGAACGCCTGTAACACCACCCATTAAAATTCCGTTTCCACCATGTGCAGACGACATCAACTCGCTTGCGACTAAAATAGCAGTTGTACCTGCAATTTCGCTTAATAAACGCACAACAGGCAAATGATTTTGCTCGTCTTTGATAAACTCAAAACCAACAGCATCTACACGTTTTTGTGTTAATTTCTGAAAATATTCTCGCTTCAATGTATTTGTCGGAACAGATGAAATAATTAATGTGTTTGGTTTTATCCAATCAATTTCATCTAAAGTTAGTGGTCCAACTTTTAAAATAACAGGTTTTTCGAAAACACTTTGTGTATTATAAGCAATTTGCGCACCTGCTTCCGAATATTCTTTATCGCTATAATTTGCACCTTCTCCAGCTCCAGTTTCTATGGTTACTAAATGACCATTATTAACTAAAATTTCGACTGCATCTGGAGAAAGACAAATTCTTTTTTCTTGATTATTTGTTTCTTTTGGAATCCCAATATCAAATCGTGCTTTTTTATGAGGAATCTCTAATCGCTCGGGTTGAGGAATTAAATCTTCCTGAGAAAAAGGCGTGAAAATATTTTTTCCGTCCATAGTTTAATTGAAATTTATATGACGCGTACCTTCAATATTTTCTATTGTTATGGTATGATGTTCGTCTGGTATAAAGTTAGCAATTTTATTTGGCCATTCCATTAAACAATATTGATTTGAGAATAAATAATCCTCAATTCCAAAATCTAAAGCTTCTTCTTCATGATTTAGACGATAAAAATCAAAATGATATACTTTTCCGTTGTCGGTATCATATTCGTTTACAATAGAAAAAGTTGGACTTGATACTTCGTCATTTGTGCCTAAAACTTTTACAAATTCTTTGATAAAAGTTGTTTTTCCGGCGCCCATTTCTCCTTCGAAAGTGATTAATTTGTGCTGTAGTTGACTGAAAATTTCTTTTGCAACTTCTGGTATTTCGTCTAAAGTATGAATGATAAATTCCATCTAATTTTTTGGTGTTAAAACAACCATCGGAATAATTATTTCTTCTAAAGAAATACCACCATGTTGATAGGTATTCTTGTAATAATTAACAAAATGATTGTAATTTTTTGGATACGTTAAAAATAAATTTTCTTTTGCAAAGATATACTTTGACGTAACATTTACCTTGGGTAAAAAGAATTTTTCTGGTTGATCGATTGCTAAAACTGCTTTTGGATCGTATTGCAATTGCTTTCCTAATTTGTAACGTAAATTTGTACTTGCTTCTTTATCACCAATCACTTTTGTAGGTTCTTTTACGTAAATTGTTCCGTGATCGGTTGTTACAATAATTTTCATTTTTTCGTGCGCCGCTTTTTTTACAATTTCCATTAAGTACGAATTCTCAAACCAATGTTTTGTAATAGAACGATACGTTTTATCGTCACGAATCATTTCGGCAACAATTTTATTGTCCGTTTTTGCATGCGAAAGAATGTCAATAAAATTATAGACAATTACATTTAAGTTATTGTTTTTGTAGTTATTAAAATCATCTGCAATTTTTTTCTCGAAATCTGAATTTAATATTTTGAAATAATTATACGATAAATCGCCTAAACCATAACGTTTTAATTGTTCGCCAAGCAAATCTTTTTCGTACATATTTTTATTTCCTTCGTCGGTATCATTTAACCAATATTGAGGATATTTTTTCTCGATTTCTAAAGGCATCAAACCTGCAAAAAATGCATTACGCGCATATTGTGTAGCAGTTGGTAAAATACTAAAATATAGATTTTCTTGTACCGAATTATAGTAACGATTAAAAATTGGCTCAATCACTTTCCATTGATCGTAACGTAAATTATCAACCATAATCAACAACACATTATCTTCTTTAGAAAGATGCGGACGAACCAATTGATTAAAAATTGTGTGCGATAATATTGGGCGATCATCTTCGTCGTGCAACCAATCTTCGTAATTACGTTCTATAAACTTAAAGAAAGCTGCATTTGCTTCGCTTTTTTGATTTTCTATGATTTGAGATAAAGCTGTATCTTCAATGTTTTCTAATTCTAATTCCCAGAAAACTAATTTTTTATAAATCTCTTGCCAATCTTCGTGATCGCGCGCATTCATCATATCCATTGTGATATTTCTGAATTCTTGCTGGTAATTAATAACCGTTTTTTCTGAAATAAGTTTAGAACTGTCTAAAATCTTTTTCAAACTCAATAAAATTTGATTTGGATTAACGGGTTTAATCAGATAATCTGCAATATGAGAACCAATTGCGTCTTCCATAATATGTTCTTCTTCACTTTTAGTAACCATAATTACCGGAAGATTTGGACGTAATTCTTTAATTTTTGGTAAAGCTTCTAAACCGCTTAAACCTGGCATATTTTCGTCAATTAATACGGCAGAAAAATTTTCTTTCTCAATTTCGTCTAAGGCATCAGTTGCATTATTAATCATCGTCGTTTCGTAGCCTTTTTTCTCTAAAAAAAGTTGGTGTGGTTTTAATAAATCGATTTCATCGTCTATCCATAAAATTTTTATAGCCATATCTGTATTTTTATTTCGTTGTAATTGATTTTTTATTTTCTTACTATTTCCAAATATAGAGATAACGGAAGTGTTAAAATCTAAATTGTTTGTTAAACTAAAACTTTAGAAATGCTAAATATTTAAACGGTTAAATAGCATAAATCTGTCCAAAAAATCATTCAGATTGAAAATATTTTTATCAAATTGATGATTTATAGCCAAGACGTGTTGATGATTGACTATATTTTATATCTTTGTTAATAAATTTTTACGTTTGAATTCATTAAACAATAATAAGTTAAAGGTAATAAATGATCCAGTACATGGATTTGTAACAATACCTAACGAACTTATTTATCAAATTATTCAACATCCCTATTTTCAACGTTTACGACGCATTTCTCAAACAGGTTTAACAGAATTAGTTTATCCTGGCGCTCGACATTCTAGGTTTCATCATGCATTAGGTTGTATGCATTTAATGCAAAAAGCCTTGAATATTTTGAAACGAAAAAGTGTAGATATTACGATTGAAGAAGAAAATGGTGCTTTAATCGCTATTCTTTTACATGATTTAGGTCATGGTCCTTTCTCACATTCATTAGAACATTCTATTATTAATGGTTTACATCACGAAGAAGTTTCGCTTCGGTTGATGGAAGAATTAAATCAAATTTTTGAGAATAAACTTTCAGTTGCCATTCAGATTTTTAAAGGAGAATATCATAAAAAATTTCTTTCTCAATTGGTATCTAGTCAATTAGATGTCGATCGAATGGATTATTTAAAACGTGATAGCTTTTATACTGGTGTTGTAGAAGGAAATATTAATCCAGAACGCATCATTTCGATGATGAATGTCTCGCAAAATGAATTAGTTATAGAGGCAAAAGGAATTTCGTCTGTCGAAAAATTTTTGATGGCGCGTATGTTTATGTACATGCAAGTGTATATGCACAAGAAGTCGTTTACAGCAGAAAATTTCTTGATTAGTGTGCTAAAAAGAGCAAAAGAATTGGTGAAAGGCGGCGAAAAATTATTTGCAACATCTGCATTCAATTATTTTTTAGAAGACAACGAAAAAGGAAACTTATCGCGCAAAGGATTAGAAATTTTTACACGATTAGATGATAGCGATGTTTTATCTTCGATAAAAGAATGGCAGTTTCATGATGACTTGATATTGAGTAAATTATCAAGAAGTATTATTGAACGCGAATTACCAAAATCGTTTTTGATGGACAAAGAATTAACCGAGGCAGAATTGTTTGTAGAAAAAGAACGTGTAAAAGAGTTTTTGAAGATTGATGACGCAAGTTATTTTGTAGAACAAACAACAATAAAAATAATACCGTACGATAAATCAAAAAATCCAATTAAAATTTTATTTAAAAGCGGAGAAGTAAAAGAAATTTCTTGCTCAGACAAAAGCTTATTAACGCAGTTTTTGCAACAAGAAATCACAAAATATCATTACCATAGTATAAAATGAGAAAAAAGAATTTGACAAAAAAGTTAAATAACTTAAATATTCATTTTAAAAATTTAAGAATAATTATTAGTTTTGCAGACTATGAAATTTAAAGCTGCAGAGATTGCGCAATTATTGCAAGGAACCGTAAAAGGAGATGCAAATGTAGAAGTTTCGACATTGTCGAAAATAGAAGAAGGAACAGAAGGTACGATTTCGTTTTTAGCAAATCCGAAGTACGAGCAATTTATCTATACAACAAAAGCATCTATTGTTATTGTAAGTAAAGATTTTGTGGCGACTGATTATATCTCATCTACATTAATTGTTGTAGAAGATGCTTATAAAGCATTTACGCAATTGTTGCAACATTATAATACAATCAAAAATAATAAAGTTGGAATAGAAGAATTTGCAAAAGTAAATTCGACAGCTCAACTTGGAGATAATGTATATATTGGAAGTTTTTCTTATATTGGAGCAAATGTTTCAATCGGAAATAATGTAAAAATATATCCAAATGTAACAATCGGTGATTATGCTAAAATTGGTGATAATACCGTTTTATATTCTGGTGCACAAGTATATAACGAGTGCGAAATCGGAAAAAACTGTATCATTCATTCAAATGTTGTAATTGGAGCAGATGGCTTTGGTTTTGCACCAAATGCAGACGGTTCTTTTGAAAAAATTCCTCAAATAGGAAACGTTTTAATCGAAGATAATGTAGAAATTGGCGCAGGATCTACAATAGATAGAGCGACAATGGGATCAACAATAATCCGAAAAGGAGTAAAGTTAGATAACCAAATACAAATTGCACATAATGTACAAATAGGAGAGAATACTGTAATTGCTTCACAAACAGGAGTTGCAGGCTCAACTAAAATTGGACGTAATTGTATGATAGGAGGACAAGTAGGTATTGCGGGACATTTGACAATAGGCGACTATGTGCAAATACAAGCCCAAAGCGGTATCAACGGAAATGTAGAGAGTAAAACACAATTGTATGGTTCGCCAGCAATTGATGCAGCGAGTTTTAGAAAGTCGTATGTGTATTTTAGAAAGTTTCCAGAAATTGTGAAACGTATCGATAAGTTAGAACAAGAAAACAAACAAAAGTAAAAGTTAATGTCTGATAAACAAAAAACTTTAGCGAAAGAAGCTATTCTAAAAGGAGTTGGATTACATACTGGTAAACATGTTACTTTAACATTTAAACCAGCAGATCCAGATGTTGGATTTGTATTTGTACGAACAGATTTAGAAGGGCAACCTCAAGTAGAAGCTGATGCACAATACGTTGTTAGCACTGCAAGAGGAACAACTTTAGAGAAAAAAGGAGTTAAAATACATACAACCGAGCATGTTTTGGCAGCTTTGGTTGGAATGGATATAGACAACTGTTATATTGAAATAGATAATGCAGAACCACCAATTATGGATGGTTCTTCTAAATTTTTTGTCGAAGCAATAGAAAATGCTGGTATTGTAGAACAAGACAAAGACAGAGAATATTATCGTATCAAAGAAATTGTAACGTATGTAGATCCAGAAACGGGATCAGAAATTACGGCAATTCCTTCGGATGATTATCAAGTAACTGCAATGGTAGATTTCGGGACAAAAGTTTTGGGAACTCAAAACGCAACTTTATCATCAATCAAAAACTTTAAGCAAGATATTTCTCCAGCACGAACTTTTTGTTTTTTACATGAGTTAGAGCAATTATTAGAAGCTGGTTTAGTAAAAGGTGGCGATTTAGACAATGCAATTGTTTATGTTGACAAAGAAATTACACCAGAAACAAAAGAAAAATTATGCAAAGCTTTTAATCGCGATGATGTGTCTATACGTCCAAACGGAATTTTAGACCATTTGACATTGCATTATCCAAACGAAGCAGCTCGTCACAAATTATTAGATGTGGTGGGAGATTTAGCTTTGGTTGGTAAAAAATTGAAAGCAAAAATTATTGCGACAAAACCAGGACATCATACAAATACTAATTTTGCAAAAAAATTAAGTAAACAAATCAAATTAGCACAACGTAACAAGGTGCCCGAATTTGATTTAACTGTAGATCCTGTTTACGATATCAATCAAATCATGAAATTGTTGCCACATCGTCCACCATTTTTATTGATTGATAAAGTATTAACAAAAACACCAACAGGATTGATTGGTGTAAAAAATGTAACAATGAATGAACCATTCTTTGTAGGACATTTTCCAAAAGAACCAGTTATGCCAGGCGTTTTGCAAATAGAAGCAATGGCACAATTAGGTGGACTTTTGATATTAGGTGAATTAGAAAATCCGCAAGAATATTCGACATATTTCATGAAGATTGAAAATGCTAAATTTAAACGCAAAATTGTTCCAGGAGATACAATTGTATTTAAATTAGAGTTGATAGAACCTATACGAAGAGGAATTGTACATATGCAAGGAATTGGTTATGTAAACAATTCTATCGCTGTTGAGGCAGAAATGATGGCAGTTATTACAAAAGAATAATTAAAGAAATGGAAGTTATGAATCATCCGATGGCATACGTTCATCCAACTGCGATTTTAGGTGAAAACGTTACAATCAGCCCTTTTGCATCTGTTTATGAAGATGTAGAAATTGGCGATGGTACTTGGATTGGTCCCAATGTAACAATAATGCCAGGATCACGTATTGGTAAAAATTGTAAAATTTATCCAGGTACGGTTATTTCTGGTGACCCGCAAGACTTGAAGTACGAAGGAGAAAAAACGTTAACTTATATCGGAGATAATACAACGATAAGAGAATGCGTTACAGTAAATAAAGGAACAAATGCTTTAGGTTATACAAAAATCGGAGACAATTGTTTGATTATGGCAACTGCACATATTGCACACGATTGTGTGGTAGGTAATAATGTAGTTATTGTAAATGCGGTAGGTTTAGCTGGACATATAGAGGTAGGAGATTACGCTTTTATTGGTGGTTATAGTGCCGTGCATCAATTTACAAAAATTGGTGAACACGCTTTTATAGCAGGTGCAACACAAATTCGTAAAGACGTTCCGCCTTATGTAAAAGCAGCAAAAAATCCTGTAGCTTATGCAGGTGTAAATGCAATTGGATTAAGAAGAAAAGGATTTACTTCAGAGGAAATCTACGAAATACAAGGTATTTACAGAATTTTATATCAACAAAAAAACAATGTATCTCAAGCTGTAGAACAAATCTTAGAAAAATTTCCAGATTCGCATTATCGCGAAATCATCTTGAATTTTATTAATACAAGTGATCGTGGAATTATGAAAGGTTATAGCTCGGGTGTTTAATCAAAATAACAAATAAAATAAATGGCAACAACTTCTGATATCAGAAAAGGTCTATGTATCGTTTATAATAATGATACGTATAAAATTATCGAATTTTTACACGTAAAACCAGGTAAAGGTCCTGCTTTTGTTCGTACAAAATTAAAATCTTTGACAAACGGAAAAGTATTAGATAATACATTTTCTGCAGGTCATAAAATTGAAGAAGTTCGTGTAGAAACACGTAACTACCAATATTTATACGAAGATGATAATGGATTCCATTTCATGAATAATGACGATTTTTCTCAAGTTTATTTAAACAAAGATTTGATTGAAAACGCACAATTTATGAAAGCTGGTGACGAAGTAAAAATCTTATTCCGTGCTTCAGACGAAACTGCTTTGGCAGCTGAGTTACCAAACACGGTAATTATGGAGATTACATACACAGAGCCAGGTCTTAAAGGTGATACTGCTACAAATGCTACAAAACCTGCAACAACAGAAACAGGTGCTGAAATTCGTGTTCCTTTATTTATCAACGAAGGTGATAAAGTAAAAATTAACACAGAAGACGGTTCGTACGTTGAAAGAGTAAAATAATATTTTCTAGAATATATTTTAAAAATCCCTCTGAATAAGAGGGATTTTTTTGTTTATTAATTTTAGAAATGGAATAAAATTAAACTAAATATGTATTTTAGCATTAAGACACTCAATAAATGAAAATCAAGACCAAAAAAAACTTTAAGAAATTAGTTATTTATAGCTTTCTATTTGCGCTAATTTGTCTTTTGTTTACAACGTATGCAAATTATAAAATAGAGCATTCTACAGCAGAATATGTAACTTCGGATGTGCAGAAATTACCAAAAACTAAAGTTGCTGTGGTTTTAGGAACTGCGCCTAATTTGGTTGGTGGTTATCAAAATTATTACTTTGTTTATAGAATTGATGCGGCTGCAGAGTTGTATAAATCAGGAAAAGTAACTCATTTTATTTTGAGTGGAGATCATGGTCGAAAAAATTACAACGAACCCGAAATGATGAAATTAGCTTTGATAGAAAAAGGTGTTCCAGCCAATGTAATTTATTTGGATTATGCAGGTTTCAGAACGTTAGATTCGATGATACGCGCAAAAGAAATTTTTGGTCAAAATGAATTTATTGTTGTTTCACAAGAATTTCATAATCAACGCGCAGTTTACATTGCAAGACAAAATGGAATAAATGCTTACGGTTATAATGCGAAAGATGTAAACAAACAAGCTGGTTTGAAAACCAATATTCGTGAATATTTTGCTCGTGCAAAAGTTTTTATTGATGATTGGTTTGGAGTGAATCCAAAATTTTTAGGAGAAAAAATTGAGATTATATGAAAGCAAAAATCCGAACAATTGTTCGGATTTTTTATTATTTCAAACTGCTAAAATAACCTCTTAAAATTGTGTCATTTGTAGCATTTCTTGTATCAATTTCTAATATTTTTGGTCGATTACTTTCAGCATAAAAATCACCGAAAGAATTTTCTAAATCAGTTAAATTATTAACAACTTGATAGTCAAAATCAAACATTTTAGCTAAATGTTCGCCAGTGTGATGATGTTTTGTAACAAAATAATCTTCGACAACATCGGTTTCTGACGGACCAGGAATAAATTTAAAAATATTTCCTCCGCCATTGTTAATCAAAATAATTCTGAAGTTTTTTGGCATATTTACATTCCACAAAGCATTCGAATCATATAAAAAAGAAATATCTCCCGTGATTAATACAGTATCTTGTCCCGAAGCCAAACACGCGCCAATAGCGGTAGAAGTAGAGCCATCAATTCCGCTTGTACCACGATTACAAAAAACAGGATTCGACGGATTGTGATCAAACAATAAACCGTATCTAATTACTGTAGAATTACCATATTGTATTTGCCAATTTTCGGGATAATTACGAATAATAGAATCAAAAGCTTTTAAATCACAAAACGGAATCATATTGATATAGTTGTTGTGTTTGATGTTATTTGCTTCGCGAATTGTATTCCAAGTTGTGTAATAATCAGACTCTTTTGGATTGATAAACGGAACAAATTGCTCTAAAAATAATTCGGGTTTTGTCTCAATTTTATCTGTTAATGCTTGGAAAGTGTCTGGTTGCCAATATTCGTCCAAATGCCAATGTTGCGTTGGTTTGTGATCGCGCAAGAATTTTTTAATCTTTTTAGAAACCACATTTTGTCCAATCGTCAATAAAATATCAGGTTTTAAAGCTTCTAATTCTTCATCAGAATACGGAAAAATAACTTGGTCAATTTTATTAAAAAATCGTGTATCGTGTATATTTGATGTCACTTCATCTAAAATAACCACAGAATCATCTTGCGCCAATTGTTTTAAATACTGATCAAATGTAGCATCGGGATGATGAAGACCAACCAAAATCAATTTTTTAGAAGAAGAATTCCAGCGTTTCATGTAATCAATTACATTAATTTCTGGATAAACTTTTTCATCAATTGTAATCTGATCAATTTCGATAGAAGATTCGGTTACAGATTCATACAAAGGCTCAGAAAATGGCATGTTGATGTGTATTGGCGCCGATTTATGTATACAATCAATCAACGCATATTTTGTCATCAACATATTTCGTGTTAAATCGTCTGTTTCTTCGCTTTCAGATAATTGAACGTTGTGAACAGAATGTTTTTCGAAAATATTATGTTGACGTATTGTTTGTCCATCAAAATTATCAACTAAATGCTCGGGACGATCAGCAGAAAGCACAATAATAGGCACATTCTGAAAAAAAGCTTCGGTAATTGCGGGATAGTAATTTGCAGTTGCCGAACCAGAAGTACAACACACAACAACGGGTTTCTGAATTTGTTGTGCCATTCCTAAAGCCACAAAACCAGCCGAACGTTCGTCTATTACACTATACGTTTTGAAACGTTTGTCGTTTGCAAATTGCATGGTCAAAGCTCCATTTCTAGAGCCAGGTGAAAGTACAATATGATCAATTCCGAAAGCTAAAAGAGTTTCAGCAATTAATTGAACATTTAATTTATTTGATATTTTTCTCAACGTAGTTGTCTTAAATTATAAAAGGCTTTGAATAGCAAATTTACTAAACAAAACCTTTATAAAAATATGATATTTTTAAGATTTAAGTATGTAAACCACCGTCAACACTTAAAACTTGTCCTGTTACATAACTTGATAAATCCGAAGCTAAATATAAACATGCATTTGCAACGTCTTCTGGCTGTCCACCACGTTTTAATGGAATACCATTGCGCCATTCTTCTACAACTTTTTGGTCTAAAACTTCTGTCATTTCAGTTTCAATAAATCCTGGTGCAATTGCGTTACAACGGATGTTACGTGATCCTAATTCTAAAGCTACAGATTTAGAAAAACCAATTAAACCAGCTTTTGATGCCGCATAATTTGCTTGTCCTGCATTTCCTTTAATTCCAACAATAGAAGACATGTTAACGATAGATCCAGAACGTTGTTTCATCATTGGTTTAATAACTGCTTTAGTTAAATTGAAAGCCGAATTTAAATTTGTTTGAATTACATTTTCGAAATCCTCAACAGACATTCTCATCAATAAGCCATCTTTTGTAATTCCTGCATTATTGATCACAATATCAATTTGTCCAAATTCTGCAATTACATCTTCCACTAATTTTTGAGCAGCGTCAAAATTAGAAGCATCAGATTGATAACCTTTTACTTTTCCGAATTGACCTAATTCTTCTTCTAAAGCTTTTGCTTTTTCTACAGAAGAAGCATAAGTAAAGGCAACGTTAGCGCCATTTTTTACAAAAACTTCCGCAATACTTTTTCCGATACCGCGAGTTGCGCCTGTTACGATTGCTGTTTTACCTTGCAATAAATTCATGTTTATTGGTATTTATTTTGCTCAAAAATACAAATTTTTGTTAAAGGTAAAAAATGTTAAAATTTTGTTTATAGATATTATTTAACAAATAGTGGTATTATAATTGGAAATATTGATAATGTTAACCAATAAAAAAATAAAAAACATGAAGAATTTATTAAAATTATTAGCCGTTACGGTTTTTGCATTATTTGTATTTACAGCTTGTAATGATGACGATGATCCAGCGAACAACGATTTTTTTGCAGGAACATATAAAGGAAAAATTACTTATGTAGACGGTAGCAATACACTTACAGCTGATAATGGAAGTGTATTTGTAACTAAAATTGCAAGTGGAACAAAGTATAATTTTGCTTTTTCGGATAAAATTCCTGATTTAAATGGTATCGAATTCGAGAAAAAAGGAGACAATACATTAGTAAGTATTGGTGCTTCAGAAGCTTCTTACATTAGAATTGATGATAAAAAATTAACAATTCTATATACAAAAGATGGTAAAACTTGGACAGCTAACGCGTCAAGATAAGTAGAATGAAAATAACTTTAAGGCGCATAAAGCGCCTTTTTTTGTGCAATAAATTTGTCTATATATTGTTATGTATAAATAACTTTTGCTTTATGAAAAACATAATTGTTATTGCTTCGCTATTTATATTTTTGTTTTCGTGTAATAACGAGGATGATGTTTCAAATACAATTTATAAAGATAAATATGAGCGATATATTGTTTATAAAGATTCTATAAATGATACGATAAAAGGAAATGGAGTAGTGCGTGTTTCGCAGAAAAATAATGTATATAAATTTGATTTCGAAGGAACTTCTAAAGCAATAAAATCTTTAGAGAATATAGAAATGGAAATGACTGGCGGTAATACGTTGCGAAATGTAGATTGGACGCCAAGTAAAATAATTATGATGACGAAAGATAGTTTGAATATTTCGTATCAAATAAAAAACGAAACGTGGTTTGTGAGTGGGTTAAAGAAAGATTCAATAAAAAAATAAATAAAAAAAGACGCTAATTAAGCGTCTTTTTTGTGTTATATTTTGAATAGATTATAATCCGAAAGCAGTTTTAACTTGCTCTACGAAATCTAATTTTTCCCATGTAAATAATTCTACTTCAACATTTACAACTTCTTGTCCGTTAGCAGATTCAAAACGTTTTGAAACAGTTTGAGGCTGACGACCTAAGTGTCCGTAAGATGCAGTTTCTTTATAAATAGGATTTCTTAATTTTAATCTTTGCTCAATTGCGTAAGGTTTCATGTCAAACAATTCAGAAACTTTCTTAGAGATTTCTCCCTCAGTCAAATTAACTTTTTCTGTTCCAAATGTTTTTACTAATAATGAAACTGGAGCCGCAACACCAATTGCATAAGAAACTTGTACTAAAACTTCGTCTGCAACACCTGCTGCTACTAAGTTTTTCGCAATATGACGCGCTGCATAAGCTGCAGAACGGTCTACTTTAGATGGGTCTTTTCCTGAGAACGCACCACCACCGTGAGCACCTTTTCCACCGTAAGTATCTACAATAATTTTACGACCAGTTAAACCCGTATCTCCGTGAGGTCCTCCAATTACGAATTTTCCTGTTGGGTTGATATGGTATTTAATATCTGCTGTAAATAAATCTTGAATATGAACTGGTAATTGTACTTTAACACGAGGAATTAAAATGTTGATTAAATCGTTTGTGATTTTATCACGCATTGCAGTTTCATTTGCAAAATCATCATGTTGTGTAGAAATAACAATTGTATCAATACGAACTGGTTTGTTGTCATTATCGTATTCGATAGTTACTTGAGATTTAGCATCTGGACGTAAATATGGTAATAATTCGATTTCATTTTTACGAATATCAGCTAATTCTTTTAAAATACGGTGAGATAAATCTAACGCTAAAGGCATATAGTTTTCTGTCTCACTTGTTGCATAACCAAACATCATACCTTGGTCACCAGCACCTTGCTCTTCGTCAGAAGTACGGTCAACACCTTGATTGATATCAGGAGATTGTTCGTGAATTGCTGATAAAATTCCACAAGAATTTGCATCAAACATATATTCACTTTTCGTATAGCCAATTTCTTGAATTGTTTCTCTTGCAACACGTTGTAAATCGATATAAGCATTAGATTTTACTTCTCCTGCTAATACAACTTGACCTGTAGTTACCAATGTTTCACAAGCAACTTTACTTTTTGCGTCAAAAGCTAAAAAGTGGTCTAAAATAGAATCAGAAATTTGATCAGCAATTTTATCTGGATGTCCTTCAGATACTGATTCTGATGTAAATAAGTATGACATTATTGTTGTTTTTTTAATAAATTAAAAAATAGAGAAGGAATCAACTGAAGTCCTGTTTTAGCAATTGTTTTATGAGGTTGCAATCAGTCAAATCTTTCCTCTTTGATTTTCGAGAACAAATATACAATGAATAATATGAATAAGAAAAGTATTTTTAGATTAAATATTATTCATTGTGTTGAGTAGATTCTTTTTACGAAAGGTTCTAATAAAATTTGAAGTAATTATTAAATACTTATTAATTAAGACGATATAGAATAAATATTGGCTTTTTTAATAAAAACATCAATAATTTTCTATTTTATCGCGTAATTTAAAATTAATTTAGATAAATATTCAAAATAAAGTTCTTACTTTGGAAAAAAATTAATTATTGATGAAATTTGATACTCTCGACCAACAACTACTAATGTATCTACAAGAAAATAGTAAGATTACGTACAAAGAATTGTCCGATAAACTTAACTTGTCTTCTACAGCAATACATGAACGAATTAAAAAACTTGAAAAAGCTGGTATTATAGAAAAATACGTGGCTTTAGTAAATAGAAGATTAATAAACAGAGAATTACTTGTTTTTAGTCACATCAAACTCCAACAACATTCGCAAGAAAACATTAGAAAATTTGAGACTGAAATTCAAACTCTAAAAGAAGTTCAATCTTGTTTTCATGTAAGTGGTGATTATGATTATATCGTGAAAATGTCTTTTGAAAATATGGACGAATACCGAAATTTTATGGTCAATAAATTAACAACAATCAATGTGATTGGCAGTACACACAGTACTTTTGTTATTGGAGATGTAAAAGATGATACAGCGTATCAATTGTTATAAA
Organism: Algoriella xinjiangensis; assembly: GCF_900115015.1. GTDB lineage: Bacteria > Bacteroidota > Bacteroidia > Flavobacteriales > Weeksellaceae > Empedobacter > Empedobacter xinjiangensis. Next base: position 28,997 of record NZ_FOUZ01000010.1, on the reverse strand, counting down.
AAAATAAAAGAAAGGCTTTCATTTGAAAGCCTTTTTTGTAATTTTATGGTAAAATAAAGAAGATGAATAAGGAAGTAGCAGTTTTAGGCGCCGGGTGTTATTGGTGCGTTGAGGGGATTTATAATCTTATAAATGGAGTAGATAAAGCAGTTTCTGGATTTACGGGTGGCGATGTAGAAAACCCAACGTATAGACAAGTTTGTGATACAGATACAAAACATGCAGAAGTTGTGGAAATTACATTTGATCCATCTATTATTTCGTACAAAGAATTATTAGAGATTTTTTGGAACATTCACAATCCAACACAATTAAATCGTCAAGGAAATGATGTAGGAACGCAATATCGTTCGAGTATTTTTTATACTTCAGAAGAGCAAAAAGTTCAGGCAGAAGAATCTTTAAAAGAACACGAAGAACAAGGTTTGTACGAAGATAAATTTGTAACAACAATAGAACCTTTTGATAAATTTTGGGCAGCCGAAGATAATCACCAAGGTTATTACAACGAAAATCCAGATCAACCTTATTGTTCAGCAGTAGTTGGACCAAAGATTTCTAAATTTAAATCTAAATTTAAGCAGATTTTAAAATAAAAAAAAGCATCCAATTTGGATGCTTTTTTTGTTTCTATTCTTTACCTTTTTTACGGGATTTTTGTTTTTGTTGACCACGGTTTTTAGGTTTAGATTTTGGTGGTTTACGTTTTGTAGGACCTCCTAAATTAACCTTTTTATTCTTATCTTTTTTCTCGTGAAATGCAGCTCCACGCTCTTCAACTTTTACAGTTGTTAGCATTTTCATTTTTACAACATCCTTCTCAAACTCACGTTTTACAGGATTTATAGCAACTTCTTCTATAGGAAAAGCTTGTTGTAAAATATCTTTTTCCATCAAAGCTTCAATCGCTTCAATAGAATCAGCTTCTTTTTCAGAAAAATATGAGATAGAATCTCCCGTTTTATCCGCACGACCTGTACGTCCAATTCGGTGAATGTATTGCTCTGGAACTTCTGGAATTTCGAAGTTTATAACGTGTGTAATATCTGGAATATCCAAACCACGCGCCATAATATCAGTTGTAATAATACCTCTTAATTCATCATTACTAAAAGATTCCATTGTGCGTAAACGGAAATTTTGTGATTTATTTGAGTGAATTACACCAAATTCATCCGGATAAATTTCGTCTAAATGTGCAAAAATTAAATCAGCATGTTTTTTATTGTTTGCAAAAATCAATACTTTTTCAAAACTTGCTTTATCATTTAAATGATGCGTTAACAAGTTTAGCTTTGTATTAAAGTTTTCAACTGGAATCGCAATTTGTTTAATTTTTTCTAATGGTGTTCCCGAACGCGCCAACGAAATTTCAAGTGGATCTTTAAAATATTCGACCAACATATCATCTACTTGATCTGTCATTGTTGCAGAAAATAAAATGTTTTGACGTTTATCGCTCATCATCGTAAATAAATGCGATAACTGTGCTTTAAAACCTAAACTTAACATTTCGTCAAATTCATCAACCACTAATCTTTTTGCTTCCTTAAAAGAAAGTACGTTATCTATGGCTAAATCTAATATACGACCTGGTGTACCAACTAAAATATCTACACCTTTGTAAACCGCAAGTTTTTGCGTATTGATGTTTACACCACCATATATTCCCAAAATACGAACATTGATAAATTCCGCTAAATTTTGTAAAATATCTGTAACCTGAACCACTAATTCGCGAGTAGGAACAAGAATAACTATTTTTGGTTGATGTGTTTTAGAATATTGATATGTTTTAAGTAAAGGCAAAAGATAAGCCAATGTTTTACCCGTACCAGTTTGTGCAATTCCCATTATATCTCGCCCAGAAAGAATCGGTTTAAACGTTTTTTCTTGTATGGGTGTAGGCGTTGTAATATTCATCTTTTCTAAAGACGAATACAATTGTTTTGTTAATTCGAAATCCGCGAATGTAGCTTTCATTCTGCAAAGATATGTTTTCTAATTGAATTCTTAAAAACTCAATTATCAATCCGTTCAAATTCGTTGAAACTTTGTACTTTTGCAGTTCGATTAATAAACAGGTAAAAATGAATTTAAAACAACACATCACGCAAAACGTTTTAGACGCGATCCAAAATGTCTATCAAATTACTCCAGAATCTGTTGAAATACAATTTACAAGGAAAGAATTTGAAGGTGATTATACATTAGTTGTTTTCCCATTAATTAGAACTTTAAAAGGTAAACCAGAAGACATCGGAACAAAAATCGGTGAAAATTTGGTCGAAAATAATAAAATTACAGCATTCAATGTTGTAAAAGGATTCTTAAATATGAGTTTAAATATGGTTGATTTCTTACAAGATTTCAATCAAAATGCTCAAAATAAAAATTACGGAACTGTAAAAGTGGATGAAAATTCTCGATTAGTAATGGTCGAATATTCATCTCCAAATACAAATAAACCTTTGCATTTAGGACATGTACGTAACAATTTATTAGGTTTTGCAGTTTCTCAAATTATAGAAGCGGCTGGTAATAATGTGATTAAAACTCAAATTATTAATGACCGTGGAATTCATATTTGCAAATCGATGATTGCTTGGGAAAAATTTGGAAACGGAGAAACACCCGAATCTACTCAAATGAAAGGCGATCATTTGGTTGGTAAATATTATGTAGAATTTGATAAACATTATCGTGGCGAAATAAAAGAATTAGTTGCTGCTGGTAAATCGGAAGATGAAGCCAAAAAAGAAGCGCCAATTTTTTTAGAAGCACAAGAAATGTTGCGTCAATGGGAAGCACAAGATCCAGAAGTTATTGCTTTATGGAATAAAATGAACGGATGGGTTTACGAAGGTTTCGCAAAAACATACAAACGTCTTGGTGTAGAATTTGACGAATATTTATACGAATCTAACACTTATATTTTAGGAAAAGATTTGGTTGAAGAAGGTTTAAACAAAGGTGTTTTCTACAAAAGAGAAGACGGTTCTGTTTGGATTGATTTAACAGAAGATGGTTTGGACGAAAAATTAGTTTTACGTTCTGACGGAACTTCAGTTTATATGACGCAAGATTTAGGAACTGCGGTAGAACGTTTCAAAAACAATCCATCTTTAGAAGAATTAACGTATGTTGTAGGTAATGAGCAAGATTATCACTTCAAAGTTTTATTCTTAATCCTAAAAAAATTAGGTTATTCTTGGGCTGCAGCTTTGCATCATTTATCTTACGGAATGGTAGATTTACCAGAAGGTAAAATGAAATCGCGCGAAGGTACAGTTGTAGATGCCGACGAATTAATGGATGATGTTTACAATACGGCAAAAGAAATTTCTGAAGAATTAGGAAAATTAGACGGTTTATCTGACGAAGAAAAAGCAGATTTATACGAAACAATTGCAATGGGCGCTTTAAAATATTATATTTTGAAAGTTGATCCGAAGAAACGTATTTTATTTGATCCAAAAGAATCGGTAGATTTTAACGGAAATACAGGTCCATTTATTCAATATACTTTTGCTCGTATTCAATCTTTATTAAGAAAAGAATCGCCAAAAGAGTTTGATTTTGGAGCGATTGAATTAAATGCAGCAGAAAAAGAAATTATTCGTGCATTAAATGATTTTGAAGAAACAATTGCAAAAGCTTCTACAGAAATGAGTCCAGCTTTGATTGCAAATTATGTTTACGAAATTGTAAAATTATTTAACTCATTCTATCAAAATAACCCAATTTTGAAAAATGAAGACGAAAACGTTAAAAATTTCCGTTTATTTTTATCACAATGGGTAGCTAACACAATTCAATCTTCACTAAGATTATTAGGAATCGGTGTACCAGAAAGAATGTAATTATAAAATATAAATCTTAATAAATGCCTCATCAAAGTAGTGATGAGGTATTTTTTTAATCATTGTTTATGAAAATAGGAGATTTACTAAAAAAACAAAATCCGAACGATAAATTTAATTTAAAACGTTTTCATGATGCACAAAGTTTTGTGTATGATGAGATTTTGATGGAAGTGCATGCAGGTAAAAAACAATCAAATTGGATGGTTTTTATGTTTCCGCAAGTTTTGGGTTTAGGATCGAGTGATTCTTCAAAAGAATTTGCCATCTCATCTAAAGAAGAAGCACGTGCTTTTGTAAAAGATGAGGAATTATGGCATAATTATTTAGAAGTTTTAACTGTGCTTTTGGCGCGACATAAAGGGACAATACCGCAATTAATTTTTGGTAAAAATGATGCAATGAAATTAAAATCGAGCTTGACTTTATTTTGTTTCATTATGCCAAAAGAGAAGGTTATTAGAGATGTTATTAAACATTTTTATGCGGACCAAATGGATAAAAAAACACTAACGCTAATCAAAGGATTTAGTAAATAGAATAAAAAAACCACTCAAATTGAGTGGTTTTTTATTTGATTATAATGTGAAATTATTTTTTGATAATTTTCTTTGTAACATCTTTTCCATCAATTGTAGTTTTTAAGATATAAGTACCTTTTGACAACGATGAAACATTGATTTGTTTTTGATCAGAATCTAAAACTTTTTGTCCAGCCATGTTATATAAAACAGAAGAAGAAACTTTTCCTTTTGTTTCGATATTAATAACGTCTGTTGTTGGATTTGGATAAACTTCAAATTTAACTGTGTTAACTTCTGAAGTTCCTAATTTAGGTAATGCAATCATAAATGAAACCACTCCAGAATCCGTTTTACCTAAACCTACGATTTTAGTTCCATCATTTGAGATACCTAATGGTAAAGCAAATGTAATTCCTAAATCATCGTATCCTAAGCTTTTTACATATTCGTTAAGTTCTACACGTCCAGTTTTTTCTGTCCAGATAAAACCTTCACCAGCTGCTGCTGGTCCAGGCCATGTTCTATAAAATCCTAAGATAACAGAACCGTCTCCATTAATTGCTGTAGAAAAACCATTAAAAAACATACTTCTGTTTGGATGGTCAATTATTTCTACACCAGTTTCCTTGCTCCATCGCATAGCTGCATCGTCTACTGTTGCTCCAATAATCCATTTACCATCACCAGAAACACCTCCTAACTCTAAAACATTATCTCCATTTTTATCAAGAACATATTCTTGTTTTCCATTTTCCCAATATACTCCCCATCGGTCAAAATCATCATCTTGCCAACCAGCAATAACATTACCATTGTCACTAACACCGTTTGCTCTAGAGTAATTATCATTATATGTAGAACCTAAGTCAACCATACCTGTTGCTTCAGACCATTTTACACCATGATAACTTTCTGCATCTGTAGCTCCTAGACCAACAATATACTTACCATCTGGAGACATTCCCCAAACAGAAGTAGTTTCGTTATCCATAACACCACCAATACCACCTAAATATTTCCAAACTTTAGTTTCTACATTATAAGTAGCCATTTGATTGATACCATCAGCAGGATTCATAACCATAACAGCAATCATTTTACCATCCGCAGTTACAAGTGGCGAACCACCATTTGCTGTATCAGCAGCTAATTCTCCTAATAATTGTATTCCTAATTCAGGCGTCCAGTAAAAATTATTGTCAACTGTACTTAGCGTTACAACTTTTCCATCATCAGATACACCGTGAGCAGTTTCACCATTTCCTACAACATATACTTGTGCACTAGCATAATTAGATCCAACAAGTAACGCTGTTAAAAATGCTAGATTTTTAAGTTTAGAGTAAACTTTTTTCATAATAAATAATTCTGTGTTAATTAATTTGAAGTTAAAATTAGCTTTATTAATTTGAGATTATGTGGTTTTAAAATAACTACATATTGTTTTCTGAATTTTTAAAATATAATTAAATGAAAAACAATTATTTATTCGATTTAATTAATACTTGTTTTTAAGGAAATTCTTTGAATTAATTCAAGTAATATTTCAAATTTTTTAAATAGATTAAAACAAAAACGTCGGAAATTAATTTCCGACGTTTAGAGAATTTGTTATTCTAAATTATTTTTTGATAATTTTCTTTGTGCTTTCATTTCCATCAATTATTGTTTTTAGGATATAAGTTCCTTTTGGTAATGATGAAACGTTGATTTGGTTTTGGTCAGAAGTTAAAACCTTTTGTCCTGTGATGTTGTATAGGATAGAAGATGATAGTTTTCCTTTTGTTTCGATATTAATAACGTCTGTTGTTGGATTTGGATAGACATTATAACTTGATTTAGTAACTTCATTTGTACTTAATTGTGGGATAGAAATCATAAAAGAAACAGCTTCTTCAGTTGTTCTACCAACACCTACAATTTTAGTTCCGTCTTTAGAAATTGCATATGGTAAAGAGAATGTGATTCCTAAATCATCTAAACCTAAGCTTTTTACATATTCATTAAGATCAATTCTACCTGTTTTTTCTGTCCAGATAAATCCATCACCCATCATTGCTGGGCCAGGAAATTCTCTGTAAAACCCTACAACTACACTTCCGTCATTATTAGTAGCCGTTGCAGCACCACTAAAAAATTGATCAGCATTTGGATGTGTTATCAATTGAACACCAGTTTCTTCGCTCCATCTCATTGCATATTCAAAATGAGAGCCAACTAACCATTTTCCGTCTCCAGATACCGAGCTAATTTCACTAACCGAATCTCCATATTGATCTTTTATTAATTGTTGAACGCCATTTTTCCATAAAGCTCCCCATCTACCTCCAGATTTATCATCTTGCCAACCTGCAATCATGGTTCCATCTTCGCTTGTAGAGTTTGCTCTTGATGCCATGTTTGGAGTTGTAGATCCTAAATCAACTAATCCTGTTTCTTTTGTCCATTTAACTGCATGTCCGTATCCATTTGCAGCACTAGCTATTCCTACAATTACAGATCCATCCGCATTCATTCCCCAAACGCTACTTGTATCACTATCTACTATTTTTCCTAGTCCTCCTAAGTAGTTCCATTCGTCTTTTTCTAAGTTATAAGTAGCTATTTGGCCAATCCCCGTTTTTGGATCTACAACATTTGTAGAGATTAATTTTCCATCTGCAGTAACAGTAGAAACACCTCCATTGTAACTTCCAGGTACAATTTCTCCCAATTGTTGTACACCTTTGTCTTTTGTCCAATAAAAGTTATTATCTATACCAAAAAGTACGACTACATTTCCATCATTTGATACGCTTGTTGCATATTCGCCTCCACCAATAACATAAACCTGCGCATTTGTTTCGGTACTAGCAAACATGATTGCGCCAAAGGCTAAACCAACCAGTTTCAAGTAAATTTTCTTCATTTTATAATTTGTGTTAATTAATTGAATGATAAATTTATAGCTATTTCTTCTTGATTCTTAATTGTTTTAGTTTACGGGATATTGTTTCTGTTTTTTAAAAGCACAAAACATTGTTAATCAGTGTTTTATTAGCTTTTCTAATTCTAGTGATTTAAAGTAAATTCGTTGTATTAAGTTGTAGTAAATTTTATTTATCTTTCTATTTATTAATGATTTAAAGATAAATAGAAGGACTATTTTTTGAAGGAAGTAAAATTTATATCTGAAAAATTTGTTAAGACATCAACTTGATTATTTCTTAAACTGAAATGGGATAGTTGTTTTTCCATCAGTTATTTCTGCCATTAAAAGATTTTTATCCATCCAATATTTAATAACTTTTGGAAAATCATTTTGTTGATTTTCTACAGAAAATTTATTTTCACCAAATTCAATCAAAGTAAAATCGGTAGAAGATGTTTCGTGATTCATTTTTACTTTATAAAACCATTTGTCATTTTCTTTGATTAAAGTTGTGTATTCTTGCCAAATTGTATCATTATTTTTTAGCGTAAAACTATGTCCAAGATAAGTTGTATGATTTTCTTTTTTCCAATTCTCGAAAGTCATTTTTCCTGCTTTTTCATTGGTACGAGTCCAATTTCCAATTAAAAAGTCAAAATTTTGTTGATTGCTTTTACAAGCCGAAAAAATAATAAAACAGAAAAGGATATAAATAATATTTTTCATTAGTTGGATTTTAAAGAAGTTTAAATTTAATGAAAAAATCTATAGATAATTAAAAACCATTTAGCTAAATGTCAACTAAATGGTTTTAAATTTATGTATTTAATAAACGATATTCCCGTTGTAAACCAACGATTTTACGTCCGAAATTCGAGATACAGCTTCTGCCGAACAACTTGCATCTACAAAAACTAAATTTGCTTGATCGTTAACTTTTGGCCATTGTTGTTTTCCATTATCATCTAAAGGAAGCACATTTACAGTTGCTAATTTTAGTGCGCGAGACAGTAAAAACTCTGTTGAATAACCATATAATTGCGCCATTAAATTTGTTTTTTGTAGAACACTTCCTGATCCAAACGTATTCCAATGATCCACAATACTATCGTTACCCGTCATAACTTCTACATTATATTTGTATAAAGTAGGGATTGGCATAATCAAACCGCCAAACGGAATTGTAGAAACAATACCAACTTTTGCATTGGCCAATTTTTCTGCAATTTCTTCTTGTTTTGGTTTTTCTAATTTTCCTAAAACAAAAGCATGACTAACATAAGTTTTTTCTTTTAATACAGGATTTTCATTCACTTTATCAATCAAATATTCAATCGTTTTTAGACCAGATTCTCCAGATTCGTGCAAATGTATATCAATTCCTTTTTTATTATCTAAGGCCAATTGAACTGTAAAATCCATTGTTTTTTCGATTGCTCCATCAATAGAAAATGGATCAACTCCTCCAATAAAATCAATATCCATTTTAGCAGCTTCTTGTAAATAAGGGACAGAATCTGTATAATAAACACCATGTTGTGGAAAAGCGACTAATTCAGTTCCAAAACTATTTTTCTTATTATCAATTGCTTTCTGAAGATTTTTTAGTGCATCTAATTTTGCAGTTGGATCAATATTTACATGACTGCGCGCAAAATAAGTTCCTTTTGATTGTAAAAGTTCAATTAATTTTTCGGCTTTCTCCGTCGAATTTTTTAATATTTCAGGTAAAATCTGTTGCTCTAAAGCAATCATTCCTTTTACGCCGCCTTTTCTTTTACGAACTGCTTGCCATTTATCACCATAAAAAGTTTTGTCCAAATGAATGTGCATATCTTTAAAAGCAGGCAACATCAAATAACTTTTTGCATCAATTGCATTAGAATTTGGTTCGTTTACAGAAATTTTACTGATTTTACCATTTTCTATTTCAATACAAAATAAACCAGTTTTTGTTGCGATTACTTCACCTTCTTCATACTCGAATCCAGTTTCTAATTTTACATTTTTGAATTTCATTTTTTTAAAAGAACTTGTATTTATCGAATCAACAAGTGTTGATGCAGTTGCAATACTCGGCATTAAACTTAAACCTGCCATTGCTAAAGCAGAATTTTTGATAAAATCTTTTCGAGATATATGATTTGAGTTATCCATGTTTTGAATGTTTAAAGCAAAAATAAGCGCATTAAACCGAATAATATTGTACGTTTTATAACACTACTTGTAAAATTTATTAGTTTTTGAATCAATTTTAAAATAATATAAACCAAAATCAGAAAAAAACTTCGAGAATATATCAGTAAAAATAGTTAAGGTATAATTCTTGTATTGGAAAACTGTCCATTAATTTTGCAGAATGCAACTATCAAAGAAGTACAATTTTTTTCAATACATCAAAAGGTTTTTTAATTTTTTCCAGAATCTGTTAAATCTATTAAAATTAGTTTTATCAGAAAGACAATTTTTGTATTTATCATGTATTTTAGTTGCAATTTCATCTGCTTTGGCGGTAATCGTTTTAAAAACTTTTGCCCATAGTGTTTTAGAATTTACACTACATGTAAGTAGTCTTTTAAAACTTCCTTATGTGACTAGTATTCTACCAATTATCGGTATTTTATTAACTGTATTGGTTGTTCAAAAATTTTTAGACGGATCAATAGAAAAAGGAACGGCCCAAATTATGATTGCAGTTGCTAAAAAATCGGGTATAATGCCTAAAAAGCAAATGTATGCGCAAATTATAACAAGTTCGTTAACCGTTGGTATGGGGGGTTCTGCGGGTTTAGAATCGCCAATTACAATAACGGGTGCAGCATTTGGTTCTAATTATGCACAATATTATCGTTTTAAATACAAAGACAGAACTTTGTTATTGGCTTGTGGTGTTGCAGCGGGTATTGCAACGGCTTTTAATGCACCAATTGCGGGAGTTTTGTTTGCGATAGAAGTTATTTTGGCAGATATGAGTGTTACTGCTTTTATTCCATTGTTGTTATCATCAGCAACTGGCGCTTTAATTGCTAATCTTACGCTAAATAAGAGCATGTTACTTTCTTTTCGATATGCGCTTGGTTTTGATTATCACAATACAATTTTTTATATTTTATTAGGAATTTTAGCAGGTTTTGTATCGGTTTATCATGCAAGATTATTTCGGAAAATTGAACATAAAATCGGTAGTTTTTCCAAAAATGTTTATTGGCGAGCAATTGTAGGATCTGGTCTTTTAGCTATATTGATATTCTTTTTTCCTACATTATTTGGAGAAGGTTTTGATGGAATAAAATATCTAGCAAACGACGAAGCTGGTTTTATTTTAAACAATTCATTATTAGAGTCTTTTAAAACAAATCAATGGGTTATTTTAGGATTTGTAACTGTAACTATGTTAATAAAATCCATAGCAACAGGTTTAACATTGGGTAGTGGAGGAAATGGAGGAAATTTTGCGCCATCACTTTTTGTCGGATCTTATTTAGGTTACGTAGTTGCAAAATTTATAAATTTATTAGGTTTTAAAGAAGTGCCAGTAGGTAATTTTACAGTGGTAGGAATGGCTGCATTATTAAGCGGATTATTTCATGCACCGCTAACGGCAATTTTCTTAATTGCAGAAATTACGGGTGGTTATGGTTTAATTATTCCATTAATGTTAGTTTCGTCAATTAGTTTTGCTATTGCAAAACGTTACGATAAATATTCGATGGATATATATACAATAGCCGATAAAGGAATGGTTTTTACATCAGACAAAGATCAAAATTTACTGAATAAAATTGATTTGTTTGAGATTTACATTAAAAATATAAAAACATTAAATCTAGATAATTCGATTGCTGATATAAAAGAAATTTTTTCAACCACAACACAATATTTTATTCCAGTTCTTAACGAAGATCAAACGATAAATGGTATAATTGATTTGGATTATGTTCGACCATTTATTTTTAAAGATGCTGCGTCGGATAAAAGTTATGCTGAATGTATTACGCAAGCACCAACTTTATCTGTTTTTGCAAATGCAACAAAAGTGATAAAATTGATGGAAGAAAAGAAAACGGATTACGTTTTATTGACCAAAGAAAATAAATTTATGGGTTATGTAACCGAAAGTTTGTTGCTAGAACATTACCGCGATAACCTGAAAAAATTACGAATAGAGTAGGTTAGTCATCAACAGAATTTTCTTGAAATAAAGTATCATAATTCTCATATTTTTTCTTCAAACGTTGTTTTGCTTTTTTTACGGCATCTAATGTAATTCCTAATAAATGAGCAATTTCTGTGTTGTTTAAACCAAGTTTTTGTAAAAAAATGATTCTTAAATTAGAATTGGTCAGATTTGGAAAATTGGTTGTCAAAAAGTTGTAATAATCGGCTTGTTCTTTAATAAACAATTCTTTAAAATTATTCCAATTTTCTTCGGTCATCAAATGTGAAGATAATAATTTGTGTAATTCTCCTTTTTTAGCTTCAATATGATGGCTATTTGAATTCTGAATTTGATTGATTTCTTTATTTAAAGTATCAATTTGTTGGTTTTTTTCAGACAAATATGCTTTGTAATCTTCTAATGTTTTTGTGGTATAATTTAGCTTATTTTCTGATTTTAATTTTTCTAATTGAAGCGATAAAACTTTGTTTTCGTAATCAGAATTTTTAATCTTCATTTTTCGTCTAAAAGCAACAAAAACGAGTAAAATAGCAAAAGCTAACAAAGAAATGATAATAATTAAAGCATTTTTTAATAATTTACTTTTCTCTAATTTTTGTTGTTCAGCTTCAAATTTATAATCAAAATTCTTTTTCTGAATGTCCCAATTTATTTGATCAATAATCGTTTTTCCGTCTGTTTTTTCTAAATGAGATTCAATATCGCTTAATTTTCGTCTTAACCTTAATTCTTCTTGCGAATCATTTTCTTTTATTGCAATTTCTAGAAGTGTTGTATTAATTTCTAATTCGAAACTTTTTAAATAATCTTTTGTCGAAGCATATTCTTCAGCCAATTTAATTGTTTTTTTAGCTGCTGCAACATCATTTTGATTTAAATAAATTTTCCCCAAACGTATATTTGCAAACATTACATTTCTTTCGTCTTTTTCTTTTTCAGAAATCTCAATATCAGTTTTTAGGTAATCAATTGCTTTATCAAAATCTTTATTGTGACAATAAATCAAGGCTAAATCTCCCAATGCTTTTGCATATCTTATTTGATCGTTATTTTTTTGTGCAGATATTTTCGTTAATTCAAAATAATGTTTAGCGTTGTTGTAATTTTTATTTTCGTAATACAGCGTGCCTAAACCGTTTAAAATATTTCCATATTCTTTATCAAAATTATTGGTGTATTCTAAAGCTAGTTTTAAATAATTTTTGCTTTTTTCGACATCACCAACATTTCCAAAAAAATAGGCATTCAGTTTATAGACATTACTTTTCTGAATAATTTTTGAACGATCTGTTGTATCTAAAAGGCGCGAAGCATACATAAAATGAGGAAAAGCTTTTTGATATTCGCTATATTTATAATAGTAAAAACCAAATTTTGTATGAAGCCAAATTAGTAAACCAGGATTTTCTAGTTCTTTCACTATTTTATTCGCTTTCGCATACAATTGATTACTTTTTGGGTTTACTTTATCAAACTGCTCCGAATATATTTCGGCTAAATAAATAAAATAAATTGCATCAATATTTTTTTTAAGATAAGAATTTGAAGTGCTATTTAATTTCTCAAAATTGTTTTTTAAAACTACAGAATCATTTACTTCTTTATTTTGGTTGATGACATATTCTAACATAATCATGTCTTCTTCTGTATTTTTTTGACTAAAAGAAGTAACGAAAATGAATGCTAAAATTGAAATTAAAAAGTAAATATAAGTTTTGAGCATATATTTTTTTTCAAATATAGAGCAATTTTAACGATTAACTTTAAATTATTATCGGAATATTATTAGTAAAAAATAAAGTGTATTTGTTTGTTTATTAGTTGTTTGTGAAATGTCCACCCCGATGTCCACCCCATAAATTTGATTTTTTTTTGAAGTTGTAATAATTTTGACTCAGTAAAATAAAAGATTACTAAACAACTAATAACTATTACAACTAATACACTCTCGTAACTACCTAAACCTATTTATAAGTTAAATTACTCAATTTAATTTTCATTCTCTAAAGGAAAGCCTTCTTTTAGAGAATTTCTTTTTGTGTTAAATTTTAACTGATTTTTCTTCGTAATTTAGTAGAATAATAGAAAGAAATGGAGAGACTAAAAAAAACAAACTATTCAGTTTTAGATTTAGCTTATGTGAGAGAAGGAGAAACATTAAACGAAACTTTTAAAAATACGTTAGATTCAGCACGATTTGTTGATGAATTAGGTTTTTCTCGCTATTGGTTATCAGAACATCACAATATGCAAAATGTTGCCAGCGCTGCAACATCGCTTTTAATAGGATATGTAGCAGGCGGAACTTCGCGAATCAAAGTTGGTTCGGGTGGTATAATGTTACCCAATCATACGGCTTTATCCATTGCCGAACAATTTGGAACTTTGGAGGCTTTATATCCAAATCGTATAGATTTAGGATTGGGACGCGCACCAGGAACCGATCAATTAACAGCAGCTATACTTCGTCGTGGTGATAATTTTATGAATTATAATTTTGAGGAAGAGATAGAAAGTTTGCAAACTTTTTTTAGTGAAGAAAACAAAGACAGTAAAGTTCGTGCTTTTCCAGGAGAAGGCGCAAATGTGCCAATTTATATATTAGGATCAAGTACAGATTCTGCTTTTTTAGCTGCAAAATTAGGATTGCCTTATGCATTTGCAGGACATTTTGCACCACAACAATTTCATCAAGCTGTGGAAATTTATCGTTCGCAATTTCAACCATCAAAGTATCTGGATAAGCCATATACCATTGCGTGCGTCAATATTATTGCGGCAGATACAGACGAACAAGCACATTATTTGTCGATGTCGATGTACCAAGGTTTTTTAAATATTATTACAGATAAACGCCAACCAATTGTAGCGCCAGAAAACACAAATTTAGAATTGGCTTCGCCCGAACAAAAATATATGTTGAAAGGCATGACGGCTTTATCGTTTATTGGCTGTAAAAATACATTGACGCAAAGTTTTCAGGAATTTATTTTTGAATCGAAGGTGAACGAAATTATGGCTTCGTCAAATATTTTTGATCAAAAAGCGAAACGAAGAAACTATAAAATCATTAGCGAAATTTTTGGAAACTAATTGATTAAATCATTAAAATACAAAAACGTTTAGAGAATTATTTTCTAAACGTTTTTTTGTAACCAAAATATTTACGTCTTTCAGCAAGATTCAATCGTTTAAATTTTTTGATTAAACCTAAAAACTTATCTTTGTCACTACTAAAAAAATCATATAAAATTATGTACTCATTTGATAAATTTCACGAATTAGTTGCGCAAACAATCGATGAAAATCCATTTTCTAAATCGCCAAACGAATTATACGAACCGATGGATTATATTTTAAATATCGGAGGTAAACGCATTCGTCCAATTATCGTTTTGTTAGGTACAGATTTATTTGGAGGTGATATTAAAAAAGCTTTAAAACCATCATTAGCAATAGAATTTTTTCATAATTTCTCGTTAATGCATGATGATATTATGGATAATGCGTCGTTAAGAAGAAGTAAACCAACGGTTCACGAAAAATTTGGAACTAATACGGCAATTCTTTCTGGTGATGCAATGTTGATAAAAGCGTATCAATTTTTAGAAGATTTAGAGCCCGAATTATTCAAAAAAACAACACAATTATTTTCTAAAACAGCTTTAGAAGTTTGCGAAGGACAACAATATGATGTGAATTACGAAACGAAAGTAAATGTTTCGTACGAAGATTATATTAAAATGATTTCTTTAAAAACGGGAGTTTTATTAGGAACTGCTCTAAAATTAGGTGCTTTAGTTGGTGATGCTTCGGAGAAAGATTCGGATGCGTTGTATCAATATGGTTTAAATCTTGGAATTGCATATCAATTAAAAGATGATTATTTAGATGTTTTCGGAAGTTTAGAACATTTAGGTAAAAAACATGCGGGTGATATTTTTGAGAACAAGAAAACCATACTTTATATTTCTGCATTAGAAGCAGCAAACGAAGAAGAAAAAGAAGAATTATTATATTGGTATAGCTCTAATACAGACAATGTCGATAAAATATATGCAGTAGAAAATTTATTTAGAAAATTAAATGTAAACCGCAAATTATCAATGTTAATTAGAGAATATACAAATAAAGCGCACAGTTTCTTAGATCAAATTGATGTTCCAGAAGAACGTAAAAGTCATTTAAGAGAATTGAGCGAATTTTTAATTGATCGTCAAGGATAAGATGAATTTCAGGACAGAATTAACAATTAATCAAAGCGATTTTTTGATCAATCATCATCAAAAAATTGTCAGTTTCGGTTCGTGTTTCGCGGAAGAAATGGCTGATCGTTTGCTTAATTTAAAATTTAATGTTCTTGCAAATCCATTCGGAATTTTATTTCATCCTTTGGCTATAGAAAATGCTTTGCAGCGTATACAAGCCAAAACTTTGTATGTTGAAGAGGAGATTTCTAATTTAGACGAACTATTTTTTAATTGGGATCATCATTCAAGTTTTAATTCTATTTCGGCAGAAGAAACACTAGAAAACGTGAATAATGCTTTGGTAAAAGCACATGATTTTCTTACAAATGCAGATGTCGTTTTTATTACACTTGGTACGTCTTGGGTGTATAAAATAAAGGAACTTAATTTGGTTGTTGCAAATTGTCATAAAGTGCCAGCAAAGCATTTTGACAAGGTTTTATTAACGGAACAACAAATAAAAACATCCTTGCACAATTCGTTGGACATGATTACAGAAATGGCACCAAATGCCAAAATAATTGTAACGGTAAGTCCGGTTCGTCATTTAAAAGACGGAATGATTGAAAATAATGTAAGCAAAGCTAAATTATTGAGTGCTTTATACGAAGTAACAATGAATTTTGACCAAGTAAATTATTTTCCGTCGTACGAATTGATGATGGATGATTTACGTGATTATCGTTTTTATGCCGACGATTTATTGCATCCAAATAAACAAGCGGTAAATTATATTTGGGAAAAATTTGCTTCGGCATATTTTACACCAGAAACACAACAAATAAATAAACAAATCGAAAAAATTACTACGGCAATCAATCATCGTCCATTTAACGAAGAATCGATTTCGCATCAAAAATTTATTTCGAATTGTATAAAACAAATGCAAGATTTGGTAAAAGCTAATCCAAATTTGGATTATCAGCAAGAAATCGAACATTTCAAATCAAAATTAAATCATGTTAATTGATACACATACACATTTATATTCGGAGCAATTTGAAAATGATATAGATGAGGTAATTGCAAGAGCGATAAATAACGGTGTTGAACGTTTTTATTTGCCTGCAATAGACAAAAGTTATACGGACAAAATGTTAGCTTTAGAAGCAAATTATCCAAACGAAATGTTTGCGATGATGGGTTTGCATCCATGTTCGGTAAATCCTGATACAATTTCAGAAGAACTAAATCATGTAAAAGAATGGATTGATAAACGTCCATTTAAAGCGATTGGTGAAATTGGAATTGATTTGTATTGGGAAAAAGACCATTTGCAGACGCAACAAGATGCTTTTAAAACACAAATAGAGTGGGCAAAAGAAAAAAATCTTCCAATTGTGATTCATTGTCGCGATGCTTTTAACGAAGTTTTTGATGTTTTGGAAGAAGTAAAAGATGAGAAACTTTTCGGAATTTTTCATTGTTTTTCGGGAACAAAAGAAGATGCACAACGCGCGATAGATTTTAATCTTAAACTAGGAATTGGTGGAGTTGTAACCTTCAAAAATGGTAAAATTGATCAATTTTTAGGAGAATTTGATATCAAAAACATCGTTTTAGAGACAGATTCGCCATATTTAGCTCCAGTTCCGTTTAGAGGAAAACGAAACGAAAGTAGTTATTTAACATACGTTTGCGATAAATTGGTAGATGTTTATCATCTTTCACCAAAAGAAATTGCAGCAATTACAACAAAAAATGCATTAGACATTTTTGAACGTTAGGATAAATCAGAATAGAAAAATTATATTTGCAAAAGAAAACCTTTGGATAAAATGAAATACAAAAGAATATTACTAAAATTGAGTGGAGAGGCATTAATGGGAGATTTACAATATGGTATTGATCCAAGTATGCTGAAACAATATGCACAACAGATAAAAGAAGTAGCAGAATTAGGTTGCGAAGTGGCAATTGTAATTGGTGGTGGTAATATTTTTAGAGGAGTTCAGGGTGTTGCTTCTGGTATGGATCGCGTACAAGGTGATTATATGGGAATGTTAGCAACTGTAATTAACAGTATGGCTTTGCAAGGTGCTTTAGAAGATGCTGGCGTTAATACGCGTTTACAAACGGCTATTCGTATGGAGCAAATCGCAGAACCATTTATCAAAAGAAGAGCAACTCGTCATTTAGAAAAAGGTAGAGTGGTTATTTTTGGTGCAGGTACAGGAAATCCTTATTTTACAACAGATACAGCAGCCGTTTTAAGAGCAATTGAAACACAAGCAGATGTTATTTTAAAAGGAACTCGTGTTGATGGTATTTATACTGCTGATCCAGAAAAAAATCCAGACGCAGAAAAATTTGAAACAATTTCTTATCAAGAAGTTTACGATAAAAACTTAAAAGTAATGGATATGACAGCTTTTACTTTGAGTGAAGAGAATAATTTACCTATTATTGTATTTGATATGAATACACAAGGTAACTTAAGAAAATTAATATTAGGAGAAAACGTAGGAACTCTAGTAACAAATAATTAAATCCCAAAATGGAAGAATTAGATTTAATCTTAGAAACAGCTAAAGAGCAAATGCAAGGCACTGTGGATCACCTAGAAGTTGCATTTGACAAATTAAGAGCAGGTAAAGCATCTCCTGCAATGTTAAATTCAGTTCGTGTTGATTATTACGGAAGTTTAACACCGTTAAGTCAAATTGCAAATGTTAATACACCAGACGCAATGACGATAAGTGTTCAACCATGGGAAAAGAATTTAATCTACGAGATTGAGAAAGCAATTATCAATGCGAATTTAGGTTTTGCACCTTCTAACAACGGAGATACAATCATTATCAGTATTCCACCGGTTACAGAAGAACGTCGTAAAGAGTTAGTAAAAATGGCAAAAGCAGATATGGAGCATGCAAAAGTATCTCTTCGTAATGCACGTAAAGACGCCAATACAGCACTTAAAAACGTAAAAGAAGCTTCAGAAGATATGGTAAAAGACTACGAAACACGCGTTCAAGGTTTAACAGATAAATATTCTAAAAAATTAGAAGAAGCTTTAACTAAAAAAGAAGGAGAAATCATGAAAGTGTAATCTTTCAAAAAAATATATTTTTTAAGGCAGCGTTTCGCTGCTTTTTTTATTTATTTGCATAATTAATTTCTAAAAATGAAAAAGTATCTATTCTTTTTAAACTTCTGTATTTCACTTGCCACATTCGCTCAAATTAAAGTAAGAGTTTATGATGCGCAAGACGAATTTCGTTTAACGGGAGCCAATATCTACGACGATACAAAACAATTTCTTGGTCAAACGGACGAAGTAGGAGAATTGGATATTAACGATTCAATTCATTTTATAGACATTATTAAAAATGGCTATTTTTCTGAAACAATACAAACGGAAGGTAAAAAGTTGGTCGAAATTATGATGAAACCTTCTTACATTGCTTTGGATGAGGTTACATTTACAGCAAACGATTCTGTTGGTCGAAATATAATTATCAAAGCCATTAAAAATCAATCCAAAAATTCTATCCGAAATGGTGGAAATATTTTCCTAAAATCCTATACAAAATTTTGGAGTACAGTAAATAACGATTCAATTCCGTATATCATTCAACCCAAAAATCACAAAGATTCGGTTTCTAATCAATGGAAAAAATTGATAGAAAATAGTCATTTATTTTTTGGAGAACGTGCAATGGATCACAAAATTTCGAAAAGATTAGGCTTAAAAAATATTGTACAATCTTCTCGTATTTCCGGAATTCGTTCGCCTTTGTACGAATATCTTGCGATGCAGCCGATTGCTTTTAATTACGATCAAGATAAAATTAATTTTTTCTTCAAAGGAATTATAAATCCAGTTAGCCGCGAAGGTTTATCGCATTATCGTTATGGTTTTAAAGAAGATATTCTTATGGATGATCGTCAAGTAGCGATTGTTAGTTTTTTTCCGTCAGTAAAAACAGATAAAAGACAAATAAAAGGAACACTTTGGTTTGATGATAAAACGAATGCTTTAATCAAATTTGAAGCAGAAAATACAAGCTCAAATTATGTTGCAGAGTTAGAAGCAGATTGGAAATTGAATAACGGAACTTGGATTCCGAATCAACAAAAATACCGAATGGAAGCTGGTAATTTTAAGTTTACAGAAAAATTAGCAGGCGATGATTTTATTGATAAAAAAGAAAAAATTTGGATCAATTTAGAAACAACTTTCAAAGACATTCAAAATCCAGCACATTTCAAAAGAAAAGAATTTTTAGGCTACGAAGACGAAATTGCGTACAGTAATTTAAACGAAAATAAATGGGACAATGTAATGCAAAATTACAGAGATTCTACTTTATCAAACAAAGAAAGACACACTTACGAGGCAATTGACAGTCTTGGACAAAAATATAAGTTAGATCGCCAAATGAAATTGATGCGAATCATTAATTCTGGCGGAAAATTATCTTTAGGAAAAGTTGATTTAGATTTGACAAAGATATTGGCTTTTAATGATTACGAAGGTTTTAGATTAGGTGCAGCATTTAACACCAACGAAAATTGGAGCGAAAAATATTCGTTAAACGCTTATTCTGCTTATGGTTTTAAAGACGAAACATTTAAGTTTGGTTTTGGTGGAGATTATTTTGTGAATAAACCATATTCAGGGCGTTTGTTTGCCAAATATTCGCAAGATGTTTCCGCTTCTGGTAAAACACCAATTGTTTTACAATCTAATTATACGCGTTTAATAAACGGTGCTTTTAGCAATATTTATAACCAAGAATATTTTTCTTACAAAAAATATTCGGCTGGATATGAACAAGATATTTTCAAAAATGTAACGTTTAATGTTTCATTAAATTACGAAAAACAACACGCAGAATTTGATTATACTTATGAAAATTTTGACGGTTGGTACGATTTGTATAATACGCAAATAGCTATTCGTTATGCGCCAAAAGACAAATTTATTCGCACACCTTATGGTAAAGTAACGGTGAATAGTGGTAAATCTGTGTTTTATGCAACGCTAAAAAAATATTGGGATGTTTTTGATTCTGGTTATGAACCAATTCGTTTAAATGTTTCTTATTTTGATGTTTTTGATACGCGCGTTGGTAAAACAAATTTCAATATCAACGGTGGTTGGGTTGAAGGAAAAATGCCTTTGATGAATTTATTTGAAGGTCAGGGAAATGCAAAACGAAACGATTTTGCAAACTTTGGAGTAGGTGGAGTTACGAACTTTGAGACTATGCGTCCAGGAGAATTTTATTCGGACAGATTTGTTTCTTTTCAAGTGAAACATATTTTTGCAGGTGTAAAAGTTGGTCAAAAAATTATTTTTCCACAATTTGTGTATCGCGGAGTTTTAGGTGATTTAAAAAATAAGGAAGATCATCAAAATTTAAACTTCAAAACGCTAAATAATTATTACCACGAAACAGGTGTCGAAGTAAATAATATTTTATTCAAATCATTTGGATTTGGTGCTTTTTATCGTTTAGGCGCTTATTCGGAAGATAAATTTCAAGATAATTTTTATTTGAAGTTAACCGTAAATCTTAACTTTTTATAAAGTTTAAAAAATAAACTAAAATTAAAAATCCTTTACCGTTTCATTGAAATTGTAAAGGATTTTTGATTTTGTGTAAATTTATTCGCAAAAATTGTGCCTATAATTTTTATAAGATAGAATATTAACTAAATTTGTAAGGATAAATTAAAAAATTATGCAATCGTACGGAATTAAAGCCTTATTAGAAAAAGGCAAAGATTTGTTACTACAAGAAGTAGTTGTAAATGGATGGGTAAGATCATTCAGAAGTAATCGTTTCATCGCTTTAAATGACGGTTCAACTATAAATAATATTCAGATAGTAGTAAATTTTGAGAATTTTGACGAGTCAATTATAAAACAAATTTCTACAGCAGCTTCGTTAAGAATTAAAGGTGAAGTTGTAGAAAGTGAAGGCGCTGGACAAGATATTGAAATTGTAGCTAAAGAAATTAAAATTTTAGGAACTGCACCTTCAGAAGAGTTAAAAGGAACTATTTTACAGCCAAAGCAACATAGTTTAGAAATTCTACGCGAGCAGGCTCATTTACGTTTTCGTACCAACATGTTTGGTGCAATTATGCGTGTTCGTAACTCGTTAATGTTCGGTATTCACAAGTATTTTAACGAAAACGGATTTGTTTACATCAATACACCAATTGTTACAGGATCTGACGCCGAAGGTGCTGGAGAAATGTTTCATGTAACAAATCTTGATTTAGAAAATTTACCTAAAAACGAAGAAGGAAAAGTAGATTATACACAAGACTTTTTTGGTAAAGCAACTAACTTAACGGTTTCGGGACAATTAGAAGGAGAAACTGCAGCAATGGGATTGGGTAAAATTTATACATTTGGACCAACTTTCCGTGCAGAAAACTCGAACACTTCTCGTCACTTAGCCGAGTTTTGGATGATAGAGCCAGAAATTGCTTTCTTTAATCTTGATCAAAATATGGATTTAGCAGAAGATTTCATGAAATATGTGATTTCTTATGCAATGGAAAACTGTAAAGATGATTTAAAATTCTTAGCAGAACGTTTTGATAAAGAACAAAAACAAAAACCAGAAGCAGAACGTTCAGAATTAGGATTAATGGAACGTTTGGAGTATGTTTTAAATAATAAATTTATTCGTTTAAGCTATACAGAAGCAATTGATATCTTAAAAGAATCTAAACCAAATAAAAAAGGTAAATTTAAATATCCAATTGAAGGTTGGGGAACAGATTTACAATCGGAACACGAACGTTATTTAGTAGAAAAACACTTTAAAACACCCGTTATTTTATTTGATTATCCAGCAGAAATCAAAGCATTTTACATGCGTATGAATGATGATGGAAAAACAGTAAGAGCAATGGACGTTTTATTCCCAGGAATTGGAGAAATAATTGGAGGTTCTCAACGTGAAGAGCGTTTAGATGTTTTAGACGAAAAAATGGCGAAATTCGGAATTGATCCAGAAGAATTATGGTGGTACCGCGACACAAGACGTTTCGGAACTGTGCCTCATTCTGGTTTCGGTTTAGGATTAGAGCGTTTAGTATTATTTGTAACAGGAATGGGAAATATACGCGACGTAATTCCTTTCCCAAGAACGCCTAATAACGCAGAATTTTAATCAAAATATTTGTTCGGATTTACGCTTAAATTTTGTATATTTAAGGTAAATCCGTTTTTTTATAAGCCATAAAAACCATACTATGTTAAAGCAGGAATTAAATTTTAAATTACAACAAAAACTATCACCACAACAAATCCAATTAATGAAGTTGGTTCAACTTCCTACGGTTGCTTTTGAACAACGCGTGAAGGAAGAGTTGGAAGAAAACCCTGCTTTGGATGATCAATCTTCTGAATATGATGACGAATATGGTAATGAGCAGGATGAATGGGATAATCAGAATGATGAATATGGTGATGAGCAAGTTATAGATACCGGAGATATCAATATTGATGATTATTTGAGCGATGATGATGTACCAAACTACAAAACATACACAAATAATTACAGTGATGATGACGAAGATAAATCTGTACCTTATGCGCAAGGCGAAAGTTTTATCGAGTATTTGAGAGGACAATTAAACACCTATAGATTAACAGAACAACAATTTCAGATTGCCGAATTTATACTTGGTAATATTGATGATGACGGTTATATGCGCCGCGAAGTAAAATCGTTGGTAGATGATTTGGCTTTTACGCAAAACATTTATGTATCGCCAGAAGAAGTTGAAAATTTGTTGGTTAATTACATTCAACATATGGATCCGGTAGGTGTAGGCGCAAGAAATTTGCAAGAATGTCTATTGATTCAATTAGAAAATAAAGTTGTAACAGAAGCAGTAGAATTAGCCGAAAAACTAATTTCCGAATCATTTGATGCTTTTACTAAAAAACATTATTCAAAATTAATGGCAAAGTATGACGTTAATGATGACGAATTACGCGCTGCCATTTCTGAAATAGAAAAATTAAATCCGAAACCAGGAAAATCATTCTCTTCTAGTAGTAAAATTGTCGAACAAATTACACCCGATTTTACGATTAATATTAATGATGGAGAGTTAGAATTATTGCTAAACGGACGAAATGTACCCGAACTTAAAATTTCGAATGCATTTGCCGAGATGTTAGATACTTACAAAAAAACGGAGAAAAAATCGAACGATCAAAAAGAAGCCGTTATGTTTGTAAAGCAGAAATTAGATTCTGCAAAATGGTTTATAGATGCGGTTCAACAACGTCGTAACACATTGTTGTATACGATGGAAGCGATTATGAAATTTCAGAGAGAATATTTTTTGACTGGAGATGAAACGAAAATAAAACCAATGATTTTGAAAGATATTTCGGATCGTATTGGTATGGATATTTCTACCGTTTCTCGTGTTGCAAATTCTAAATATGTAACAACGCCTTATGGTACATTTTTAATCAAAGATTTATTCTCAGAATCATTAACTAACGAAGATGGTGAAGAAGTTTCTACACGCGAAATAAAGCGTATTTTACAAGATGTAATTGCAGACGAAGACAAACGAAAACCTTTGACAGACGAAAGATTAACAGAAATCTTAAAAGAAAAAGGTTATCCAATTGCACGTCGTACAATTGCTAAATACCGAGAACAATTAAACATTCCAGTCGCGAGATTGAGAAAAGAAATATAACAAAAAAGAGCTTTTTATAAAGCTCTTTTTTTATTGTTTGCCCAAGATTTAATCCATTTAAAATAATCTTCTTTGTAAAAATCATTATTCAATCGAGTAATAATTTCCTCTTGTTTTTTAGGATTAAAATCATCATCTGTAACAGAAAATGTTAAAAATAAATCTTGATTTGTTGTTTTTCTAAAGAAATCCTCGTTCTTCAAATCTTCTAAAACTTCAATACATTTTTCGTTAATTTTATTCTGAAATTGATAAAACCAATCTTCATCATCATCGTGTAAATCAACTGCTTTTTTACACAAATCATTTATTTCTTTAAATAAAATTTCTGCGCCTTTGTACTCAAATTTCCATTCAGAAGGTTCGTATTTATAGTAATTAAAATCATCTTCATCAGCAATTTGGCTTAAAAACTCGACTGAGTTTGCAGACGGATGAATTGCGATTGTAGAATCGTTATTGCATAAAGCAAAAGAGTAAATTTCTTGTGTAGGATTTTGAGTATAAATTTCTAAAAAGGCTTGTTTGGTTGATTGCGCTATTTTGTTCTTTAATTCATTAAAATCCATTCATTTTTTAATTAAAATTAATATTTATAAAATTTCTTGAAAAGTAGTGAAAAAGTTTAAAATATTCATTATTTATTTTTTATAGTCAATTAAAAAATAATAGTAATCGGTGTAACATTTTAAAAAAATAGACGTCTATTAAAAAACACCACTAATATGAATAAATATTTTTTCCCACTACTATTTTGCGCGACAACCATCCTTTTTGCGCAACAACAATACAAAGGAACGTTGCAATACGCAGATCAGCAGCCAATTGCTTTAGCTGATGTAATTATTTTGAAAGATGGAAAAATAATTGATGAAATTTCTACGGACGAAAAAGGAGTTTTTACAGTAACTTTAGCCAACGGAACGTACACAATTAGAGTAGAGGAAGTTGGTGTTTTGCTGCATTCGCAAGAAATTGTGCTTGATAATAACCAAGATTTAGGATTAATAATTGTTCAGAAAGCAGAAAATGTTTCGTTGAAAGAAACGGTTGTTAAAAGTCAAAAAAAGTTAATTGAAAAGCAAGTTGACCGAATCATTTTTAATGCTGATTTAGCGGAAGGAGCAAAGGGTGGAGATGCATTAGATTTGCTTAAATTGGCGCCTCGTGTAAAAGTAGATAATGATGTTGTTTCGATTATTGGGAAAAGTAATTTACGGATTATGGTGGATGATCGTTTGTTAGAAATGTCGGGCGAACAGCTTACAAATTACTTAAAAACTTTGCGCGCTGATGATATCGAAAAGATTGAAATAATAACGAATCCGCCCGCTAAATATCAAGCAACAGGAAATAGTGGAATTTTAAATATTGTATTAAAATCTGGAAAGAAAAATTCGTGGAACGGAACTTTAAATTCTTCATTTAATCATTATAATAAACCTTTTTTGAGCAATAGCGCATCTTTCAATTACAGAAAAAATAAATGGACCGTTTTATCTAATATTTTTCAAGGTTTTGGACGTTTTGAAAGTGATGGTCGTTCTGATATTTATTTTACGAATAAAAACGAATTATGGTCAGAATTAGAAAGAAATCAAGGAAAACATAAGAATTTAGGTGGAAAATTAGGTTTAGATTATAAAATTTCTGATAAAATAACAACTGGTTTTACTGCAGATTTTTACAAAGGAAATAACGATAATTTTGGTCAAACAAATACACCGCGAAAAACAATTGATACCAATGAGTTGTTGAGTTATATTTTAAATGATAGAAAAGGGACAAATGGCGATGTAAATTACAACACACTTAATTATCATTTTATTTATAAAATGGATACGATTGGTAAAAAATTGACCGTAGATTTTGATTGGGTTAATTTTAAAAATAAAACAACAAGTGTTTCATCAAACCGATTTTATGACGCCGAAAATCAAATTATAGATTCATTGTATCAAGGAAATAGAAGTTTATCTGACCAAAAAGCAAATAATTATAGTTTAAATGTTGACATGGAACATCCGATTAATAAATGGAAATTTAATTATGGTGGACGTTACAGTTGGACAAAAAATAACAGTAATAATTTGTTTTATAACACAAGTTCTGGAACACCAATTTACGATGCTAAACAAAGTAATGGATTTTATTATGACGAAAATATTTTAGCATTTTATGCTTCTGTAGATAAAGAAATATCAGAGAAATGGTCTGCAAAAGTTGGTTTAAGATATGAAAATACAGATGCTACGGGATTTTCGCCTCAAGAAAATCAACATGATAAATATAAGTATGATGGTTTTTTTCCGACTGCTTATTTAATGTATAAAGCAGCGGAAAATCATACACTTTCGGTAAATGTTGGTCGCCGAATTGATCGTCCTGCAATGGGACAATTAAATCCATTTCGTACCATTTATTCGCCTTATTCGTTTGCACAAGGAAATCCAAATTTAAAACCTTCGTATTCGTACAATTATGAATTAGAATATGCTTACAAAGATTTGGCAATTACGACCTTGTATTACCGTAAATCTACTGATGAAATTGATCAAGTTATTGTGGTTGATCCAATTCATACAACGCAAAATTGGATGCCTTACAATTATGTAAATTCTGAAAGTTATGGTTTAAGTGAAAATATAAATTTCAAATTATTGAAATGGTGGAAAGTAAATGCCGGAATTGATATTTATTATAAAAAATCAAAAGGAATTATTCCAGAATTTAATTACACATTAGATGGTTTTAATGGTGAATTTAGATTGACCAATAACTTAGAATTAAATAAAGCTAAAACCTTATTGTTTAATCATACAACAACTTTTAAAACTGCAGGAAATAATGGCTTAAATAAAAGCCGTGCTACCTCGTGGACAGCATTGGGTATTAGAACATTATTTTTAGATAAAAAGTTAGAATTATCGTTTAATGTAAATAATGTTTTTAAGAACAGAGCTTGGCAAGATACAAGTTATAGCAATGATACAAAAACAGTTTATACAGGACAATCTGTGCGTTTTTATCGTATTGGATTAACGTATAATTTCGGAAAATCATTTAATATAGAACAATCAAAAAGTAGTTCGGAGAAAAATAGATTATAAAAAAATAAAGCTCAATTTGAGCTTTATTTTTTTTCCATTTTATAGAATAAAAGTATGATAAAACTAATAGCAAATGAAACGCCCATTGCTAGGGCAGAGGATTTCATTCCGCCCGAATATTCGATTAATAAACCGTAAATAACTAAACCTAAAAATAAAGCAAACTTTTCGAAAACATCGTAAAAACTAAAATAGGTTGTTGTATCTTCTGTTTCGGGTAATAATTTAGCGTAAGTAGAGCGTGATAATGCTTGTAAACCTCCCATAACAAGCCCAACCATACCGGCCATTATATAAAATTGAGTTTTTACATTTGGGTCATTTTTATCAATCAAATATCCAATAATACACGTAATTATCCAGATAAAAATACCGATTAAAATAGTTTTTTTGTTACCAATTTTTCCCGAAAGATAAGAGAAAATCCATGCACCTATAACGGCTTCTATCTGAATTAATAAAATAGTCATGATTAATTCACCATCTTCCATTCCTATTTCTGAACTTCCGAACATGGCAGCCATCAAGAAAATAGTTTGCATAGCCAAACTATAAAAGAAAAATCCACCCAAAAATATACGGATGTTTTTGTATTGATTTAAATCTTTGAACGTGTGTTTTAAACTTTTAAAACTTGATTCGATAATATTCTTTGGAATTTCTCGGTCAAATTTATGATTTGGTAATTTACTTAATGCAATTTGTCCAAATGCAAGCCACCAAATTCCTGTCGCCAAAAAGCTAATTCGGGTATATAAACCGACTTTGTCTTCTGGCGCACTCATTATAAATACTAAACAAATAGATAATAAAACAACAGATCCGATGTAGCCAAACATATAACCGTAAGCGGAAATTTTGTCCATTTTATCGTCCGAAACTATTTCTGGTAAATAGGAGTTGTAAAAAACTAAACTTCCCCAAAAACCGATACTTCCCGTGATATTTAATAACAAAGCTAGCCAAACTAAATTGGTCGATGTAAAGAAAAACATTCCAATACAAGAAAAAGCACCTAAATAGCAGAAAAATCGTAAAAATTTGATTTTATTTCCAATAACATCAGCAATTGATGACAAAACGGGAGATAAAACGATCACAAAAAAGAATGCAATTGCTAACGAAAAATTGAAAGCAGATTCGGGCAATAATCCTAAAAACTTTATAGGAACGTGATTATCGTCTCTCGTCATAGACGAAAAATAAACGGGAAAAATCGCAGATGCAATTACCAGCGAAAAAACGGAGTTTGCCCAATCATAAGAGATCCATGCTCTTGTTAATTTAGGATTATCTTTTTGTATCATATCAGTATTATAGTAAAAAGCTTGTATTGTGGTTTAAACTTAAGAAAAATAAATATAATGTCAATCCTGTCCTAAATAAAAAATCAACATAGAAAATTGGACCATTTCATTGAGTTTCCGCCTTGAAATGGTTGTTTTTCAAAATAGAACCCCTT
>NZ_FOUZ01000004.1 GCF_900115015.1 Algoriella xinjiangensis | reverse complement strand
TAAAGTCAAGGAAAAGAGAACTAAGACTTAAGATTTAGAACTTAATACTTACAACTCAAAACTACTTGTGTTCCTGAAACAAGTTCAGGATGACGGGGTGGGAAATAGATGGAGAGGGAAACGATTGGAGAGATTCTTCGCTGCGCTCGGAATGACAAGATGGTTTTTACTTATTATAGAACTTATATCTAACCTTTTTTAACTTATGACTTAAACCTAATTTGTGTGTTAATCCCACCATTTATCTCTGTTATTTATTTTAATATTATTTTTTCTTACAGTTGTAATTAAGTTGGTTTTAAATAGATTATAATCTGAATAATCCCATCCTATAGTTATAAAATTTTGGTTTTTATTGATTTGTATAAATCTTCTATTTTTATAAATATCAATTGAACTTATCTCTTCAAAAGAATAATATTTTTTTGTAAATAATGTTTTTTTAAGTATTCCATTTTCTGATAGAATAACTTTTGTATACATAGATTCTATAATTAATAGGGATACTAAAACTATTGTTATGTAGAATATTAGTGAAACCTCTACTAAGGTTCTATCATCAAAAATAAATAAACCAATTACAAATAATATAAATATAATTGAACCGAAAAGGATAAGGTACTTGTTAATGTTTATTTGAATTATTTTTTCCATAGAATAGTTTTACACTTATTAATTATTTAATAATCATAAATAATGATAAGTTTGTTCTTTTAAGGTAAATTACAATTTAATTACTAATATACAATTAACATGGAAATACAGTATTTCTTTGAACTTTTTGGAACGCTATTTTTCGGTATTTCAGGCGCGTTAGCAGCTGATGAAAAGTCTGGAAACGATTGGTTTGGTGTAACTTTTATTGCTTTTTTAACTTCTATTGGAGGTGGAACAATTCGTGATATTTTATTATCTGTAGAAGTTATGTGGATAAAAGATGTTAATTTAATCTACGCCGTAACAATTGGTGTAGTTTTAGCTGCAATTTTTTATTCACCTTTACTCAGATTACGAAAAACATTTATGCTTTTTGATACGCTTGGAATTGCATTATTTACAATTGTAGGTTTAGAAAAAGCGCTTCGATTAGGAATTGATCCTGTAATTGCGCCCATTATGGGAATGTTTACAGCCGTTTTTGGTTCTGTAATTCGCGACATGATGTTGAACGAAGTTCCAATCATTTTCAAGAAAGAGATTTATGCATTTGCTTGTCTCTGTGGTGCAATAATTTACATGGTTTTGTGGAATTTAGATGTGAGTCGAAACATTAACTTTTTTGTTTCTGGTGGTGCTATTGTGGCAATTCGCTTACTTGCGGTGAAGTATAATTTATCGTTACCAAAGTTTAAAAGTCATTAAAAGATCTTTCTAAAAAGCTTTCACTATCTTTGCCGACCATTTTAAATTCAACTTCTAAATGATAGAAATTCAATATATTTTCGAGTTATTCGGTACAGTAGTTTTTGCTATTTCTGGTGCTTTGGCGGCAGATGAAAGACAGAAGCATGATTGGTTCGGTATTACATGTTTTGCTTTTATTACGGCAATTGGTGGCGGTACTTTGCGCGATTTATTTTTGAACAGTTATCCTTTGGTTTGGATTGCGGATATGAATGTTATTTATGCCGTTTTTGCCGGAATTTTTCTTGCCGGAATTTTCTATCGATATTTTTCAAAATTACGTACAACATTGATGTTATTTGATACACTTGGAATTGCATTATTTACAATTGTAGGTTTAGAAAAAGCACAGTCTTTGGGTGCAAACGATTTTATTTCGGTGATGATGGGAATGTTTACAGCCGTTATGGGTGGCGTATTACGCGATATTTTAATCAATAAAACGCCTACTATTTTTGTCGAAGAAATTTACGCAACTGCGTGTATTGCTGGCGGAATTATTTATTTAGTTTTAGATAGTTTTGGTGTAGATCGTAATATAAATTTTATTGTTTCGGGTGCGATGATAGCAATCATTCGAATTATTACGGTTAAATTTAATTTATCATTGCCAAAATTTTATAAATAATGAAAAAAACACCTTTTAATAAAGAATTGTGGACTGGACGAATTGATTCGGAAGACGGAGAATTGGGTTTAAGAATTCATCAAATTATTAAAGATTATTCGACTTTAGAAGAAACTATATCACAACAAAAAGTAATTGTTGGTTTTTGTTCTGAGGAAGGTGTTGAGCGTAATAAAGGAAGAATTGGCGCGAAAGATGCACCAGATTTGATCAGAAAAAGTTTAGCAAATTTACCTGTTCATTTCGAAGCTAATAATTCAATATTTGATGTAGGAAATATTTACTGTGACGATCATAATTTAGAAGAAGCAAGAGAAGAGCAAATTCATCAAGTTGATACTATTTTAAGACAAAATCATTTTCCGATTGTAATTGGAGGTGGGCACGAAACGGCTTTGGGAGATTTTTTGGCATTTGCTAAAAATTGCAAAAAAATTGGAATTATTAATCTTGATGCACATTTCGATTTGCGCAAACCAACGCCAATTTCTACATCTGGAACACCTTTTTACGAAATGTCAGAATATTGTAAGCAACATGATATTTTGTTTAATTATATGCCAATTGGTATTCAGGAATTAGGAAATACAACAGCTTTATTTGCGCGTGCAGAAAAATTAAATGTAAATTTTATTTTGGCAGACGAAGTTCATTTCAATCTAAATTTAACTTTAGATAAAATTAGAGAATATATTGCGCAATTTGATGCAATTTATGTTTCCTTAGATATGGATGTTTTTGATGCGGCGTATGCGCCTGGCGTTAGTGCGACAACAATTAATGGATTGTCGCCTTTTCAGGTTAAATATATTTTGAAAGTTTTAATGAACTCAAACAAAGTAAAACTTTTTGATTTAGTGGAGTATAATCCACAATTTGATGTTGATAACTCGACCTCAAAATTGGCTGCTCAAATGATTTATGAAATTTTAAGATGTTAATTTTTAATTCTTTTACAATTTTTTGTAACCTTTTTCAGTTATCTGCGTATACATATATAGAGGTGTTAATAATTCACCAAAAGAAATCGATATTAATCATTATAAATAAGAGGGTTTTAGTTAAATGAGACAGCTTAAAATTACAAAGCAGGTAACAAATCGTGAAACTGCGTCGTTGGATAAGTACTTACAAGAAATTGGTAAAGTAGATTTGATTACAGCGGAGGAAGAAGTAGAGTTAGCACAACGTATCAAAGCAGGAGATCGTGTTGCCTTAGAAAAATTAACAAAAGCAAACTTACGTTTCGTAGTTTCTGTTGCGAAACAATATCAAAACCAAGGATTAAGTTTACCCGATTTAATTAACGAAGGTAACTTAGGTTTGATTAAAGCAGCACAACGTTTTGATGAAACCCGTGGTTTCAAATTTATCTCTTATGCCGTTTGGTGGATTCGTCAATCTATTTTACAAGCATTAGCAGAACAATCTCGTATTGTACGTTTACCATTAAATAAAATTGGATCTATTAATAAAATTAATAAAGCATACGCTTTATTAGAGCAAGAGCATGAACGTGCGCCATCTGCAGAAGAAATATCTGAAGTATTGGATATGTCTGAAGGAGATGTAAAAGAGTCGATGAAAAACTCTGGTCGTCACGTATCTATGGATGCACCATTAGTAGAAGGAGAAGATTCTAACTTATACGATGTATTAAACATCGGAGAATCTCCATCACCAGATATGCAATTAATGATCGAATCTTTACGTGTAGAGATAGAACGTGCATTGCAAACTTTAACGCCTCGTGAAGCAGATTTAATTCGTTTATACTTCGGATTGAATGGAGAACACCCAATGACGTTAGAAGAAATTGGAGAAACTTTTGACTTAACAAGAGAACGTGTTCGTCAAATTAAAGAAAAAGCAATTCGCCGATTAAAACACACTTCAAGATCTAAAATCTTAAAAACATATATCGGAAGATAATATATAGAAAGCAACTTGAAAAAGTTGCTTTTTTTGAATCAACTAAATTCTACAAAAAAATGAAAAAAATCCTTTTATCTTTTTTATTCTCAATCCTATTCTTCAACTTTTTGTTTGCTCAAAAAACAATGGATAAAAATCTTGTTGGTTTTTGGAGTTCTACAATCTATCCGGCAAAAAATGATCCCGTAAAAGGAAATGCTTTTATTGATAGAAAAGCGGATGGTACATTTACGTTATTTTTAGAAGTGAATTATAATAATGACTCTATTTATGCAAAGGAAGTTGGGCATTGGTATACTAAAGATGATATCTACACAGAAATTGGAGAAGAATATAATAATGGATATTCTTATAAGATTAATCAAAATCAAGTTAATTTTAAAGTAAAAAATAAGAAATATCCTTTAGGTTTTAGGTTAGAAAAATTTGTAGAACAAAAAACAAAAGATTTAACGGATTATTACGAAGATAAATATTCTATTTTCATGGTAAAATCTATGAAAAAAATGTTGGATATGAATGATAGAATAAATGGTTTTTCATACGATCAAACTGATGGTGTACAAGATGTTCGTTTTGTTGGCGTTTGGAAAGGAAGTGAAAAAGATAATCAAGTAAAAGGATTATCAAAAGAATGGACAATGACAAGAAATGCAGATGGAACGTTTATTATAAATTTTAGTATTAAATCTAAAAATTTAGATGATAAAAATTTTGTTCAGAAAGGTAAATGGTGGATAAAAGGGGAAAAGCTTTATCAGTATAATGAAGTTACTAAAATGACAAATGTTTATAATTTTGAAATTTTAAATGAAAATCAAATTAGGTTTATAGAAAATGTGATTTATTTTAATTATCAAGAATATAATATCGAATTTATAGAAAGAAAAGTAAAATAAAAAAATCCAGCCTCTTAGAAGCTGGATTTTTTGTTTATAGTAATTTTCCGCTCAGTAAAGTTGCAGCAATAGAAAAGTAGATAATCAATCCCGAAACATCAACCAAAGTTGCCACAAATGGTGATGATGCTGTTGCAGGATCAAAACCTATTCGTCTAAGTATAAAAGGCACCAATGAGCCTGATAATGTTCCCCACAACACAATAACAACAAGGGATAAGGAAACAGTTAATGCAATAGAAACCCAATATTCACCATAATCATAAATACCCGTTTTTTCCCAAATTGTAATTCGTATAAAACCAATCAATCCAAGAATTCCTCCTAAAGCTAAACCAGAATACAATTCTTTTTTCATCACATACCACCAATCTTTCAGCTTTATTTCGCCCAAAGCCATTGCTCGAATAATTAGTGAAGCTGCTTGCGAACCCGAATTTCCTCCACTCGAAATAATTAATGGAACAAAAAGTGCTAAAACAACTGCTTTTTCTATTTCGGCATCATAATAACTCATTGCAGAAGCTGTAAACATTTCGCCAACAAATAAAATAACCAACCAACCAGCACGTTTTTTAATTAATTCGGCAATAGGTGTTTTGGTATACGAAACATCCAATTCTTCCATTCCTCCAAATTTCTGAATATCCTCTGTATCGCGAATTTTCATTCGATCCAAAATATCATCAAAAGTTACAATACCAACCAAAACATTGTTTTCTGTAATTACTGGAATTGTAGAACGATCATATTTATCAAAAATCTCAAAAGCGCCTTCAATAGGAACAGTTGTTTTTAGAGAAACAAAATTATGATCCATTAAATCTGATACTTTTGTGTCATCGTCAGCCAATAAAATTTCGCCAATTTTTAAATCATCAATTAATCTATTTTTTCCATCAACAATAAAAATATAATTTAAGGTTTCGGCCTTTTTACCATATTTTTTGATGTGCGCCAAAACTTGTTTTACCGTATAATATTCTTTTACTTGTATATAATGTGGCGTCATCAAACGCGCAATACTATCTTCTTTGTACCCAATTAAATTTAGCGCAATACTGCGTTCTTCTTGGTTTAATAGGTTTATTGAATGCTTGATTAATTCGTCAGGAAAGTTCTCAAAAAGCTCGGTTCTATCATCAGGATCAAGATTATTTAAGACATCAGCCAAATCTTTATCCGTTAAACTTTTAACGATTTCTTGTTGTATATCGGGTTCAAAATAGGAGAAAACATCAACTTTTTCAGCATTAGAAAGCATATAAAATGCAATATTTCTACTTTTTATGTCTAATCTCGCTAATTGTTCAGCGACATCAGCCGGATGTTGATTAAGCATATTATTTTCCATAATTTTGTAGTTTTTATCCCATGAGCAAAGTAAACCCTTTTCGGATGAAGAATTAAATAATTTGAAGATTTTAAAGAAACTTTAATTAAGTTTTAATTTATGAATGAAGGCGAGGATAAAGGAATAATACAGTTTATAAAATCGACAGAAGTTGATGAACGATTTGTTGGAGTTTGGTCGGGTACAGATCATGGAAAATTTTTTATAGGCGAAACAAATAGTTGGATTGTAACCAGAAAAATTGACGGCACATTAACCGTTAATTTCAAAACAATTTATACTGATGATCGTGTAACGTATGCCGAGGATAAAGGATTTTGGTGCGTAAAAGGCGATGATTATTTTGAATATAGAGAATCGGACGAAAAAGCAGATCATTATACATTTTTGTTTTTGACAAAAGAATCGATTCATTTTATTATTAATGAAGAAAAAACGGACGAAGAGCCGTATAATTTTATTGACAATAAGGTGTTTTTAGATTAAATTTAACGAATTTTATACAGTTTTAGGCGAAGCTTATCTATCAAGATATTATAGTTATACTTATGATAATATAAATTGTATAGAAAATAAATCAGTAAGAACTGGTGCTATGCTCGATTTAGGTTTTCGAGTAGGATATAATTTCTAAAATATAAATCGCTGAATTATCAGCGATTTTTTTATTTCCATTACCTTTGCAAAACAAATACAAACAAAACAAAAAGATTATGCCAATAGTAGCACCTTCAATTTTAGCAGCCGATTTCGGAAATTTAGCCAAAGACATCGAAATGGTAAATAATTCTCAAGCAGAATGGTTTCATTTAGACGTAATGGATGGCGTTTTTGTCCCAAATATTTCTTACGGAATGCCAATTATTGATAAAATAAATTCGTTAACAGACAAAGTGTTAGATGTACATTTAATGATTGTTGATCCAGATCGTTTTATAGCAGATTTCAAAAAAGTTGGTGCAGATATTTTGACTGTTCATTACGAAGCTTGTACGCATTTACACCGTACAATCCAAGCGATAAAAGCAGAAGGTATGAAAGCTGGTGTGGCTCTTAATCCACATACGCCAGTTGCTGTTTTAGAAGATGTAATTAATGACCTTGATTTGGTTTTAATCATGAGTGTTAATCCAGGTTTTGGTGGTCAAAAATTCATCGAAAATACATACAGCAAAGTTTCTAAATTAAAGAAAATGATTACAGACGCAGGAGCTGATGTTATCATCGAAATTGATGGAGGTGTTGGCGTTCAAAATGCAAGTAAATTGGTAGAAGCTGGTGCAGATGCTTTGGTTGCAGGAAGTGCAGTTTTTAATGCAGAAAATCCAGAAGCTTATATTGCTGAGCTGAAAAAAGCATAATAAGTTGATTATAAAATAATAAAAAAAGGAACTGATTATCAGTTCCTTTTTTTATTTATCAAATCTTTTCAGAAATAGATTTTTAGTTTTTATTTGATGCGAAGCTGAACTAAATTCAGCTTGACGAGTTTTTGATTATCATGTTTTAATTTACTTAAATAATAGTTTTTTTAATAAATTAGAAAGAGGTTTTTCTAAATATCTATAACTAAATAGTCCGAAAAGTAAAACAATAAATATGACAAGAAAATAGATTACAAAAGATTCGTGACCTACATATTTATTATACATCTTTATAATTCCCATTCCAAGATAACTATGAATAAGATAGATAGAATAAGAACTAACACCAATTTTGGTAATAATTGGGTTGGTTAAGAAGTTTAAATACTTAGGATTGTAAATGAATGTAAAGTAAGTAATTAACGTAAATATTGTTAGTAAGACAACGCCAAGGTCTAGTTTTTCTTGTAATACAAGTATTAAAGCACATATAATAATAAAGACAATATATTTTTTATCAGATTTATTGTTATAAAGTTTATAAAGAAACATACCAATCATAAACCAAAAACTTTCTCTAAAAATAACAAAACATCGACTTAGTAAATGAAAATAATCAAGTGTTTCTTTTTTAAGATTGAACTGTTTTTGTAATATATGATGTGCTGTATCGCTACTTAAAATAAAATAAATAGGAAAAAAGATGACACAGATTATTACAAAATCTCGAATGTATGTTTTTTTATTTCTATAATATAAAAATCCAATCATTAGATAAAAACATACTTCAACCCATAAACTCCAATAAGAACCGTCTATATAATAATATTTTAAAGTTCCAGAAGGTAAATTAAAAATATGTGGATCTATAAAAGTATTTGCAATTAATAGATTTGCAAAAGATTTAGAATTAACAAAATCTGGGCCTGTATAGATAAAATAGAAAAAGCAAAATGTAATTAATGAACATATAAACATTGCGGGAGCCAATCTTATATATCGTTTTTTTAAGAATTCTGTATAAGTTTTTGTATTTCCTAAAGAATATAGGATAACAAAACCCGAAATAATAAAGAAAAATGGAACACCAAAATAACCGTATTTAGCAATTATTTGTAAAATAGGGTTTCCATCTAAATTATAGCAATTTAAATAATGACTAATCATTACAATTAAAATAGCAAAAACTCTCAGTCCATCAAGAATAGAAATTCTAGAATTCATAATATATTAAAATATGGTGTTTGTTGCAAATATAGAAATATAAAATAAACGTTTCTCAAATGTTTACAAATAGAGAAACTATATATTATTCCTTAAATTTGCTGTATGAATAACTTCTCAAAAGATAATTCCAAAAAAATATATACGATTAATGAAATCAAAGATAAAATGGCTAAATATTGTCTTTATCAAGATCGTTGTCATTGGGAAGTGGAGAAAAAAATACGCGAATTTGATTTAATTCCAGAAGCAAAAGACGAAATAATTTTCAAGTTAATTGATTATGGTTTTCTGAATGAAGAACGTTTTGTACACAGTTATGTTCGTGGAAAAGTAAATCAAAAAATGTGGGGAAGAAATCGACTTCGTCAAGAATTAAAAATGCGACAAATTGATTTTAAAATGATTGATAAAGCATTTAAAACTGAAATTGATCCCGAAAAATATTGGAATAATCTTGAGAAATTAGCTCAAAAAAAATATGATTCTCTTTATTCTGAACGTGAATCATTTAAGAAACTGAATAAAGTAAAAGCTTTTTTATTGTACAAAGGTTACGAGTATGATTTGATTAATGAAGCCATCAGTCTTTTATCATCAAAAAAATAACCGACGAAAATGGTCGAGTAAAAAATAGCAGGAGAAAATCATTTCAATGTTCTCATAACACTTTCGCCTTTTGGCTATTCAACTTATTGCGGAAATTAATAAAAAGAACCTAATTGATTCTTTTTTAATTACAATTCATCCAACAAAATCAACAATTCGGTAAAATAAATCTCATTTTTAAATTTCTGTAGTTTACTTTTATTTCAAATTAATCTATATGGAAACAGTTATAAAAACGTTGATTTACATTCATGCCTTTTTCGGCGGAATAGGATTACTTGCAGGAACAGCAATTTTGTTTGCAAAAAAAGGAAATCAATTACACACGAAAATGGGAAAAATATTCTCGATTGGAATGTTAATTAGTTCTTTCTTATCATTTTTTATTTGTTGTTTTCCTAATCATCACAATCCGTTTTTAATTACTATCGGAATTTTTACTGTTTATATGATTTTAATCGGAAATAACGTATTGAAATATAAACGCAAAAACTATCAAAATAAGATAGATCGCGTTATTTCGGGCATAATGTTATTTACTTCTTTTATGATGATTTGTTATGGCGTTTATCCACTTTTAACTGGTAAAGGATTAGGAATACTTTATATTA
Organism: Algoriella xinjiangensis; assembly: GCF_900115015.1. Taxonomy (GTDB): domain Bacteria; phylum Bacteroidota; class Bacteroidia; order Flavobacteriales; family Weeksellaceae; genus Empedobacter; species Empedobacter xinjiangensis. The sequence continues at coordinate 239,823 of NZ_FOUZ01000004.1, read as the reverse complement.
TTTTTGGAGCGTTAGGCGCATTTATGTGTTATAAAGATTTTGTATTTTACAAGGATGCAGAAAATTATAAAAGATGGACGATGGCGCACATTGGTCGAATGGTTGGCGCATATATTGCCTCTGTAACGGCGTTTATAGTTGCAGGATTGGGATATGGAGGTAATGTAACTGCTTGGATTTTTCCTACAATTATCGGAACAATTTATATTATTTATTGGGGAAGAAAATTGAATAAAAAAGTTGTAGTGAATTAAGATATTAAAAAAACGTCGGAAATTAATTTCCGACGTTTTTTGTTTAATATTTTGCTAATTGTTTTTCAAATTCTTCTAAATATTTGGCTAAATGTAAACCATCTACAAAACCATGATTGGCTTCTACAGAAACGGGCATATACATTTTTTCGCCTTCAAAATAAGCTTTTCCAAAAATAATTCGAGGAATAGATTCTTTTGTTCCGAAATTAGATGGTTGCGTTAAACCCGTAAATCTTGACCACGGAAATGTAGAATGACGAACCAAACCAATGGTAATTTCTTCGTTTTTGATGTGTAAACCAACCGAGTTTTCTACACTTGCAATTTGCTCTTGTAATTGCTGATTAAATACATCAAAATCTTCAGTAAAACTCATCAAAGCGAATCCGAAAGTTCCATCTTTTCGACCAATTGTTGTACCACAATCTAATTGATCATAAATATAAATTTCATCATCTTCTATTCTATATTTAAATTCTTCTACGCTATTTTCTGCAAGCATAGAACAATGTAAATACGTTGCAAAAAACGATTGTTTTCTCTCTTTCGAAAAATGAAATGCCTTTGTACATTCAACTTCTGCAACAATACCGACATATGGATTATCCATAGCAGAGAACATTGAAAAATGCTCTTTTCGGTTCCAACCTTCAGGATTAAATTTTCGTTTCATATTGCAAAAATAAAACCTTCCAATCGGAATTGGAAGGTTTTAAGAATTATTTATAAAAATACCATTCTAGACCATTAAAAATGGCAATGGTTTTACTGACAGTATCGTAACACATCATACCAATTGGTGGATCTACTATTGTTAAATGTGGATTATCAATATGCGGAAGTGTTAATGCTTTGTTTGTTGATTCTAAAACCAAAACTCCAGGCGCTTGTGCATCTCCAGTATCGCTTATCACAACACCTTGCGTGTCTGCTACTTCATCGTTGTTGTTGATGTACATGTTTGCTGGTATTTGCCCAGAATCTGTAAGATCAATCCAATTAAATCCATTGTAATATTGTACTTTATTTGTTGTTTTATCAACTCTAATTGTACCATTTACAGCATTATTTGTTGTTTCGTTATAAGGTAAAACAATTCCGTTAATTTGATTTTTACCGAAATCAAGAATTGAAGCGCCTCTTACATCTTGAATACCAATTCCTATTTGTGCTTGTGAAAAATTAAAGCAAAATAAAAGGATGATTGAATAAATAGCTTTCATTATTGAACACAATTTGCAGTGATACATTTCCACGTTTGACCATTGTAAAGCTTAATACAACTTTCGTCTTTGTCATAAACAATCATTCCTTCGTATAAATCTTCGGGCTTAAAAGCTGTATCTATAGAAGAAACACGTGGAATTACAAGTCCTTTTTCTTTAGATTCTAACACTAAATTTCCTCCATTTATGTTTGCAGGCCAATTAGAATTTGTTTGTTTTTGTGTTGAAATTCCGACTTTAGACGGTATTTTATTTCCTGTTTTTGTTGGCGGTTGCGTGCATGCAATTGACGTACATAAATTATCAAAAACTTTGGAAATTTGTACATCGTTTAAAATGGTATTTGATACTCTGATATAAGCCAAATTGGTTGGCGATTGTTCGTAAGGATATGGGGTGTCATACTCATTATCTTTTATGAAAATGATGTTTCCTGTTTTCGGAATACGATATAAATCATTGTCGTCAAGATAAGTTGCTGCAAAAACACCATTGATGTAAACTCTTATTTCTTTGGTAAGATGATTTCGAGTTAAGCTTAATAAAGTATATTCTAAATGCGAGTTTGATAATAATCCAGCTCCAACATCTCCTTTTGGGAAAAAATTTAAGGCTCCAGCTAATCTGTAAATACCAGCATCTTCTCTACCATTACTAAAATCAATTAATCTTGACCATTTATGATCTTCTTCAAAAGGATTTAGTCTAAAATACATACTAATTGTATAATCGTTATAAAAATATGCTCGTCCTTCATTAAAATTTAATCCTGCATTATCTGCAACATAATATACGTTTCTACTAACTCCGCAGTTAACAACTGAGTCTTGTATAAACGTACTTTTTGTATGCTCATTAATATAAGAAACAGGCGTAAAAGAAGTTTGTCCTTTACTATCTGTTAAATTTAGAAACAATGGAAATTCGCGGTCAATTATTTTGATACATAAATTTTGTCCAAAAGCATCAGTTTGATCTTGTGTACTAATTTTGTCCTTGATATTTAAATTACTAATTATCGCAGCAGAATTTTTAAATAAAACCAAATTTCCAGTTTTAGGGAATTGATAATAATTTTGTGAATCGATAAAAGTGCCGAAAAATGTTCCATTTATATACGTCGTAAATTGTTTTGTAGACGCTTTGTATACAAAGGTATATAGATTATATTTTGCTTGTAATTCTGTCGAAATATCGATTGAATTATAACCCGCTTCAAAAACTAAATTATTTGTATTTGAAAGTGAAATTGTTTTACCGTTATCAAATTCGATTAACTGATTAAGCGTGTTTTCATTTGGTAAAATATGAAAGTAAACATTAATGGTATAATCTTTTATTTTATCTGCATTTGGCGTATGGTATATAAGGCTAGATTGATTGCTTACATTGTAAAAATTGGTATCAGTACCGCAAATAGTATTAACATCTGTCAAAAAAGTATTGTTAAGATGTTCGTCATTATTAGAAGCAGGTGTTAATTGGTTAGATTTAAATTCATTATCTAATGTATTTTTAAATAGATATGTCTCATTAAAACTAAATATACAAGTAGAAGTAAATAATAGTGCAATTTCTTGATCGGTTTGTATTCTATTTTTAACACTAATTGAACTGAATTTAATCGGGTTTAATGTTGAATCACTATTATTTAATAAATTTATATCTCCACTATCATTTATAATAAAATTATCATTTGTATCTTGATACGTCCCTATTTTTACACCATTTGTATAAAGCGAAATTTGTTTTGTTAGATAATTTCGGGTAATAGTTAAAATACTATAATTTGTAGCAAAAGATAGGTTAATAGGAAAACTAGTTTCAACACCATTTGCAATAAGAATAATATTTTTTTGGTGGTGATAAATACCATCAATAGGATTATTGCTAATAAAATCTATCAGTCGTGTTTTGTTTACGTTTTGACTATTGTTGTAATACAAATTTAGAGTATAATCTTTGTAATATAATCCCGGAGCATCGTTAAAAGTAAGTTTTGTAGTTGGGTTTATTTTATAAATTGTATTGGTTGTTGTTGCACAATTTTCAAATAAATCAGTTTCAAAACTATTATTATTTGAGATTGATTGTCTAAGTCCTAGTTTTTTTGAATTATCAAGTAATGTATTATTAAAATTGAATGTTCTATCAATAGTTTTAGAACATAAAGCAATTTTTGTGGCAGTAATATCGCTTTGAATTTGTATGTTACTTGTTATTTGTAAAAAAGCAATATTATTGGTTGCAATTGTATTTGCTGCTAAATTATCTTTACGGTTAATGTATAATTTTCCTTCAGAATTAAATTTATATATATCATTAATATCATCAAAATAACCTTTGTAAACTGCATTTACATAAACATTAATTCGTTTTGAATAACCATCTTTTGTAAAAGTTAATAAATTAAAATTTTGAGAAGAATCTAAGGTAATATTACTATTTGTATTACCGAAAAATAGCATGTCATTTTTCTGATAAATTGCTGCTTCAGCATTCCCATTATCAAAATCAAGTAATTTAAAATCAACTCCCGAAGTTGTTGATAATTGGTGATACATGTTTATAGAAAAATCGTTAAAAATCGTAACATTGTTTTGATAAACTAATTCGGTATTATTTTCTAATGAAATTATATCTCTATTCAATCCACAATTACTATCATAAACTTTTAAGTAGTTATAAGTAGTTTGTTGATTAGTGTTTGGGTTGATAAATAGGTTATTATCTGCAGTTGTATTGCTTAGATTTTTGATAAAATAGTAAGAATTGTTACTATATTTTTCAAGAGTTTTATCAAAAGTAGCACTAATTTCTGCTGCAGTTTGAATACGATTATGAACACCTAAATACGCTACATTAGTTATAGATTGCTCATTAGTATCATCTTTTATAAAATTTATTTGACGGTTATCTGGAAATTTATATTTTAAATCAGAATCAATAAAACTATTGATATAAGTTCCATTTACATAAACTTGTACTTCATTTGTGCTACCTTTTCTTGTGATAGTTAATTGTGTATAAGTAGAATTTGCTTTAGGAAGTAAGGGTGTTGTAATTCCTTGAGTTTGATAAAATGTTAGTTCACCATCATTATCATAAATACCATCATCTAATTTACCGTTACTAAAATCAATAATACGATTAAATCCACGCTTTTTAGGATTCATGCTAAAAATAATGGTAATGGTATAATCATCAAATAACGTATTATCTCCCGTATATTTAAGTCCTTCTAAATCGGCAACTTTAAAAATATCTCGTTTATCAGAATTGTACGTAATATTGTCTTCGCTAAAAGCACTAAGCGGTGTAGTTACACCAGAAGTTATTGATAATGAATTGAATCCATTTTTATTCAATAAATTATTGGTTAATTGATATTCATCAGAAATAATTGTTTGCGAAAATGTTTTGATACCAAAAATGCACCAAATCATGATAAACAATAGCCTAATCTTTTTCATAAATTTATTAAAATTGGCTACAAATTTATAACAATATTATATATAAGTAATTAAATTTTAATTAATTATTTTTTATAAATTATTAATTAACAGATAATTATTGCTTTAAAATGTAAACGTTTATAAAATTTGTGCTTTTTTAGAAGCATAGGCATCAGAGATAATATTAAGCATAACTCCAAAAATAATGAGTAGAATTCCGAAAGCTAAATTCATCGAAAAATATTCGCCAAATAACAAAACACTAATAGAAACAGCAACAACGGGTTCAAAAGCGCCCAAAATAGATGTTGGTGTAGAACCAATATATTTGATGGCATAAACCAATGCTAAACTAGAAATAACGGTTGTAACCAAAGCAAAAATACCAATATTGATTCCAGTTTCTAACGACGGAATTGCAAAATTACCTTTACCTATAATTAATTTTGTGCCGTAATAAATAGAAGTAATTAAAAACGAATAAAATGTTAAAACCATTCCATTCAAGTTCTTTACATTTGATTTATTCACTGTAACAATATATAATGCGTAACCCAAAGCGCTTAAAAAAACAATGCTCAATCCAATTAAATTTAGATTGAATTCTCCGTTTTTTATACTCAATAAAACAACTCCAACTAAAGTAAAAACGATTGCTAATATTGAAGCAAAAGTTAGTTTTTCTTTGAAAAAAATAGCCATAATTATTGCTACAATTAATGGATAAATAAACAAAAGAGTAGAAGCTACGCCTGCGTTTAAATAATCGTAGGCAATAAATAATGAGTCGGATGAAATTCCGTAAAATAATCCCAATAAAACTAAAATTCCGATTTGTTTTGGCTCAACTTTTATAGATTTTTGCTTGATTAAAAGATAACAACCAAGTATAGAAGCAGAAAATAAAAAACGATAAAATAAGGTTGTATCCATAGAAAATCCTACTTTTTTTAGTGGTAAAATAAACAATGGAATCAGTCCATAAGAGATGGATGATAAAAGCCCAAGCAAATATCCTTTTAATTTCATGTGGTATAATAATTTGAAAAATAATATGATGAAAATGAATTGATAGACAAAGTTTAAAACACTTTATGTATCAATTCATTTTCTAGAAACAGACAGAATTAGTTTTATTTTCTAGTAAAATTTAAGTCCTGAAAATCGTAGCTAAAATCGGTTAATGGAGAAATCGGTTTCATTTTAAAACCAACTAATTTTCCATCGTTCATTTCTGCAAAAACAAAAGCATCAGCATGAAAGTAACGATTGTTCCATTTAACAGCATACGTATTGTCTTTGTAAAAACTCATTTCTCCCGTTAATTGCGGCGAACGTTTTGATTCGAAAATTAATTTTCCTTTTTTCTCATAAATTTCAACATCACCAAACCAATTGTCTTTGTAGGTTCCAACTAAATTTTTAATGTCAAATTTTATGGCTTTATTCTTTTTATTAGCTTCAACGGTTTTCCAAACTTCGTCTGTAATAACATCTGCTTCGGCAACATTTTGTTTTAAGATTTTATCATAATTTGCTACCCAATCTTGTGATTTATTTCCTAAATAAAAATCTTTGATTGTATTAGAAATTGCACGAAAAGCTAAACCTTCTTGCTGATTTGTAAGAATAACAATTCCTAGATTTAATTGTGGATAAAACATCGTTTGTGTCACAATTCCTTCTAATCCACCCGTATGCGAAACTTCTAATTTTCCGTTCATATCCTGTAATTGCCAACCCAAACCATAGGCTTTGAATAACGAATTGTAAGGAGCCGTTGTACGAATAGATTGTAACGTTTGCGGCGTAATCATTTCTTGCATTTGTTTCTCAGAAATAAGTTGTTTTCCGTTTACTTTTCCTTTGTTTAACTGAAATTGCAACCATTTTGCTAAGTCATCAACATTAGAATAAAGTCCGGCAGCAGCATCAAAAATTGGATTTTTATAACGCTCAATTACTTGTAATTTTCCATCAATCGGTACATGTGGATCAATTACATCTTTGCGATCTACTAAAACATTCCAACTTGCCGCAGTATGATTCATTCCGATTGGTTCTAACAATCTTTCCGTAATAAAATTTAACCAAGTTTGTTTCGAAACTCGCTCTACAACTTCTCCGGCGATGATATAAAGTAAATTATCGTAATCATATTTTGCACGAAATCCTGAAACGGGTTGTAAAAAATGAATATTTTGAATGATATCTTTTGGTGTAAAATTATGACCATCTGGCCAAACCATTAAATCTCCTGCACCTAAACCTAAACCACTGCGATGCGTTAATAAATCACGAATCGTAAATTCTTTGGTTACATAATCGTTGTACATTTTAAATTCGGGAATAATTGCAATGACTTTATCATCCCATTTTATTTTTCCTTCATCAACTAAAATTGCCAAAGCTGCTGCTGTAAAAGCTTTCGAGTTTGACGCAATTCCAAAATTGGTAGAAGAATTTACTTTTTCTCCTGTTTTGATTGATTTTACACCATAACCTTTAGAATGTACAATTGCTCCGTCTTTTATAACGGCAACAGAAATTCCTGGAACATTAAATGTTTTGATTGCATTTTCTGTAACTTGATCGATTGTTTGATTTGAAATATTTTGTCCAAAAGCCGTAATTGAAGCTAATGTAATTGTTGTATAAAGTAAATTTTTCATGTGTGAGTTTTGTACTGTTACGAAGTTAGGAATTTTATTGTAGTTTATAAAAATGCAACGCTGAAATAAATATAAACTTGAAGTGGAATCTGTCATTCAGAACGCAGTGAAGAATCTATAAAAACAAAGTTATCCTGAACTTGTTTTAGTGCCGCATGATATATAAAATTACTAAGTTTTAAACTTGTAAAAATTTAGAGTATGCGAAGCTGAAATGAATTCAGCTTGACAATAGATTTATTTATACTGAATTATTAAATAAGATTTGTCATTCAGAACGCAGTGAGGAATCTATAAAACAAAGTCATCTTGAACTTGTTTCAGGAACACATGATTTATAAAATTACTAAGTTTTAAACTTGTAAAAATTTAGAGTATGCGAAGCTGAATTTATTTCAGCTTGACAATAGATTTATTTATACTGAATTATTAAATAAGATTTGTCATTCTGCACGCAGTGAGGAATCTATAAAATAAAGTCATCCTGAACTTGTTTCAGGAACACATAATATTAAGCAAAAAAAACCACTCAATTGAGTGGTTTTTAATATATAAATTAATCTTAATCGTTTAATTTTAAAACAGCTAAAAAGGCTGATTGTGGAACTTCTACACGTCCAATTTGACGCATTTTCTTTTTCCCTGCTTTTTGTTTTTCCAATAATTTACGTTTACGAGAAATATCTCCACCATAACATTTTGCAGTTACATCTTTACGTAAAGCTTTAATTGTTTCACGAGCGATAATTTTCGCACCAATAGCGGCTTGAATAGGAATATCAAATTGTTGGCGAGGAATTAATTCGCGCAATTTTGCACACATTTTCTTCCCGATATTATAGGCATTGTCAACGTGAATTAAAGCAGATAAAGCATCTACAATTTCACCATGAATCATGATATCAACTTTTACTAATTTTGAAGCTTTCATTCCCGAAGGCGAATAATCAAAAGAAGCATATCCTTTAGAAATTGATTTTAATCGATCATAAAAATCGAAAACAACTTCGGCTAAAGGCATATTAAAAATCATTTCAACACGATGTTGTGTTAAATAATTCTGAGATTGTAATTCACCACGTTTCTCAATACATAATCCCATTACTGGACCTACGAATTCAGATTTTGTAATAATTGCAGCACGAATATATGGCTCTTCTACACGGTTTAATCCTGATGGATCTGGTAATTCAGATGGATTATGAACCGGGAACATTTTATCTGGATCTTTTTCTAAATATGCTTCGTAAGATACATTGGGTACAGTTGTAATAACGGTCATGTTAAACTCGCGCTCTAAACGTTCTTGTACAATTTCTAAATGCAACATTCCTAAGAATCCGCATCGGAAACCAAAACCTAATGCAGCAGAAGATTCTGCCTCAAAAGTTAATGAAGCATCGTTTAAACGTAACTTCTCGATTGATGCACGTAAATCTTCGTAATCTTCTGTATCAACTGGATAAATACCAGCAAAAACCATTGGTTTTACTTCTTCAAAACCATCAATAGCTTCAGCAGCAGGATTATCAACCAAGGTAATTGTATCACCAACTTTTACTTCAGAAGCGTCTTTAATTCCAGAAATAATGTAACCAACATCTCCAGTTTTAATCGTTTTCTTTTCTACTTGGTTCAACTTTAAAGTTCCAATTTCATCGGCACCATATTTTTTATTGGTTGCCATAAATTTTACTTGATCACCTTTATTTATTTGACCATTTACAACTTTATAAAAAGCTTCAATACCTCGGAAAGGATTGTAAACAGAGTCAAAAATTAAGGCTTGTAACGGCGCATCTGGATCACCAACTGGCGCAGGAACTTTCTCTATAATGGTATGTAATAATTCTAAAACACCTTCTCCTGTTTTTCCAGAACAACGTAAAACGTCTTCGGGAGCACAACCCAAAAGATCAACAATATCATCCGTTACTTCTTCTGGATTAGCAGAAGGTAAATCGATTTTGTTTAAAACTGGGATAATCTCTAAATCATTTTCTAACGCTAAATAAAGGTTAGAAATGGTTTGAGCTTGGATACTTTGCGCAGCATCTACAATTAACAAAGCACCTTCGCAGGCAGCAATCGAACGAGAAACCTCGTAAGAAAAATCTACGTGACCAGGAGTGTCAATTAAGTTTAATATATATTTTTCACCATCTTTTTCATATTCCATTTGGATGGCATGCGATTTAATGGTGATACCACGTTCGCGTTCCAAATCCATATTGTCTAAAGTTTGATTTTGTAATTCACGATCAGAAATCGTATTAGTTACTTGCAATAGACGATCGGCCAAGGTACTTTTACCATGGTCAATATGGGCTATAATACAGAAATTACGGATATTTTTCATATTCTATTTGTCGAATAGGCAAAAATAATCTTTTCCACGCAGACTACAAGTGTTTTGAAAAATATTATATGGTTTTATTTAATTCTTTAACGATTAGATAGATCTAAATTTAGTTGTCTTTCATTTTTTAAGAAATTATTTGATGAAAAAAAGTATTTAATTCATCGTCTTTTGTCAACCCAAATTTTTGTTTCAATCTATATTTTGTCATGCGTACACTTTTGGGTTCAACATTCAAAATAGTTGCAATTTGTTTGGTATCCATGCCCAAATAAATATAAGAACAGTATTTAAGATCCAAAGGAGTTAATTTTTGTTTGGTATGATCGGATAAATTCTTGAAAAAATTTGGATGTAATTCCTGAATTCTAAATTGTGTTTTTTCTAAATCATTATCCAACAACGATTCTTCTTTTATTACTCTTTTTATATCGACAGAAGTTTCGTTACCTAATTTATTTTTTAAATTTTTTAGTACATTATTTTTATGTTCTAAATGTAATTGACTTGCCAAAACTTCGTCTTGCAATTTTTGTTGACGCAACGACATCAATTCTTGCTCGGCTTGCATGCGCGCTTGTTCCTCGTTTTGTAATTTTAATTGTATAGCAGCTTCATGTTTTTCTGCATTCAATTGATTTTCTCTTCCGATAGAATATCTTAATTTATAATGATAGGATCTGAACATAAAAAATGCACCAATTATACCTGCAACACCAAGAAAAATATACAAAATGCGTTCTTTTTTAAGACTATTAGCCTTTGCTTTTAACGAATTTAATTCGGCTTCTTTTTGTTTACTTTGAAATTCGGCTTCTAATTTTTTTGTTGCTTCCGCTTGAGTTTGATTGTATAACAAATCGGTATATTCGGTTGCTTTTTTCTGAAATTCAAAAGCTTTTTTATAATCACCATGTCTATTATAAACGGTTGCCAAATCTCCTGCAACACTTAATAAAGTATAATATGACAAAGGTTTTTGTGTTAAAAGAGTCTCATTTGCGTTTAATAAATACTGTTCTGCTAAAGCATAATCATTGTTTTTCATTGCCAAATTACTTAGAATTCCCAATGCGCTTGCAACAGTATTTTGCGTGTGCGGAATTGTTTTACACAGTTCGATTACTTCAAAACAATTTTGTTTAATTTCTTCTTGTATTTTTGCTGATAGATTAGTGAAATTCAAATAATAATTTGACATATTCAACAAAGCAACGGCGTAATTATAGGTCGATACTTGGTTTGGATATTTACCTCGAACTTCAATTGCTTTTTTACTTGTATCAATTAATAGCTTCAAATCTTTTGCATTTTCTGTTTCCGAATAAATTAGCGATTGTGCAACAGCCAAAGTTGTATAAGCCGAAACCAATAAATTTTTATCGCCAGATTCTTCTGCATATTTCAACGATTTTTCTGCATAAATAGTCGCATTTTTTGCATCATTCCAAGTTGCATGCGCGGCATACAGCAAATAATTTGACTTAGATTTTAAAACAAATTCGTTTGGTGTTTCCTCTAATCTTGACAAAAAAGCTTGAACAGTTTTTGTACTACTTTCAAAATCGCCTAATGCAATTTGATGATAAGCAATCAAAAATTTGTGATAGACTTTAGGTAAAAAATCAGGTAAATCTTTTACAATATTTTGAATAGTATCTAATGATTTTTGTGTTTTATCATACGCTTGTTGATTGTCATAAATAATGCCTCGTTGCGTATATGCCTTTACAAGTTCTAATTTATTTTCTTCTTTTTTAGCAAGTTTTATTTGTTGATTGATATAAAAATCGGCTTGTTTGTAATTATCTGTCGTTCTATTAAACTCTGATAATTGATTGTACAACTTAAATTTTTTATTACTCGACAAATTCTCCTTATTTAATTCGTTTTTTAAACTATCTAAATAAGAATTTTGCGCATTTGTAAGAACAGAAATGCTTATAAATAAAAAAGTTAGGTAAGGCAGAAGTTTATTCATTTACCAAAAATCGGAAAAAATTGGTCATAAAAAAATAAAATTATAGCCATTTAATTGTCTGAAAAGCTTTAAATAATTGATTTGTATTTTATTATGTAAATCTGTAGTCGTTTTGTAGTCGTTTTATAAGGATTAGTAGTAAAACTGTAATAGCAAAAGTTTGTTGATTTAAATTATATCAACCAAATTTGTAAAAGATAATAAATCAACCAACTACATTAAAAATTTAAATTATGGACAACAAAACATTATCAATTGTATCGTACATCACATTTATTGGATGGATAATCGCTTATTTCGTAGGAAAAGATAAAGCAGACGATTTTTTAAAATATCACTTAAAACAAAGTTTAGGATTAGTTATTTTTTCATTTATTTGGGTAATTATTCTAAACATTTTAATCAGTGTAACAGGAATTGGAATGCTATCAATTTTAGGATTAGTTAATTTTATATTAATGATTATCGGAATTATAAATGCTGCAAACGGAGTTAAAAAACCTTTGCCAATTATTGGAAAAATGTTCGAAGATAAATTTGCATTTATCAACTAAGAGACTTAATCTAACTAAAACTTAAACCAATCATTTTTCATCATAATTACTAAGATTGGAATTCTATTAACTAGTTATAGAATTCCAATTTTTCTTGAAGTTAATTTTATCATCAAAAAGCAAGAAGTCAAGTCTATATAAATTTATTTTGCTTAATTATTTGGAAATGTGAATTTTATTTTCATAAATTTGCACTGATAAAAATCATAAAGTTTAACCTTTAAATAACGAAGAATAAAATGTTCAATTCAAGTACATATCAAAATTCAACTGTTGCAAACGCTTTTGCAATGGATATTCTTCGTGCATTTCTTTCGTAAATAAATTACTTTTTATATCAGAAGCCCGAAGTTTAGATTTCGGGCTTTTTTGTTTTCTATTCTATCATTTTCAGAATAATTTTTACTAAAATCTTTCGAAATCACTTTCAGTTCATCCGGAACTGATTTGTTTAGTTCAATCAATTTATAAAATTACAAACAAATGTAATGGAAGATGTATTTGTCTTTTTTCCACGACTTAAAAGTGAACGTCGTAAAAAAAGATTAGTTAAAAATGATCTAGAAAAAAAAGTTAGAAAATATTATAAACGCAGCAATGAAATTTTTAGAGCGAAAAAAGAAATTTCTCTAGTTCCGTTGAAAGAACCTTATCAAAAAGGTTTTGTGCGATTTTTTACACTTCGAGATGATATAAAAAGATCCAAGGATTTTGAGTTTTTTGAAAATCTTTTAATGAAAATTAATACAGAAATGTATTCAGATTCGAGAAAGTTTCAAAAGAAAAAGAAACGTTTTGGAAAAAGAGTTTATCATCCAATCATTCAGTGTTTAAGAGAGTTAACTCCTTGCGAATTTTCTGGTCCAAAATCAATATTAACAGATAAAGAACGCCAATATTTTATTCGTGTAGAAAAATATTCTGTACAATATAATTGCAAATATGTGTTTTACGAATTTATAGAACCTTGGCGCTATTGCTTAAAAATTCGGCCAAATATAATTACGCATTATAAGCCGTTGATTGTTGATTTGGAAGTAGAAAATGCAGAAGTAGAATCTTTTCTGGAGCAAGAAAAAAATAAAAAAATTTTATATAAAAAAATTCACGGAGGTGGTTATAGTTATAAATGGCGACCTGTTTTAAAACAACCTTTTACGAAAGGAAAGTTTTTTAATGAAACTATTTTGGCAACAGAAATTGCTGAAAGGCTGATAGAAAAAGAACATCAGTTATCTAAAAGAAATAAATAATGGGAAATAAATTATCAGGGAAAGACTTTATAAAATTAGGTTTTCCACAAAATAATTCGATAAATATTGTTTTAGGACAAATACAACGTTATCGAAAAAAAGAAAAAAAACAAACAATTATAAATGAGGCAAAAGAGGTTTTGCTTGCCCCAGAAAAATATATTGGTGACGGAATTTGGGGTAAAGTAGCCGAAGGTTTGATAAAACCTGTTGAGGTTCGTTTACATGAGTTAAAAAATACACGTTCGCCATTTTCTATTTTTGGAGAAAATGAGATTGATGAGCAAGCTAAATTTCAATTGTATGATTCCTTAAAATTACCAATTTCGGTAAAAGGAGCTTTGATGCCCGATGCACATTCGGGTTACGGTTTGCCTATTGGTGGCGTTTTGGCAACCGATAATGCGGTAATTCCGTATGGTGTTGGCGTTGATATTGGGTGTAGAATGAGTTTGTCTGTGTTTGATTTACCTGCCAATTTTTTGAAAGGAAAATCGCATCAGTTGCTCTCAATTCTTAATGAGCAAACGAAATTTGGAATGTATGAAACGCATAAAATTAAAGCTGATCATCAAATTTTTGAAGATGATTTATTTAATGAAATTCCAATTCTGAAAAGTTTAAAAAACAAAGCGTATCAACAATTGGGAACTTCGGGCGGAGGAAATCATTTTGTTGAATTTGGAATTGTAAAATTAGATGTAGTAAAACCTGAGTGGAACCTTATTCCAGGCGAATATATTGCAGTTTTATCACACAGCGGTTCGCGTGGTTTGGGCGCAAATATTGCGAAACATTACACGTATTTGGCTTCAAAACAATGTCCTTTACCCAAACAAGTGCAACATTTGGCTTGGTTAGATTTGGACACGCACGATGGACAAGAATATTGGGCTGCGATGAATTTGGCGGGCGAATATGCAAAAGCTTGTCACGATGATATTCACCGAAGAATTGCAAAAGCTTTGGGAAAACGAATCGTTTTTAATATTGAAAATCACCATAATTTTGCTTGGAAAGAAATGGTTGATGGAGTCGAACGAATTGTACACCGAAAAGGAGCAACACCAGCAGGAAAAGGAGTTCTAGGAATTATTCCAGGATCTATGACTGCAAATGGATATATTGTTGAAGGTTTAGGAAACGAATTGAGTATAAACTCTGCTTCGCATGGTGCTGGTAGAAAGTTTTCGAGAGCAAAATGTAAAAGTACAATTACTAAAAGTTTGCTGAATTCTCAAATAAAAGATGCAGGAATTGAGTTGATTGGAGGAAGTGTAGATGAGGCGCCGTTTGCATATAAAAACATCAAAACGGTAATGAATTTACAAACTGAATTGGTGAAGGTTTTAGGAACTTTTACGCCAAAAATTGTACGAATGGATAAATAGTAAGAAGATGAAAAAGATAATACAAATCACTTCGGGTCGTGGTCCTGCAGAATGCAATTTTGTGGTAACAAATGTTTTTAAACGTTTTCAGAAATATTGTGAAGATAATCAGATCAAAATTGATGTCATCGAAAGAGAATTAGACAAAGATTTTAATCAACTTGCTTCGGTAATTGTAGAAGTAGAAAATGATGAATTAAACACTTTTATGAAAACTTGGTTGGGAACTATTTTATGGATAGGGAAAAGTCCGTACCGTAAATTTCATCAACGTAAAAACTGGTTTATTGGTTGTTTTGAATTGGAAATTCCAATCGCATCTAAAATTAATCAAAAAGAAATTTCTTACCAAACAATGCGAAGTTCCGGGAATGGCGGTCAAAACGTAAACAAAGTAAATTCTGCTGTTCGTGCAACGCATATTCCCACCGGTTTAGCTGTAGTTTCGATGGATTCTCGTTCGCAATTGCAAAATAAAAAATTAGCAACTGCGCGATTATTTCTAAAATTACAAGAACATGAAAATCAAAAAATCAAGAATCTTGTGCAAGAAAAATGGAACAATCAAGCTACAATTGCAAGAGGAAATCCTGTAAAAACCTTCAAAGGCGAAAAGTTTGAAGAAGTTTAATAAAAAAGGTTGTCAATTTTGACAACCTTTTTTTGTTATTGATTTTTGAAAACTTCTTTTATAGTTTCGCTTAATTCTGAAACTGAAGCTGCTTTTTTCTGCGTTTTTATTTTTTTATCAATGTATAATTCAACCAAATATTCACTTCCATTTTCGGTTATTTTTGTGCCTATTTCTGGCTTTCCATTTTCATCATATCTTAAGCTAGAAATTAATATATAATTATCAGAAAAACTATAGGAAAGATTTTCTAAATCCTCCAAACCTTTTAAACCTTCGGATTTGAAACTTTTAAGAAATTGATCAAAAATTGCTTGAACAGACGAATTTGGCTGAATAGAAATCGCATTGTAAATTAAGCCAAAAAGTGGATTTACGCCATTATCCAATCTATCATACAAAACCTCAAATTCGCTCATGTTTTTTATTTCTTTTTTGAGTTTATTGTTCTCTAAAAAATAAAATGTAATTGAATTTGGGGCTGCTTCTTTTATCTCTTTTTGTTGATTATTTGCAATTAATTCTCCATTTTTGTCATATATCGAAACCAATAATTGCTTCGTATTTTGTTCTATTTTGATAGACGTATTTTTTTCGAAATCTTTTATAGTAAGTGTATTATTGTTTAACGAAAAAGAAATTCGGTTAAAATAATGCATCGCAAAAATATTAATATCTAAAACATTCGGCTTTCCGTCCTTGTAACCCGTAACAATTAAAGAATTTCTATCATTTTGAGAATACTCAATTCCATCGATTATTTTACCGTTTTTGAAAGTTGTTTTGATGTTATATTCATAAAAATCATAATTATCCAATTGATTCATAAAATCAAATGAATATTGGTATTTCAATTCACCTTTTTCGTAATAATCAACCAACTGAATTTCATTCAAAATAGTTACATTAATAAAATAACCTTCAAATGGTTTTTCATTTTTGAAAGTTCCTTTATAACCTTTTTGTGGTTTTTCTTTTATAACAAAATTGAAATATTCTTTAGATTCGATTTGACCTTTTTCATATTTCTCTATAAAAATAAGATTGTCCGAATAATTAGCAAATTGTTCAATTTTTGTTAGAAAACCATCTGCATAAGTCTTTTTTTGACCATCTTCTAAAATAGTTCCAGCAAAAGGTTTCCCATTTTTGTATTGACTTTCGTAAACCAAACTATCATTTTTATATATTTTTCGATAACCATCTAATAAACCATTTTTCATTTCAAATTCTTCTGAAGGATTATAATCCCAATAGTTTTCAAATATTTTCTGAACGCCTTCTTGTTTTTGATTTTTATAGCGTAATAATTGAATTTTATCGTCTGTATTTAAGAAAAAAGAACCATTATCAGGCGTTCCATTTTTATAAATTCCTTTTGCAATAATTTGATTGTTTTCAGCATTTTTAGTGATCGCTTCACCAATTATCTTACCATTTTTCATTTGATAAATCGAGATATTTGCGCCAATTGTATCGTTAAAAAATCCATCAAAAGGTTTATCGTCTTTGTATTTCAAAATATTTTCTTTTCCATCTAGATACAATTTTACTTCGGTCCTGTCTCCGTTTGTTCGTTTTGTTATTTTAGCTGGTTTTTGATCCAAATAATATTCTGTTTCTGTAGACGAATAAGAATTATCTGTAGACACCATTTCTTTTTTTGATCTAAGCGAAACGGCAAATTCGTTTTTAGAATAATATTCAAAATTAACTTTGTTATCGTCTAAGTTTTCCGAAATTATTTTTCCAGTTTTATCCCAAAAAATAGTTTTAAGTGTTGAATAATTTTTAGTTGTTTTTTCTTTTGCTTTTTTTCCGTTATCCCAATATGTTACTTCTGTATAATATTTGTCATCCGCTTTTTTTTGTTCATAAGAACCATTTGGCGAGACAATAGGAGGCGCTGGAGTAGTGTAAGTTGGTGGTGAAATAATTTTTTCATCATATTCTTCGAAAGGATTTTCGTAATATGATTTTGGCTTTTCAGGCGAAAAACTACCGATATAATTGTAGTCTTTAATTTCTCCTTTTATCAATTCTTTCTCTTTAAAATAAACAATTATTTTATTTTTTTCACCGCTTTTATCGTAGGTTATTTTTTTCCAAACAGAACCGTTCAGATTGTAATATGTTAATTCTTTTTGTGAACTTTTATTTAGATTTTGACGAAAGCCATTATCAAATCCATTTTCGTCATACCAAAATACATCGCCAACATATTTATTTTCATCATTTGGATAAATATAACCCTGAAATTGGAGTGTTCCATTTTTGTAATAATCTTTTAACAGAACTAAATCGCCAACTTTTTTTAGTGGAATTGGACGATAAAACGAATGATTATTTTTGGATGAAGGTTTCCAATCTTTGTCAAAATAAATAGTGTCTTGAGCAAATGAAGTTATCGATAAAAGTAATAAAAATTGGGAGATAAAAATTTTCATAGTAGATGAGGTTGATTCTTTAAATATAATAAAAAAACCACTTCTATTGAAGTGGTTTTTGTTTTTTAATATTTGATTATTAATTTTTTAGAATAGCTTTTATAATTCCTTCTAAGTTTTCATTAAACTCTACAAGTTGCGCAAAAACTTTATCGTCTTTATTTAAACCGCCTAATTTATTATTTTTAACATAGGTTTCTTTGATTGATTCCCAACGAATTTTTTCTTCGGAATTCATTAATCCAGCAATTTCTTTTAGTCTTAATAAATTTGACTCAGTATCGGAAGTCAATGTTTGCGATTCGCTTTCGTAATGTGATAAAATAACTTCATCAATTTCTTTATCATTCATCATCGGAACGATTCTCGAAACTAATTTAGACATATTTCTGTATGATCCTTGCATTTTAAAAGCTGGTTCTGTTCTATAATCATCTTGCATTGCAGCACTCGAAATATAATTTTGATTGACTTTTACAACAACATTTCTAATTTTAATAACATGTTTTAAAACAGCCACAAAATCATCAATTTCTTGTTTTAAGTAATTGCCTTCTAAATCTGGTATTTGTTCTGATTTTTCTATCACATAATTGGTTAATTTGTAAAAATCATTCAAACTTTTTGAAGCAATTTTATCTAAATAAGGATTATCTCCTGTGGCATTTTCAATTAAACTTAGATTGAATAAAGCTTCTGTATCGCCAATTACATCTCCTAAATTATAAACATCCGCACGATTGGCTAACATGTCTGGAATCTGAAATTTAGAACCACTTTCTGTATATGGATTTCCAGCCATAACAATACAAAAACGTTTTCCACGCAAATCGTAAGTTTTGCTTTCTCCGTCAAAAATTCCATCTATTTTTCGTTGTCCATCGGCAAGAGAAATAAATTTCTGTAAAAATTCTGCACTTAAATGTTGAATATCGTCTAAGTACAACATTACATTATCAGCCATCTCAAATGACAGATTTATTTTTTTTAATTCTTCTCTTTCGCCAGAAGTTTTCGCTTCAGTCGGATCGATTGAAGTGATAGAATGTCCAATTGTAGGACCATTAATTTTAACAAAATGTAAACCCATTGTTTTGGCTAAATATTCCATCAAAGTTGTTTTTCCGTAACCTGGCGGCGAAATTAACAACAACATTCCCATACGCGCAGTTCGTTTATTATCGCCTGCTGCACCTAATTGTTTGGCTAAATTATTTCCGATTAAAGGAAAATAAACTTCGTTTATTAATTTATTACGAACAAATGATGTTAAAACTTTTGGTTCAAATTCGTTGATTTTTAGATCATTTTCATACTTTTTTACCAAACTTTCTTTCAGTTGTTGAAAATTCTTAAAATTTTGAACATCAACCGCAATAAAATGATTTAGTTTTTGAATGAATTGATGATAATTCAACATATATTTTCCATCAATTATAACGGCATGATTTCCTTTTAAATCATCAATTTCGGTTTCACTTTTTCCAAAAGATAATTTAATTTCATCTTTCGGAAATAAAAGTAACAAGACAACTTCTTCTACAACTGAACGATAATTACTAAAGTTGGTATTTTCATCAATAAAAGAAAGAATCCAATTCTCAATCAAATAAAATTTTTCCGTTAAATCAAAATGTTCATCAGTAATAATTTGGTTATAATCGTTCAAATTTTGTTTCGTTTCCAATTGACGAATAAATTCTTGTTTAAAAGAATCGGCTGTTTCGCTAATAGAAAATGCTTGAAATTTAGTAAAAGTTTTAAACAAATAATCTGCAACATTTTGAGGAGTTGTAGTTGATTTATTCCAATCTGTTTCCCAATTTATATACTGATTTTCTATTTCGGTTGTGATATTCTGAAAACGAGTTGAATTTGGAAAATTCTTTAAAATTGATTGAGCCGAAATTAATAATGCTTTTATTTTTGTTTGAACTTCTTCACTCAAAGAGTGCCAAAATAATTGTGCTGTAACGCGCGTAGAAACATCAAAGTGTAATAACCCAAGTTTATCGTTAAGCTGAACAAGGTTTTGGAAAATGCGTAATGCATCAAAATTATGAACACCTTTTATATAACCTTCCGAATAGTTTTGCTCGATGGTTTGATTGATGAAATTTTCTGCATCAAAATCATGGTTATTTCGAGCTGAAAATGCTTGATAAGCTAAATATTCAGCTCGATAAACAAGTTTATTTTCCGAAATTACTTCTTGCTCCCAAATTGGTTGAAACGTATAAATTTCTTCGTTTTTTACCTTTTGATAAAAACTTGTTCCCGTTAAATGATAAAATAATTCGTTATTTCGGTTCAATAAAGTTAGCGCTAAAGCCTGATTATTAACCGTAAATTTATTTTGTCCTAACGCAATAATATTTTGTCCGTCAACAAACAATTCATTTTTATCACGTAAAACACGAAGTGTATCTTCTTGCGATTTTTTTAATAAATTTTCTAGATTTTCAGCTTTCGAAACGTCTTTAAAATCTTTTAATTCTTGAATCAATTGACGAACTTTATCAATCATCAAATCCGAAGAATAAAAAGCTAAAATATCTTCTTTTGCCGAAAAAGTTTTGGCTTTATTTTCGATGTTTTTTAAGACGCGTAAACCAATTTGTTCTAAAGAATTTGTTCGTTTATTGGTTTGTTCAACTAATTGCTCGCGTTTAGCATTAAACGCTTTGATAATTTCGTCGCGTTTATCTGCGATTTTTAATGCAAAATCATCAAAATCAGAAAATTTACTGTCTAATTCTTCTAATTGAACAATAATTTTGGTGTTGTATTCTTCTGTTTTTTCTGCAGTTGTAGATAATTCTAAAAAATTAACAACACTTTGTTCTAGTAAAGTTATTTGTGCAGAAAATTCTGCAATTGCTTCTTTACTTTTTAGTGCATTTGTTTTTCGCGTTAATTGGGCTCTAACTTCATTTAAAGAAGCAAAAATTAACGATATTTTTTCAATTATTTTAGTTGTTTGCGTTGCATCGTCAATTTTTAAACTGTTTAGAATATCAATCAATAATTCTAATTCAGCTGAAATTTGCAAACACGCTTCTTCTATTTTTTTTGCATCAATTACTTTCTCAATCGCATCAACCAAACTTTTTTGTTCGCTAACTTTTTGCTCGTACGGAATTAAAGCTTCGTCTAACAAAAGAAATTCAATCGTTTTTTCCGAAAGATTTTTATTGATTTGATTTAATTGATCTTCTAAATTTTGAACTTTATCTAAGTTAACATAGCGAATAGAACGTAAATCGATGACTTCTCCTTGCAATTTTCGCGCTTCAGAAAGGTGATTAACCAAAGTATCCAATTGTTGATAAGTTGTACTATTTACCTTAAAAACAATTTCGTCAAGCTTAATTTCTGTCTTTTCTAACGTTTCTTGTGCAAATTTTTTCTGCGTTTGCACTTTTGCAAATTCATCAATCGCTGTATTTGCAACAATTTTTATTTCTTGTAATGGTACAGAAAGTTCAAAAGTATCTTTGGTATTAATCCAAAAATAACCATCAATTAAATTTGTAGATTTTCGGACAATGTCTTCGTATAAACCTTCGTAAGAATCTTCTTTGTTGATTAATTGAATAACTTCTTGCGCTTCTGCCATTGCCTTTACAATATCTTTATTCCCGATTTTGTAAAGTGGATGCGCCGTTTTTTCTTTGTTTTCTATTAATCGTTGCAAATAAGGTGTTTCCCAAATTTGAACTTGATGATGACGCGTTGCTTCTTCTTCTGTTCGAAAATAAATTAAACTTCCG
This sequence comes from Algoriella xinjiangensis, assembly GCF_900115015.1. GTDB lineage: Bacteria > Bacteroidota > Bacteroidia > Flavobacteriales > Weeksellaceae > Empedobacter > Empedobacter xinjiangensis. The sequence goes on along the minus strand of NZ_FOUZ01000004.1, from coordinate 217,824 downwards.
TCCTGAAAAATGGTGAAACCATTGCAAATAATTGGTGTTTCTACACTTTGCTGAATGATATTGTACGACAAAAGAACGTATGTATTGGTATCTTCTTGATTGAAAATATACATGAAGTCTTCGCCGTTTGGTGAATTAATTCGTCTAAAAAATTGAACGTTTTCTACATTGTTTTCAAAAATATGATGCGTTCCGTTTTGAAGATAATATCCATTTGAAAAAATTAAACCTTGATTGTCTGGTAAAAGAATCGCAGAATCTAATAATGCTGGAATGTTAATAACTTCTTTGGTACGAACATTAAAAATAAAGGCTCTAAAATCTTCTTGAAAAGGCTTTATTTTAATTGCAATTAAATTGCCTAAATCGGCATAATAATATTCGGCATCATCTAATTGTTGGTCAATATTGGTTACTTTTTCTGTGTAAATTCCTTTTCCAGAATCGGTATTATCTTCAATTTTAAAGGTAATATCGCCACCAATTGCTTCGATAAAAACTTTATCAAGAATAGAAATGTGTGGATGTTTTCCTAAACGACGATCTTCTAACGATGTTTTATTCCAATCAAAATCATATTGATCTGCTTTTTTTACTTCGTGTATGCTGCGATCATCTTGGTAAATTAATTGTCCGTCCTTTATCAGCCATTTAAATGCTTTTAAATCTTGTGCATTTTTACTGGTTTGAAAAATCATGTACAGATAATTATCTGTTTTTCTGAATTTAGAAAAGATAGAATCGCGGTAATATTTGTACAAATTCTGAAAATCTGACACAAAATTTTGATCATTAATTAAATCTAAATTTTGTGGTAAAAATTGATCTTCTTGAAATTGATAAATACTAAAAACATCACTTAATTGTATATCTGTACGCAAGCCAAAATGCACGTTGTAACCAAAAATACACAGTTGGTCGAAGGCAATAATACCGCGCGCGACACACGTATTTTCGGTTGTGATGCGTTGATTTGCTTTGAGAACAAAATTAGTTGAATTAAAAACTTCTTTACGTTCATTATTCAGTTTGCTTAATTGTTCAGAAAGCGCTTCTTTTTGTGTAAGAAGTCGCTTTCTGATAATTTCATAAGCACCCGCATCAAGCGTGTCAGTAATTTTTATATTTTTTTCTTCTTGCATTGATTAAATTCTACGGATTAACCAATTTTCTTATTCGAAATTCCCAATTGATTTGCAATTCCGAACAACGAATTGATGAAACTTGTGTCGTTTTGATCACCCGAATTAGAAGCCGCTTGTTGTAATTTGATTAAAGCCGCCGTAATAGTTAAATTTTTAATATCGTTTGTAGAAATGCCATATTTATCGGCTAAACTTTTTATTTTGTCCGCTAAATCATTGTTTCCGTTTGGATCAATTAATGCATTTTTAATGTCAGTTGCATGTTTAGAATTGTCAATTAAATGATCAAAACCTTTTGCATTTGAAACTTGTTTAACAATATTCTCGAAGAACATTGTTTCGCCACCAACAATATCAATTTTCGCAGATTTAAGCGCTTGCGATAAAACTTCTGCTTGTGCACCAGCAATATCTTTTTGAATATTGATTTGTGCCAATTCGACATCTTTTTCTTTTTGTAACTGTAATTTAAATTCTTCGTGCTCTTTTCCAACACCATCTAATTGCTTCATTGCAGCTGCTTTTTCTTCGATACCTTTTGCTTCTGCTAATGCTTTTTCACGTACAACATCTGCTTGTGCCATACCTTCTTTTCGCATTGCTTCAGCTTTTTTCTCGATGATATTTGCTTCTGTTGTTCCTTGTATTTCTTGCGCTTCTGCTTTTGCAATCATCACTTCTGCTTCAGATAAACCTAATGCAGCATCTTCTTTTGCTTGTGCTTCTGCAATTATTTTACGTCCTTCTGCTTCTTTTACAGCTGCTTCTTTTTTAGCTTCCGCATCAATTAATAATTCTTGTGCTTTACGTTCTGCAACTTGTTTTTCAGCGTCAGCTTCTATTACTTTACGAGCCGCTTCTTGTTCAGCTGCAATTTTAGCTGCTTCTGCTGCTTTTACAGTTGTAATTAAATTTTCTTCTGCTTCTTGAGATGCAGCAATTACACCTGCTTGTTTTTGACGTTCTACTTCACGAAAAACTTCAACATCTTTCACGCCTTGTTGCTCTTCAACAACTCCTTTTTCTAGTTGTACACGTTCTTTGATAACGTTCTGAATGTTCTTTTTCTCAATCTCTATAGAACGTTCTTTATCAATTTGCGCTAATGTTACAATACGCTCGCGTTCTGTTTGCTCTAAAGCTCTATCTTTTTCAACACGCTCTGTTTCGATAGCATCTGTACGAATTTTATTTTTTTCTGCGATGATAATTTGACGCAGTTTATTTTCTTCCTGAACAGCCAATTGCTCTTCTGTCGAGATACGAACAGTTTCTGATTTTAGACGTTCTTCTTCGCGAACTTTATTGATTTCTGCATCTTCGCGCGATTTTATATTATCAATTTCTCGGCGTTGACGTTCTTCTTTTTCAGCTAATTGTCGGTCTAATTCTAAAATAGCTTCGCGCGCTTCTACGTTTTGTTTTTTGATTACTTTTTCTTCTTCTCTACGAATTAAATTGGCATTCATGTTTTGTTGAGCCGTTAATTCTGTAATTTTTTTGATTCCTTCTGAATCTAAAATATTATCAGGACTTAAAAATTGTAATTCTGTTTGCTCTAAATAATCAATCGCACAATCATCTAAAATGTAGCCATTAAGATCTGTTCCGATGATATTTAAAATTTCATCACGAAATTCGCGACGCGCTTCATATAATTCTATAAAATCGAATTTTTTACCAACGGTTTTTAAAGCTTCTGAGAATTTAGCTTCGAAAATACTTTTTAAAGTTTCTGGATCACTTGCGCGCTCACAACCTAAATTTTGAGCAACATTAATTACATCATTTACAGATTTATTAACGCGAACAAAAAAGGCAACTTTGATATCTGCACGAATATTGTCTTTACAAATTAATCCATCATTTTGTTGACGAGCAATGTCAATTTTTTTGATCGAAATATCCATGATTTCCATTTTATGAAAAACAGGAATTACGTACATTCCTTTGTTAAAGGCAACTTGCGAACCACCAACACCCGTACGAACGATGGCTTTACCTTGCGGAATTTTTTTATAAAATATGCTTAATACTACAATAAAGGCAATAAAGATGAAAATAATTACACCTACTGCTAATAAAATAAAATTTGTCATTGTGTGTTTATTAAATTTTTAGATAATTTTTTATGGAATAATGGTGATTAAAATTTCTTGTATAAGAAATGAAAAAAGTTGAAATAATAATGTCATTTTTAGGTTAAATATTGTTTAAGGTTATTTGTTTGATGACGTAATAATAGTGATGCGAAGTGGCTTCGTCGGTAATAATAACTGTGTCGCCAAAATCTATTTTTTCGCCCGTTTGACTTTTGATATTCAGCGTAATAATATCTTGATTAATTCTAAATTCTCCAGAACCAATTTTATCACCTTCTATTGATGATTTTGTTTTACCAATTCTACCAATAAAATCTGTTTCTTCTTCGCCGTGGTAACCCAATTCTGCATACATTTTTACCAATGGTTTTGTAACCCAATGCATAATAAAATAAACGATGATAAAAATTGGTATTAAAATAAAAACAGAAGCAATTCCCATTTTACCTAACCCAAGAAGGGTTGTAGAAACAATTGTAATTACCCAACCAATAAATTTGAATAAAGTAATAATGACCATTAATGGTACTTTACCAACGTTTATAAATTCTAAGCATTTTGCCCAAAAAGAAGGTTCGTGATGTACATCTGCATCCGCCTCGTGGTGATGATCAGCATCGATATCATCAGGAGTATCTACATCGTTTACATCGCCGATATGAATATCAGAATCAGTTCCTAAATCAATTCCGTCTCCTGCTATTAACTGAAAAACCCAGTAAACCAATGAGAAACCCATCAAAATACTCATGATTCCGTTAGGTAGTGGATTAAAAAGTAGATTTAAAATTTCTGTCATTTAGTGGTTGTTTTATTGATTTAAATTGGTCTTTTAAAAGTGTAATAAATTCGATATGTAACTCCGTTGTTTGATAATGGAGTAGATGATACTAATTCCCAACCTTCAGATCCGTGTTTATTAAATAATTTATCTAACTGTTCTTGATTGATAGAAACTGAGAATAGTCCAGTGTTTGACTTAATTTCAATCGTTTTGTATTCGAATTTTGTCATAGCTAAATTAATTGTATGATTTTGGTTGTAACATAATTTAAAGATATTAAATAAATGTATCAAGAAGTGGTTAACGTGTTGAAAATAAAATATCTTTTATTGATTTTTATTCTTCTTTCGTATTAATCTTTAATTTTAAAGCATCCAATTCATTTTGAATTAAATCACCTTTCAATGTTTCATTTATTTGATCATCAGCCGATTTGTTTTGTGTAGACATCGATCCATAAGCTTGTGCTAATGCTTCATCTTCTTCTACTTTTTCTTTCATACGTTCAAGCATGCTAATTGTACTATTTGCATCAATTTTAGCCATTTGTTTGTTTACTAATTTTGTTGCGTCAGCTACTTTTACACGTGCTTTTAAAGTTGCTAATTCATTTTCCCATTTGTTGATATTAAACTTTAAAATTTCAACATTTTTATGAACTTCGTTCGCTGATTTTTCATGAATAATAACTTGATTTTCTAACTCAGTTATTTCTTCTAATAATTGATTTTTAAGACCAAGCGCTTCCTTTGCTAAATTTTCAGCTTGATCGATAGAAATTTCATTTCGATTTGCTTTTTCTAATAAAATAATTGCTTTTCTTTCGTAATCAGCAGCTTCTAATTTCTTTTTTTCGACATTATTTTGAGAACGAATAGCCATTGCTTTTACTTTTGCATAAGCCTCTAAAGATTGATTCAAGTCGTCTCGCATTTCGCGAATTCCTTGTTCAGTCATTTTAATAGGATCTTCCATTTTTTCGACAACCGAATGTATTTCCGCTTGTCCTATTCTAAATATGCGTTTAAAAATGTTCATTGTTTTGTGTGTTTAATGTTTAGAAAATTTGATTAATTGAGCAGAATATTCGCTCATCAATAAACTCAAAGAATTTAACGTTGCTTCAAATTCGTTTTGATCAAGATTCGAGATTTGTAACGTGTAACGATAAATAACCTTTTGACCGTCTTCTGTAATTGCAAAAGCGCCGTGAATGATGTCGCGATTTTTCATCAATAAAGCTTTTAGCATTTCAGTATTATCATTGTTGATTGTAAATAAATACAATTCGAAAATGATAATCGGCGGTGCAATTCCAACAATCAAGTTTTGCACGCCATCCAATAAATTTTCAATCATAAAAACACCTTCCTTTTCATTTTTGTAAGTGATGGTGTAATTAATGTTTTGAATAAAATTTTCAACCTTCGAAAAATAATTCATTTTGTTGTTATTAGTGTTTTTTGTAATTTGTTTCCATAAAATTAAACAATTTGCTAAATATATTAGCAAATAAAAATGTTAAAATTTTAATTCATGACGAAAATAGGCGAAAATATTAAGAAACTTAGACAAGTAAAAAACTTAACTCAGCAGTCTTTTGCTGATTTATTTGAGGTTACGCGTGGAAATATATCGTCGTATGAAGAAAAACGTGCGGAACCTAAAATAGAAACAATTTTTAAAATTGCTAAATATTTTAGCATTCCGATTCAACATTTAATCGAGAAAAACTTAACAGTTAACGAGATTTTACACTTTGATAACTATTTTGAGGAAGCAGATACGTTGCGAAATGTTAAAAATTTGAGCGCGATTCCTTTTTTGTCAAGAGAAATAATACAGGCAAAAAAAGATTTATTTTCGAATATAGAAGATTATCCATCTATTTATTTTCCGATTTATAATTCGCATCAATTTATAGCGATAGAATATTCGTCGAGTATTTCGTCGCCAATAGATTTTGAACAAGATGAATCGTCAATTTTATTTTTTGAGCATTTAGAAGTAGAAAATTTACATTTAACTAACGAAAAATTTGGGTTGTATTTGACGAATGATGAAGTTTTTATAGGCAAGTTTATTCAATCAAATAACCAATTGATCTTAGAATTAAATCAATGGAAACAGATTGTTTTTGATGTCGAAAATATTCAACATTTTTATCAGTTATATTCGGTCTATAAAAAGGTTTAAAAAAAAAGCATTCTTAGAATGCTTTTTTTGAATCGTTAATTATTTTATAATTAATTTTTTATTTTCTTTATTTAAACCGTTATCTAAATGAATAATGTAGATTCCTTTTGAAAGATCTTTTATATTAATTTGTTCTTCAGCTTTAGCGTTAAAACTTCTTATTTTTTTACCATTAATATCAAATATTGTAATTGATAAATTATGATTATTTTCAGATTTTACTTTGAAAAAGTCTGATGCTGGATTTGGATAAACTGTAAAATTAGATTTTATATTAATTTGTTGTGTATTATCATTGCTCCCTAATAAACCATTTGTTAAATTAACAGTATATAGTTCTTGACCATATAGTTTATTATTTTTTGATAAATATAAAACATCATCAATTACTTTGAAATCTTCGATATGAATGAAATCTTTAATCTCATTATTAAAATTTATACTATATTTTTTTAATCCATTTTTATTAATAATATTAAGATATGCAGTTTCGTATTGTTCTTCTACAGAGGTGTCTATAAAATAAATATTCTCATTATAGATTTTAAATTCCTTTTTATTTAAATATTTTTCATTAAAAATTTCTAATTTATTGTTTTTTAAAGTATAAATAAAACCGTTGCTTTTAGAGTATAAATACATAGTGTTATCTATAGCTGCAATATTAACTAAGTCTATTGTGTTTTCGTTTGTTATATTTATTTTTTTATAGTTTTCATCAAAATAATACATAGAATTATATTCGCTACAATATAATTTATTTTCAAATTCAAAATAAATAGACGGACTGTGTTCGTATTCTAAATTTATTTTTTCTGCAGAAATAGGGTTAAATAAGTAATATTCTGAACTATTAGAATTAAAAGCTTTTTTTAATATAATTAAATAATCTTTAAAACTTCCGAAAATTAGTTTTATATCATTACTAGCGTCTGTGTGTAGTTTTTTAGTTCCGTCTTTAGTTCCGTCTGTTTCATAAATAGAATTAGAATAAGAGGGATTATTATAGGGATTTGTAGTAAAATACAATTTGTTATTTAATAGCCCTTTTTTATTTATATCAAAGATAGAGCTTTCATAACCATCTACAATATCTTTAAGCATAAAAGTACCTTCTTTTGTACCGTCAGTAATCCAAGGTTCTACACCTTTGTATTTTGTTTTTCCTTGAAAAATAATTTTGTTGTTAAAAGGAATTAGATTTGTTGTGTAAAATTCTAAAAAATTTTCATTATTTTCTCTTTTATCGAATACGAAAGTACCAGCTGATGTTCCGTCAGAAACTCCTAATTCAAAATTGTTTGTACTAAAAATTATTTTTTTATTGTTAATGTTACCAATCATATCAAAGGAGAAAGATTTTATTTGATTTTGGTTTTCATCTAAAACCAAATCATATTTATTTTCTTTTGTATCAAATTTGTACAATAAATTTTCATTTGCAAAAAACAACACATTATTGTCTATTTTTTGAAAACCGTGTGGAGAGCTTCCTGCTTTTGTATTGTAGTTAAAAACAATGTCTTTTTTGTTTTTTGTTTTATTGTATTTAAATAATTCTTGTCCATTTAAATCATCAGTACTCACAAAGTATAATTCATCTTTATAAATAAAAGGTGCTTGAAATGGAGTGTAATAACCTATTTGTGTATATGAATCATTTAAAGGTTTTAACTCTTCTGTAGCAAAATCATAATAATTTATTTGATTATTACCTCCGAGAAATAGTTTATTATCATATACAATAGGATTATTTATGGTATTGTTTGTTGTCTTATAATTAACTTCGATTAAATTTTCGTTTTCATCAATTTTATAATTGATAGATTTTGAATCTTCAGTATCAGTTGAAAAATAAAATTCTCCATTATAATCAAACATATTATTAATACGTCTTACAGGATTATTTATAATTTTTTTAATCGTCTTATTTGTAGAGTTATAAACATATATGTATGATGTTACATAAAAGATATCGCGATTATCTGTGTATAAATAAACATTGTCTCCGTGAATATAATAATTTGGCTGACTGATGTAAAAATTTTCATTAAAAGATGTTACTTTTTCTGAAGAATTTGGACCATTTATTACATATAAATCTTGACCTCCAGTAGTATTATAGGTAAAATAGTGAATCTTATTATTAAAAATAAATTTAGGATTACTGATGTATGAAAAGTACTCAGATAATTGATTTGATTTTATGTCAAATGCATAAGTTTTATTTCCAGATGTAAAATATAAAACATCATCAATAGTTGCTAATAGTTCTAAAGATGAATAAGTGTCTGTCTCAAAAATATTTTTTGTTCCATCAATTGTTCCATCAGAAATCCATAAACGCTCAAAAGTTTGACTTTGGCCTTTATAGTGCGTAGATGCAAAGAAAAAATTTGTTTTGTCAAACTGTTTTAATTCAGAGATTCTAGTTGGTGTTTCAAAGAAAACTTCAATATTACCATTTTCAGAGCCATGAATAATTTCTGGTGCACCATTTTCATTTTTATTTAGGTAGTAAATATCTTTATTAATTGTTGCATAATTTGCTCCTTCGTAATTTAAATTATAATTCTCTTTTTGTTGATTATATGTTACAAATTTTTGAGTTTCTAAGTCATATCGACCAAAGTTTAATGACCAAAATTCTTTTCCAGAGAAAAACAATTGATTGTTTGATCGTTTTAAATTTTTTAATTCGCTATCGCCTTTTTTACTAATGTCAAAAAAATTAGAATCAAGAGAATTCTGACTAAAGCTAAAAATTGAGCTTAAAAGGAATAAAGAAGTGTATATGTTTTTCATAAGTTTTAGTTTTTAATTATTTTTTTAGTTTCAATTATTTCATCTGTTTCAATTTGAATAAAATAAATACCTTTTGATAATTGAGAAATATCAATAACATTTCCAGGAAATTGTTGTGTCAATATTTTTAGACCTATTGTATTATAAAGTGTTGTTTTTTGAATTGTTTTATTGTTATCAACTTTTATATTTATGAAATTTTTGCTTGGATTTGGATAAACTTGAATTTTAGTTGATTTTAGAATACCATTGTTTATATCATTTGTATCTAAGCTAAAATTTGTTAAATCACCTAAAAATAATGATTGATCATTTACAAAACTTGCATTATATTTTAGAAGTATTTTGTTGTTAAATGCAGCTATCTCTGTTATTGTGGTAAATGTATAATTATTGTCATTTTTTAAGATATGATTGATTTCAAGATCCAAGTATGATTGGTCTGTTGAAGCAATTAAATAATCTTTTTTTTGTATATAAGTTGTAAGGTCTCGGTTATCTGTATTTGTATAAAACATGATATTGTTGTGGCATACATTTGAGATAACTTTATGATCAACATCTAATTTTTTTAATAATTGTGTTTTATAATTAGTTGATCTAAAAATTTGTCTTCTGTTTTCGTCTTCAAAATAAAAAGAGTTTCCGCATTTGTGTAGATTAAATAATCGTTCAAAATTGGATTGAAAAATCTCTTTTGTCCCTATATCTGTTCCATCAGATTCTGATAAGCGATTATTATATAAGAAATACATTTTTTTGTCATCATTATAAAAACTGCTTATATAGTGGTTTCTGAAGTCTAAAGGTAATTTATAGGTCAGTTGTTTGTCTTTAAATAAGTATAAATTATAACCTACAAGCGACTCGTAAATGTTTACAACAATATAATCTTTATATGTGCCTACTATTTTTACATCAGATTCATTAGAGTTATATTCTTCTATAAAGTCATTTTTAACACCTTTGGTACTATAAATTGTAGTTTTTCCTAATTTATTAGTTCCAGTAAAATATACACGATCTGTATTTTTATTATAAGTTAAATGATTTGGTGAGTAATTGTGTGAATTTGATTCTTCAATAGTAAAAGTTCCATCTAATGTTCCATCTGTCATTTTAAGCACTCTACTGTTTGATGAATTAAGACCAATAAAATATAATTTATCATTTACTTGTAAAAAACTTTTATTAAAATTATACTCATTTCCTTCATAATTTATGTAACCTAAATTGGTAATTGTTTTATTACTTTTATTGAAAGATATTAATTGATTATCTAAACTAATAAATAATAATTTGTCTTTAAACTCTGCGACCTCCTTATAATTTTCTGGATTTTTATAAAATGATGTGATTAATAATGGAGATGATTCTGAAACTTTTTCAAAACCAGTATCATTATATAAATGTAAAGCATTATCCGAAATAAAATAAATACCATCTTTGCTTTGTAACAATTGTCTTACAGCAGTATTTTCTTTATAATTAAATTCTTTGAAAAAATTAACTTCATCATTTAGAGTGTTAAGTGTATAAAGTTCATTTCCGTGAATTGCTTCAGTTGCAGAAAAATAAATCGTATTATTTAGTAAATAGGAATAAGTAACTTCTGAAAAAGCATTTGTTAATTTTACTAAATTTAAATTTGATAAATTAAGTTTAAAAAGTGCTGTTTTGTCTTGATAGTACAAATGGTTATTTACAATAAAAAAATTATCGAGTGGTAAATTAAAATCTCCTTTTATTAGTTTTGTAGTGCCAATTTCCCCTTCGGTTACCCATAAACTTCCTATTTTATCTTCAAGATTTTTATAGGCTGTGAAAAATATTTTATTATCTTTTAAAAAATATTTTGACCTATCATCAACAGAATAATAAGAGTTGTTATAATGTAATTCTGCAAAAATATCGAGTTTATTATTCGCGTCTAATTTGTATAATTTCGTATAATCATTTTGTATATTTCCTGAGAAAAATAAATTATTATTAAACTTAAAACCATTAAAATCTCCTTTTACTTTAACTGGAATTGTGTCAAGTAATGAGTCGTTTTTATTTACAAGTAAATTTAATTTAGAAATTGAATTAGAATTAGTTTGTTGATAAACATAATTATCATCATTTTCTTTTAATGCAAACAGAAGTTTATTATTAAAATACTCTACACTTTTTTTAAAATTTCCACGAACAAATTGTTTAGCAATTTGTTTAGATTTTTTAGTATCAATATTATACGTGTTTAAAATAACTGTATCATTGGTTTTAGCAGAATAAATCAACTCTTGTGTAGAAGCAAAATGCAATTGTAAATCAGTATAATAATATTCGTTAAATGATAATTCATTCATTTTATTACCATCAGTAAAAAATAATTTATTCTTGTAATAAGAATCTTTATTTAAAAAGAAATAACCATTGTCATTCTGTATAAAATTGTGTAAACTTTTTGATGAAAAATTATATTCTAAATAGGTAATTTTATTTCCGTCAAAAGAATTTAAAGAATAAGGATAAGTTTCATTCTGAAAAATAATTTTTTCTTTTAATGGATATAATTTTTTACTTCTAAATAAATTATAGCCATTAACATCGTAGACATAATTTAACTTTTGATCAGTTTCACTAAATTTAAAAATTAATGGAATTGAGTCCTGTAAATTTGCTAAAATATATTTTTGATTGTTTGTCTCTGTTATAGCATGTGGATATCCATTACCTGTTTTGTTGAAATCAATAATCTGAGTTTCAAGTTTTTCTTGAGAAATTAATAAAACAGGAAAGAGTAAGGGTAAAAATTTATTCATACTTCAACTATATTAATTATTTTAGTTAAACAAATTTAATTTTTAATCTTTTATAAAAAAATTAAACCTTTATATAAATTTTCTTTTTATCTAACCAATACGCTAATAACCAAAAAACGGCTAAAAAGATTAATGAATATACAAATGAACCAACTTCTGGAATTCCTGGAATTTTAGCACAAATAGTTTGATAAAACCAACCCAAAGGAGAAATGTAGTTGATTTCGCCTTTGTCGTTTAATCCGCCATCAATTCTGATTAAGCCTAATAGTCTTGGTAATAAACCGCTTAATACAAAAATGAATAAAGGATTTTTTCCGAAAACATCAAAAAACTTCATAAATCCATTTTTTATTCCAAGAATTTCGATGAACCAAATCATTGTTCCAATTGTTAAAATTGCTAATCCTGTTGTGTTTGAAACATACGAACTACTCCATATTTTTTTATTGAACGGAAAATCTAATTGCCAAAAATAACCGATTACTAAAGCGATACAACCAAGTACAAATAAACCCGACAACATTTTGTATTGCGTATTATTTGTTTCGGGTAAAGTGCGATTAAACCATGTTATATTTCCTTGTTTCTGAATATAATCTCCAATCAAATACCCAAATAATACTTGTGGAATTGTAGCAATCGTGCTAAAAATTCCTTCTGGATCAAACGGAATTGATTCGCCTTTGTAAATATGTGCTAAACCAAGAATTTGATTATCTAGCGTTGTTCCAATAAATCCTTCGATTGAATATGGATCTAATCCGCCCATAAATTTTGTTAATAACCAATAGATTATCAGAATAAAACCGCTTATCCACAAAACCGTTTTTTGTTTAAAATAGAAAGAAATAACAGATGCAAAAAAATAGGCAATTGCAATGCGTTGTAAAACACCCATTACACGAATTCCGACTTCGTCAGAATCTTGCCATGCTTTAAAAACTAAAGCATTATTGTCCCATTTAAAAAATGGCCACCAATTGATAAATAATCCAATTCCGAAAATTAAAATTGTTCGTTTTATCACTTTTCTCCAAAATACGTGCTGAGGTTGTTGCTGCAATTTTGGAATAACAAAAGCCATTGCGTTTCCTACGGCAAATAAAAAAAATGGGAAAACTAAATCGGTAGGCGTGCAACCGTGCCATTCGGCATGTTCTAACGGGGCAAACATTGCCGACCAAGTTCCGGGATTGTTTACCAAAATCATCAACGCAACTGTTGCGCCACGAAAAACATCAAGAGAATAATAACGTGCAGGTTTCATTTTATAGTGTAAAGGATAAATATAAAAAAATGATGTAACTATTTTGGATTTATTTTTGATAATTGGCTTTTCTATTTAAAGATTAAGGTTTTTTAAACCATATAATTAATGTAATTTTAATTGAAAATAAACTCATCAATCATGCAAAAAATGAGAACAGAATCTGATTTGTTAGGAGAATTACAAGTTCCAGAATCAGCCTATTATGGTGTGCAAACTCAACGTGCAATTAATAATTTTAAGATTTCAAATCATCAATTAGCAGATTATCCAGAATTTGTAAAAGCATTAGGAATCGTAAAGTTAGGCGCTGCACAAGCAAATAATGAATTAAAAATTTTATCTGATGATTTGTATAAAGCAATCGAATTTGCTTCGAATGAATTGATTCAGAAAAAATATTTGAACGAGTTTCCGATTGATATGATTCAAGGTGGAGCAGGAACTTCGACAAATATGAATGCGAACGAAGTAATTGCAAATATAGCTTTAGAGCATTTAGGAAAACAAAAAGGAGAATATCAATTTTGTTCGCCAAATGATCATGTTAATTTATCGCAATCTACAAACGATGCTTATCCATCGGCGCTAAAAATTGCGTTATTCGAAATGAATAAACCGTTGGTAGATGCTTTAGAAAATTTGTCAACTTCGTTTCAGAGTAAAGCAAAAGAATTTGAAAATGTTATAAAAATGGGACGTACGCAATTGCAAGATGCGGTTCCGATGACTTTAGGGCAAGAGTTTGAAGGTTTCTCGAATACATTAAACAAAGAAGTTGATAATTTGCATCGTGTTGCGCAACAATTATTGGTGATTAATATGGGCGCAACTGCAATTGGAACGGGTTTAAACGCGCTTCCTGGTTATGCGCAATTGTGTACAAAAAAGATTGCAACAATTATGAATGAAGATGTTTTATTGGCAGATAATTTGGTTGAAGCAACTTCGGATACAAGTTCTTTTGTTGATTATTCTTCTGCATTAAAAAGACTTTGTATCAAATTATCAAAAATTTGCAATGATTTGCGTTTGTTAACTTCTGGTCCGCGAACAGGTTTGTTTGAGATTAATTTACCACCAAAACAGCCCGGTTCATCTATCATGCCCGGAAAAGTAAATCCCGTTATTCCAGAAGTGGTTAATCAGGTTTGTTTTAAAGTTATCGGGAATGATACTACAATTTCTATGGCTGCGGAAGCTGGTCAATTGCAGTTAAATGTTATGGAGCCGATTATTGGTTTTTCTATAATGGAATCTATTCAATATTTAACCAATGCGATGAATACACTTCGTGTTGAATGTATTGATGGAGTTACCGCAAATACAGAACATTTGAAGCAAGAAGTTTTGAATAGTATTGGAATTGTTACGGCGCTAAATCCGTATATTGGTTACAAAGCGAGTACAAAAATTGCAAAAGAAGCTTTGGAAACTGGTGGAAGTGTATACAAATTGGTGTTAGAGCACAATTTGTTATCAAAAGAAAAATTAGATGAAATTTTGGATCCTAAAAATATGTTGGGACCACATATATAATCGTTCTGAGTAGAAAGTTATGAGTAATAAAATGATTACTCATAACTTAAAACTTATATTAATATCCGTGTAAGTTTACATCGTCAGTTGATTCAATCTCAACTTTTTTACCCATTTTCTTTTGGATAATTTTAAAATGATGTAAATCTTCTTCTGTTATCAAACTAATTGCTTTTCCTGTTGCATTTGCACGCCCAGTTCTACCAATTCTATGCACATAATCTAAAGGTGAACGTGGTAATTCGTAATTAATAACCGTTGGTAAACCTTCGATATGAATACCACGACCAATTAAATCTGTCGCAACTAAAATCTGAACATCTCCTAATTTAAAATCTTCTAAATTATCCATTCTCGCACCTTGCGATTTTTTACTGTGAATGGCTAATGCATGAATTTTATTTTTCTTTAATTTCTCAACTAAATTATCGGCAGTTCGTGTCGAAGAAACAAAAACCAAAGCTTGTGTAACTTGGTTCGATTTGATTAAATATCTCAAAAAAGGACCTTTTGTTTCGTCGTCTACTTTGTACGCAATTTGTTCTATTGCATCCAAATCTACCTCTTGTTGTTTTACCTCAACAACAACTGGATCAATTTTTAAAGTTGCTTTAATTTCGTCTACTTTTTCATTTAAAGTTGCTGAAAATAAAATAGATTGTTTTTTTGCTGGAATCGCTTTTAAAATTCGATCCATTTCGTCACCAAAACCTAATTGAAACATTTTATCCGCTTCATCAATCACCAAATATTGCAATTGATCTAACGTAAATGCATTGTGATCCATCAAATCTAACAAACGTCCAGGTGTAGCAATTAGAATTTCTGTACCGTACAAATTTTTCATTTGTGGGTTGATAGAAGTTCCTCCGTAAACGGCTTGTGTTTTTACTTCGCGACGCAAAGCTTCTTGTAAAGCAACAAAAGTTTGCTCAATCTGAACCGCTAATTCGCGTGTTGGTACTAAAATTAATGCTTTTACAGCACGAGATTTTTCGTACGATTGATGCTGAATTTTTTGTAACAATGGAGCAACAAAACACAACGTTTTACCCGAACCCGTTTTTGCAATTCCCATTACATCTTTTCCTTGTAAAATAGCCGGAATAGACTCGGTCTGAATTTCAAAAGGTTTGATGAAACCTAAATTTTTAGCAATTGCTTTTGATAAATATGGTGATAATCCTAGATTTTCGAATGACATAAATAATATTAAGTTTACAAAGGTAAACTTTTTGTAGCTGAAGTTAATAAAAGATTTAATTCATCATGATTTAATAACTTTTATGAAGAATGATTTTTTGCAAGATTTTTAAGAGAATCTGCAATTTCTGAAGTTGAGGTTTTGTGTTATTTTAAGGCAAAGTTTATATCATTCTACATCTGAATCATTCAAATTATTACTTTTCGTATTAAAGTGTTTATAATAGAAAAATATTCTAAATAAAACTTTATTAATTCTTTATGACTTAATAAAACAATGTTTAAATTTGATTATTATGAAAAAAGATCAGTCTAAAGTTATTCGAGAACAAGCTACTCGATCAGCTACTAGAGAACATTCGGTTCCTTTGTATTTAACGTCAAGTTTTATTTTTGATAGTGCAGAACAAGGTCGTGCAATTTTTGCAGATGAAGAAGAAGGTATGGTTTATTCGCGCTACGCAAATCCCAATACTTCGGAGTTTATTAACCGTGTTTGTAAGTTAGAAAACGCAGAAGCGGGATTATCTTTTGCATCGGGAATGGCGGCTGTTTTTGCATCTTTTGCATCATTCATAAAAAGTGGCGATCATATTGTGTCTAGTCGTGCAATATTTGGCTCAACGCATCAATTGTTAACGCAATTATTTCCACGTTGGGGCGTAACGTACACCTATGTAGATTCGCCAGCGATAGAGGAGTGGGAAAAAGCAATACAACCAACCACACGAATTGTATTTTTAGAATCGCCATCTAATCCTGGTTTAGAATTATTTGATTTAGCTGAATTAGGAAAATTAAAAGAAAAATATCCACATATTATTTTTGCGATAGACAATTGTTTTGCAACACCATATTTACAACAACCTTTGCAATTTGGGTTTGATTTATCAATACATTCTGCAACAAAATACATGGACGGACAAGGTCGTGTTTTGGGTGGAGTTGTTGTTGGTAAACAAGAATTGATAGACGAAATGTTGTTTTTTATTCGTCATACTGGTCCTGCAATGTCGCCGTTTAACGCATGGACAATTTCTAAAAGTTTAGAAACTTTGGGTCTTCGCATGGATCGTCATTGTTCTAATGCTTTGGCTTTGGCAGAAGCTTTAGAAAAAAATACAGAAATAGAAGATGTAAAATATCCTTTTTTACCTTCGCATCCGCAATATGAATTGGCAAAAAGACAAATGAAAGCTGGTGGTGGAATTGTAACTTTTGAAGTGAAAGGAGGAAAGGAGCGCGCATTTAAATTTATAGATGCTTTGGAAATGATTTTATATACATCTAATTTAGGAGATTCGAGAACAATTGCTACACATCCAGGTTCTACAACACATTCTAAATTAACAGAAGAAGAGCGAATTAATTTGGGTATAAAACCAGGTTCTATTCGACTTTCGGTTGGTTTAGAAGCTCAAGAAGATATTATTGATGATATTTTACAAGCTTTAGAAAAAACGAAGTAAAACAATTTAAGTATAAAAAAAGCCACTCAATTGAGTGGCTTTTTTGTTATTGTATATTATTATGGAGCCCAATATGCCCATGTTGTACCGTTGAACAAGGCAAGAAGATATTTATCATTTGTCGTGTTTCTTACGTAAACCATCATTCCTGGCGAAGGATTGATGATTAAATCTGTATTTGTAACAGTAGGTAAAACCATTGCTTTTGTTGTAGATTCTAGGACTAAAACACCATCTGCAGAAGATGTTTCTGCACCAATTACTGCTTTAGTACCTGTTTTATCTGTGGCAGTTGGTCGAGTTAAAGTTGCATTACCATCTTCAGTACTTAAATCAAACCAAGCACCATTTTTTCTGACTTTTACACGTGCTGCAGTTCCGCTAACAGCATCTAATAAGATTGTGCCATCTTCTACAGTTGTTGGTAAAACAGATACTGTTGGTAATAATAAACCTCTTGCTGCGTCTTTTTCAAAATCTAATAAAACAGCAGTTGTGTTTGTTGATGCTTTAGTTTGATCGCCAAGAATTACTTGGGCAGATGTATTTGTATAAACTAAAGCTATAACGAATAATGTGATATATTTTTTCATTGTAATAATCATTTATAAATTATCAGGACAAGATTGTGTATCAAAACATTTCCAAGAATAAGTAGCTGCACCGATATCTTTACTATAGATTTTTAAACAATCTACATCAGTGTCATAAACCATCATACCTTCTTGTGAATTAATAACGCCTATAGCAGTTATTTGTGTTGTTGTAAGACGAGAAATAACGAAACCTTTTCCTTGAGACTCTAAAGCTAAATAAGCACCTTTTCTGTTTTGTGGCCAACCAGCAGTTGTTCCTATTGTAGAAATACCAACATTTGTATCTAATGCTGTTCCTGTTGTAGTTGCAGGTTTTAGACAGAATGTAGGACATGATGAAATACCATCGTAAGCAAAGTTTGCAGTTTGTCCAATAAAACCGTCTTTATCAGCTGCACCAGAAGGATTAACTAAATTAGGAATACCATTGCCATTAACTCCGCCATATGCAGAATAATTAATGGATCCATTAGGATTAAGTTGTGCTTTTATAACATTGTCACCACCTTCTATTGCATCAAAACATCCATCACCATCAGAATCTAAATCTAAATAGTTAGGATTACCATCATTATCTGTATCACAGTATAATTCGTTAATAATTATATCATCTAAAGCAAAGTCGTTTCCTTGGCCAGAATTTACGTTACTTGTTATCTCAATATAAATATTTTTTGCAGATGTATTTGTTCCAACTGGTAAAATTATTGATTTTTCTGTCCAAACAATTCTTGAAACAAAATCACCTGTATTTAGAGTATTTCCAATTTGAGTATTTGTGTCAGCATTAAATATTTTAATATTTAAATTAGGATAGTTAGAATCTGGATTTATCCTCATCAACCATAAGCTTGTTTCTATTGCTGCTCCTGGTTTTACACTAACAACTGGTGACTTCCATATCACACTCGTATTATTTTGAGGATTGAAAATAGCCATTAAACCAATACCTGATGCATCAACTGTATGATCGAGGATACCATTTTCTATATTATTTATATCAGGTGAATTAATTACTTTACTCCATTGATCATTGTAGCCAGGACTAAAGTCATCAACCAATGTTGTGTTAGTTGTAATACTGTAATATGTATCACCAGTAGGAGTCGTAGTTTTAAATGTTAATCCAGTACTACCCTCAGTAATGCTAAAAGGAAATAATCTAATACCATGTACGCCTTGGCTTCCAAAATCTTGTTTGTATAACTGTTTTTTATAAGTAGGCGTAGAACAACTTACAATTTCCTCATAATCAAGTATACCATCGTTATCGCTGTCTAAATCTATGTAATCAGGAATTCCATCTCCATCAGTATCTAGACATTCACTTATACCACTGTTATAAGCAGTACCTGCAGCTTGACCTACACCAACTAAAGCAGGCACACCGTTAGCAGCTACTGTTCCTGTAATACTACCATTCGGGTTTAAACTTGCGGCAGGTACTCTTTGGCTTCCCTCTCTCGCATCAAAACATCCATCACCGTCAGAATCTAAATCTAAAAAATCAGGAATACCATCGTTATCAAAATCTCTGTATGTTTCTACAGCAATAGATTTCATTCCTAAATCTCTTACGTTTGTATTGTCTGCACCCGCTACAAATTGAAATGATAATAAACCATTTGTTTTTGTTAGGGTTACAGGCATTGTTATTTTTATGGTTGAAAGAGCTGATTTTACTCCTGTAGTAGGTGTTGCAGTAGCTGTTACTGTAGGTAATGTTGCCGTATTAACTGTAGCTCCATTATAAGTAGTTATAGTTGGCGTATTAGTAAGTGTAGAGTTTATAATTGCGTAAACTGTACCGTTGTACGAAATTGTAAATGTAAAATCGGTATCAACAGTTCCATCTGATGTTTTATACCAATATAAATCTTGAAGTGTAATAATACCTCCACTTATGTTACTAATATTTTGGCTTAATGTAGTTGTTGTACCTTTATCTCTGCGAAACTCTATACCATCAGTTTTTAAATGAACTCGACCTACACCTGGTAACCAAGTACCAGCTGTGGCATAAGTACCTCCTACAGTCCAACCTGGTACATTATCGGTATTTGCATTTGCTGTACCAACAAATACACCTGATGTTACTCTGTTTGTTAAAAAATATTCAGTAGCATCTAAAATACCATCATTGTCACTATCTAAGTCTAAGTTGGATCCATAACCATCATTATCATAATCTATATAAATTTGAGGGTTTGATATGTTATTTGCAGGTGTACTATCTGTACTTGCGCCAGAAATAGTTGCGGTACTAGTATGTCCACCATAACTATTTGCTGTTACAGTAATAGTAAGAGTTTTTGATTGATTAACAGCTAATGAACCGATAGTCCAAGTCCCATTTGCATAACTTGTTCCTGCATCTGGAGTAGGTGTTACTATTGTAAAACCAGGAGGTATATTGTCAGTAACTATAACTCCTCCATTATCATTAGTTCCATTGTTTCTCGCAACATAAGTAATTGTGTAGCTATTACCAAGTCTTACAGTGCTATTAGAGTTTGTGTTTATTGTTTTTACAATAGATAAATCTGATGGACAAGCAGGTCTGTTAATTACAATTGTTCTACTTGGCGATACACATCCATTTATAGTATCATAAAAATAAGCATTATATGTACCAGCAGGTAAATTAACAGTTCCATTTTCGTAAGTAGCAGTAAATTCTGCATTTGTAGTTGTATTGACAAATAGCATTACAACATCTCGTATAGCATTTGCATCATAATCAGTAACAGGGAAATTAGTTTGAGGAACTACAATAGATTTTGAGCCTTCAATACACGTTAGATTGTAAGTTGATGTTGATGCTGTTGTTGATATTGGTGCTGGTGTAAACATACCAGTTGTAGGTGCTGTCGCAGGTGCGTTACACTGAAATGATAAAAGATTTGTTGTGGATTGAACACCTGCTGCTGTTCCGTAATTAATAGACATTGCAATAGAGCTGTCTACAGAAGTTGTACTTACGGTTTTTGTACTGTACTCCATAAAATTACCATATGTAGTTCCACTTCCTAAATATTCCTTAATATTTGCAGCACTAGCTCCATAGTATCCAGACCACATAGTTCCAGATTTATAAATAAAAGCTTGGAAACCATTTGTAGTATTTCTTGTACCTACAATTGTTTTTGTTGGGCTATCAATAGCAAAGTGAGGAGAATTGTCAGATCCAGCTAAACTTGCATCCCATCCATGCGCTACTTTTACTTCTTCTGTATTACCAGTTGGTATATCTACAGTATAGCTTATTCGCATAAAAGGTTCCGGAAATTTATAAGTATATAAAAAAGTAAATTTATAAGTTAAGCTGTTCTTCACAATACTATAGGTATTTGTAAAAGTATATGTGTTGGTAGTTGCACTATAATTACAACTAGGAGCAGAAGGTTGTGGTAGAAAACTGTTGGTAGCTGCACTTCCTGAATTTGGATATAAGGTACCTCCTCTGTATATGTTATTACCTATACTAATAACAATACCATGCTCGTATGTAGTACTAGCAGCAGTCGGACTTCCAGAAGCGCTGTAACCTGATTGGGCATTATTGTAAATTTGTTCACTATTTTTATAACGAACTTGTAAATTACCATTCGCATTAAAAAAAACTCTTAGTCCATCTGATCCAGTAGAATTAGTTCCTCCAGAAAGATTAAAATTACCGAATCCATTTCCACTTGATATTGTGAAGTTACAAGTTTGTGCCCATCCTATACCACTCAAAAAGAGTAGAAATATGTAGATTATTTTTTTCATTAATATGTTGTTTTAGATTATTTTTCACTAAAAAAGGTATTAGAGATTTTTAAGTAAACATATAATGAGGAGGAGGACGAATTCCGAAAGTATTTAAATCATCAAAATTTTTAACAATATGATTATAAGAACTAACAATGTTATTTTTCTCTAAATAAAATGATTCAAAAAAAACAATTGATGTTTTTTTAATAAAAACAGCTTGTTTGTTTATTTGATCATGATGATTAACTACTATACAAAATGAATTGATTGTATTAGAAGAATATAGAGATAAAGGTAAATTGCCTTGTTGTAGATGAAATTTAGGTTTAAGAAGTTCTACTTTTGCAACTTTAGTAAATTCCTCTAACTTCTCACTTAACTTATTTTTTTTAAGAATTTTCTTTTCCTTAGCTAATACAACTTGTTTCTTTTTTGGTAGCTCTTTTAGATAAACAACTTTAGCATCTAAAATTGTGTTAGTTTCTATTGTAATTTTAGTTCCATTCTTAACGTAAATAATAGGCTGTACACTTGTTTTAGATTGAGCATTTATAGATAAAGAATCAGTTTTTGAAGTTAAACCAATACCAACTTGTGCACTTGTAAAGGAATACAAGGCGAATAAAATAAAGAAGAAGCTAATGATTTTTAGTTTCTTAAACATAATTATATATAGTAATTGGTTTGGTATAACAAATTTATGATAATTATTTAAATACTTAATAAGTAATTTGTTAAATAAAAAACACCACTCATTTGAGTGGTGTTTTTCTAGATTTTATTAATAAATTCTAGTACTTTTTCTTCAGGCGTAGCCCAAGATGTTACAAGTCTAACGGCAGAATTATTGTCATCTATTTTTTGCCAACTATAAAATTCAAAATCTTGTTGCAGTTCTTCAATTTTATAATTTGGTAAGATGGGAAAAATTTGATTGGATGATGGTTCTGTTAAAAAATCATAGCCTTTGTTGCTAATTTCTTCGGCTAGTTTATTTGCCATTGTATTGGCATGTTTTCCTAATTCGAAAAATAAATTATTTTTAAATAACTCAGAAAACTGTATTCCAATTAATCGTCCTTTGGCTAACATTCCACCTTTTTGCTTAATGTTGTATCTAAAATTCTCGTCCAAAGTAGAATTATTAATCACGATAGCTTCGCCTAATAAAGCACCATTTTTTGTTCCACCAATATAAAAAACGTCTGTTAAGTTGGCTAAATCAGCTAAAGTCAAATCACATTTTGTAGATGTTAAAGCCGAAGCCAATCGTGCGCCATCTACAAATAAAATTAAATTATTGGCTTTACAAAATGTATAAATTTCCGTTAATTCAGCTTTGTTGTAAACACTTCCAACTTCGGTAGAATTCGAGATATAAACCATTTTAGGTTTTACCATGTGCTCGTCGGTATGTGTTTTTAAGACAGTATCTATTTGCGCTGTTGTTATTTTTCCGTTTGTTGTCGGTATTGTATTTATTTTATGTCCGGTAGCTTCAATTGCGCCAGTTTCGTGCACGGCAATATGACCACTTTCTGCTGCAATTACAGATTCGTAAGGACGAAGTATTGACGAAATTACAATTAAATTAGCTTGCGTTCCGCCCGAAACAAAATGAATAGCCGAATCTTTTTGTAATTCTTTTTTGATTAATGCACTTGCTTCTTTGCAATAATCATCTTCGCCATAACCAATTGCTTGTTCTAGATTTGTTTCCATTAATTTTTGTAAAATTAATGGATGTGCGCCTTCGCTATAATCGTTTTTAAAACTATATTTTTTCAAAATGAACTATTTAAATTTAGATGATAAAATTAATGTTTTTCCTAAATTTTTCCTACATTAAGAAGTATCATTGCGAATTAATAAAAATCAATTTATGAAGATTTTGGTTGTTGAAGACGAAATAAAATTACAAGAAACAATTGTAGAGTTTTTAGAAAACGAAAAAATGATTGTAGAATCAGCGGATAATTTTCAGCAAGCTTTAGATAAAATTATTTCTTTTGATTATGATTGTATTTTACTCGATATGATGTTGCCCGACGGCGATGGAATGACAATTCTGAAAGAATTAAAAAAACTTCAGAAAAAAACTTCGGTCATTATACTTTCTGCAAAAGATTCTGTAGACGATAAAGTAGAAGGTTTGTTGGTTGGTGCCGATGATTATTTAGCAAAACCTTTTCATTTTGCAGAATTATTAGCACGTATAAAAGTTGCTTTTCGAAAAAATCAACAACATGGCGAAGATATAATTTCGTATAAAAATATTTCAATTTATCCAGATGATCGCCGCGTTTTGGTTAATCAAAATGAAATAAAATTAAATAGAAAAGAGTATGATTTGTTGTTCTATTTTATGTTAAGACCAGAACGTGTTTTTCAGAAAACAATGCTTGCCGAAAGTGTTTGGGGCGATCATATCGAAATGGCAGATAATTTAGATTTTATTTATTCGCAAATAAAAAATATTCGCAAAAAGTTAAAAGAAGCTGGTTCCGAAGCAGATTTTCAGGCTGTTTACGGAGTTGGTTATAAATTAGTTTAGATGAAAATTTCCATAAAAAATTATACATTTCGATACCTTACTTTTTGGCTACTTATTGTTATTGCAATTTGGGCTTTGTTGTTTAGAGGATTGATTTTAGATGAGGTTTATGATAATGTTGACGATGGTTTAAAAAATCAGAAAATAGAGATTATAAGACATAGTTACATCGATTCATCAATTCTGAAAACAAATGAATTTGGTATTGCTCAATTCAGAATTTTGCCCGTTAAAAAACAGAATTACAACGAAATAAATCGTTTTTCTAACGAGTTTATTTATATGCCTTATGATAATGATGATGAACCTTATCGCGTTTTAAAAACAGCATTTTATGGCGCAGACAATCTTCCTTATTTGTTAGAAATTAGAACGTCAACTGTAGAAGAAGATGATTTGATTTATGATTTGTCAATTTCCTTAATTTTTCTGTACATTTTTATTTTGATTAGTATTTTGATGATTAATCATTTCGGGCTAAAAAAAGCATTTAATCCATTCAAATTGATTTTACAACAATTACAAAATTATAGAATTGGCGAAGTTAAAAAGATCAATAATATAGATACTAATGTAAAAGAATTTGCCATTTTACAAGATAATTTAAACGAAATGATTCGTAGAAATGAACAAGTTTTTAGCGATCAAAAACTGTTTATAGAAAATGCTTCGCACGAGTTACAAACGCCTTTAGCAATTGCAATTAATAAATTAGATTTGTTGTTAGATGACACAAATTTATCCGAAAAACAATTGGTTAATTTATCCGAAACTAAAAATTCGCTTTGGCGAATGGTTAATTTAAATAAATCATTGTTGATGTTAACCCGTATCGAAAATGAACAATATTCGGATAAAGTAGAAATAAATTTCACGCAACTAATTCAGGAAATATTAGCAGATTTTGAACCTTTTTTTGAGGCAGAAGAAATTAAAGTTGAATTAACTATTACAGCTGATTTTATAATAAATTTCAATAAAAATTTAGCTCATATTTTAATTTCTAATTTAATTCGAAATGCAATAAAGCACAATAATGATCAAAAGGTAATTAAAATTTTGAGCGAGAAAAATCAACTTACTTTTTCTAACACAAGTGATTTTTCTGCGCTTAATTCGAAAGTTATTTTCGATCGCTTTTATAAACAAGGACAAAGTGAAGGCAGCAACGGTTTGGGGCTTTCTATAATTAAAACAATTCTTAAGAATCAACAATCAATTACGATAGATTATCAGTACAAAAATTCGCTTCATCAATTTATTTTAAAAAAATAATTGAACTCAATTTTATTCCTAAATTTTTCCTAATTCATCTCGCAATTTTGTCTTATAAAATTAAAAAATAAACAAAATGAAAAAGATTTTAAGTGTAATTATGTTGGGAGTTGCAATGTTTACTTTTGCACAAGATAAAGTGATTAATTATAATCAACTACCACAAAATAGTCAACAATTTGTAAATAAATATTTTGGTGCAAAACAAGTGGGAAGCGTTTTGTTAGATGATGATTTTTTTTCGAAAGAATATAAAGTTTATTTGGCAAACGGAACAAAAGTAGAATTTGATGGAGATGGAAGTTGGAAAGAGGTTGACGGAAATAGAAATACAATACCAACTGGTTTTGTCCCTGCAAAAATTACGAATTATGTAAAAAGAAGTTTTCCAAATACTAAGATTATTAAGGTTGAAAAAGATAATAATTCGATAGAAGCTAAATTGAACAATGGTTTAGAAGTTAAATTTGATAGAAATGGAAATTTCGTAAAAATAGATGACTAACAGAAAATAGAATTTTATAAAAATCCAATCAATACGATTGGATTTTTTTATATACATTAGAGTTAGACTAAGATTTAGATAAAACCGAAATGAAACAAGTTATAATCAGTTTTTTATGTGTATTTATTTTTACATTATCTGCTTGTAAAAGCGATGATGGAATAGATAGCGAAGTAAAAAAAGTTAGCGAAAATGTACTTTCTACAAACGCTACCACTTTTTTGAAAACTCATTTTCAACAGATAAAAATAAAAGAAGTAAACCAATTTGAACCGAAAAAACCAAACGGTGTAACGTACGAAGTGGCTTTAAATAATGATGTTTTAGTAGATTTTGATGAAGTCGGAAATTGGGTTTCGGTAGAAAGTCAAGGAAAAGGCGAAATTCCTAAAAGTATTATTCATGCTTCAATAATTTCGTATACATCAAAAAAATACCCAACAATCGGATTCAATAAAATCGAACGAAATTCTACGGGTTATTTTGTCGAATTAATGGGCGATATCGATTTAAATTTTGATAAAAACGGTGAGTTTTTAGAACGTTTACCTTAATTAATAATTTATTTGCTTCTACTTTCTAACATCGGAACAAATTTAAAATCTCCAAAAATATATTTCTCAAATTGATCTTCATCTAATCGAATAATCACAATCATTTGCTGCGATTGTTCGCCAACCGGAATCACCATAATTCCACCAATTTTTAATTGTTGCAATAAATCTTTCGGAATTTCTGGTGCACCAGCCGTTACAATTATTTTATCGAAAGGCGCAAAAGATGGTAAACCTTTGTAACCATCGCCATAAGTTTGATAACGCGGTTCTAAATTGATTTTTTTTAGAATTATTTTAGAAAAATCAAACAATTCTTTTTGACGTTCTATCGAAAATACTTCGGCACCAATAGCAACCAAAACTGCAGTTTGATAACCAGAACCGGTTCCAATTTCAAGTACTTTTTCGTTTGGATGAATATCCAATAATTGCGTCTGAAAAGCTACGGTATACGGATGCGAAATAGTTTGACCTGCCGCAATAGGAAAAGCCTCATCACGATAAGCGAATTCGGCAAAAGCGCTATCCAAAAACAGATGTCGCGGTACAATATTAATGGCTTCAAGAACTTTTTTATCTTCAATTCCTTTGGTCATTAATAAGTCAACCAACATCTTACGTCGACCTTGGTGTTTAAAATCGTCTACTGGCATGTTCCAAAATTTTTACAAAAATGCATTAAATACAACATATTCTCATTAATTTTAACGGCAAAATCTACCAAATGTTAAAAGTAGGAGTGATCGGTGCTGGGCACCTTGGTAAAATCCATTTAAAGTTATTAAAACAATCGGATAAATACGAATTAATTGGCTTTTTTGATGCATTTGAAGAAAATGGTAAAAAAGTAGAAGCCGAATTTGGCTACAAATTTTTTAATTCGATTGAAGAATTGATTGAGGCTGTTGATGTTGTAGATATCGTAACGCCAACATTGTCGCATTATGAAGTTGCATTAAAAGTAATCGAAAAGAATAAACATTTTTTTATAGAAAAACCTGTTACACATACTTTAGAGGAAGCAGATCATTTGTTAGAATTGATAAATGCAAAAGGTTTGAAGGCGCAAGTTGGACACGTAGAGCGTTTTAACCCTGCTTTTATAACGGCTTCTCCGTTTATTGATGAACCTTTGTTTATCGAAACGCATCGTTTGGCAGAATTTAATCCGCGCGGAACAGATGTACCTGTGGTTTTAGATTTAATGATTCATGATTTAGATATTATTTTATCAATTGTAAAATCAGAAATAAAATCAATTCATTCAAGTGGAGTTTCGGTAATTAGCGATACACCAGATATTGCAAATGCACGAATTGAGTTCGAAAATGGATGTGTTGTAAATGTATCTACAAGTAGAATGTCGATGAAAAATATGCGTAAAATGCGTGTTTTTCAGCGAAATGCGTATATTTCTATTGATTTTTTAACAAAGAAAACAGAAATTATAAAAATGCACAAAGCGCCAGAAGAACCAAATGAATTTGCAATGATTTTGGAAAATGATAAAGGAGATCGCAGAGAAATTTGTTTTGAGCATCCAGAAGTTTTACCAAATAATGCAATTTTAGATGAGTTAGAAAGCTTTGCAGATTCTATAGAAAATGATTCGCCAATTAGAGTTTCATTGCAAGATGGACGAAATGCCCTGAAAGTTGCTTTAGAAATTATTGCTTATTTTGAAAAAGCACAAGGTGTGATAGAAAATCAAACCATAGAAAAAGAATAAAATAAAAAACATAAAACCAAACAAACAAAAATGAAAAATATTACAGTTATTGGAGCAGGAACAATGGGAAATGGAATTGCTCATGTTTTCGCTCAATCAGGATTTAATGTTAATTTAGTAGACGTTTCTCAAGATAGTTTAGAGCGTGGATTGAAAACTATTGCTGGTAATTTGGAGCGTATGATTGCAAAAGCAAAAATTACGGAAGAAGATAAAACAGCAACTTTAAACAATATCACAACTTTTACAGATACTGCAGAAGCGGTTAAAAATGCGGATTTAGTTGTAGAAGCTGCAACAGAAAATTTGGATTTGAAGTTAAAAATTTTCAAACAAATTGATGAAGCTGCGCCTGCAAATGCAATTTTAGCGTCTAACACATCTTCTATTTCAATTACTAAAATTGCGTCGGTAACAAGTCGTCCAAAACAAGTAATCGGAATGCATTTTATGAATCCAGTTCCTGTGATGACTTTAGTAGAAATTATTAGAGGTTACGACACGACGGATGAAGTGACAAATGCAATTATGGAAATGTCGAAGAAATTAGGTAAAACTCCTGTTGAAGTAAATGATTATCCTGGTTTTATCGCCAATCGTATTTTAATGCCAATGATTAACGAAGCAATTTATTCGTTATACGAAGGTGTTGCAGGTGTTAAAGAAATAGATGAAGTAATGAAATTAGGAATGGCTCATCCAATGGGACCATTACAATTAGCGGATTTTATTGGTTTAGATGTTTGTTTATCAATTTTAGAAGTTCTTTATGATGGATTCAAAAATCCTAAATATGCGCCATGTCCATTGTTGGTAAATATGGTAACAGCAGGTAAAAAAGGAATTAAATCTGGAGAAGGTTTCTATGATTATTCTGAATCAAAAAAAGCAGAAAAATTAGCTGCGCAGTTTGCGAAGTAAAATATTTTAGAAATTCTTTTTCAAGAAATATAATTACATAAAAAAAAGAGAACCAATTTTGGTTCTCTTTTTTTTATGTAATCAAACAAATTATTTAATCGCTGCTAAAGCATCTTTATAATCTGGTTCTTGTCCAATCTCTGGAACTTGTTCTGTATAAGCAACTTCTCCGTTTGCATTAATAACTACAACCGCGCGAGATAATAATCCGTTTAACGGACCATCAACCATTTTTACACCATATGCATTTGCAAATTCATCTGTTTTAAAATCAGATAAAGTCACCACATTTTCTAAACCTTCTGCTGCACAAAAACGAGATAATGCAAATGGTAAATCTTTCGAAATACATAAAACAACTGTGTTGTCTGCTGCAGAAACTTCTTTGTTAAATGTACGTACAGATTGCGCACAAACTCCTGTATCTACACTAGGAAAAATATTTAAAACAACATTTTTACCTGCAAAATCAGCTAAAGTTTTTTCGCTTAAATCGCCAGCTGTTAATGCAAAACTTGGCGCTTTTTCTCCTACTGTTGGTAAATTTCCACCGGTGTGAATTGGATTTCCTTTAAATGTAATTTCAGCCATAATATTCTTATTTATTTTTAGATTTTTAATGATTAAAAGTAACAAAATAATACGTAGAAAAAAGTATCTTCGCACTAATAATTTATTACACACAAATAACTCACAAATATTATGCAACTTTCAAAGCGTTTACAAAATTTGAAACCATCTGCAACAATTGCAATGTCTGCAAAAGCAAGAGAATTAAAAGTACAAGGAATTGATGTAATCAGTTTAAGTATCGGAGAACCTGATTTTAATACACCTGATTTTATCAAGGAAGCAGCTAAAAAAGCAATCGACGAAAATTATTCTGGATATCCACCAATTGCTGGTTATGCAGATTTAAAAGAAGCGGTGATTAAGAAATTTAAACGCGATAATAATATTGAGTATACAGCCGACCAAATTGTTGTTTCTACAGGAGCAAAGCAATCTATTTATAACGTTTTACAAGCAATTGTAGACGAAGGTACAGAAGTTATAATTCCAACACCATATTGGGTTTCTTATTCTGATATTGTAGAATTATCGGGCGGAACACCAGTTTTTGTAGAAGGAACTTTGGCTAATGATTTTAAAATTTCGCCAGCTCAATTAGAAGCTGCGATTACAGATAAAACAAGAGCTATTATTTATTCTTCTCCTTGTAATCCTTCAGGATCTGTTTATACAGGCGAAGAGTTAAAAGCTTTGGCGCAAGTTTTAGCAAAATATCCAAATGTTATCATTATTTCGGATGAAATTTATGAGCACATTGTTTATGGAGAAAAAAATGTTTCGATCGCATCTTTTCCAGAAGTTTATAACCAAACAGTAACTATTAATGGTTTAGCAAAAGCATTTGCAATGACAGGTTGGAGAATTGGTTTTATTGGTGCACCAGCATGGTTAGCAAAAGCCTGCGAAACGTTACAAGGACAAGTTACTTCTGGTGCAAATTCTATTGCACAACGCGCTGCGATTACAGCTTTAGAAGCTGATCCAAGTTCGGTACAATATATGGTTGACGCATTTGCAGAACGTCGCGAATTGATGTTAGGTTGGGCAAGAGAAATTTCTGCATTTATTGTAAACGAACCAAAAGGAGCATTTTATTTATTTCCAGATGTTTCGTCTACTTTCGGAAAAACATACAAAGGTGTAACAATTCATAATGCAGACGATTTGGCTTTGTATTTATTAGAATATGCACAAGTAGCCGTTGTTTCTGGTTCTGCATTTGGTTCTGATAACTGTATTCGTATTTCGTATGCAGCATCTGTAGAGGAATTAAGAGAAGCAATGAAACGTATAAGAGAAGCTTTAGCTTAATTAAAATATATACAGAATAGATAAATCCTCAAGTTTTACTTGGGGATTTTTTGTGTAGATATCAATTGTACTTAAAATCATATATCATGTATAATATATGATTATTGATAAATTGTTTAGGCTTGAAAAATTATATATTATTGTATTAAAATTATGAATATGCTAGATTATACAGAAGATTTCAAAAAATTATATACTAAGTTGTTGTATAATTTTATTTCATTAAAAGTAAATGAAGAGGCATTTAATAATAAAATAATAAATTTAGATAGATCTTTATATAGGCAAATTATAACAAATCCTTTTGAATTAGAAGATGATTGGTTATTGAACTTTGTTCCTCAAAATATAGGTGTTGAAATTAATAGAGATAATAAAAAAGAAACATTTGAAACTTTAGTTTCAGAAATATTTTGTTTAAATTCTGTTCATATTTTTGAAAATACGTATGATATGATTTATAAAGTTTTGAATATTATATATAGATATGACGAAAAAAAATTTAAAGAGTATGTAAAAGAATATGTAAAACAACAACAACAACAACAACAACAACAACAACAACAACAACATAAACAATATCAATATATTCTTGATAAATTTGAAAGCGGCAAATTAAATTCGCTTAATACAATAGGTTTGTTAGGTTGTATAATTAACGATGAATTAATTGAAAATTCTAAAGAAGTTAAAGTAAAAGAATATTATAATCTTAATCCTATTTCATTTTTGCAAATAATGAGAGATTATAGGAATTCTATTGTTCATTCCAATGGTATATTTGAAATTACAAAAGATAAAAAGAGGTATTTATATAACTTTAAAGAATTAGATGATAATAGTGTTTTATTGATGTTAGATTTTCATTCAATAAAATTGATTTTAGAAGCATACAAACAAGTTATTTATGTTATTTATAAAGCTCTTAATCTGAAATATAATAAAAAAGATTTTTTAAATATAACCTCTGATTAAAGCTTATTAAGAGTTTAATTCTTTAGAAAAATATTGTGATTTTATAATTAGTACTTTTTAATAATAACATTTTACTCCATTATTTAATCAGATATATAAACTCAATAAAAAGAATAACAGAAAATAGAGATGAATTAATAGAGAAAGCAATAAAATTTCTAAAAGATTAAAATTTTTTTCGAATTTAATTTTAATGAAATTCAATTAATTAGCCTATACGAGCGAGTTTTTATTACATTTTTTTCAAAAAAGATTTGTTTTAATCAAAAATAACCTCTTATATTTGCACCACCAAAAACAAGGCGAGGTAGCTCAGATGGTTAGAGCGCAGGATTCATAACCCTGAGGTCGGCAGTTCGATTCTGCTCTTCGCTACAAAATTAAGGCAAATTCATATTATTGAATTTGCCTTTTTTATTATCAGTAAATATTATCATTCTTCTGATGATAATCAGCAATTAATCTATTCTAAATCTGTAAATTTGCAATCAATTTAGTCACATTCTAAATAAAATTTAAAAATGATTCAAACAGATATAATTATAATTGGAGCAGGACCAACGGGTCTTTTTGCTGTTTTCGAAGCCGGTTTATTAAAATTAAGATGTCATATTATAGACGCTTTACCACAGCCAGGCGGTCAGTTAACAGAGCTTTATCCAAAGAAACCAATTTTTGATATTCCGGGTTATCCTTCTGTTGGCGCAGGCGAATTGATTGATAATTTGATGGAACAAATAAAACAATTTGAACCAGGTTTTACATTAAGCGAACAAGCTACAACAATAGATAAGCAAGAAGACGGTTCTTTTATAGTGACAACAAATCGTGGAACACAAATACAAGGAAAAGCGGTTGCAATTGCAGGTGGATTAGGTTCTTTTGAGCCTCGTAAACCAGTTATTGATAATATCGCGTATTTTGAAGAAAAAGGTGTTGAATATTTTGTTCGTGACCCAGAAATGTTTCGTGATAAAAAAATTGTAATTGCTGGTGGAGGAGATTCTGCTTTAGATTGGTCAATTTTCTTAGCAGAAGTTGCTGCAGATGTAACTTTAATACATAGAAGAAATGAATTTCGTGGAGCTTTAGATTCTGTTGATAAAGTAATTGAATTAAAAAAATCAGGAAAAATAAATCTAATAACGCCTGCAGAAATTGTTGGTATTAAAGGAGAAGATAAAGTAGAAGGTTTGATGATTGAGAAAGAAGGCGAATCATTCGAAATTGAAACCGATTATTTTATTCCTTTATTTGGTCTTTCTCCAAAATTAGGACCTATTGCAAATTGGGGATTAGAGATTGAAAAAAACGCAATTAAAGTAAATAATGGATTAGATTATCAAACAAATATCGAAGGTATTTATGCGATTGGTGATGTAAATACGTATCCAGGTAAATTAAAATTAATTTTATGTGGATTTCATGAAGCAACATTAATGTGTCAATCGGTTTACAATCGTTTAAATCCAGGTAAAAAGTTTGTTTTAAAATACACGACAGTTTCTGGTGTTGATGGTTTTGATGGAACACGAAAAGAAGCCGAAAAAGCAGTTGTGAAAGCAATTGATTAAATAGATTACTTTTTAAAAAATATTAATAAACCTTTTACGTTTTCGTAAAAGGTTTTTTTTATTCGCAATCGCATGGTTCGCGCGATCTTCGTTTTGCTTCATTATCCCAAAAAGGATACAATTTTAGTCCAATATAAAAGTTTCCAGAATTTAATTTATTTTGTTTAAAAACAAATGGCAAAGCATTTTCGCTTCCCAAAATTAAAGGCCCGATACGAATGTATCCACCAAATCCTATTTTCTCGTATTCGTAAAGAGATAAAGAAGTTCCAATTCCAAAACCATCTTTCTGAATAGAATATGAAGTTTGTAAAACATTGGTACGTTTCAAACTATTTTCGAAAACTGGAATACGTTGTATCCAATTAAAATTGATGTAATGATTTGGACGAACTTTTTTACTGAGATTAAAATTAAGACTAGTTGGTAAGCCAATTGTAAATTTATTTCCTTTGTAAGAAGCCAACGAATCTCCATAAACTTCGTTACTCAAAAGTCGTGCATATTGCTGTATACTTTTAAAATCAATCGTGTCAAATCGTGGATTATTTCCAATTTGTACACGCGTATTGTTTTTGTATAAATGATTTTCTCCTTTTAGATTTACATAACCAATATCCAATATATTTAGCGCGATTTTAGAATCGTACAATTCATCATTTATACGACGATTTACCAATGCAATTCCCAAATCTATACCAACACCATTTCCTCTATTTTTGTACACATATTTTTCTCGGTCAAAATCATAATTTGTCGTGTAACTTGCTTCAATATCATAATTAGACGCGTATATATTTGTTTTTGGTTGCAACATGGTTGATGCGCCAATTGTATCTGCTTCTAATTTTATAGGATTTTTACTGTGTACATAAGCCGCATCTAAGGCTAAAGCATATTTTATAGAAGCACCAACAATCAATTCTTGCGTATTGGTTGTATATAAATTTGTAGAAACATTTAAGCCAAATTCATTCCAATTCATAAAATTAGTTTTAAGTGGTTGAAACGAATATTCGGCTGGTTCAATCAATTTTTGATTATTAAAACGCATATAATTATCCACGTCTTTTGCAGAACCTTGAGTGCGCAAACGTGTAAAAAAGCCAAGACGAAAAGTTTGCTCTTTTATTTTTTGTCTAAACGAAAACGATGGTCCAATTACATCACTTTCTAAATTATATTTCACAAAATTGCGTGTATAAAAATCCAGCACATTGGCTTGCGTTTCACCTGTAATTCCTTTTTTTGGATTAGCTGTTTTAATTTCACCTTTCAATAAACCTAAAATACTTTGATCTGAGATATAGGCATAATCATTTTGAAATAAAATGTCTGCAGAACAAATGGAAACATCCCATTTGTTTGGGTTAAAATATGGCGTAGTAGGAGAGAGTGGAGCAGAATTAATTCCGCTGTATTGATCATTACTAAATGATAAAGTGTTTTGTCCAAATCCAAAAAGAGAACAAAAAAACATTAAATGCAATATTTTTCTCAAAATCGTGTTAATTTATCTAAATTTAATCAAAATAAATATTGAATAAGTAATTATTTTAATAAAAAAACTAATAATAATTAGAATGTAAAATGTTGAATATAAAGCTTATTTAAAATTAATATTTAATGCTATTCGGTGATGCTAATTCTTTTTTAGCCCATCAACAATGCTTATTTTTGTAAGACTTGAAAAAGTATTATGGCAGATATTAAAATTACAATTATAGATAGAGAAGGTGTTTCTCACGAAGTGGATGCGCCTACAGATATGAATATGAATATCATGGAGTTAGTTCGTGCATACGAATTAGCACCAGAAGGAACAATTGGTGTTTGTGGCGGAATGGCGATGTGCGCATCTTGCCAATGTTATGTATTAACACCTGAAATTCCTTTACCAGAAATGAATCCTGATGAAGAAGCAATGTTATCAGAAGCGTTTAACGTAAAAGATAATTCGCGATTGGGATGTCAGTTACATCTTGCAGACGAAATGGAAGGTTTGGTAGTCGAATTAGCACCAGAATATTAATCAAAACGTTTTACGTCGTACGTAATATGTTCTAGTAATAAATTTTCTTATTACGTAGATCACAAAACAAATTTTGAAAAATGAATCAATTAGATAAAAGACTTTTTTTGTTAGACGCTTATGCCCTTATTTTTAGAGGATATTATGCGTTTATTAAAAATCCACGAATCAACTCAAAAGGCTTTAATACATCAGCAATTATGGGCTTTACAAACTCATTATTTGATGTAATAAACAGAGAAAAACCAACGCATTTAGCTGTTGTTTTTGATGTTGGTAAAGCAACAGTTCGTACAGATGAATATCCCGAATATAAAGCAAATCGCGACGAAACACCAGAAGCAATTCGCCAAGGAGTTCCATATATTCAAGAAATTTTGCGCGCGCTAAAAATTCCAGTTTTGTATGCCGAAGGTTATGAAGCAGATGATGTGATTGGTACATTGGCCAAAAAAGCAGAAAAAGAAGGTTTTACAACGTATATGGTAACGCCCGATAAAGATTTTGCGCAATTGGTTTCGGATAAAATTAAAATGTATCGTCCACCAGCAAACGGAAAAGGTGTTGAGATTTGGGGAATAGAAGAAGTTAAAGAACGATTTGAAATTGATGATCCAATTCAGGTTATTGATTATCTTGGAATGATGGGTGATGCTGTGGATAATATTCCTGGTTTACCTGGCGTTGGTGCAAAAACTGCGAGCAAGTATATCAAAGAATTTGGATCGATGGAAGGTCTTTTTGCAAACACAGATAAGCTAAAAGGAAAAGCCAAAGAAAAAATTGAAGAAAATAAAGAATTAGGACTTTTATCGAAGAAATTAGCAACAATTTTATTAGACGCTCCAGTAGAATTTGATGAAGAAGATTTAACTGTTTGCGCGCCAGATATACCAAAAGTAACAGAACTTTTTACGGAATTAGAGTTTCGTAGAATGTTAGAAACTGTTTACAGAATTTATGGTTTAGACGCTTCTGGAATTATAAAAGAAGCACAAGAAGAAATTTCTGCGGCAAGTCAAACTTCGTCAAATCAAGTTCAGACAGCGCAACAAAGCTTGTTCGATTTTACTTCGGATCAAGAAATTGTTCCTCAAAATTCTGCGTTTACAGATATTTCGACAACAAGTCATCTTTATCAACTAATTGATTCGAAAAAAGGTCGTGAGATTTTATTAAAAAATATACTCAAACAAAAAGAAGTTACTTTTGATACAGAAACAACTTCTTTGGATGCTTTAGAAGCAGAATTGGTTGGAATTTCATTTTCTTGGGAAAAAGGAAAAGGATATTACGTTCCGTTTTCTGAAAATTTTGAAGAAACGAAAGAAATTATCAACGAATTTTCTCCATTTTTCTTAGACGAAACAATTTCTAAAATTGGTCAAAATTTAAAATACGATATCAAAGTTCTGTATAAATATGGAATTGAGATAAAAGGAAATAATTTTGATACGATGATTGCGCATTATTTGATTAATCCAGATATGCGTCATAATATGGATGTTTTAGCAGAAACATATTTAAGTTATCAACCCGTTTCAATCGAAAGTTTAATCGGTAAAAAAGGAAAGAATCAAAAGAATTTTCGCGATGTTCCTTTAGCCGAACAAACTGAATATGGAGTGGAAGATTCTGATATCACATTTCAATTAAAAAATCTTTTCGAACCCGAATTACATAAAGCAAATACATACAAGTTATTTGCAGATTTGGAAATGCCATTGATGCAAGTTTTGGCTGATATGGAATTGGAAGGTGTTAATTTAGATGTTCCTTTTCTGAAAGAATTATCGGTGAAACACGAAATAACTTTACGCGAATTAGAACGTAAAGTTTACCAAGATGCGGAAGAAGAATTTAATTTGAATTCGCCAAAACAATTAGGTGAAATATTATTTGATAAATTAAAATTAGATCCAAAAGCAAAGAAAACCAAAACGGGTCAATATGCAACGGGAGAAGAAATTTTATCAAAATTAAAAGATAAACATCCAATAATTACAGATATTTTAGAATACCGTCAATTACAAAAATTAAAATCGACTTATATTGATGCTTTACCAGATTTGGTGAATGCGAAAACAGGTCGTGTACATACAACTTACGCGCAAACAGTAGCCGCAACGGGACGTTTATCTTCGGTAAATCCTAATTTACAGAATATTCCAATTCGTTCGGAAGCTGGTCAACAAATCAGAAAAGCATTTACGGCAAGAGATGAAAACCATGTGTTGATTTCTGCCGATTATTCGCAAATCGAACTGCGTTTGATTGCTCAAATGTCGCAAGACCCTTCAATGGTAGAGGCATTTAAAAAAGGAGAAGATATTCACGCAGCAACGGCGGCAAAAGTTTTTAATGTTGCTTTGGATGAGGTAACGCGTGAGCAACGTAGCCAAGCAAAAACGGTAAACTTTGGTATTATTTATGGTGTTTCGGCGTTTGGTTTAGCAGATCAAGCCAATGTTTCGCGTAAAGAAGCTAAGGTTTTGATTGATGCGTATTACGAAACTTATCCGACGTTAAAAGCCTATATCGAAAAGCAAGTAGAAATTGCACGCGAGCAAGGTTTTGTAGAAACATTGATGGGAAGACGTCGTTATTTAAAAGACATTAATTCTCGCAATGGTGTTGTGCGTTCGCATGCAGAGCGAAATGCTGTAAATGCGCCGATACAGGGAACTGCAGCGGATATTGTGAAAGTTGCAATGATTCAGATTCAGAAAGAATTGAAAAAGAATTATAAAACAAAAATGATTTTACAAGTGCATGATGAGTTGATTTTTGATGCGCCAAAAGATGAAGTAGAAAAAGTTTCGGAATTGATAAAAACAACGATGGAAGCTGCAATGCAAATGGATGTTCCGTTGATTGCAGAAGTTGGAGTTGGACAAAATTGGTACGAAGCTCATTAAAAAATAAAATAGTTTTCAAAACAAAAAGCGTTACCTTGTTGTAACGCTTTTTTTGTTTTGACTATTTTTATAGGGAAAATGATAAAGTCAATTTGCGTATAAAACATGAATAAAGAAATTATAAAAACCGAACTAAATTACAAGGCTGTGCGCAGTTCTGGTGCGGGTGGACAAAATGTGAATAAAGTATCGACTAAAATTCAGATTACGTTTGCGCTCGAAACTTCAAATGGTTTGATGGACGAGGAAAAAATAACTTTAACCGAAAAATTATCGAATCGTATTACAAAAGATAATTTTATAATTATTGAATGTGATGAAACGCGTAGTCAATTAAAAAATAAAGAACTTGCTGTAAAACGTTTATTTATTTTGTTAGAAAATGCTTTAAAAAAGGAGAAAAAGCGTCTTGTAACAAAAGTACCAAAACGAGTAATTAGAAAGCGATTGGAAGATAAAAAGAATCAAGCCGAAAAGAAATTAAATAGAAAATTTAAGCTCTAATCATATCAAAAAAAAAAAAAGCCCAATCATTACGATTGAGCTTTTAAATTATATGTGATAAAATTATACAATTGGTTTGCGAACCAAAGGTAAAATTTCACCTTTTTCTAAACAATATTTTTGTACAACTTCAGAAGGAATTTCTTTTGTATAATCAATTTTTTCTACAATAAATCCTACATCTTCTAGACGTTTGTAATAATCTAATCCGTAAACACGAACGTGGTCGTATTGACCAAATTTTTCTTTGCGTTCTTCTTTTGTTGTTACCGTTTCGTCTTCGTATGTAACATCGCGTTGATACGAAATCGGAACTTGTAAAATTCCCCAACCACCAGGTTTCATCACACGAAACAATTCGCTCATGGCTTTATGATCATCAGGAATATGTTCTAAAACATGGTTACAAAAAACGATATCAAAAGTATCATCACCAAAAGGTAAATCGCAAATATCTGCTTTTACATCGGCCAATGGCGACTCTAAATCACTTGTAATATATTCTAAATTTTTCATCGCGCGAAAACGCTTGATAAAAGATTGTTCGGGCGCAATGTGTAAAACTTTTGCTTGATTGGTGAAAAACGGCGTTTCATTTTTTAAATATAACCACATTAATCGATGTCTTTCTAAAGAAAAAGTTCCGGGCGATAATACATTTTCACGTTGTTTTTCGTAGCCATAAGGCAATAAACTGTAATAACCTTGCTCGTCGATAGGATCAACAAAACGGTCACCTTTCATAAACCAAACTAAAATTGGGCGAACAATATAACTACCTTGTATTAATAACGGACGAGGTAGAATATTCATTATTTTTTTTAAAAGCTTTTTCACAAAAGTTTGTTGAATTATGGTTTAAATAAAAAAGGTTTTTCTTCGTCAGATACAATTCCTAAAGCATCGTAAATGTATTGAAAAGTCGATAATAACTTTGGTTGACCATCTACAACACAAACATCGTGTTCGTAGTGTGCCGAATATTTATCATCGAGTGTTGTAACTGTCCAACCATCTGGATGAAAGAAAACTTTTTCTGTTCCCATATTCACCATTGGTTCGATGGCTAAAACCATACCGTCTTCTATTTTTTTACCAGAACCGCGACGTCCGTAATTAGGAACTTGCGGATCTTCGTGCATTTTGCGCCCTAAACCATGTCCAACTAATTCGCGAACAATTCCGTAACCTTCTTTTTCGCAATGTTGTTGTATAGCAAAACCGATATCACCAATACGATTTCCTTTTTTCATTTGTTCGATTCCTTTGTACAAGGATTCTTTGGTAATGCGTAATAATTTTTCTGTTTCTTCGCTTACTTCTCCAACTGCAAAAGTATAAGCGTGATCGCCATAAAAATCATTCATATAAACACCACAATCTACAGAAACAATATCACCATCTTTTAGTGGTTTATCGTTTGGTATTCCGTGTACAACTTCTGTGTTTGGAGAAATACATAAGTTTTTAGGGAAATCGTACATTCCTAAAAATGCAGGATATCCACCATTGTCACGAATATATTCGCCACCTAATTTATCTAAGTGATTGGTTGTAACACCAGGTTTTACTTCTTTTGCTAATACACCTAAGGTTTTTGACACCAATTGTGCGCTTAGGTACATTAATTCTAATTCTTCTTTACTTTTTAAATGTATCATAATCCGAAAAATCCTCTTTTCTTTTTCACTTTTGGAGCTTCTTGACCGTGATCTTGAATATTTAATTCGATACGATTTTTGATAATTTGATATACAGCACTCCATCCCGGGAAGCCTCCTAAATTTCTATCATCTATAAAAATATCGGCATTTATTTTTCGACTTTGTTTTGTTTTATCAAAGTCTTCGCCTTCAAAACTATTGTTGATTGCATAAAATTCGATACCATTTTTTTTACAAAATTCTACCGCTTCATCTAAAGCTCTACCACTGCGGTATGTCCATAATGTTAGGCGGTAACCGTCACTTTGTAATTGACGCAATGTTTCGAAAGCAAATATTTTCGCTTTACCTATTTCTGGGTATTTGTCGTCTACAACTGTTCCGTCAAAAT
The DNA here is from genome assembly GCF_900115015.1 of Algoriella xinjiangensis. Classification (GTDB taxonomy): domain Bacteria; phylum Bacteroidota; class Bacteroidia; order Flavobacteriales; family Weeksellaceae; genus Empedobacter; species Empedobacter xinjiangensis. Next base: position 176,669 of record NZ_FOUZ01000004.1, on the reverse strand, counting down.
CGACAGCTATAATTTTGTCTATCATCTTGTAAGTATATAAGTTAGTTATTTTTATGTACAATAATATCTCCAGTCATTTCCGCTGGAATTTCAATTTGCATTAATGTTAAAATTGAAGGCGCAATATCGCCTAATTTTCCGTGAGTAACAGTCCATTCAGCATTTTTTTGCGCTAAGATAAATGGAACTGGATTTGTTGTGTGTTGTGTATTTGGCGAGCCATCTTCGTTCATCATAAAGTCAGAATTACCATGATCGGCTAAAATCACAACATTATAACCATGCTCTATGGCTGTATTTACAATTTTTTCTGCACAAGAATCTACTATTTCTGCAGCTTTTATTGCAGCACTCATCACGCCTGTATGCCCAACCATATCTGTATTCGCAAAGTTGAGACAGATAAAATCTGCTGATTCTTTTTCGATTTCAGGAATGATGGCATTCGTAATATCATAAGCAGCCATTTCTGGTTTCAAATCGTAAGTTGCAACATCTCTTGGCGAAGCGCATAAAATACGTGTTTCACCTTCGAAAGGTTCTTCTTGTCCACCATTAAAGAAAAATGTAACGTGTGGATATTTTTCTGTTTCGGCAATGCGAATTTGTTTGCGACCAGCTTTAGAAATTACTTCGCCCAACGTATTCATTATATTACTTTCGTCAAAAATAACAGCAACATTTTTATACGTTGCATCATATTGCGTTAATGTAATATACTTTAGGTTTAGCTTATGCATCGCATATTCTGGGAAATCTTTTTGAGTTAAAACCTCTGTAATTTCGCGTCCACGATCTGTTCTGAAATTAAAACAAATCACAACATCATCATTTTCAATTTTTGCTTTTGGTTGATTGTTTTCATCCGTCACAATAATTGGTTTGATAAATTCGTCTGTTATACCTTCTTGATAAGATTCGCGAATAGCTGCTAACGGATTTGTAGTTGTTTTACCAACTCCATTTACCATTGCATCGTAAGCTAATTTTACGCGTTCCCAGCGTTTATCACGATCCATTGCATAATATCGACCTGTAATTGAGGCAAGTTCTCCAGTAGATTTTGTCATGTGATTCATCAAATCAGTCATAAAGCCTTCTCCAGATTTTGGATCAGTATCGCGACCATCTGTAAAAGCATGTACAAAAACATTTTGGTGCAAGCCCGAATTGTTTGCCGCATCTAATAAACCTTTTAGATGATTGATGTGCGAATGCACGCCACCATTGGAAACTAAGCCAATAAAATGTACTTTTTTGTTATTGTTTAAAGCATAATTAAACGCATCTTTCAGAATTGGTTCGTTTTTAAATGTTCCATTTTCTGTTGCCATATTGATGCGAACTAGGTTTTGAAAAACCACTCGTCCGGCACCTAAATTCATATGTCCAACTTCCGAATTTCCCATTTGACCTTCTGGTAAACCAACGGCTAAACCAAAAGTATCTAAAGTAGAATTTGGGTATTTATTGAAACAGCTATCTATAAAAGGAGTATTGGCTTGCGCGATTGCAGAAACAGCTGGATTTGGTCCTATTCCCCAACCGTCTAAAATCATTAATATTGCTTTGTTGTTCATTTCTGTGTTTGAATAATTCAGCCCAAAGATAATAAATCTTCGGGCTGATAAGTTAATTCTTAATATGATTAGTTGGCAACGTCACTGATAAATTTGATACGCATTAATCGTAATTCTTCTTCATCATAATCGTCGCTAAATTCTTTTAATAAAGTAGACATTGAGTCGGATTCTGCTTCCATCAAGAAATCAGAAATTTCTTCTTGCTGGTCTTCATCTAACACGTCATCTATATAATAATCAATATTTAATTTTGTGCCTTGGTAAACGATACTTTCCATTTCTGAAAGTAAATCGCTCATCGAAAGATTTTTTGCACTTGCAACATCTTCCAAATTTAATTTTCTATCAGTCGATTGAATAATGTAAACTTTATGACTCGATTTATCGGCCAATTGTTTAATTACCATATCTTCTGGTCGAATAATATCGTTGTCGGTTACATATTTTGCAATAAAATCGACAAAATCTTTTCCAAATTTTTGTGCTTTACCTTCTCCAACTCCAAAAACATTTGTTAATTCTTTGATTGTTGTCGGATATTGCATCGTCATATCATCTAAACTTGTGTCCTGAAAAATTGCAAAAGGTGGAATTTGATGTTTTTTGGCAATCTTTTTACGTAATTCTTTTAATTGTTTTAAAAGAACATCATCGTATGCAATTGGCGTAGAAGATGTATCTTCTTTATCAAAAGCACCGTCTGATAATAGTTTTTTGAAATCGATGTCTTCTGCTATTTCAAAAGAAGTAGGATTTGCGAAATATGCTTTTCCATCTTTTGTAAGTTTTAAAACACCATACGATTCGATTTCTTTTTCTAAATAATTACGAACGATTAATTGACGTAAAATAGATTTCCAGTAATAATCTTCCTTGCTTTTTCCAATTCCAAAAAATGGTTCAGTACTAAGGTTATAAGATTTTGTGATTGATGTTTCTTTACCAACAATTACATTTACAATATCGTTTAGCTTTAATTTCTGATTGGTTTTTTGCACAACTTCTAAAGCTGTAACGGCGTCATCTTTTGCTTCGACCATTTTTTTAGGATTGCGCATATTGTCGTCCATCATAGCACCTTCGCCAGTTTTATCGTCAAATTCTTCTCCAAAATAATGCAATAAGAATTTACGTCGCGACATTGATGTTTCTGCATAAGCAACAACTTCAGAAAGTAATTGCATTCCAACTTCGCGTTCTGCTACAGGTTTACTTGCTAAAAATTTCTCTAATTTTTCGATGTCTTTGTAATCATAAAAAGCAATACAAATTCCTTCGCCACCATCTCGTCCAGCTCTACCCGTTTCTTGGTAATAACTTTCTAATGATTTTGGAATGTCATAATGCATTACAAAACGTACATCTGGTTTGTCGATACCCATTCCAAATGCAATTGTAGCCACAACAACACTTGCTTCTTCCATCAAAAATAAATCTTGATGTTTGCTTCGTGTTTTTACGTCTAAACCTGCGTGATATGGAATAGCATTGATACCGTTGACTTGTAAAAGTTGTGTAATCTCTTCAACTTTTTTACGACTCAAGCAATAAATTACACCAGATTTACCGTCATTTTGTTTGATAAATTTGATAATTTGTTTGTCTTGATCAACTTTTGGTCGGATTTCGTAAAATAAATTAGTACGATTAAACGAATCCTTAAATACTCTAGCACTTTGCATTCCTAAAGTTTTCTGAATGTCTTCTTGTACTTTAGGTGTTGCAGTAGCTGTTAAAGCTATAATTGGTGCGTCGCCAATTTTATTGAGAATTGATTTTAGGTTGCGATATTCTGGTCGAAAATCGTGTCCCCATTCAGAAATACAGTGAGCTTCATCAATCGCGAAAAAAGAAATTTTTACCGATTTAAAAAAATCGATATATTCTTCTTTCGTTAACGATTCTGGCGCAACGTATAACAATTTTGTAACACCATCTTTAATATCCGTCATCACCGCTTTGGTTTCAGACTTGTTTAAAGATGAATTTAATACGTGGGCAATTCCGTCATTCTCGGAAATTCCTCGTATAGCGTCTACTTGATTCTTCATTAAGGCGATTAAAGGTGATACAATAATCGCAACTCCATCAGACATTAATGCCGGTAGTTGATAACATAAAGACTTACCTCCGCCAGTAGGCATCAAAACAAATACATCTTCATTGTTCAATAAGGTTGTAATGATTTCGTGCTGCTGTCCTTTAAATTGGTCGAAACCAAAATATTTTTTGAGATAAGATGTTAAGTTTTTCGAAGTGGCTTCCATCTACACAAAAGACTAAAATTAATATTATAAATTAAATAGTTCCTATATTTGATACCTCATAAATATACACTTAATTTTTCTAAGTTTTTTATATAATTGAGTGATAATAAAAAAGGAGAGTAAAAGTACGAAAAATTTTAAAAATAGACAATAGAAATTTTATTGTGAAAAATTCAGATTTAATACAGATTGCTCAAGATGTTTTTCGAGAAGAAATACAAGAGCTCGAAGCAATTGCTTCGCGTATTAACGATTCTTTTGTTGATGCGGTTAATGCGATATTTAATGCAAAAGGGAAGTTGGTTATTGTTGGGGTAGGAAAGAGTGCACATATTGCAAATAAAATTGTAGCAACTTTAAATTCGACCGGAACACCAAGCCAATTTTTACATGCAACAGAAGCCATACATGGTGATTTGGGCTTATTGAGGCCAGAAGATGTTGTTATTTGCATATCAAAAAGTGGAAATACTCCAGAAATTACTTATTTGGCACCAATTCTAAAACAGTACGCTTCTGTTTTAATTGGTTTAACGTCTAACTTAAAATCAGAATTGGCTAAAAATTCGGATATTGTTTTAGATGTTAATGTAACCAAGGAAGCTTGTCCGGTAAATTTAGCACCTACAACTTCTACCACTTCTCAGTTGGTAATGGGCGATGCTTTGGCAGTTGCGCTGATGAAAATGCGTTCATTTTCTCAGAACGATTTTGCAAAATATCATCCAGGTGGTGCGCTAGGAAAACGTTTGTTATGGACGGTGGAGAATATTGTTGATCCAGAAAGAAAACCATTTGTACAACCAGATTCATCAATTTCTGAAGTTATAAATTCTTTAACATCAGGTCGACATGGTATTACAGCCGTTTTGGATGGCAAGAAAATTATTGGTGTAATAACAGATGGCGATTTGCGTAGAATGTTGTTAAATAACAAAACATTTGATCATTTAACAGCAAAAGATATTGCGTCGATGCATCCAAAAACAATTAATAAAGCTGAGAAAGCAAGAGAAGCTTTGGCTATTTTGCGCCAAAATAGTATTGGTCAATTGGTTGTTGTGGATGACGAAAATGAATATTACGGTATTTTGGATATTCACTCAATTTTAAACGAAGGAATAGAATAACGATGGCACAAACTAAAAAAACAAGTATGTCTTTCTTGGCGCATGTTGGCGAATTAAGAGGACATTTAGTTCGTTCTATTCTTGCACTTGTTGTTACATCTATAGCTGTAGCACTTTATTGGGACGAGTTGGTGAATAATGTAATTATGGCACCGCTAAAATCTACATTTCCAACATTTTCAATTTTCAATGATTTTGGAGAGTTTACCGGATTTGGAAAAATCTACACCGAGTCTTTTGATATTTCGAAGGATTTGACCAATCTTAATCCATCAGGGCAAATTACTTCACAATTTTTTGCAGTAATTGTATGCGGTGTAATTTTAGCAATTCCTTATATAATATTTGAGTTATGGAATTTTGTAAAACCAGCACTTAAAGAAGGTGAACGCAAATACGCAGGATTTACAATATTTGCAGTTACATTTTTCTTTGTAACAGGCGTTATGTTTAGTTATTATATGTTGTTGCCTTTGTGTACACAATTTTTATTTACTTACGATCCATTTGGCGTAGGTAATACATGGACTTTGCCAAGTTATATCGATTTATTTGTACAATTATTATTATCGATGGGTGTCATGTTTTTAATGCCCGTATTTGTATATTTCTTAACAAGTATTGGTCTTCTTACACCAGCATTTTTGAGAGAATATCGCAAGCATGCCTTTATCGTTGTTTTGGTTATTGCAGCAGCAATTACACCTAACGATGTTTATAGCATGGTATTGGTAACAATTCCACTTTGGATATTGTACGAATTAAGTGTACTTATTTCTAATTCAGTTTATAAGAAACAATTGAAAGCCAAAAACCAAGACCTAATAAAGAATTAACGTTATTATGCTTGCATAATAAAAATATTTATTTATTTTTACATAACAGAAAAAAGTAAACACAAAATTATGAAGATATTAGTTTGTATTAGTAGTGTACCAGATACTACAGCAAAAATCAACTTCACAGCTGACGGAAAAGAGTTCGATAAGAATGGCGTTCAGTTCGTTATAAACCCACACGATGAATTTAGTTTAAATAAAGCAGTAGAATTACAAGAAAAACAAGGTGCTACTGTTACTATTTTAACTGTTGGTGACGCTTCTGTAGATCCAGTAATGCGTAAAGCCTTAGCAATCGGTGCCAATGACGGTATTCGTGTTGATGGTGATGCGCGCGACGATTTCTTCGTAGCAACACAAATTGCAAAAGCAGCAAAAGATGGTGGATTTGATCTTGTATTAACAGGAAGAGAATCGATTGATTATAATGGTGGATCAGTTCCAGGATTAGTAGCAGCAATGTTAGATTATGGATTTGTAAACGGATGTATTGGTTTAGACGTAGAAGGTTCTGCAGCAAAAGCCGTTCGCGAAATTGATGGTGGAAAAGAAACTGTAGAAGTTGCTTTACCAGCTGTTTTCGCAGGACAAAAAGGTTTAGTTGACGAAGCTGCATTAAGAATTCCAAACATGCGCGGAATTATGCAAGCACGTACAAAACAAATCACTGTTGTAGCACCAGAAGCAACTGAAACGAAAGTAGAAGTTGTTGGTTACGAAAAACCTGTTTCGAGAGGTAATGTAACTTTGGTAGACAAAGACAATGTAGCAGAATTGGTAAGATTATTACACGAAGAAGCTAAAGTAATCTAATTTAATCACCTAAAAGAAAGTAAAAAATGGCAATTTTTGTATACGCAGAGTCACACGACGGAAAATATAAAAAAGCAGGATTAGAGGCAGTTGCTTATGCAAAGGCTACAGCTGATGTTGCAGGAGATACAGTTACAGCAATCGTTTTTGGAAATGCTGCTGCAGACGAATTATATAAATACGGAGCTTCTAAAGTAGTAAAAGTTTCAAATGATGCATTAGCTAAATTTGACGCAAATTCTTACGCAAAAGCTTTAGCAGAAGTAGCACAAGGAGATGTAGTGGTTTTACCATCTACTAACGAAGGCGCTACAATTGCACCAGTTTTAGCATACAAAACAGGCGCATCTTTAGTAACTAATGTAGAAAAAGCACCAAAATCAGTTTCTCCATTTACAGTAGAGCGTAAGGCTTTCTCTGGGAAGGGAATCGAAACTGTTGCAGTTACAGGTAAAATTGTTGTTACAGTTTTACAAAATGCATTTGGAACAAAAGAAAACGCAGTTTCAGGTTCAGAAGAATCAGCTTCTGTTACAGTTTCTGATGCAGATGCAAAAGTAAAAGTAATTTCTACGGAATTAGCTTCTACAGATAAAATCGATTTAAAAGAAGCAGAAATAGTTGTTTCAGCAGGTCGTGGATTAAAAGGTCCAGAAAACTGGGGAATGATAGAAGAATTAGCAAGTGTTTTAGGTGCAGCAACAGCATCATCTAAACCAGTAGCTGATATCGGATGGAGACCTCACGCAGAGCACGTAGGACAAACAGGTAAAGCAATTGCACCAAACTTATATATCGCAGTTGGTATTTCGGGAGCAATTCAGCATTTAGCTGGTGTTAACGGGTCTAAAACAATCGTAGTTATTAACAATGATCCAGAAGCACCTTTCTTTAAAGCAGCTGATTATGGTATTGTTGGTGATGCTTTTGAGGTAGTTCCTAAATTTATTGAAGAATTAAAAAAATATAAAGGTCTAGCCTAATCATTTTTTAGATTATAAATTTAATCCGAGTCATTTAGTTGATTCGGATTTTTTTATCTATTAAAAAAACATTAAATATTCATCAGTTTTTCATAGATTTACGCCCAAATGGACAATTTAATCAGATTAAATATTAAAGGAATTTCCTACAGTCAAACACAGACTGGTGCTTATGCATTAATTCTGGAAGAAAAAGTAGGAGGAAGAAAGTTGCCAATAATTATTGGTAGTTTCGAGGCGCAATCAATTGCTTTGGCTTTAGAAAAAGATATTAATCCACCACGCCCATTAACGCATGACTTGTTTGTTTCGTTAGGAAAAGAATTTCATTTGAATGTAGATTCAATTTATATCTATAAATTAGAAGACGGTGTTTTTTATTCGAACATTGTATTTTTGAATGAAGATGGAAATCGTGCCGAAATAGATTCGAGAACTTCGGATGCAATTGCATTGGCGGTTCGTTTTAATGCACCAATTTATGCCTATGAACATGTTGTAGAAAAAGCAGGAATTCATTTGGATATTGTACAAGAAGAAGAGGACAATATTAGTAGAACAGTTAATCAACTAGAAGACGAACTTGATCTTTTGGCTGGTTTAGAGAATGATCTAAACGAGTACGAAGGTTGGACGAAAGATGAGCTGGATACCGAAATGAAGAAAGCTGTACAAAATGAAGATTACGAATTAGCAGCGCGCTTACGTGATCAAATAGATAACATGGAAAACTAATAACTATTTCATATAATTATGTCTGTAAAGCTTAGACTTACAATCATGAGTTTCCTAGAGTTTGCGGTATGGGGAGCATACCTTACTTCGATGGGAAATTACTTAGGGTCAGTTGGATTAGGTCCAAAAATTGGTCTTTTTTATGCGATGCAAGGAATTGTATCCATTTTTATGCCCGCTATAATGGGTATCGTTGCAGATAGATGGATTCCTGTACAACGTTTGTTGGGATTAAATCATTTATTAGCAGCAATTTTTATGTTTGCAACAGGATATTACGGATATACTGCTGGCGACAATGTCGATTTTACGACAATTTTTACACTTTATTCGATAAGCGTTGCATTTTTTATGCCAACTATCGCACTTTCTAACTCAACAGCCTACACTATTTTAAAACAAAATAATCTTGATACAATCAAGGCTTTCCCACCAATAAGAACATTTGGTACGGTAGGTTTTATTGTAGCAATGCTATTTGTAAATTTTTCTGGATTTAAAGACGGCGCTTTTACATTTAACTTTTCTAGTGATCCAACATTTGTAAGTTTTCAATCCGACTACTTTCAATTTTTTGTATCTGGAGTTTTAGGTGTAATTCTATTTCTTTTTAGTTTTGTATTGCCAAATTGTGCAATCAATAAAAGTTCGGAAAAACAATCAATATCAGATGCCTTTGGTTTAAAAGCTTTTGCTTTATTCAAAGACAGAAAAATGGCTATTTTCTTTGTATTCTCAATGCTTTTAGGTGTTTCGTTACAAATTACAAATGGTTATGCAAATCCTTTTATCACCACTTTTAAAGATGTTCCAGCGTATGCAAATACATGGGGCGCAAGTAATGCCAATGCATTAATCTCGTTATCACAAGTTTCAGAAACATTATGTATTTTATTAATTCCATTCTTCTTAAAAAGATTTGGAATAAAAATAGTGATGTTAATGGCCATGATAGGATGGGTTTTACGCTTCGGATTATTTGGATTAGGAGATCCAGGATCGGGTGTTTGGATGTTTGTTTTATCAATGATTGTTTACGGAATCGCATTTGATTTCTTTAACGTATCAGGTTCTTTATATGTTGATAAAGAAACAAACGAAGAAATTAGATCTTCTGCACAAGGTGTATTTATGATGATGACAAACGGTTTTGGAGCAACAATAGGTATGTTGATTGCGCAATACATCGTTAATCATTATGTATACAGTCATCCAAACGATTTGGAAATGCAATTAGAAGGTTGGCGACATTCTTGGTTTATTTTTGCAGGATACGCATTGGTCGTAACAATTTTATTTGCAATTATATTTAAGTATAAGCACAATCCAAATGAGTTGGATGAGATAAAGCATTAAGATGTTAAAATCATAAAAATATAAAGCAAGAATTTTGGTTCTTGCTTTTTTTGTTTATTTTTATAAGCACTAAACAATATTTGAATTAACTCTAAATCAATCTTATGAACGAACAAACTACTCAATTCAACGAATTTGAGAACGGAACGCCACCAGACAATAACTTAGTTTGGGCTATTTTATGTACAGTTTTATGCTGCTTACCATTAGGAATAGTTTCTATTATAAAATCTACAAGTGTAAATACATTATGGGCACAAGGTCAATATGATGCTGCGAGACAAGCTGCTGCAGATGCAAAGAAATTTGCAATGTGGGGTGCTATAGCTTCTGCTATTGGTATTGTTTTGTATATTATTTTTATGGTAGTTTTAGGTGCAGGAAGCGCTGTATTTGGTGGAAGTGGATACTAAAAATAAAAGAATATTAATAAAATTATGCTCCATCTTATTATTAGGTGGAGCATTTATTTATTACTTTTTTATACATAATCCGTCTGAAAAAGGAACCGTTTTTTTACGTTGTCCTTCTAATTTATTTTTCGGGATAAATTGCCCTGGATGTGGTTCTCAGCGCGCAATTCATCATTTATTGCATTTAGAAATTACCGAAGCTTTACGTTTCAATGCGCTTTTGGTTATCACATTTCCTTTTATTATTTACATCACCTTAATTTGGTTGTACAATTTTATTTTCGAGAAAGAAATTCGAATCAAATTGTTTTACAACAACAAATTTGTTTGGTTTGTATTCGGATTAGTTGTTGTGTATGGAATTGCTCGCAATATTTCGATTTATCCATTTACACTTTTATCTCCGTCTTAATCTTCAATGCGTTTATACGTTACATACGAATAGGCATACGGATGTTTTTCATCTTTCATAAAATTTTCGCGCGCTACTTCTTCCCAAATTTCTTCATCAATTTCAGGAAAATAAGTATCGCCTTCAAATTCATGATGAACTTCTGTTATATAAAGCACATCTGCAAATTCCATGGCTTGTTTATAAATATTTCCACCACCAATAATGTAAATATCTTCATTTATTTTTTTGGCAGATTCGATTGCTTTTTCCAAAGAAAATTCTTTCTCAATATTCTCCGCTTGCCAATCTTTATCACGGGTTACAACAATATTTGTACGATTAGGTAAAGGTCTACCTAAAGATTCAAACGTTTTGCGTCCCATAATAATAGGATGTCCAGACGTTAAATTCTTGAAATGTTTCAAGTCATTTGGAAGGTGCCAAATCAAATCATTTTTTGCACCAATTACGTTGTTACTTGCTTTTGCTACGATTACGTTTATCATAAGTTATAGGGTAAAAAAAGCTATCCTTTTTGGGGATAGCTTAACAAATATAATAATTTTTAGATATTATTTCATTTTATTTATTGCATCTGTCAATTGCTCTATTTGTTTAGAGAAACGTGCAGACTTTATTGTTTTTCCAGCTTCAGTTTTTAATTGAAGTGCTTTTGTTGCCATTTGCTTTATTGCAGTTCCGGCCATTGGGTTTTGTTCTTTTAAATACGTGTAATAACGCGAATACGTTTTTGCTACAGCAGCAGTTGCTTCAGGTGTATCATTTGTCATAATCCAATTAAAAGCTTGTTCAGCAATTTTTCCTTTTTCAGGATCTTGAAATTTAACAAATTCGTACATCGCAGCAGATTCAGAAATTAATTCTGCTTTATCCAATTGATTATTTTTCATCCAAGTAGGTATCAAAGCCATTGCTAAATCTGGCGAACCTTTTACTACATCATCAGAAATAGTTGTTAACTCGTTAATTTTTGCAGGATTATTTTGCAAGATTCCTGTTAACGCAGCGCCTTGAACACTAAATGATGGACTTTTTGATGCTTTCTCAAAAATAGTTGCATCATAAATATTCGCTTCATTTAAAGAAGAAAGTGCGGCTGCTTGTACCAATGTTTTAGGATCATTAGTGGCTAATTGTTTTAATTTATTAACCGCTTTATCCATCATTGGTTTAGATTTCGCATCAATTTTATGAATTGCATCAATTCTAATTCCATCAAAAGAATCATTCAACGCTTCAATTAAAGCTTCCGCCGCTTTTGGATTTGTTGCTTGCGCATTTGCCATAGCTTCTACCGCCAAAAGACGTGTTGTGTAATTGCCTTTTCCAGCTTTGTATTGCGCAATAAATTCATCAACTGATTTTTTATCATCTAAATCACATAATAAAACTTGATCCGCATTTGGAATAACAACATCTGGTTTTTGATTCGTCGTAAATTCGAAAATAGTTTCAGCTTGTTTCGGAACCCAAACTTGTTGACGTGTTGTTTTTCCGTTTTCTACAATATCAATTGCGAAAGGAAATTCGAACAATTTTGAGGCATCTTGACGAACAATAACTTTTACTTTTTTAGTAGTTGCAGAATAATCAGAAATAGTTGTCAATTTTGGATGTCCGCTATTAAAATACCATTGATCGAAAAACCAATTAAGATCTCGTCCCGAAACTTCTTCTAATGCCAAACGCAATTGCGCAGCTTCTGCTTTTCCGTATTCGTTGTCTTTTAAATATTTATTTAAACCTTTAAAAAAGGCATCATCTCCCAAAAAGTTACGCAACATGTGTAAAATAGCTCCTCCTTTGTTGTAAGAAACACCATCAAACATATCCTCGCGTGAGTTATAATGCGGACGAACTAAGTTTTTAGTTGGCCCATCGCCTTGTTTGTAGCCTGCAATTTCTGAGTAACGGTGTTCGTCTGCTTTTTCTTTTCCATATTTATGTTCAAACCATAAATACTCAGAATAGTTAGCAAAAGATTCATTTACAGTTAAATTTGTCCAACTTTCTGCCGTTACTAAATCGCCGAACCAATGGTGAAATAATTCGTGCGCAATAACATATTCAGCAGTATTTTCGTCAATTAATTGACCTGGTTTTTGCTGAACACCATCATGAAAAAGTGTTGCAGTTGTATTTTCCATTGCTCCCGAAACATATTCGCGTGCCGTCATTTGCGCATATTTGTCCCAAGGAAATGGGTAATTTAATTTATCAGAGAAAAACTGAATCATTTCTGGCGTATTCCCAAAAATCTGTTTTGCATACTCTTTATATTCAGGTTCTACATAATAATCAACGTTTATATTTTTCCATTTATCGTTGATTACGGCATAATCTCCAATTCCGAAAAAGAATAAATACGGCGCATGTTTTTTATCAAATTTCCAATAATCAGTTTTTGTACCATCCGTATTTTTCTTTGTCGATTTCATTGTTCCATTTGATAATGAAACATATTTATCTGGATAAGTTAACGTGATTTCTTGTGATGTTTTTTGATTGGTTTTATCAATTGTAGGAAACCAACAAGATGAAGATTCTGTTTCGCCTTGTGTCCAAATTTGTGTAGGATAATTTGGTTTATCTCCTTTAGAATTGATGAAATAAACACCTTTTGCATCATTAATTGCCGCGCTTCCTTCTTGTTTTACTTCGTTAGGGCGAGCCGTATATTTGATGTAAAGTGTATATTCTTGGTCTTTTTGATAGGTTTTATCTAAATCGATGTTTAATTGTAAATCATCGTATTTATAATTCAATTTCTTTTTTGTAGAACCTTGTACCAATGCAACTTCATGAATAATCATTGCTTTTGCATCAAGCGTAAGTTTATTTGCTGCGTAAAAATGTGGTTTTAAAGTGACCCATTCTTCTCCGTGAACTTCTTCTTTTTGATAATCAAATTTTAAATCTAATTTCGTGTGAACAAGATTATTGATTCGTTCTGCTTCGGCACGATAAATATCTAATTTATTGGTTTGATTTTCTGAATAACTTGGCGGCGAAGTCATTACTTGTGCATGCGCAACGCTGGCAAAAATGAAGGCTGTTGAAAGCCATAAAAATCTTTTCTTCATTTTTAGTTTTTTTATTTTATTGGTTGGAGAATTTGACAAAATGTTACAAAAAAAGTCTCCAAACAGAGACTTAAAGGTATTTATTATTCTTGATATAATTTGTTGTTGTTTTGTTAAACCGCCACAATTCCTTTAATATGAGGATGCGATTGATAGTCGACTAATTCAAAATCTTCAAAAGTGAAATCAAAAATATCTTTCACATTTGGATTAATTTTTATGGTTGGTAACGGAAATGGTTCGCGAGATAATTGTAATTCGACTTGTTCAAAATGATTTTTGTAGATATGCGCATCACCAAAAGTGTGTACAAAATCGCCAACTTGCAAATCACAAACTTGAGCAACCATCATTAACAATAAAGCATACGACGCAATATTAAATGGAACGCCCAAAAAGATATCCGCGCTGCGTTGGTACAATTGCAACGATAATTTACCATCATTTACATAAAACTGAAAAAATGCATGGCAAGGCGCCAAAGCCATTTGGTCTAATTCGCCAACATTCCAAGCAGAAACAATAATTCTGCGCGAATCTGGATTATTTTTTATTTGATCAATTGCTACTTTTATTTGGTCAACAACTTCGCCATCTGGTTTCCCCCAAGAACGCCATTGATGCCCGTAAACTGGACCTAAATCTCCGTTTTCGTCAGCCCATTCATTCCAAATTCGTACACCATTATCGGTTAAATATTTGGTATTTGTATCGCCTTTTAAAAACCAAAGTAATTCGTAAACAATAGATTTTAAATGTAATTTTTTTGTGGTAACCAACGGAAAACCTTCGGATAAATCAAAACGCATTTGATATCCAAAAATACTTTTAGTTCCTGTACCAGTACGGTCTTCTTTGAAAGAGCCTTCTGATAATACTTTTTTACATAAATCGTGATATTGCTGCATTTTGACTATATTTAACCCTTCAAATTTAAGGAAATTTTTTAGAATAATTTTAGGATGAAGTGGAGTTTAATCTTGTCGATTTTAGTAGTGTTTATGTTTTTCGCTTCGTATAGCAAATCTGATTTTGGGCGAAAAATAGCGCAACATTTTTACTTTCAAACAACTTTTATCGTTGTATTAATCGTTGTTTTTGTGTCTAAAATAATTCATTTACGATTAAATTTAATCTCAATGATTTCTTTAATCATACTTGGATGCATCATCTACATGAGCTTACCAAATTATATTCAACAATTAAGAAAAAGGATAGGCAAATAATCTAATAGAATATTTATCTTTGCATTTATGAAAAACGAAGCAGGAATTTTTGGTTTAAGACCCGTAATAGAAGCGATTGAAGCAGGAAAAACAATCGATAAGATTTTTATTCAAAAAGGTTTACAAGGAGAAATCTTCTCAGAATTGAGAAAATTGATTACAGAATATGAAATTCCTGTAAGTTATGTACCTGTTGAAAAATTAAATCGTTTTACAGGAAAAAACCATCAAGGTGTTTATGCTTTTGTTTCTCCGATAGAGTTTGACTCAATCGAAAATGTATTGCCACAGATTTGGGAAAATGGAAAAACACCATTTATTTTGATTTTAGATCGTGTAAGTGATGTTCGTAATTTTGGTGCAATTGCACGTACTGCAGAGTGTGTTGGCGTGGATGCAATTATTATTCCTTTAAAAGGTTCTGCCTCTGTAAATGCAGATGCAATCAAAACTTCTACAGGAGCTTTGTACAATATACCAGTTTGTAAAGAAGGTAATTTAGTAAATGTAATTCGTTATTTACAATCTGCCGGAATTTCTGTTTACAGTGCTTCTGAGAAATCTGCTGATTTTATTTATGACGCTGACTTTTCTGTGCCAACTGCAATTGTAATGGGAAGTGAGGAGGATGGAGTTTCAGATTCTATTTTGAAAGTTTCGGATAAAATGATTAAATTGCCTATGACAGGACAAACAGCTTCTCTTAATGTTTCGGTTGCTGCCGGAGCTATTTTATACGAAGCGGTGCGTCAACGTATCAACCAAAATTTATTTTAATAAAACATAAAACTATGACCTATTCTACATTTATTGGAGTGCTATTAATCGCGATTAGCGTTGCGATGTATTATTTTACAAACCTTGATTATACTCGATTTTTTTCGGACAAAGAATTTTTGGTTGGAATAACTGGAGGAGCAGGAATTGGATTTATTTTGGGTGGATTTTTAGGTTGGCTTTATAAATACAAATCTGTAAATAAAGCAAATGCAGAAATTGCAGCAGAAGAAAAACGTAAAGTTGCAGAACAAAAAGCGCAAAATGAATTAGCTGTAAATCAAGCAAAAATTGATGCACAACAATATAAAGATGAATCTGGTTTATAGATTTTAAAATATATAAGGATAAAAAAAAACGCTCGAAAATTAATTTTCGAGCGTTTTTTTATGTTGTATTTCTTGGTAATAAAAACAAGGAACTAAGATTAATAAAAACATTGGTTGTATTAGAAATCGTCTGATATAAAAGAAAACCATTTCTCCTGATGAAAATTTTGTAGAAATTAAATAATCATAAATTGGTAAAAGGATAAGCAAACCAATACATAAAATAAAGATTGAAAATTTGACATAACTTTTTTTCCAGAATAACAATAAAACAATCAAAACGGTTAAGATTGAATTGATAAAGTATCTAAAAATAATACTGAGATTAAGATTTAAATAATCAATTTCGGGAAAACGAGGATGTCCAACTCTATGAAAATAATCTAAAAATGGATCATAAAATAACGTGTCTTCAAATTTACGAACTAAGATTAATCCGAAAATTAAAACAATAACACCTGCGTAGCGTAAAAATTTATTTGGCATTTTGCTTGTTGTATTTTGTTACGAAAAACTTGATCCAAACAATCCAAAGAATAACTATAGAACCATAAATTAGTGCAGGAAATAAATAATCGTGCGCTATTTTTCCATATTCATCATGGTACCTAAAAATATAATTTAGCAACATAATTCGTGAAATATTCATCACAAATAAAGCGGCTAAACCAGTAATTATAAACAAAAAAGTTTGTTTGAAATTGGTGTAAAAAGCAACAATAAACGATACAAATATAATTAAAATAGAAATTGCGTTACAGCCTTCATTTACAATAGAAGCAACTTGTCCATCTACCACTAATCTCATCCAAGGTTGATTAATTGCAACATTAGAAAAAGAGAAAAATCCACACTTATTTAATCCTATTGCAGAAACATCTGACGTAAAAACTGTAAACGGATCAGGTATATTGTGTGGTAAATATTGATCAAGATATAACTTGTATAAAAAACTAAGTATAAGGTATGTTCCTAAGAATCTTGCTAGGAATAACAACAATGGTTTAAATTCTTTCATTAGGTATAAAATCTCAAACAAATATAAACGAAAATGACTATCGTTTTGATAAACTAATGATTAATCAATAAATTTGTTCTTTATATAACGTACAAGATGCAAGAATTACATAAACGAATAGATGTTATTGTGGATAGCACAATTTCTACAGAAGAAAAACTTCAAAAAGTTTGTCAATTATTAAGCGACGAAATCGATTATTACAATTGGGTTGGCTTTTATTTTAAGAATGGAGATAAAAATGAGTTAAAGCTTGGACCTTATGTTGGTGCTGCAACAGACCATACAATTATACCTTACGGAAAAGGAATTTGCGGGCAAGTAGCCGAATCTAACGAGACTTTTGTGGTTCCAGATGTTTATGCACAAGACAATTATTTGGCGTGTTCTATCGAAACAAAAGCAGAGATTGTGGTTCCTATTTTTAAAGATGGACAAAATATTGGACAAATTGACATCGATTCGCACACAATCAATCCATTTACAGCCGATGATACAAAGTTGTTAGATTATATTTGCAAACGCGTTGGCGAAATAATAGATTAAATGATAAACTTAATTTTAAAATATTTTCCTGATTTAACAGAAAAACAAATCGAGCAATTTACAAAAGTTGGCGATCTGTATAAAGAATGGAATAATCAAATCAATGTTGTTTCTCGAAAAGACATTGACGAAATCTATACCAATCATATTTTGCATTCTTTGGCAATTGCAAAAGTGATGGAATTTGCTGATGGTACTAGCGTTTTAGATGTTGGTACAGGAGGTGGTTTACCAGGAATTCCGTTGGCAATTTTATTTCCGAATGTGCAATTTCATTTAGTAGATTCTATCGGTAAAAAAATCAAAGTTGTGCAAGGTGTTGCTGATGGTTTAGGTTTGACAAATGTAAAGGCAGAACAAAAACGCGCCGAAGAAATCAAAGATAAATATGATTTTGTGGTTTCGCGTGCAGTTACAGCCATGCCTCGTTTTGCAGAATGGATTAGAGGAAAGTTTAAAAAAGATTCAATCAATCCTTTTCCAAATGGACTTTTGTATTTAAAAGGAGGAGATTTGACCGAAGAATTAGCCGATTTTCCAAATGCTATTTTGTTTGATATTTCTAACTTTTTTGATGAAGATTTTTACGAAACAAAAAAAGTAGTTTATCTGGATAAAAAAGATATTTAAACTCATAAAAACTTAACCGAAATCAAAACAAATGATTTCGGTTTTTTATTTTAACACCTTAGTGTGATAGATTATTACATCCGAAAAATTATCTATCCCAAAAATAAGTTAAAACGGTACTTTATCTCATAATTCGACTAGTTTTTAAGTAGGATAAGTCCTCAAAATTTACTATATTTGTTTGTTTTAAAAAGTTAGAGACATAATTATGAGTAATAACACATATACGGCGGATAATATCCAAGCGTTAGAAGGAATGGAGCACGTTCGTCTTCGTCCATCGATGTATATTGGAGACGTCGGAGTTAGAGGATTACACCACCTAGTTTATGAGGTTGTTGATAACTCTATTGATGAAGCTTTAGCAGGATACTGTGATACTATTTCGGTATCGATTCTGGAAGGAAATTCTATTCGTGTAATTGATAATGGACGTGGTATTCCAGTTGATTTACATAAAAAAGAAGGAAAGTCTGCTTTAGAGGTTGTAATGACTAAAATTGGTGCTGGAGGTAAATTTGATAAAGACACTTACAAAGTATCTGGAGGTTTACACGGAGTTGGTGTTTCGTGTGTTAATGCCTTATCAAACCATTTAGCAGCAGAAATTAATAAAAACGGAAAATCATATATTCAAGAATACTCAAAAGGTAAAGCTTTATATGATGTGAAAGAAGTTGGAGTTTCTGATCATAATGGAACAACAGTTACATTTACGCCAGATGATACAATCTTTCAAGAAACAGTATTTAATTTCTCAACATTAGCAAGTCGTTTACGCGAATTATCTTTCTTAAATAAAGGAATTACGATTACTTTAACAGACGAAAGAGAAAAAGATGCTGATGGAAACTTTGTAACAGAAACTTTTCATTCAGAAGGTGGATTAAGAGAATTTGTTGAGTTTATTGACGGAAGTCGCGAAGCGATTATGGACAAAGTTATTTTCATGGAAGGTGAACGTGACGGTATTCCAGTTGAGGTTGCAATGCGCTATAATACGTCTTATACAGAGAATTTACACTCATACGTTAACAATATCAACACGCACGAAGGTGGAACACACTTAACAGGTTTCCGTAGAGCCTTAACGCGTACGTTGAAAAAATATGCTGAAGAGAATTTCAATTTAGCAAAAGAAAAAGTAGAGATTGTAGGTGACGATTTCCGTGAAGGATTAACAGCTGTTATTTCTGTAAAGGTAATGGAACCTCAATTTGAAGGTCAAACAAAAACAAAATTAGGAAACTCGGAAGTTTCTCCAGCTGTTGATAAAATAGTTGCAGAAATGTTAACGAATTTCTTAGAAGAAAATCCAGTTGAAGCGAAACAAATTGTTGACAAAGTAGTTTTAGCAGCAAAAGCTCGTCAAGCAGCTAAGAAAGCTCGTGAAATGGTACAACGTAAAAACCCAATGGGTGGAAGCGGTTTACCAGGAAAATTAGCAGATTGTTCTTCTCGTAATCCAGAAGAATCTGAATTATTCTTAGTGGAGGGTGATTCTGCCGGAGGTACGGCAAAACAAGGTCGTGATCGTCATTTTCAAGCAATTTTACCATTACGTGGTAAGATTTTGAATGTAGAAAAAGCGATGGCGCATAAAGTTTTAGATAACGAAGAGATTAAAAATATTTATACAGCTTTAGGTGTAACTATCGGAACTGAAGAAGATTCGAAAGCATTAAATATTGCAAAATTACGTTACCATAAAGTTGTGATTATGACCGATGCCGATGTCGATGGTTCTCACATCTCGACATTAATTTTAACATTCTTTTTCCGTTATATGAAAGAGTTGGTAGAGCAAGGACATATTTACATTGCAACGCCACCTTTATATTTAATTAAAAAAGGAGCGAAGGGTGAATATGCTTGGAATGAAAAAGATCGTGAACGTTTAACTGCAGAATTTTCTTCGGATGGTACTGGTAAAGGTGTTACTATACAGCGATACAAAGGTCTTGGAGAAATGAACGCGGAGCAATTATGGGATACAACGTTGAATCCAGAATTCAGAACATTACGTCGTATCACTATTGATAGCGCTACAGAAGCGGATCGTGTATTTTCTATGTTAATGGGAGATGATGTTCCACCACGTAGAGAATTTATTGAGAAAAATGCACATTATGCTAAAATTGATGTTTAATCAATTATTAAGATAAAATAAATAAATCCAGCTCCAAAAGAGCTGGATTTATTGTTTAAAACCGAATTTAAATATATCCTTAATAAAAATTCCTATTCCGAAATAATCAATGTTGTAGGGACGTTTGCAATCCAAATACTTTTACTATCAACAAGATTTTTCCAACTTTCCATACTAATTAACATCAAATCCATTTGATTCAAAAAATCTTCATCTAAGGATTGTTTGTACGATAAACTGATATGATTTGGCGCAATATTTTCTATACTGCGTATAATTTCTTTCACTTCCGAATGACTTTTTGTGTAACCATTAACATCTACAATTATAATTTGAGCTTCGCTATTTGAGATTAATCGTTGCGCATATTTCAATAAATCAGCATCTTTATTTCCGAATAATGGAAGGAAAACTTTTTCTGCTTTCGTAAAATTTTTATCCAAAACAACACCAACCGGAATATTAGATTTGTTTAATAATTGTTTCGTTCTTTCGTTAAAAACCGAATGATCAAACATGTTTTCTCTTCCGGTAACTTGTTCAATTAAAATATCTGGATCAATAATTTTAGTTGTAAAACCTAAAATATTACCAAGTAAAGAGCCCGAATAAATAGAATTTCGAACGCCCATTAACATCAAATCATAATCGCCTTTTTGCGCGACATCTACAGTATCATGAACGATATCAGTAGAAATTTTGAACATTGTGGTAACATCTTGGTTTAATTCTTCGGAAACTTCAATAATTGGTTCAAAAATTTCTTTCTCTTTTTCCTCTAAATTAAAATGTTGCACTTCTATACTTTTCATCACATGAATTGCGGTAACCAACGAATTATCATCTTGATTTTTAACAAAACTATTTGCTATTCGTAATAATTCTGCGCCTTTTTCGGGAGTCTGAAAATCAATTAAAATTTTGTATTTCTGACTATTACTAATTTCGACTAATTCGTCTTCTGTTTTTTGTTTTCTAAAAATCCAATTGATAATATCCAACGCAGGTCCTGTCATAAAAGTTGTGACAAGCGCCATAATAACCATCATTGCAAAAACTTCTGGCGTTAAAACGCCTAAATCATATCCAATATTAAGCACAACTAATTCCATTAAACCTCTAGTATTCATCAAGGCGCCAATGGTCAAACTATCTTTCCATTTTTGACCAACAAATCGGGCGGCAATTGCGCTACCAACAAATTTTCCGACTACGGCAACTAGAATAATTAATCCTGCTGTTTTCCATAAATGTGGCGAATCTAATAAACCAATTTGTGTACGTAAACCTGTAAAAACAAAAAAGAGTGGAAGTAATAAAACAAGTGAAACATCTTCGATTTTCTCGATGAATAGATTTCTGAATTTTAGATTTTCAGGCATAATTGTTCCAGCTAAAAAAGCTCCAAATAAAGCATGAATTCCAATAATTTCGCTTAAATATGATGAAATAATCAAAACCAAAAAGAAAATTCCGATAATAGGTTTTGTTAATGTTGCTTTTGTAGAATGTACGTCTGCAATTCTTTTCAGAAATGGGCGAACAAAACGAATCATTGCAATTACATAAACCAATGCTAGTAAAATAACGTAAATAGAACTGATAAAAGAGCCTGCTTTTACAATTGCAATTACGGCAGCTAATAAACACCAAGCGGTGATGTCGTCTGCGGCGGCACAAGTAATAACAATAGAGCCTAAACGAGTTTTACTAATTCCGCGTTCTTGTACAATTCGTGCTAAAACCGGAAATGCTGTAATACTCATAGAAATCCCTATAAATAAGGCAAATGATAAGAAATTGATGCCTTCTGGCGCAAATTCCATATAGATTAATCCAGCTAAAGCTAAGCCTAATGTAAAAGGAATAATGATACTGGCATGGCTAATTACAATAGCGTCTTGCGCATTTTTTTTCAGTACTTTTAAATCTAATTCCATCCCAATTACATACATAAAAAGGATTAGTCCAATTTGACTGATAAACTCTAAATTGCCTAAAGATTCTTTTGGAAATAAATCGTTAAAAAATTCAGGAAAATACATTCCAATAAAAGAAGGTCCAAGAAAAATACCCGCAATAATTTCTCCGATAACAGTTGGTTGTCCAATTTTGTTAAAAATCCATCCAAAAACACGCGCAGTAAAAATAATCGTTACAATTTGCGCTAATAATATTGCAAGCGGATGACTAATATTATGTACAATACTATTAAGAAAATCTTTAAAATAATTGTTTTCTCCCGCAACATGCATCACATGTTTTGCAGTTTCCAATTCTTCTGCTTTCATCACGATGAAATACATCATTACCGAACAAAGTAATATGGTTACAATGTAGAAGATAGCGTTTCTTGTCGATTTGTTCATGGCGTAAATTTTTGTCAAAAATCTGAAATTAATTTACGAAAAATAGACTTGCTTTTTTAAAGAATCGTATAAATGTAATGAAACGGGATAATTTTGTAACTAAACGGAAATTTGCGCAATAAAATTAGCTTTATAAACCTCGCTTAGAACTAAATTAATCTCTTTATTTTCTTTTGATAAAATATCTAAAGTAATTTCTTCTGAATGAAAATATTTGATATGATGAATATTGATGATTTCTCGTTTGTTAATTCGTGCAAAATCTTCTGTTGGAAGAAGCTCGATTAAATGATCTAACGTGATATTTTTTAAGGTCAAATCTGATAAATCTTGGTAATAAACTAACTTATCTCGACTTTCTGAAGCAGAAGTTGTGATATAAAGAATTTGATTAAATTGTAGTAAAATTTTCCCTTTATCAGAGTTTAATTGTACATAAGAATTTTGTGCTGTAATAGTTGGTTGTAAACGTTTTTTTATTTTATCAATAGCTTGTGTTAAACGCTCTTTTTTGATTGGTTTTTGAATATAATCTGTCGCATCCAAATCAAAAGCATCAATTGCATATTCTTTGTATGCAGTTGCAAAAATAAAAGGTTTGTTGTTTAATAAATTAGCAACTTGTAAACCATTTATTTTAGGCATTTCTATATCTAGAATACAGAAATCAAATTCTAAATCATTAATCTCATTTATAAATAATTCTGGGTCAACAAAAGACTTTACAACTTCTATATTTTCGATTTGTTCGCAAAGCATTTTCAGGTATTTTAAACCCAATAACTCGTCATCAACTAGAATGCATTTTAGTGTAGAATTCATGTAAATTAATTTTTAGCTGTGCAACAAAAACATCTTGTTCGGCGATTTTAGAAAGTGAAAAATGACTTCCGTAAACCATTTTTAAACGATGTTCTAAAGACTGACTTCCGTGTCCGCTCGATTCCTTTTTTAAACTATTTCGTTGCGAAATTTTATTGATAACTTGTATTTGAAATGATTTATCGTTCAGCTCTATAACAATTTTTATAAATGAATTGGCTTGTTGAAAATCGGTATGTTTAAAGGCGTTTTCAATAAAATCAATACTGATTAAAGGTGCAATAATTTTTTCTTGATAAAAACTAGATTGTTCATCGATTTTTGTTTTGACTTGAAAGTCAAACAGTGGACTAACTTTTACTTTATTAATCTCGATAAAATTTTTTGTAAAGTCAATTTCATCTTTTACGGTTACAAAATTAGCTTTGCTTTCGTATAAAATATAATCCAACACATTTGCCAATTTATCAATTGTATAAAAGGTTTGATATGCATTTGATTGAATTGAATTAAGTATGTTTTTGAATAAATGCGGATTTAATTTTGCTTCGTAATTTTCTAATTTCAATTCATCAACTTTAGTCGATAAATTATCCATTCGTTGTGTTTGTAAATTATTTAATTTTTTTTCTGTTTTTAGTGAATTGATTAAATAGGTTGACATGATGATTAAAAAAATAATCAAAGCTATAATTAGATAAAGTAAAATTGATGGAATTGAAATCATAATGGCTAAAATTCGAATCAAAGTTAATCTTTTTTGGGTATAAAAAAATCCAGATTGTTTGCACAATCTGGATTTTGGTATTTTCTATGTTAAAAAGAAATTAAGCGTAATATTTAGCTTTTAATTCTTTTACTTTATCGTCAGATAAAAATTCATCGTACGTCATGTAACGATCAATAATTCCGTTTGGTGTTAACTCGATAATACGGTTACAAGTCGTTTCAATTAACTCATGATCATGAGATCCCATTAAAACTGTTCCTTTAAAGTTAACCAAAGAGTTATTTAAAGCTGTAATCGATTCTAAGTCTAAGTGACCTGTTGGCTCGTCTAATAATAATACGTTTGCACGTAATAACATCATGCGAGAGAACATACAACGCATTTTTTCTCCTCCTGATAAAACAGAAGATTTTTTTAATGCTTCGTCACCCGAAAATAACATTTTTCCTAAGAAACCACGCATAAATTCTTCGTGACGTTCGTCGTCAGATTCTGTATATTGACGTAACCAATCTACTAAATTGATGTCTTCTTTAAAAAAATCTGTGTTATCTAATGGTAAATAAGCTTGTGTTGTTGTAATACCCCAATTTACTTCGCCAGTATCTGGTTTCGCTTGACCTGAAAGAATTTCGAAAAATTGAGAAATTGCTTTCGAGTTTTTAGAGAATACACCAACTTTATCTCCTTTTCTTAAGTTTAAGTGAACATCTTTAAATAAAGTTTCACCATCAACAGATGCAGATAAGTTTTCTACTTCTAAGATTTGATCACCAGCTTCGCGAGATTGATCCCAAATAATTGCGGGATATCGACGAGATGATGGTTTAATATCTTCGATGTTTAACTTCTCAATCATCTTTTTACGAGATGTTGTTTGTTTTGCTTTCGCAACGTTAGAAGAGAAACGAGCAATAAAGTCTTGTAACTCTTTCTTCTTTTCTTCTGCTTTCTTGTTTTGTTGCGCTCTTTGCTTTGCAGCTAATTGCGAAGACTCGTACCAGAAAGTATAATTACCAGAATATAAGTTTAATTTAGAGAAATCTAAATCACAGATATGTGTACAAACTGCGTCTAAAAAGTGACGGTCGTGAGATACAACAATTACTGTGTTTTCAAAATTACCTAAGAAATCCTCTAACCAAGAAATTGTATTTACATCCAACTCATTGGTAGGCTCATCTAAGATTAATACATCAGGATTTCCAAATAAAGCTTGCGCAATCAAAATACGTACTTTTGCTTTATTATCTAAATCTCCCATTAATGTATAGTGCAAATCTGTCTCGATCCCTACGTTAGATAATAATGTAGATGCATCAGATTCTGCATTCCAACCATTCATTTCTTCAAATTCAACGCCAAGCTCTCCAGCTTTTATACCGTCTTCTTCAGAAAAATCTGGTTTTGCATACAAAGCGTCCATACGTTCTTTAATATCGTATAAAACTTTGTTTCCACGTAAAACAGTGTCTAAAACTGTATATTCGTCGTATTTAAAGTGATTCTGTTCTAAGACAGACATACGTTTTCCTTTTTCTAAACTTACTTGTCCAGAAGTAGGATCGATTTCACCTGATAGTATTTTTAAAAATGTAGATTTACCTGCTCCATTAGCACCTATTATTCCATAACAGTTGCCATTTGCAAATTTTATATTAACTTCGTCGAAAAGTATTCGCTTTCCGAATTGAAGTGATAAATTAGAAACATTTAACATAATTTTTGGTATGATGTTTGTTTGACCTTCCGGCAAAGTTACAAATTTTAATTGGAATAAAATAAAGTGCAAAAAGAAGTTACAATTAAGAATAAGCGCGCCAGGTTTGAATATGAATTAATGGATTCATACGATGCCGGCATCCAGTTGTTTGGAACTGAAATTAAATCAATCCGTATGGGAAAGGCTTCTATTACAGAAAGTTTTTGCCAAATGAAGAACGGAGAACTCTATATCATTAATATGTTTATAGACGAATATGATTGGGGTACATACTTTAATCATAAAACAAGAAGAGACCGAAAACTTTTATTGCAAAAATCTGAATTACGTAAATTAGAGCGTAAAACAAAAGAAACAGGATTGACAATTGTAGCTACAACGCTTTATATAAACAACAATGGGTTGGCTAAATTGAAAATCTATTTGGCAAAAGGAAAGAAACTTTTTGACAAAAGAAACACAATAAAAGGAAAAGATTTGAAAAGAGATTTGGATAGAATGGTAAAGAATTCTTAAATTTGTCTTATTATTGTATAAAATTAAATATATTTAAAACGCTAAATATTTGATAATGAAAAAGTTTAATCTATTATTGTCTGCAGTAGTGTTATTCCTAGCGGGTAACTCTTTTGTTGATGCTCAAAATTCTAAGAATCCTTGGGCAATTACAGTTGGTGCTCACGCAGTTGATCACAACTCGGCGACTGGTCCATTTAACCAGTATTTTAAAACAGATAATTGGGATATCGTTCCACCGTTATCTAAATTATCTATCATCCGTAACTTAAACAGATCTTTTGATGTTGATTTAACTGCTTCTGTTGGTGAAGTTGATAACAACAGATTAGCTATTAAAGATGAATTATTCATCAACGCTGGTTTAGGATTACGTTATAAATTAGCTAATGGTTACATTTTAGGTGAGGATTCTTGGTTTGATCCATACGTACGTGTTGGTGCTAACTACCACAGATATGATTACACAGGATTAGCTTTCCCATTAACAGCTTACTACGGTAACGAAAATGGAGGAACTTACCAATTAACAGAAGTTGAAGATTTAGAAAAAAATCATTTTACAATTTCTGCAGGAGCAGGGGTTAACTTTTGGTTTACTAAAAACTTCGGTTTAAACGTTGCTTCTGATTATAACTGGTTACCAGCTTATGGAGGAAACAATTATTTTGACTTCTTTCAACACACAGTTGGTGTAACTTTCCGTTTCGGAAAACAAGATAGAGATAACGATGGTATTGCAGATGACGAAGATGCATGTCCAGATACTCCAGGTATTGCTACAGGAGATCCAGCTACAAATGGATGTCCAGATACAGATGGTGATGGAATCTTTGATAAAGATGATGCTTGTCCAACAGAATTTGGTTTAGCTGAATTCCAAGGTTGTCCAGATACAGATGGTGATGGTGTTCCAGATAAAGATGATGCTTGTCCTACAGTTGCAGGTCCAGTAGAAAATAATGGATGTCCTTGGCCAGATACAGATGGTGATGGAATCTTAGATAAAGATGATGAATGTCCAACAGAATTTGGTTTAGCTGAGTTTAATGGATGTCCAGATACAGACGGAGACGGTATTCCAGATAAAGATGATGCTTGTCCAACAGTTAAAGGACCAAAAGAAAACAACGGATGTCCATGGACAGAAGTTCACGTAGCAAAACGTTTATCTAACATTTTATTCGAATATAACTCTGATAAAATTGTTCCTTCTTCTTATGAAGATGTACGTGTAGCTGCTCAAATTTTAAATTCTGATGATTTAAAAGCGAAAAACTTCTACATTGACGGACATGCTGATCAAAGAGGTAAAGATGCTTACAACAAAACATTATCTTTAAAACGTGCTCAAGCATTAGTTAATATTTTAGCTGAAAGAGGTGGAGTTGATAAAGCTCGTTTAACTGCTCGTGGTTTAGGAAAAACACAATTGTTATGTACTGAAAACACAGAAGAGTGTTACCAAAGAAACAGACGTGTTGAAGTATTACCTAGAACAGCGGTAGTTACAGAAACTAAAGTTATCAAAAAGAAAAAATAATTCTTTAAAACGATAATATACAAAAATAGCCACCTCATTGAGGTGGCTTTTTTATTTTGGTATAATTTATAATTATTTCTTTCTAAAAACTAATATTATAATACAACCAGCAGTAAAAACAGAAAGTAAATAGCCCACCCACGAAAGTAGTGGCATATCTAAAATCATTGGGCGAACATTTGTATTTGCCAACATACTTGCTCCAATTCCGAAAGCTAAAGTAAGAATGGCTAAAACCAGTTTATTAATACTGTCTTTCATTAACTTTTCGATATGATCAATTTCATTGATTTTAAAATTCATGGCTAATTTATCATGATTTATTTTCTCAATTAACTTCAACGTATCTTCTGGCAAATCATTAATTAAATCTTGAACATCTTTCAGATTATCAATTGCTTTTTTACTCAAATATTTTGGATGAAATTTTTGGCGCGCCAATTTTATCGCATACGGACGCATAGATCGTTGTACATTAAGATCAGCGTGTAATTGTTGTCCAATACCTTCTATCAGCGCAATTCCGCGCATCAAAATGTACACATATTCGGGCAACAAAACATGGTTGTTATGTAGTATATGATTAAATTTTTTGATGATAACTTGTACTTCAATTGTGTCAACTGTATTATATTCTAAGTAATCAAAAATATCTGCAATATCACGTTCCAACTGTTTTTCGTTGTCGATAAAATGTTTTATCGCCATTTTTTTGAGCGAGCGAACAATTCGTTTTGGATTTTTGAGTCCAAAATCAATCACAACATTTTCTAAAGCTTCTTTTTCATTAATTGCTAAAATTCCCATCGATCCAAAATCAATAAAAACAGTGCGTCCATCTTTTAGAATAAAAATATTTCCGGGATGAGGATCTGCATGAAAAAATCCATCTTCTAACAATTGTTTCAAATAAATATCAAAACCTTTTTGCACAATTTTTTTAGGATCTAAACCTAATTCTTGCAATTTTTCGACGTCATTTACTTTGTATCCATCAATAAATTCCATGCAAAGAAAATTATTGTTCGAGTAATCTGGATAAGTTTTTGGGACATAAACATCTTTACTATTTTCAAAATTTTTTCTGAAACGTTCTATGTTTTGTAATTCGTTTGTTAGTGAAAGTTCTTTTATGATTGAGTTTTCAAATGATTTCTCGATTTCGGAAACAAATAATTTTTGAAGTTTTTCGTATTTTTTTTCTAGAAAATGAATAATGTCGCGAATCAGCGCTAAATCAGATTCGATGATTTTCTGAATATTAGAACGTTTTACTTTAAAAATAACTTCTTCGCCATTTAATAAAGTTGCGCGGTAAACTTGCGAAATACTTGCTGCGGCAAAAGGAAGTTCGTCTATTGTTAAAAAATGTTCGTCAGGATTTATGTCAAATTCATCTTTTATTTTTTGTCTAATGTCTATTTCTTCGGGCGGTACATTGTCTTGTAATTTTTTTAATTCTTCGATCAAAGCTTCGGGAACCAAATCTTTTCGGTTGCTTAATAATTGCCCAAATTTGATGTAAGTTGGTCCTAATTCTTCTAAAACTAATCTAAATCGTTGATTAAAATTGGCGTTAAAAATTTCGTTTGTTGGTTCGTTGTGTAAAAAATCGCTTCCGCGAGATAAAATTTCTTCGAAACCATATTTGGATAAGACACTTACTATTTTAGAAAATCGTTTTAGTTTTTTTAAACTATCCATAAAATATAAATTGGAGTTGATGACAAGTTACAAATAAACGAAAGAGATTTTTTGAATAAATCTGTTATAATATATTTGATTTCTTGATGTTAAAGCTAAAAAGATGCCAAATAATTAAATATTATTTATATATTTGCACTCGCTAAAATGGTTTAGGAATCAAGCGATTAATTATTAAGTTAAACAACTCTCCATCATATATTTGCATTTTGATGATTCCAGAATAAATTTGATAGAGATACAAATTTTTAGAAAATGTCTAAAGAAACAAAACAAGAGGAAGTACAAGAAGTAATTCTTAATGCTCCTGTAGTAGATGCGTCTGCTAACGAAAACGTAGCACCAGAATCTTTTGATTGGGAATCTTTCGAATCAGGATTAAATGAAGCTGATCGTAAAGAGAAAGCTGAATTAGAGCAAATGTATGACACAACTTTAGAAGAACTACATGAAAATGAAGTTTTCAAAGGACAAGTTGTACGTATTACTGATAAAGAAGCTATCGTTGATATCAACTTCAAATCAGAAGGTGTAATTTCATTAAACGAATTCCGTTATAACCAAGATTTAAAAGTTGGTGATATAGTTGAGGTAATGGTTGACCAACGTGAAGACAAAAACGGTCAATTAATCTTATCTCACAAAAAAGCGCGTACATTAAACGCTTGGGATGCTGTTAATAAAGCACATGATTCTCAAGAAATTGTTAACGGTTACATCAAAGCTCGTACGAAAGGAGGTATGATTGTTGACGTATTTGGAATCGAAGCTTTCTTACCAGGTTCTCAAATCGATGTTAAACCAATCCGTGATTACGAACAATTCGTAGGAAAAACTATGGAATTCAAAGTTGTTAAAATCAACCCAGAATTTAAAAACGTAGTAGTTTCTCACAAAGCGTTAATCGAGGCAGATATTGAAGTTCAAAAGAAAGAAATCGTTGCTCAATTAGAGAAAGGACAAGTATTAGAAGGTGAAGTTAAAAACATCACATCTTACGGTGTATTCGTAGACTTAGGAGGTGTTGACGGTTTAATCCACATTACTGACTTATCTTGGTCTCGTATCAACCACCCTTCTGAGATTTTAGAAGATGGACAAAAAATTAACGTTGTAATCTTAGATTTCGACGAAGATAAATCTCGTATCCAATTAGGTATTAAACAATTAGAAGCTCATCCATGGGATGCTTTAAATGCTGACTTAAAAGTTGGTGATAAAGTAAAAGGTAAAGTAGTTGTTTTAGCTGATTACGGTGCATTCGTAGAGGTTGCTCCAGGTGTTGAAGGCTTAATCCACGTTTCTGAAATGTCATGGTCAACTCACTTACGTTCTGCTCAAGATTTCGTAAAAGTTGGTGATGAAGTAGAAGCAGTAGTTTTAACTTTAGACAGAGAAGAAAGAAAAATGTCTTTAGGTATCAAACAATTAACTCCAGATCCTTGGACTGATATTACAACTAAATACCCTGTAGGTTCTACTCACAAAGGTAAAGTTCGTAATTTCACAAACTTCGGTGTATTCGTAGAATTAGAAGAAGGTGTTGACGGATTAATCTACATTTCTGACTTATCTTGGACTAAGAAAATCAAACACCCATCAGAATTCTGTGCGGTTGATGATATCTTAGACGTAGTAGTTTTAGAATTAGACGTAGAAGCTCGTCGTTTGTCTTTAGGTCACAAACAATTAACTGATAATCCTTGGGATCAATACGAAGGTAAATACGCTGTAGGAACAACTCATACAGGTACTGCTGTTGACGTATTTGACAAAGGAGCTACAATCCAATTTGAAGATGCTGATGTTGAAGCTTTCGCTCCAGCTCGTACTTTAGAGAAAGAAGATGGTTCTCGTGTTAAGAAAGGAGAAGAAACTTCTTTCAAAGTGATCGAATTCAACAAAGAATTCCGTCGTGTAGTAGTTTCTCATACATCAACTTTCCGTGAGGAAGATGTTAAGATTGAGAAATCAAACAACAATAATAACAACAACAATAACTCTAATAACACAATCGAAACTTCTACTTTAGGAGATATCGATTCATTAGCAGAATTGAAAAAGAAAATGGAAGAAGGAGGAAACTAATTCTCTAACCGAAATTTTTTAAAATAATAAGCTGTCCATTTTTGGGCAGCTTTTTTTATTTTGTAGATACTGATCATATCAAATCATATTTTTTGAATATTATTAGTAAATAAAAAACATATCACGAATAATGTACATTTTTGAATAATTATTTTGAATATTATTCAAAAACACCTAATTTTGCACTCGAAATGGAAAAGATAGAATACAATTTAGATGCTACCGATTTGAAAATCATGCGATTAATGCAAGATAATGCACGTATTAATAATGCAGATATCGCAAGAGAATTGGGAATGGCACCTTCAGGAATTTTAGAACGCGTAAAAAAGCTTGAAAACAAAAATGTGATTATTGCTTATCATGCCAAAATAAATCCTGTTGCAGTTGGACAAAAATTACTTTCGTTCATTTTTATAAAAACGATAGATATTATTGGCGACGAAACCGTAGGAAGACAATTAGCAGAAATTCCAGAAGTTTTAGAAGTTCATGATATTGCTGGTGAAGACGGTTATTTGATAAAAGTTAGAACAAGCGATTCTGAAGGTTTGGTAGAGCTAATGAGACAACATCTAAGTAAAATTGGCGGAATTACATCTACACGAACAACAATTGTACTACAAACCATAAAAGAAGAACAGAATATCGTTATACCAACGGTTTAATAAAATTTAGATTGCAATGAAAGGAAGTCAACCAAGTAAAATGCTAATTATACTAGCTTATTTCGTGGTTTATGTAGTTTGGGGATCAACTTATTTTTTTATAGACAAAGCTTTACATGGATTTAGCCCGTTTATTTTAGGTTCGTTTCGTTTTATCGCGGCGAGTACTTTATTAATGGGATATTGTAAAATGAGAGGTTACAAGTTGTGGAATAAACAGATTGTAAAACAATGTATGTTTACAGGTTTTATGCTTTTGTTTATTGATATGGCTGGTATTATTTGGTCCGAACAATTTTTACCAAGCGGAATTGTCGCTATTATGGCAGCTTCGGCAGCTATATGGTTTATCGTTTTAGATAAACCGAAATGGAAACAAAATTTCTCTAGTTTGCCTACTATTTTAGGTGTTATTTTAGGATTTTTAGGTGTTTTGATGTTGTTTTACGAACAAACAACTTCTACGCATGTAAATCCAGAACAACAATTTTTGAATACAATAGGAATGATTGTTTTGATTATTTGTGCCATTGCTTGGACATTGGGCTCTTTATATTCTAAACATATCTCAGACAAGCAAAAAAAGGATGTTGTAAAACCAAAACAAGATTTACACATTATGGTTAAAACAGCTTGGCAAATGATAACTGCTGGCGTTTTGTTTAATACCGTTGCAATGTTAAATGGCGAATATGCTCGATTTGAATTGAGTAACGTAACAACCGAAGATTGGTTATCTATGGCTTATCTTACAACGTTTGGCTCTATTTTAGCCTTCGGTTCGTATGTTTGGTTATTGCAAGTTCGTCCCGCTGTAGAAGTTTCTACTTATGCCTACGTTAACCCAATTGTGGCCGTTGCATTAAGTTATTTCTTTTCGGATGATGTGGTAACACATTTACAGATTTATGGATTAGGCGTAATTTTATTTAGTGTTCTATTAATGAATTGGAACCTTTATAAAAATACCAAAATCGTCCAAAAAATCTTACACTTTGTTAGTGAAAAGCGTTTTACTAGCGCTCATTAAATATTATGATTGATTTAAAAGAAAAAGCAGCTCAAGTAATTGAACTGCTTTTTTTTGTTTAATAGTTATATTTTTTAATCATTTAGAATCATAGCGATTGCCTCTGAAATCTCAATAATTTTTCCATTATAATTATTGTCTAAAAGAATTATTGTAAACTTTTTTTCAATATTCGAATAGATTATTGCTTCATAATTTCCTGCTCTACCATCATGTATATGTTGAATTAATTTCGTTTTACTAAATTTAGCTTGCCCTAAAGCAGATTGAGTTTCTGGTAAAGCAAAGTGTTGTCCAAGTTCATAAATTGATTTTTTGTTAATTACCTTTTTATTGTATAGACAGCTTGACCATTTTAATAAATCCGAAGTTGTGATGTAAGTACCTCCAGTTATTGGTAAATCAGGTTTGTCTTGTACTAAAGTTGCATTGTATCCTTTCGCAATATTTTCTTCAGTTTGGAATGGTGTTAATAATGCAGAAGATAGATTACATGTGTTAAATATATATTTTTCTACATAATCTTTATAAGGCATTTTAGTTATTCTATCGATTATGAATTGTCTTAAAAATATATTATTGTTGTTATAATCATAGTTTGTTCCAGGTTCAAAATCAAGGGTGTCAATTTGCATTAATCCATCATACAAATCTTTGTCGTTTTTAATACTTTTCCAATTAACATTTGGTATTCCGCTTGAGTATTGCAATAAATCTTTAATAGTAACTTTATTTGCCCATTTTGGTAATTCTGGTAAAAATTTTGATACAGTATCATTCAATTTTAACTTACCTTTTTCTTTTAACTGCATTAGAGCAACTGCACTAAATTCTTTTGTTATAGAACCAATATTAAATCTGTAATTTGTTGTTAAATTGTTTATTTTTTTCTCATCAGTATAGCCAAATGATTTGTCGTAGATAATTTTATTATTTTTAGAAACAAGAACATTACCATTAAAAACACCTGTTTTACTTGAGTATTTCATTATCGAATCAATTTGATTTATTTCCTTAGTTTGTGCTTTTCCTTCGTTTATAAAAATTGAGAGAAAAATACTAATTGATAATATTAGTTTGATGTAGAACATTTTTATTTTTTTATAGAATAATACCTCCTTTACCTAAGTAGGTTAGTTTTGAATTTTTGTAAAACTCTGATAAATTATCATGATTTAAAAGTGTACTTTTTATTTCGATATAGTATAACCTAGGATTGTTTAGACATACAGTATCTATATCTTTTATGCATGAAGAATTTAACCAAAAACTAAATCTTTTTATATTTTCTGGAAGATTAGAGTTGATTTCTATTAAATTTCTAAAAAAATAAGTACGAGAAATTTTATCTGAGTTGTTATATAATGGAAATAATAAATTATTAGAAATTAACATATTCATTACTGCATTATCTTCTGTTGAAATTGTATCTTCTTTATATGTGTAAAAATTTTCGCTTAAATATTTTATCTTATTTTTAGATTTTTTATATTCTTGTTCTACATATTTATTTTCAAAATGCTCTTCAGCCCATTTTTTATCTTGTGATTGAGCAAACGTTAATATAAAACCAAATTGTATAAATAAAAGCGTAAAAAGATATTTTATCATATTATCAATTTGAATAAAAATACGATATAATTGATTTAAAAATAAAAAAATCCGTTCAAAATTTTTTGAACGGATTTTATATATAAAGATCTTATTTTTTTATAATTGAGAACATTTCACAATCTCCAAACCATATTGCGTAGTATGTGGTTCTTCTGGTTTACGTGTAATTAAATTCATTTTCTGAATACCTAAATCTTTGATAATTTGAGAACCAATTCCGTGGTCTTTTTCATCAGCAGGTAAAACACCCGATTTAGATTTTCCTTCAGAAAAGCTTTTAAAAATCTCTAATTTTTGTTCTACTAATTCAGAATTCTGAATATTATTGATAAAAATAATAACACCTTTTCCTTCTTCATTAATAATATTCATTGCTTTTTCTAACAAAGGAGTTTCGCCATTTTGCAACGCGCTAAATAAATCGTAATAACTATTTGTAGATTTTACACGAACCGGAACAACATCTTCTTTTGTCCATTTTCCTTTTGTTAACGCAAAATGTACTTGACTGTTATTGGTTTGTTGATAAGCTACTAATTCGTACTCACCATATTTAGTTTTTGCAGGAAATTGCTCAATTCTTTTTACTAAAGATTCGTTTTCTAATCGATAAGCGATTAAATCCTCAATAGAAACAATTTTAAGATCAAATTTCTTGGCAATATCTAATAATTCAGGAAGACGAGCCATTTCGCCATCTTCTTTCAGAATTTCTACAATACAACCCGCAGGATAATGACCAGCCATGCGCGCCAAATCTACAGCCGCTTCTGTATGTCCCATGCGCACCAAAACACCACCATCTTTCGAAATAAGTGGAAAAATGTGTCCTGGTTTACCTAAATCATCTGGGTTTGTATCTTCATTGATTAAAGCTTGTATTGTTTTTGATCTATCCGAAGCAGAAATACCAGTTGTACATCCGTGTCCTTGTAAATCGACAGAAACGGTAAAGTTAGTTTCGTAAATCGCTGTATTGTGTCCAACCATTAAGTCAAGACCTAATGCTTTACATCTTTGTTGTGTAAGTGGTGTACAAACTAAACCGCGTCCGTGTGTAACCATAAAATTGATTACTTCTGGCGTTGCAAATTCGGCTATACATAGGAAATCTCCTTCATTTTCACGATCTTCATCGTCAACAACAATGATAACTTTTCCTTGTTTTAGGTCTTCTAAAGCTTCTGAAATTGTGTTTAATTGAGATGATATTTTTTCCATTTTATTTGTTTATTGATAACGAGAATGCTCCCCGCTTTTGTTTGTCTTTTTTAATTTACTAAAGAATTTTACAATAGGATCGATGTAAACACTAATATTAAAGATTTCCGAATCTTGATTTGCTTTATAACAGAAAAGTAAAGAGAATGGTAAGGCAATAATATTAGCCGCCCAAGCAGCTATTGTAGGATCTAGATTACCGTTTTTCGCCATATTTTCCGCAGAAAAATTGATGATAAAATAAATAACGAAAATAATAATCGAAATAATAACGGGCATTCCAATTCCACCTTTCTTAACAATTGCACCCAACGGAGCGCCAATCAAAAAGAAAATAATACATGTAACAGCGTACGAAAAGTTACGTTGATAATGAATGTTAACTTTAGAATATAATTTTTCGCGGTTAACAATTTCTTGTAGCGAAAAATTTAAATTTTCTTGGTCACGATTAACCATTTGTACTGCTTGATTTAAAATTCTGTCCTTATCAGCGGGACTATATTCTTTTAAATCAAAAATCATTTTGGTTTTTACAGAGTCAACTTCTTTTGTTTTATTGGCAAAATAATAGTTCTGTGTAAATGTATTTTTTTGTAATTCTTTGTAGTATTTTTTATAATCGGTGTTTAACGAATCAATCAAATGACGAAGACCTTTACCGTCCAAATATTTGTACGAACCTCCTGGATCTTCATCTTTTCCTGAATTTAAAATGTCAGAGATGTCAATATAATAATTTAAAGTATCAAATTTTGTGTATTGATTTTCTTGACGAAGACGTTCTTGCTGATTTTTATTTTTGATGTTATCCGAATATGCAATACCATCGTAAAGTTCCATTTTTAAGTAACGATTATCTTTTTTATCTGGCGCAAGATTTCCTTTTTTAGATAAAATAGTCATAGTGTTTTCGCCAAAAGGAGAATTTTGATGCACAAAAACATCTTCTAATTTTTCTGAATTTTCTCCCGAAACTTTATTGATTTTCATCTGAAAGCCAGGAATAGACTCAATAAAAACACCTTCTTTAATATTCATTGCAGGTTTTGTCTGTAGAATATTATAAAAAATTGTTCGTGCTTTTTGTTGCGAAAAAGGCATCATTTTGTCTCCGAAAAAATACAGTCCGACAGCCATTAACATGATTAAACCAAATAGTGGTGCAAGAATTCGTGTTAACGAAATTCCAGATGCTTTCATGGCAGCTAATTCGTAGCGTTCGCCCAATCCACCCATCGTCATAATAGATCCTAAAAGGATTGTTAACGGTAAAACTAACTGAACAACGTTGATACCTAAATAGAAAAGTAATTCTGCAATCGTATACCACTCTAATCCTTTACCAACAAATTTTTCCATTTGTTGCCAAGCGAATTGAACGATAAAGATAAAAAATAGAACACTAAAAATGAAAATAAACGGACCCAAAAAGGTCTTAATTACATACCAGTCAAGCTTCTTTAACATTGATTATAATTGAGTAATAATATAGCCTTGCGACTTATATTTCTTTTGGTCAAAGTTAAAGTAACTTTTGTGAATAAGTAAATTTTCAAGATAATCTTTTACTATGATAGATGTAGTTTCTCCATTTTTACCAACTTCTTTGTAATCGTAAATTTGATTATTTGCAGTATTAACACCCAAAATACAATGTTTCATACTAGATGAACCTGTTGGAGTTAATTTGATGTGTTGAATTGTTTGGTTTCCTACTTTTATTTTATCCGCCAAAGCATAGTTGTATCCCGAACGATATGTGTTTAAAACTTTTGTTGGTGTTAAGAAATCATCTGTGTTTGATGCATCAGAAATTGTCACTTCTTTATCATCTTTAGAAACAGTGATTAATTCTTTTCCTGTAAAAATTTGATTGATATCGCCAACATTCAAATTAAATTTTTGTTTCATCGAATAAACTTCTCCCGAACGAGCTGTCAATTTTCCGTTTATTGTATGATTAAAATCAAACTTGATGTAATATGAATTTGCGTTTGTATATTTTGTATAAACTTTGTCTA
This sequence comes from Algoriella xinjiangensis, assembly GCF_900115015.1. Lineage (GTDB taxonomy): Bacteria > Bacteroidota > Bacteroidia > Flavobacteriales > Weeksellaceae > Empedobacter > Empedobacter xinjiangensis. Next base: position 138,325 of record NZ_FOUZ01000004.1, on the reverse strand, counting down.
AAATTTGTTTTGCCGATTGTGCATTTAAAGTTCCAACCCCTACTAATAAGAGTATGAAAGTATAAATAATTTTTTTCATACAATTGATTTTTCTATTCTGTTTTTAATAAATTTAATTCAAATTATTCAACAACTGTTCCAAACTAATTTCGTCTTGTATTAATACTTGACGCGCTTTGCTTCCTTCAAAATGTCCAACAATACCAGCAGCTTCTAATTGATCAATTAATCGACCAGCGCGGTTATATCCTAATTTTAATTTTCGTTGTAATAATGATGCTGAACCTTGTTGTGCAATAACTATTAATCGTGCTGCATCTTCAAACAATACATCGCGATCAGATAAATCAATATCTAAATTAGAATTACTTTCTTCGCCAACATATTCTGGTAAATGCATCGCATCTGGATAACCACGTTGCTCACCAATAAACTCGGTAATTTTATCCACTTCGGGTGTATCAACAAAAGCACATTGCAAACGAACCAAATCATTTCCGGTTGTAAATAACATATCTCCTTTACCAATAAGTTGATCAGCACCTGGAGAATCTAAAATTGTTCTCGAATCGATTTTAGACGTTACACGAAAAGCAACACGAGCCGGGAAATTGGCTTTGATAGTTCCTGTAATTACATTAACCGATGGACGCTGAGTTGCAACAATTAAATGGATACCAACGGCACGCGCTAATTGCGCCAAACGCGCTATTGGCAATTCAACTTCTTTTCCTGCAGTCATGATTAAATCTGCAAATTCATCAACAATCAATACAATATAAGGTAAAAATCTGTGGCCTTGCTCTGGGTTTAATTTTCGTTCCTTAAACTTCGCGTTGTATTCTTTTATATTACGAACAAATGCATTTTTTAATAAATCGTAACGATCATCCATTTCAATACAAAGCGAATTTAACGTGTTAATAACTTTCGCATTGTCTGTAATAATCGCTTCTTCGGCATCTGGTAATTTCGCTAAATAATGACGTTCTATTTTCGAATAAAGTGTTAATTCTACTTTCTTCGGATCGACCATTACAAATTTTAATTCGGATGGATGTTTTTTATAAAGTAACGATGTAATAATTGCATTTAATCCAACAGATTTTCCTTGTCCAGTTGCACCAGCCATCAACAAGTGAGGCATTTTTGCTAAATCAGCAATAAAAGTTTCATTCGTAATTGTTTTACCAAAAGCAATTGGCAATTCCATATCCGAATTTTGAAATTTTTGAGAAGCAATAACTGAATGCATAGAAACCATCGAAGGATTACTATTCGGAACCTCGATACCAATTGTTCCTTTACCAGGAATTGGCGCAATAATACGAATACCAAGCGCAGATAAACTAAGTGCTATATCGTCTTCTAAGTTTTTAATTTTAGAAATACGCACTCCTGCTTGTGGTACAATTTCGTATAAAGTAACTGTGGGCCCTATGGTTGCTGTAATAGACGCAATCTCGATTCCATAATTTCTTAAGGTTTCGATAATTCTATTTTTATTAACTTCTAATTCTTTTTGATCGATTAACGTATTTCCAGTGTCATATTTCTTTAACATCGAAATAGGAGGAAACTGAAAATTTGGTAAATCTAAACGTTGATTGTATTCGCCTTGCTCTTGTACCAATCTTGCAGAAGTTTGCTCTAAAGTTTCTTCTTCGTCAATTTGAGTAATTTTAAGCTCAACACCGTTTGCAGAATCTGTATTTTCTTGTTCATCAACTAATTCTTCTTCGTAAGTTGGTGTAAAATCTACTTCATCATTATCATCAATTTCATCAACAACTAAAGTCGTTATGTTTAGTGGCATTTCATCAACTTGTTCTTCCTCTTTTGGTTGATTAACTGTGAAATTTTGGCTAAAAGCTTCATCAGGATTAATGCGATGAGATTGAATTGCTTTGTCTTCAGTTTCTTTAATCAAGTTTAATTCTTCTAACGCATCTTTCTCTTGTTGCGTTTCTGCATCTTGATTAAATTTATTTATTTTTTCTTGTTCTTCTTGCTCTTTACGCTGTCTTAGCTCAATTTGTTCTTTCTTAAGACGCTCTTGCTCTTTTTCTATTCGTTCAATTTCTTTTTGCTTTGCGCGTTCTTCCATTTTTTCTTGTAACGTTTCATAAGTTACTCTAAAATGAATCACACAATAAATAATCAAACTAACAATAAGTAACAAGATAACACCAAGTTTACCAATAAAACTATTTAAAAAATCATTGATTTCGAAACCCATTACACCACAAAGCATGTGTTGATCTGGAAAAATGCAACCAAATAAAACTGGCAACCAAATCATAAAAAATATACTTTGATAAAGCGTTGTAAAAGGTTTAATTTTTTTCCAATTTGTAGCAATTTTAATTCCTAAAAGAATAAAGAAAACCGGAATAAAAAAGGCGACAACACCAATTCCTTGTAAAATAAAAATTTCGCCAAGTAAGGCTCCAAATTTTCCGAATACATTTTCGGCAGGATCATTTTTATCTAATAAATCTGTAATTTGACTTTGGTCAATTAATCCATTAAAAAAATAAGAAATAAATGAAATAAATAATAAAAGTCCGAGTACTAAAAAAATAATACCGACAATTGTTTTTATGATTTGTTTTTTGGGAGTTTTAGGAACTTCCTGTGTGTTTTTTATAGCCATTTGTAAGGTTGAGTATATTATCGCAAAAATAATAAATCTTTAAGGACGAATCTAACGAAAAGTATTTAATTTTACTTTATCCTTTCTTTTTTTTATAGAAAAATTAAAACCATTATATTTGCCATTAGTATGGAAAATTTTGTTGTTTCAGCCAGAAAATACCGCCCACTGGATTTTGAAGATGTCGTAGGACAATCTTCGATTACAAATACATTAGAACAGGCAATTAAAACAAATCAATTGCCGCAAGCACTTTTGTTCTGTGGACCAAGAGGTGTTGGTAAAACGACATGTGCGCGAATTTTGGCAAGAAAAATTAACGAAGAAAATGGATTAGATGGCGATCAAGATTTTGCTTTCAACATTTTTGAGTTAGATGCTGCGTCAAATAATTCGGTTGATGATATTCGTAATTTGATTGATCAAGTTCGTATTGTTCCTCAAATTGGTAAATACCGCGTGTATATTATTGATGAGGTGCATATGTTGTCTACAGCGGCTTTTAATGCTTTTTTAAAGACATTAGAAGAACCGCCAGCGCATGCAATTTTTATATTGGCAACTACAGAAAAACATAAAATTATTCCTACAATTCTTTCAAGATGTCAAATTTATGATTTCAAACGCATTAGTGTCGAAGATATAAAAGGTCACTTGAAAAATGTTGCCGAAAAAGAACATGTTACTTTTGAAGATGATGCGTTGCATTTAATCGCACAAAAAGCTGATGGTGCGTTACGTGATTCGTTGTCTATCTTAGACAGAATGGTAACTTTTACCAATAAAAATTTAACATATACTGCTGTTGCCGAAAATCTAAATGTTTTAGATTACGATTATTATTTTAAAATGACAGACGCTTGTTTAGAGAATGATATTCCGCAAGCGATGTTACAATTGAATGATATTTTGAACAAAGGTTTTGATGCACATTTATTTATTTCTGGTTTAGGCGCGCATTTCCGTGATTTGTTAATGGCAAAAACGGCGAATACCGTTAGTTTACTAGAAGTTGGAGAACGTATAAAAGCAAAATATTTAGAACATGCACAAAAATGTGCGGCGACGTTTTTATTTGGAGCAATTGAAATTTGTAACGAAGCAGATTTAAATTATAAAGCTAGTAAAAATCCACGTTTAACAGTAGAAATTGCGTTGATGCAATTAGCTTCTTTAACGGCGAATGAAAATGGTCTTAAAAAAAAAAGTATAGAATAGTACCACCAACATTCTATTTAACAGCAGATCAACAAAATGTTTCGAATGTAGTAGTTCCAAACATTGTTCAAAATCAGGCTGTTCAAACAAATAATCAACAAAATACAAATCAAACTGTTGCCAGAAATGCGGTTATAGAGGAAGAAGTAAAGCAATATACGCGCGCTTCTAAACCAATAAAAAGTAACGGTTCGGGCTCTTTTAGTCTTAAAATGGCATTGCCAGGAAATAAGGTAGAAGAGTTTCAAGAAGAAATTTTGCGAAATGATTTACCTCGCGAAGTTTTTAATCTTGATCAAGTAAAAGAAAGTTGGCAAAAGTTTTTGGATCGATTAAAAATCGAACACAATATACCGTCTTATAATGCTTTGATGACGACAAATCTTGAAGTTATCGAAAATGAAATTATTTTTGAGTTTAGTTCACATTCTTCTGAGCAAGAGTTTGAGGTTTACCGTGATCGTATTAGAAATAGTTTGCGAACACAGCTTAAAAATCATTATTTTACGATTCAAATTAAGTTATCAGAGAAGGAAGCAGAAAATCATATTCTATCTAAAAAGGATAAATTTCAGAAGTTATCCGATAAAAACCCACTTTTATTAAAATTAAAAGAAGAATTTGGGTTAGATTTGTATGAATAATGAAAGTTTCTTATTAAACTTGCACTAAATTTTTATAAATAATGAAAAAAGTTCTTTTAGGGATTTTTGTTGTTGCGTCGTTAGCGTCTTGTAACAAAGGAAAATCTGTAGACAAATTAGAAAGTGACGATCAAAAGGCGTCATACGCATTTGGTACTGGTCTTGGTGAGCAAATCAAAGGTCTTGGAGGGCGTTTAGTTGAAACTGACAGTATCAATTATGATCAATTAGAAAAAGGGATCAGAGATTACTTAAAATCTGGAAAAGATGGAAGAGAATCTTATGCGATTGGTCAACAAGTTGGTCAACAAATAGAAACTGTAATCAATCAACAACAATTAGATCAAATGGACAAAGACATCATTGTTCAAGGGATTATGGATGTTGTTAGACACAAAAAATTATTGATTACACAAGAAGCTGGTATGGGTATTTTAGATACATATGCTAAAAATAATCAACAAAAATTAGTAAAGAAAAATTCTGACGAATCAACGAAATTAATCGATGAGAAAAAGAAAGTTTCTGGTGCTAAAACTACAGCTTCTGGTTTAGTTTATGTTGTAGAAAAAGAAGGAACTGGTGTTAAACCAAACATTAACAGCATTGTTAAAGTAAAATATACAGGTAAATTATTAGCTACAGGTAAAGTTTTTGATAGTACAGACAAAAACCCTGAAGCAAAAGGTGGAGTTGAATTTCCATTAAACCAAGTTATTCCAGGTTGGTCAGAAGGTTTACAATTAATGACAAAAGGTGCAAAATACAAATTCTATATTCCTGCTAACTTAGGTTACGGTGAAATGGGAGCTCCTGGAGGACAAATTGGACCAAACCAAGCATTAGAATTTGAAGTAGAGTTAATCGATATCAAAGAAGGTCAACCAGCTCCAGCAGGTCAGCCAGGTGCAGGTGGACAAGGAATGTCTGAAGAGCAAATTAAAGCATTACAAGAGCAAATACAAGCTCAAGCAGCTCAACAACAAGGTAAATAATATTACTTAGTTAATCATAAAATAAAAAGCGATTCAGAAATTTCTGAATCGCTTTTTTTATATTGTTATATTTCTTTTTATTTTAAATATGTAAAGATTTGATTTGCTTCTACCGAACCTTTTTTGATAGTTAACAAGCTTTTGTCTTTGTCAAACAAATAAAATGTAGGGATAGATGTTGGCTGAAATATTGGTGCAAATTCGTAATTAGAATCGTACAATAATTCGACATTTTTATTGTCTACAAATTTTGGTGCATGTTCTTTTAAGAAAGGTAAAACTTCGTCGGCCTTATATTCTGAAACCAAAATAACTTGCGTGTCTTTTAAATAATCAAAATTATTACTTAAATGATTTAATGCTAATTGGCAATGTATGCAGGTTGGTGAAAATAAAACAATCAATGTTTTTTTTCCTTTTTTGATATCATTCGAACTAAAAATTCCGTCTGATTGCATTTTTACAAACGAAAATTCTGGAATTGTTTTTAAAGTGTTTTCTGTTTGTTGTGCAAAACTAAAAATAGAGCAAAGTAATATTAATAATGTTGTAAGTTTTGTTTTCATGTTAAATAATAAATTTGAGGAAAGTTAAGCTAATTCTCTAAAAAATAAAAGCGACAATTTTACTAAATTGTCGCTTTGTATTAAAAATGTATAAAATATATTTACTCTAAGAAAAATTAGAATTTGAAAACAATTTGTCCAGCCATGTTAAATGGATCAATTTGATTGATGTACCCACCACGGTAATATGAGTTGTATCCGATTTCGTCTGTAATATTATTGAAGAATAAACGGAAGTCAAATCGTTTTAGAGAATATCCAACTTGTGCGTTAAGCGTTGTATATTCTGGCATATCAAATGGTTTTACTCCTGGCGTTGTGTTATGAATAATTGTCTTTTTAGTGTATTCGTTAACTGGTCTTTTACCAACATAGTAAGCACCTACAGATAAAGATAAACCGTCTACAAAAGAATTTGTGTTCTGAAATTTATATTGTACCCATGCATTTGCTGTATGTTTTGGCGCATTCATAGGAGCAGAACCTTCCATATAAGCTGGTGAATCTTCGTAGCGCGCATCTAAATATGCATATCCTAATAATACTTGTACATTAGATAATGGACGTCCAGATATGTCTAATTCTACACCTTGACGTTTTAAATTACCTGCTAAACCATATAAATTTTCTCCTGTTGTAGGATCTGTTGTATTTGATCCGTCTGCATTATAAACTGTATATGAAAGATTTTTGTTATTCATATTAAAGTACGTTGCATTTGCTCTTAAACGGTCATTAAACCAAGATGTTTTTACACCTGTTTCAAATTGATTTGTTTTAGAAGAACCTACACGACCTCCATTTTCTAACAAATTCATTGCAGATCTTAAACTTGTACTTGTCGTAAATGAACCAAAGAAATTAATATTTTTGATAGGAGAAATCATTAAACCAATCATTGGATCTACAGCATTATCATGATTACTGATAGAGTAAGAGTAACGTAAAGATCCAATTACTTTAATAAAATCTTTATAAGATAAATGTTGTTGCGTCATAAAACCATAATAATAGTTATATGTTGGTGCACCTGTATAATCTCTTAACTCTAAATTTTTAAGCAATTCTGGTGATAAGTTGATATTGTTTTGAATATCTCCAAAAACATTTGCTTGTGGAATATAATATTTTGTTACGCCTGCTTCTTTATAACTTCCAATTCCTGCTGCGCTTCTAGAAGTACTTCTGTCGTATGAATAATCATAACCAACTTGCCAAGACCATTTAAAATCATTGAAATTAAAATCTTTACCCATTAAATCGGCTTGTATAGCTGTACTACGGTCATCATTAAATGATCTACCAAGTGTTCTATCTATTAAGTTTAGATTTTTTTTGTCACTTTTTACTAAAGCTGTAGCTGTGTTGTCATTTGTAAAGAATGAACCAAAATATGCAACACGGAAATTAATTTTATCTGTAATTTGACGATTAATCCAAGCAGAATATGTTAAATTATCCATGATAGTTTTATCATATTGAGTTCCTAAAAACTTATGACCCATATCAAATAAAGCTTCAGTATCATCTGCCGCTAAATTTACAGTACCTCTATCTGGAACACCATTTACTCTTAAATAATCCATTTGTACAACAACTTCCGTTTTATCATCTGGACGCCATGCAAATGAAGGATTAATGTAATGCTTTTTTGTTTCGATTACATCTCTGTAGCTTTCACCATATTGATAAGCTCCATTAAGACGAAACGCAAACTTTTTATCATTATCTAAAACTTGTTGTAAATCAAAAGTTGCTCTTACATTATTCCAGCTACCGTAGCGTAAACCAACTTCTTTTTCGTTGTTAAAACGAGGTGTTTTTGTAACAATATTTATAACTCCACCAGCAGAACCTAAACCAGTTGCAACACCTTGTGTAATAGATGCAGCACCTTTTATAACTTGTATAGATTCTACTCCTTGCATATCTGTAATAGCTCCAGCAGTTCTAAAATCAGAGTCCATTCTAACTCCATTTTTTAAAACTGGTGTTCCACGATATCCACGGATAGACATAGATTCTTTATATCCTCCATAATTTCCAAATAAAGTAACTCCAGGAACATTACGAGCTGCATCAGTAATAGTTAATGCACCTTGTTCCTCGATTAATTTTTCAGAAATTGTTGAAATTGATTGAACTTGATCTTGAGGATTTCCAGGGAAACGTGTAATCATTTCTAATCCTCTTTGTTTTTTGTTACGATCTCCAAAAATTTCAACTTGTTGTAAATCGTTAACTGTATCTTTTTTCTCTTTTTCGTGTTCTTGTGCAAAAGCAGAAGAAAAACTAAGTAGAGCTATAGTTGTAAGTAGAATTGAATTCTTTTTCATATCATTATGTGTATTTATTCTAAATAAAATTAACACTGCAAATTTAATTAGACTTAGTTTAAATAAAAAATAAATCGGCTGATAGATATCATCTATAGCCGATTTGTTAATAATAATATAAAATTGTGTTTTTTACTCGAAGAAAGAAAAGTGTACGTTTCCGTACTTTTTGTGTTGTACAAAATGTGGTAAATCTTCAAAAGTAATAGTAGAAGGATGTTCTAAAACAAAGTTTCCACCTTCTTCTAACCACTCATTCTTGAAAATTAATTCTACAATTGTTTTATAAGCTTCTATTTCTAAATCATAAGGAGGATCAGCAAAAATAATATCAAACTTTTTTGTTGCTGGTTTTTCCAAATATTTTAGAACGTCACTTTTTATAGTTGTAATTTTCTCGTCTAATTTTAACTGTTTACTTGTTTCATCTAAAAACTTAATACAACCGTAAAAATTATCAACTGAAGTTACTTTTTTTGCTCCTCTCGAGGCAAATTCTAACGAAATACTTCCAATTCCAGAAAATAAATCTAAAACCGTAATCTCGTCAAAATACCACTCGTTGTTCAAAATGTTAAATAATGCCTCTTTGGCAAAATCTGTAGTTGGGCGCACCGGTAAATTGGTTGGTGCGGTAATTCTTTTTCCTTTTAATGTTCCTGAAATAATTCGCATTCGAATAATTTATATAATGTAAAATATTGCCCTAATTGTTTATCATCATTGTTAAAACTAACATTTCTGATGTATTTTTTAAGCGTTTCATAATATTCTGGCGAGTTTAAAAGATCACCAAAAGCAAATAATGAAACGTTATTTGGACTGATATTTAATTGATTTAATGTGTACAAAATGTAAAACAAAAAGTCCTCTTTGGTTTTTGTTTCAAATAAATTATAAAAAATAAAATCTCCTTTATGTAAAATGCAAACTTCTAATTTTTGATGCATCAAATTGATGTAAATTTCGTCTTCTTTGGAATTAATTTTACCATAATCAATCAAAAATTTACCCGAATGATACAAACGCGCGTTTTGTAAATTTGGTAACGAAAGTAAAATGTCTTTTAACGGATAATGAATGTTGTAAACAATAGATGCATCTTCACTTTCTAAAGGACAATCAATCGCTAATTGTATAGGATTGTAGTTAGAAATAGCCAATAAATCGGCTAATGGACGATGTAAAAACTGATTTGGAACAACGTTAATTGTTGTCGATAAAAAGCAAATGTGCACAAAATCATATTCTTGTAACAATGTTAAGTTAGAACGTAATTCGTGTTCAATCTCAATTTCCGTTTTGTTAAGATTTGTAAAATCAACCGAATAGTCATAGACATCCGAGTAAGAAACTGTTTCTCCATCAGTTGTTTTTGTAATATAACTAAGCATATCGTGTGATAATATAATCGCTAACGAACGTTGAGTTGCTGTTTTTGACATAAACTTTTCTTTATCCTTGGATTTTTAACTCGTTGATTAAGATATAAATCAACCCTAATGAAATCAAAAATAACAAAATTTTGAAAGCAATCTTCATACAGAAAATTTATTTTGACAAAGATACTATAATTATTTTGTTGAATATAGATGGATTTCATCTCATAGTATTTTAAATTTACTGAAATTTGAAAATAAAAAAAGTGAAAAAAATAGCCGTAATTCCAGCTCGTTACGCTGCGTCGCGTTTTCCAGGAAAATTGATGCAACAATTAGGCGATAAAACTGTAATTAGAATGACGTACGAAAACGTAATTGCAACACAGCTTTTTGATGATGTTTTTGTGGTAACAGATTCTGAACTTATTTATAATGAAATTTCTTCGCATGGCGGAAAAGCAATTATGAGTTTAAAAGATCATGAGACAGGAAGTGACAGAATTGCAGAAGCTGTAGAAAATATAGCGTGCGATATTGTACTGAATGTGCAAGGAGATGAACCTTTTGTTAATAAAAAAGCATTGGCAGATATTCTTTCTTCTTTTGATGGAGAAGATGGTAAAACTGTTGATGTGGCAACTTTAAAAGAACCTATTAATAAGGAAGAGGAAATTAATAATCCCAATTTTGTAAAAGTTGTGTCAGATTATAAAGATTTTGCTTTGTATTTTTCTAGAAGTCCAATTCCTTTTGCACGCGAAACTAATTTTGCACCAAACTATTTTCGTCACATTGGTATTTATGCGTTTAGAAAAGAGGCTTTGTTAAAGTTCTCTAAATTTGAAATGCGTCAAAATGAAAAAGCCGAAAAATTAGAACAATTGCGTTATTTAGAATATGGAATGAAAATCAAAGTAATTGAAACTGATTTTATTGGTGTCGGAATTGACACGCCTGAAGATTTGGAACGAGCAAAAAAATATCTAACCGATATTGTTAAAAAATAATCAATAAACTATATATAAACTATCTTTGCATCGAAATCGATACTAAAAAATAAAAAATATTGACCTCATTTATTTAAAAATTAAGATTAAAAAAATGATTTCGGTATGAATGTTGTTGTAAAATGTAAACGTAAGTTAAAATAGTGATTATGAGTGATTCATGGAAAGAATACGGAGCCGAAGGTTTAATTGAAAAAAGATCTTTTTTGGTTTCAAAAGACGGCTTAGTTAAAAAACTTTATACAGGTCAAGACAAGTATAAAATTTTAGAAGGAGCAATCAACAATGGTTACCGCGCAATATGGGTAACGAAAGCTGATGGTAAAAGAACAGCAAAATATGTACACAAAATGATAGCCGAAACTTTCTTGCCAAATCAAGAAAATAAGGAATATGTTGTACATCTTGACCACAATAAATTAAACAACACGTTAGACAATTTAAAGTGGGCTACTTTGGACGAATGGAAAGAGCATAACAAAGATTTATTTAGAATGATGAAAGGACGTTCTCGTTTAGACAGTATTCCAAATAGTAAATTAACAGAAGCTCAGGTAATTCGTCTTAAAAAGAAATTAATGGATCCTAACAGAAAGGCCAGAATTTCTACTTTGGCAAAACAATTTAATATTTCACAAGGACAAGTTTACCGCATTTTAAGAGGAGAAAACTGGTCGCATATTGAGGTTAAATTAGATTAAACTCTTGTTTGGATAAGTAGAACTTTAAATTTGTTTTGTATATTGTTCAACCAATTATAAACGAAAAAAAGTTCTTATGTTGAAAATGAAGTTGAGTACAATTGTGTTATCCTTATTTTCTGTAGCTGTTTTTGGACAAGATGCAGATAAAATAATCGAAACACATATACAAAAAACAGGAGGTGAAGCAGCTTGGAATAATTTGAACAGTATTATTCTCAAAGGAGAAGCTATTATAAATATCGGAGACACATATCCTATGATTATTTATCACCAAAGACCATACAATAAAAAAGTGGTTTTTGTTATGAATGGTAAAGAGATTTTGAACGAAGGTTATGATGGTGAAAATGGCTGGACATATAGCGAAGTTGCAAACAAAAATGTAGTTGTACCAGAGTATAAACCAGACGCTTTTGATTCGGATGTATTGAAATACAAACAAAAAGGATTTAAAGTAAAATACGTTGGAACAGAAAAATACGATCAAAAAAATAGTTGTTATAAAGTCGAATTAACAAAAAATGCGAACTCAACAGTTTATTGTTTTGATAAAAATTCTTATGAAATTGTGATGGAAAAAAATAAAGAAGAGACGCTTTATTACTCAAATTTCAAAATGTTTAATGGACTTTCTTTTGCTACCAAAATACTAGGAAAACCTACCGAAGGCGGCGAATATATCATTCGTTTTTCGGATATAAAGATTAATCCTGCAATAGATAAAAAGAACTTTAAATTTTAATATATACAAAAGGTGATTCAAAAAAAGAGTCACCTTTTTATTTCTATAAATTTATACTGCTTAGTGGTATAAGTTTTTTATTTTTGTACACAGAATGAAGAAATTAAAGTATGGCGTTAGATTCTATATTTGAACAAAATAAAAAATACGAAAAGAGCTTTATCATAAGATTATTAGAAAAAGCACGAAAAGATTATCCCGATTCAATTTCTTTCATTGACGATCTAATCTCAAAATTACAAACCAATTCTACTTATAGATTAATTTTAAGAGAAGAATTAGAAAATACTTTTGGCAAAATAAATTTCGTTAGTTATTTGGTTGATAGTGGTATTCACGTAGAAGACAGTTTGTTTTCATTGTTTAGAAAAAAAATAATGGATTCGGTTTTACCAGATATCGAAGATAATAATGAGTTAACTTCAGTTGTAAATGAAATATTTTATAACTCGAAGAATTTAACCTCATTGCGTATAATTCCCAGAGATCGATGGAAAAAATTCTTCGAAGTTCTTTACCAAGATATTCCCGAAGAGCAATTCAAGAAAAATACATCCAACATACAAAATCAATTATTACAAGCAATTTCTATCCTAACAGTGCGTATTACGGGCGGTTTTTCGGACAAAGAAATGATGCGTTATAGTTCTGAAGTTAATTATTTAGATAATTCATTTTCTAAACTATCCATGCAGATTAGTAATATTATTGAAAGTCCGCAAGCGGGTTTTGATATGCTCCAAATTAAAGAGAGTATTTCAAAATGTAAGCATACCTTAAATGATATTTTAACTCAAAAAGATTACAAAGGAATTTCGTTAAAAGTTGCAGCAAAACTTAATCGTTTGCAACAACAATTGGTTCGTTTACAAACGATATTAAATAGTTATAACGAACTTAGAATGCACGGAATTATCTCATTTTATAGTTTAGCAACTAAAAAATGGACAGAATTTTATGCGCCCAAAAACTTTATGAGTAACCAATTAAGCTCAACAGTTTATTTGATTACATTTTTGGTAACCTATCATAATGGTAAAACGGGAGAAAAATATATAACACAAACGGCGAAAGAATACAACAAGATGTTTTGGACAGCTTGTGGTGGTGGTTTAATCGTTTCTTTTTTATGTTTTATAAAAACAGGAATTGGAAATGTACATGATACATCGCCTTTATTCAAAGCATTTTTCTTTAGTATAAATTATGCAGTAGGTTTTTGTACGATATATTTAACGCACATGACGCTAGCTACCAAACAACCCTCTATGACAGCGGCACGTTTAGCACAATCATTAGTTCCAAAATCAGGATCAGATCTTAATATAAAAGATTTTACAACCTTATTTGCGCAATTGGTACGAAGCCAAATGATTGCTTTTTTAGGAAACGTAGTTGCAGGTTTTGCAGTTTCGTTTGGTATATTTTATTTACTGAATACAATACTTGGTTTTGAGGTTTTAAAATACTCAAAAGCTTATCATTATTGGGAAGAAGTTGTAACAATGGATTGGCATATTTTCTATTTTGGAGGAATTGCAGGGACATTTTTATTTCTTTCAGGATTAATTTCTGGAATGACAATTAACAGTCAGCGTTTCAATAATATACCCGAACGTATTTACAATCATCCAATTCTTAAAAAAACATTTTCAATCCGTAAAAGAAGAAGAATTTCGAATTGGGTTGAAAAAAATATGGGTGGTATTGTTGGTAATGTTGCCTTCGGTTTTATGATGGGATGTGCATTTTTAGTAGGAGATTTTACAGGTCAACCTTTTGATATTCGACACATTACTTTTGCTGCTGGTAATTTTGCTATGGGTATTGGAGGAATGGGTTATCATTTTGATGTAGGTCCAATAATTATTGGTTTTATAGCCATTTTTATGATAGGTTGGTGTAACTTTTTAGTAAGTTTTACTTTATCATTACTTATGGCAATGCGCTCTAATAATATACCTTTTTATAAAATTTTCACGATGATTTCGCATACAATCAAAGCATTTTTCCGAAATCCTTTACCGTTTTTTATTCCACCATTATGGACTAAAAGAAAAGAAGAAGCTTAAATGGAAAAGAATTTAGCAAAACAATTACGATACGATGTTGCTTATTTGAAAATGGCTTTCGAATGGGCAAATCTTTCTTATTGCCAACGTAAAAAAGTTGGTGCAATTATTGTTAAAAATCGAATGATTATTTCGGATGGATACAACGGAACTCCAAGTGGTTTTGAAAATGATTGCGAAGATGAAAAAATAAACACAAAATGGTATGTTTTACATGCCGAAGCAAATGCCATTCTAAAATGTGCCACATCAACTCAATCCGCAGAGGGCGCGACTTTGTATATCACTTTGTCGCCTTGTAAAGATTGTAGTAAACTAATTCTGCAGGCAGGTATCAAACGTATTGTTTACATACAACAATACAAAGATATTTCTGGATTAGAGTTTTTAGAGCAAGCAGGCGTTACAATTCAGCAAATCACAGAAGAAGAATTATACAATTAGATGAAAGGTTTTTTCAAAGTTATTAACATTTTTTTACTGGTTATCATCATATTTCTGGTAGGATTTTTAGTCGGTAAAAAATACGATTTTGCACTTGATGATAACAAAGATATCATTGGTTTGCAATATTCGGATAACGAACAAAAAATTCGTCGATTAGTATCTTTGATAGACAACGAATATGTAAATGAAATTAATTCGGATAGTTTGGTTGATGATGCAATCAACTATATGGTTGGTAAATTAGATCCGCACAGCACATATATCAACAAGGCATCAGTGCAACAAGCAGAAGAGCAAATAAAAGGTGAATTTGTAGGTATTGGCGTACAATTTAGAGTTTTGAGTGATACAATAATTGTAGAACGCACGATTCCAGGAACTGCGAATACAGGTAAATTACAATTCGGAGATCAACTTATTTCGGTAGACAATCAATCGTTAATTGCGAAAGATAATAAAACGATTGAAACTTTATTGAAAGGTAAAAAAGACTCAGAAATTAATTTATCAGTTATTCGAGATAAGAAACCAATTACCGTAAAACTAAAACGCACTATTGTGCCAATTGCAACGGTTACGGGCGAACACATGCTAACAAAAGACATGGGTTATATAAAATTAACTCGTTTTTCCGAAAATTCTGCAAAAGAAGTTCATCAAGCCTTAGATAATTTAGTTGGGCAAGGAATGAAAACCTTGGTTTTCGATTTACGTGGAAATGGTGGTGGAATTATGCGTATTGCCGAAGAAATTGCCGATGAGTTTTTAACAAAAGACGAATTAATCGTTTATACACAAGATAAATCTAAAAAGAAAAAATACATCTACGCAACCAATTATGGTCTTTTCGAGAAAGGAAAAGTATATGTTTTGATTGATGAAAGTTCAGCTTCATCTAGCGAAATTGTAGCGGGTGCATTACAAGATTATGGACGAGGAACTATTGTTGGTCGACGTTCTTTTGGAAAAGGTTTGGTGCAGCGCGAAATTAATTTAGGCGACAATACACGTGTTCGTTTAACGGTTGCTAATTATTTTACACCATCAGGACGATCTATTCAAAAACCATACGATAAAGGAACGGCAAAATACAGCGACGATTTGTATGAACGTCTAAAATCGGGAGAATTATACAATAAAGACTCTATAAAAATCAATAAAAAATTAGAATATACGGCACCATCAGGTAAAAAAGTTTACGGTGGTGGTGGAATTATACCAGACGAATTTGTTGCTTTAGATACAAATTCTGTCGCAAATTGGTTGTATTATAACCAAGATGCAAATTACTTTAACGATTTCTTGTTCAAGAAAATATATTCAATTCATGATTTTTTCATGTTTCATAACGAGAAAACATATTTGCGTTACTTTAGCGCAGGCATGTACAGAAAAGAGTTTTTGGGTGTTTTAGGAATTCCAGTAAACGAATTCAATCCAATTTATTCAACAACCGTAGATAATTATATGAAAGCTGTTATAGCTGAGGATTTATACGGTTCGCGCGCTTTTTATGAAGTTTGGAGCCCAGAAGATGAAATGATAAAACGAATTTTTGAACTAGAAAATAAATCAAAATAAATGCAGTGGAAAGATGCTTTGTATGACTATCAAATGTATCTGAAATTAGAGAAAAGAGTTTCTGCCAATACAATTGAAGGTTATCTACGTGATATACAAAAACTAATCAATCATTCGGAAAAACAACCGTTAGATTATACACAAGACGATTTAACAACTTTTATACACGATTTTGCGTCTAGCGATTATAGTGTACGCTCGCAAGCGCGCGTAATTTCGGGGTTAAAAAGCTTTTTTGGCTATTTACAATTAGAAGATTTTAGAGAAGATAATCCAACTTCGCTTTTAGAAACGCCAAAAATAGGAATGAAATTACCTGACGTTTTATCAGAAAAAGAAATTGATAAAATGACAGAAGTAATTGATTTATCTAAACCAGAAGGCGAACGAAATAGAGCAATTATAGAAACACTTTATGGTTGCGGTTTGCGCGTTTCGGAATTGATAAATCTTAAGATTTCTGATCTCTTTTTTGATGACGGATTTATTCGCGTCATCGGAAAAGGAAACAAACAAAGGTTGGTGCCAATAAGCGATTATACAATAAAATACATTAACTTGTATAAGGAAACAATTCGTAATCACATTAGTATACAAACGGGTTTCGAAGATTTTGTATTCTTAAATAGACGAGGAAAAAATTTAACTCGAGTAATGATTTTTACAATTGTAAAAGAATTATCGATAATTGCGGGTGTTAAAAAAACAATTAGTCCGCATACTTTTCGACATTCATTTGCGACACATTTGTTGAAAAATGGAGCCGATTTACGTGCAATACAATTGATGTTAGGACACGAAAGTATAACGACAACCGAAATTTATACACACGTAGATCAAGAATATATTAGAGATGCGATTATCAAATTTCATCCAAGAAATAAATAATTAAAACTTAACTTTTATATGATTAAGTCTTTCAAATTTTGCCCGAATTGTGGTCATTCAATTTCCGAATTTAATTTCCGAAGAATGGCTTGTCCCAATTGCGATTTAGTTTATTACCAAAACGTAGCTGCGGCTGTTGCGGTAATTTTACGAAAAGATGATAAATTGTTGTTTACCGTTCGTAATAAGGAACCGCAAAAAGGAAAGTTAGATTTGGCTGGCGGTTTTACCGATCCAGATGAGTCGGCAGAAAGAACATGTCAGCGAGAAATAGAAGAGGAGTTAGGAATTACAATTCCTATAGAAAATTTTACTTATTTTTTATCTAAACCTAATAATTACGAATACAAAGGAATTCCATACAAAACGTGCGATTTAGCTTTTATTGCCGATTTTCCTGATGAAGAAATTGTGTTAGAAAAAGAAGAAATTGCCGCTGTAAAATGGATTGCTTTAAAAGATATAAAATTAGAAGAAATTGGTTTTGATTCGTTACGAAGTGTAGTAGATAATTATTTAAAATTGAATTTAAAATAGTTGTCATCTGTCATTTGGATTGATGAGGTTCTTCATTACATTCAGAACGAAAATTGTGGCGTATTGTTAAAGATTAATCATAAAAAATCATTGAAAATAAAATGAAAAAGATATTTTTATTAGGAGCTATTTTTGCAACAATAGTTTCGTGTAGTACAAGAAATGTTGCGGTAGATTATGATCGAGATTTTAATTTTGAACAAAATAAAACTTACTCATTTGTACAAGCAGATAATTTAGGATTAAACGATTTGGATAGTGCGAGATTGTTTAGTTCGATAGAAAAAGGAATGTTGTATCGTGGTTTTAAGCAATCAAATGAAGCTAATTTAACCGTACAAGTGAAGCCTGAAGAATATGTTTCGAAGCAACAAAACTCGAATGTAGGTATCGGAATGGGAACTGGCGGATATGGTTTTGGTGGAGGAGTTTCGGTTGGTATTCCGATTATGTCTCAAAAATTAAATCAAAATTATACAGTTTCTATGTTTAGTGATGGACGTTTGGTTTGGGAAGGAATTCTTAAAATACAAATGCCACTAAAAGCTTCGCCAGAAGTAAGGGCAGTAAATATACAAAAAGGAGTTTTGAAAATGTTGAAAGATTTTCCTCCTCAACCTAAGAAATAGGAAAGATATAAAGCATAAAAAAACGAGAATATTTGTTCTCGTTTTTTTATGTCTTATAATTTAAAAACCAATGCGT
Organism: Algoriella xinjiangensis; assembly: GCF_900115015.1. Taxonomy (GTDB): domain Bacteria; phylum Bacteroidota; class Bacteroidia; order Flavobacteriales; family Weeksellaceae; genus Empedobacter; species Empedobacter xinjiangensis. The sequence continues at coordinate 119,845 of NZ_FOUZ01000004.1, read as the reverse complement.
TTTCTTCGCTCGGTTTTAGTTTTGATTTTTGTAAAAGTTTTACTGTTTCTGGTTGATTCGCATTTGCTTTCGCGGCAAGTTTATCTAATTTCAACTCAACTTGTGCGTAATCTACAATTGCGTTTATCACTTCTGTTCCGTAACCTTTGTTCTGAAATTTACGTTTAAGACGAATGTTAACAACCGGACCAAATTTGGTTGCTCTTAAACCTCCCCAACCAACAAAACGACCACTTTTTTTCTCGTGAACACCCCATAAACCAAAACCAAATTCTTGGTAATGTTTTTCCATACTCTGAATAAAAAACTGGGCTTCTTCTTCAGTTTGATATGGTTTTTCGTTTACGATTTTCATTAATTCTTTATCCGAATTCATTTGAAATAATTCGTATGCATCAATTTCAAAAAATTCACGTAAAACTAAACTCTTTGTTTCACAAATAACTTTCATTAATATTTTTTACTTGCTACAAAGTTAGCTTGAATTGGAGAATAAAAAAAGTCTTATCAAAACAGATAAGACTTTTTAGTTATTTTTTTGTTCCAGTTGTTTTGGCTGGCGTTTTTACAGGTGTCGTAGGAGCTGGTGTACTTGTAGCAGCAGACACTTTTTGGTTAATTTCCATTGTTAAGATTTGTTTCTTAAGATTGAAAATTTCGTTGTCTTTTGCATCCAATTTTGCTTCAAAATCTTTTACTTTTTGCGTTAAATCAGCTACTTGTTTCTCTTTATCATTCATTTGAGTATAGAATAATTTAGATTTTTCACCAGAACTATTCAAAGCCGAATATAATTCTTGCATAGAAGAATCGTATTCTTTTTGAGAAGCTCTAATGATACGTTGCGCATTAACTAAAGCAGTATCTTTTATGTACAATTCTTTTTTTGTGCGTTCTAAATCTTTTTCAAGATTTTCGATTTTTAGATTTGCTAATGTTAAATCTTTCGACGTGTTTGATTGGTCGTCTAATGCTTTGTAATAGTTATTCTCTAACTCTTGAAATTGTTTTTGAGGAACACAACTTGTTAGTGCGAAAACTGTTAAACAACTAAGGATAATTTTCTTCATTTTTATAAAACTTAAACGTCTAATTCTACTAAAACAGGACAATGGTCCGAATGTTTTGCTTCTGGCAAAATAGCAACTCTTTTCATGTTATCACGCAAAGTATCGCTCACCATATTATAATCTATTCGCCAACCTTTGTTATTGTTGCGCGAATTTGCACGGTATGACCACCACGAATAGTTGTGTGGTTCTTTTACAAAGTAACGAAAAGAATCAATCATTCCGCATTCTTCCATAAAAGCTGTCATCCATTCTCTTTCTATTGGTAAAAAACCAGAAACTTTTGCGTTTCTTACCGGATCATGAATATCAATTGCTTCGTGACAAATATTATAATCGCCGCAGATAACTAAATTTGGATGCGAGATTTTAAGCTCTTTAATATAACTTTTAAAATCTTCGCAAAATTGTAATTTAAAATCTAAACGATCAATATTTGTTCCGCTTGGTAAATATAAACTGATAACAGAAACGTTGTCAAAATCTAATCGAAGAACGCGACCTTCAAAATCAATATAATCGATTCCTGTTCCGATTTGAACATGATTTGGCTTTATTTTAGAAAAAATGGCAACTCCACTGTAACCTTTTTTTTCTGCAGCATGCCAATAAATGTGGTAACCTAAATCTTCAAAAGGTTTTGTATCCACTTGCTCTTGCATCGCTTTAGTTTCCTGAATACAAAATACATCTGGTTGTGCGGCTTGCAACCAATCAACCAAACCTTTGGTCATCGCAGCGCGAATTCCGTTTACATTGTAACTGATGATTTTCATAGAAAGCGAAAATACTAAATATTTATGATGGATTGATTTAGAATTTTGAATAAAGTTAAATTTTTTATGTAACTTTTTTAAAACTTATACGTCTTATAATAAAATACACTAGATGAAATACATTTTAATTCCAATTTTTATATTCAGCTCGTTAGGATTTGCGAGTTGTTCGGTAGATTTAAATTCTAAATCTCCAGGTTCTAATTATTTAGATCGTGTAACGGCAAGCGAGAATACAATTACACAGAAAAGAACACTTTCGTCTTTTGAAGGAATTGATGTAAGCAGCGCAATTGCAGTTACTGTAAACGATGGCGATTATGATGGTGCAATTACGATAGAAGCGCCTGATAATATAATGGATAAAATTGTGACAGAAGTGAATAATGGTGTTTTAAAAATCTCGATAAAAGGAACTGTTAATCTAAATAATTCTCAAATTAAAGTTAATTTTCCTCACAAAAAATTGAGATCATTTTCTATTTCTGGTGCATCAAATGTAAAGGTAATTCCAACTTTAAAAGTTGATCAATTAGCAATTGATTTGTCTGGAGCAAGTAATTTGAAATTGGATGTAGTGTCTAATCAAATTGCGGTAGATAATTCTGGCGCATCAAGTATGAAGATTTCTGGGAATGTACAAGATTTAGCAATTTCGGTTTCTGGCGCATCATCTTTAATTGCAAAAGATTTGAAAGCTGCAAATGTTGTTGTTGATTGTTCTGGTGCAAGTTCTACAACTGTTTGGGCAATTGATAAATTAACAGCTGATAGTTCTGGTGCAAGTTCTGTAAAATATGTTGATGAAAGTGGTTTAGTTGTTAAAGTAGAAACATCTGGAATGTCATCTGTAAAGAAAATAAGTAAATAATAGATTAATTTTTAGTGCATAAAAAAAATCGGATGAAATTATTCATCCGATTTTTTTGTACTTATTTTTTACATTTTAGAATTGCCAACCTACAGTTAACAAGAATAAATTGTTATTTAATTTTACTTCTGGTGCATAAGTATTATTTAATGTCACAAAATAATTGTCTGAATCTACATAATCAGAACCACCAATTAATTGTTTGTATTTTTGTGTTTGATATTGGTAAGCAGCATCTACATAAAATCCTCCAAAATCATATCCTAAACCAAAACTTGCACGGTTTATATCGCCCATAAAAGTCTTTGTTAAACTTGTATTAGAGACAACGTTATTTTCGTTAGCAACATCTAAATTGATGTTTTCGTAAGGAGAAGCAACATAATTGTAACCAGCTCTTACTTTGAAACGATCAATACGATATTCTGCTCCAACTCTTGCTTCGCTTGAGTTTTTAACAAAATCATTGATGAAATTATTACTTGCTGCAAAATTAGTTGACGGTTTTAGTTTAGTTTCATTGTTCATGTGGTACGTATAATCTGCTCCAAGAGAAAGATTTTTACCAACTACAAAACCTAAACTACCTACAACACGTCCACCACGCGTCATGTCATAATCAGAAGAATACATGTAATAATTGTTTACTGTACCATTGTCATTAAAACTATTATTAGCTGAATAATAATCTTCGGCAACATTGTACCAAACTGGTGAATGATAAGCTGCACCTAAACGTACATTATGATTTACTTTGTAAATAGCTCCTAAAGAGAAAGAGAAACCTTGCCCAATTTCGCTGTAAGGAGAACCATCTAAATTGTAAGCATACATTTGATTGGTTTTGTCATTTCTTTCGCCATATTGCTCGTAAGCAGTATAGTTCGTTTCATGAAAATTTAATCCAGCACCAACATATAATTTATCATCATAAGTAGAACCAAAGTTTAATGAGAATTTAGATTTATAACCTTCGATGTCTTTTATATATCCACCAAAAGTCCATGTATCACCATTATCATTTCCAAATTTGATTCCTTCGTTTGTTCCAATAGACGAAAAATTATCTAATCGTTGATTGATGTATGCAACACCAACAGAAAAACGATTCCATTTAGAACCTTCATTGTTAAAAACAAATGTTCCTCCAAATTGTTGAAAGTCGAAATTACTGTCGTTTTCTTTTAAACTAGTTCCAAAAGTAGTTTTGTTACTAAATGTAGAAACACCAGCTGTAATTTGTACTTCAGAATTTATAGCGACACCTAAACCTGCAGGATTTTGCTCTACCGAATTTATATCACTACCTAATGCACCAACAGCACCACCAACACCAATATATTTTGCGTTACCGCTATTAATGTCTTGTGAATACAAGTTAATTGCATTTGTAGAGTATTGATTATAATCGTATCCTGTTCCTTGTTGTGCAAAAGCCATTGTGCCAACTAAGGCACAAAGGCTTACAATTATTTTTTTCATTTTTTAATCTAAATCAATTTATCTTCTTCCACCTCGAGATCCTCCGCCAGTGCTACCACCACGACTTCCTCCAACACTACCACTTCCCATACTGCTACCTCTACTTGGAGATGGAGTAGAATAAGTTGGTCTTGATGTTGAATTATTTCGTGTTTCGTTATTGTATCGTGTTGGTTGTTGCGTTTGCATTTCTCTCATTGGTCGAGTATTGTACTGTGACTGTGGTTGTCTTACTTCGCGATTAGGACGAGTGTTATTCATTTGTCCTTGCTCAACAGACGGTCTTACCGGACGAGTATTATTCATCTGACCTTCGCTAACTGATGGTCTAACTGGTCGTGTGTTATTCATTTGGCCTTCACTAACAGACGGTCTTACTGGACGAGTATTTGTATTCGTTTGTCCAACACTTGGTCTTACTTCGCGAATTGGACGAGTGTTATTCGTTTGTCCTTGTCCAACAGATGGTCTCATTTCACGATTAGGACGAGTATTATTTGATTGACCTAATGATGGTCTAGTCGAATTATTAATTCTATCAACTCTTCCGTTTAATCCTGAAATTGGTCGTGTAGAGTTAATACTATTGTTTAAACGTCCACCATATCTGTAACCAGGTTGAGAGTAAATACCTCTTGGTCTGTATCCGTAATTTCCGTAATAACCATTTCCGTACCAGCTATTCCAACCGTAATGAGGGTATCCCCATCCGCCGTACCAAGGATCATTCCATCCCCAATTCATAGAGAAACCGAAACCTCCACCGTACCAGCCAGAAGAATACCAAGGGTTGAATCCCCATCGCCATGGATTATAGAAACTACCCCATCCGTAATAACCACCATACCAAGGTGAGTTGTTCCAAATATTAATTTCTACACCATCATTTCTTCCCCAATCGTAAGTGCTATTTCCAGAATAATTTAGTTGATAATCATCATTATTGTAAAAATTATTCCAACCATTTGAATTAATTTTTACTTTAGTTGAAGAATTTGTTGTACTGTCTGTTTCATCTTGATAATAAAATTGTTCGGCACCATTTCCTTCAGCGTCAAAATAAGGACTTCCTATTTTGATTTCACTTGGATTATCTTGTTCACTTTGCTCATTACCATTTTGAGGTTGAGCTTCTTGGTATGTTTTATCTGTTTTTGGATTATAGTAAACACCATCACTCTCATAACCGCTAGGTTGATAAGTAGAACAAGACGAAATTCCTAAAACAACTCCTAAAGCAAGTGTTATTTTAGATAATTTATTAGAAATTTTATAAACTTTGTTCATAATTATAAATTTACGTCGTTTGTTATCTTTAAATTTGCATAAATTCAAAGGCAATTTTTATGCCAAGTAAAGATACAAAACTTATTAACAAATATAAAAGAATATGGCAAAATTAACAACTCGTACTGAGGATTATTCAAAGTGGTATAACGAGCTTGTTGTTAAGGCGAATTTAGCTGAAAACTCAGGTGTTAGAGGTTGTATGGTGATCAAACCTTATGGCTATGCTATTTGGGAAAAACTACAAGCAGAACTAGACAAAAAATTTAAAGAAACTGGTCATCAAAATGCTTATTTCCCCTTATTTGTTCCTAAAAGTTTATTTGAAGCTGAAGAAAAAAATGCGGAAGGATTTGCAAAAGAATGTGCAGTTGTTACTCATTATCGTTTAAAAAATGATCCGGACAATAAAGGAAAATTAATAGTTGATCCAGATGCAAAATTAGAAGAAGAATTAATTGTTCGTCCAACATCTGAAGCAATTATTTGGAGTACATATAAAAACTGGATTCAGTCTTACCGCGATTTACCAATCTTAATCAATCAATGGGCAAATGTTGTTCGTTGGGAAATGAGAACGCGTTTGTTTTTAAGAACAACAGAATTCTTGTGGCAAGAAGGGCATACAGCACACGAAACAAAAGAAGAAGCTGTAGCAGAAGCAAAACAAATGCAAGAAGTTTATACGGAAGTTGTTGAGAATTTTATGGCGATTCCGGTTGTAAAAGGATATAAAACACCGTCAGAACGTTTTGCTGGTGCAGATGATACTTATACAATTGAAGCATTGATGCAAGATGGAAAAGCGTTGCAAGCTGGTACATCTCACTTTTTAGGTCAAAACTTTGCAAAAGCTTTTGATGTTAAATTTGTAAATAAAGAAGGAAAACAAGAATATGTTTGGGCAACATCTTGGGGAGTTTCTACTCGTTTGATGGGTGCATTAATTATGACGCATTCAGATGATTTAGGATTAGTTTTACCTCCTAAAATCGCACCAATACAAGTTGTTGTTGTTCCTATTTACAAAACGGCAGAACAGTTAGAAGAAATTCGTCAAGTTGTTGGTAAATTTTCGTCAGAATTAAAAGCGAAAGGAATTACAATCAAATTTGATGATGATGAAAAATATAAACCAGGTTGGAAATTTGCTGAATACGAATTAAAAGGTATTCCTGTACGTATTGCAATTGGTCCAAAAGATTTAGAAAAAGGTCAAGTTGAGATTGCTCGTCGTGATACATTAGAAAAGCAATTTGTTGCTTTGGATGAGGTTTCTGATAAAGTAGAAACGTTGTTAGAAGAAATTCAAACTAATTTATACCAACGTGCATTTGATTATCGCAAAGATCACACAACAGAAATTACGACTTATGATGAGTTTAAAGATGTTTTAGAAAACAAAGGAGGATTTATTTCTGCTTTATGGGACGGAACTGAAGAAACAGAAGAAGCAATTAAAAACGAAACAAAAGGTACAATTCGTTGTATTCCTATGGCGTTCGAAATTCCTACAGAAGGCGTAGATTTCTACTCAGGAAAACCTGCAAAATTTAGAGTTTTATATGCAAAAGCATATTAAGCAGAATATAATATTATAAAAAAGGTGCGAATTAATTCGCACCTTTTTTTGTTGAATGTTTTTTGTTATGTAACTCTTTCAGTTTTGCTTTTTGCTCTGCTGTAAAAACAGTATTGATTTCATCAAACTCCTTTTTACGAACTTCTTTCATTTTACGTTTCAATTCAAGTTTTTCATCTTTATAACTATCCTCAATTTGTTTAATTTTGATAACTTGAGCATCACTCAAATTCAAATCTTTTTTTAATTCTTGAAGTTTTTGTTCTCTCGAAGCATCATTATTTCTGTCCTGTGCACTAACCGCAGTTAATGTAAAAGCAAACAATCCGATACATAAGTATTTATAAATTCCATTTTTCATATCAATCATTTTAATATTTTGTGTACACTCTTTTGACATAGATTTTATAAAAAGGTTTAATCTAAAAATGTTAAATTTTAGATTTCCTGATCACTTTTCCTTGACAATAAATGATAAGAGTTGTAACATCTGACAAAAAGTGACGACTTATATATTTAATATTAAATATTTTTTGAAATCGATTAAACCTTTTCCAAAAAGGATTGTCAAACTATTTAGTAAAATTTAAAACTACAAACGAAAAATTAAACAAATGAGGTTAAGAAATTTATTTGCTTTGATGTTTATCTGTGTTTGTGCAAGTATAAATGCGCAAGACCTTATAAAGATTAAAGGAAAAGTCTTATCGAGCGACAACAAGCCAGTTGAATACACAACAATTTCGCTTGAAAGTACGGAAGAAGGAGGTGTTGTGGAAGGCGCAACAGATGCAAAAGGAGATTTTGTGATTGAAGCAAAAGCGGGTCATTATATTTTAGTAATAGAGCCATTAGGATACGATTTAATCCAAAAAGATATCGATTTAACTTCTGCTATAGATTTAGGAACTTTTACAGTAAAAACAGAGCAAACTGTTTCTTTAGGAGCAGCTGTTGTAACGGCAGAAAAACCAATTTATAAAGTAGAATTGGATAAAAAAGTATACGATATGGCGAATGATCCAATGTCTCAGGGTCAGTCTTTGTCGGATGCTTTGGCAAATGTGCCGTCTGTACAAGTAGATGCAGAAGGTAATGTGTCGTTAAGAGGAAATGATAATGTAAAGTTTTTGATTGATGGAAAACCATCAGGAATGTTGGGCGTTTCGTCGGTTGCAGAAGCTTTAAAAAATATTCCTGCAGAAAGTGTAGAACGTATCGAGTTGGTTACAAATCCATCTGCGCGTTACGAAGCTTCTGGATCTGCGGGTATCATTAATATTGTTTTGAAAAAAGGATCAAATACAGGATTTAACGGTTCTGTAACTTTGAATGGAGGAATTCCTACAATGATTGGTGGAAATGTTAACCTTAATTATAAAACAAAAAAGTTTAACTTTTTTACTAGTTTAGGTTCTCGTTACGCTGATAGAGAAGGTGAAGGTTCTGCTTTTATGACAAGTTTTAATCAAGACACAAAAGCAATTACACAATACAGAGCAACAGATCGTACAAATGATCGTATCAGACGAAATTATAACATTCGTTTGGGAACAGAGTATTATTTAGATGATAAAAATACAATCGGATTATCGGCTGGTTACCGTTATAATAACGGAAATAACAATGCATTAGTAGATTATAATTATTATGATAATGCAATGTCTTTCTTACGTAATGAGTATAATATTCAAGACGAAAAAGAAATCGAAAATAATTTTGATTTAGATGTTAGTTATAAACATGAATTTGATAAAAAAGGTCATGAACTAGCATTTACAGGACGTTTTTCTACTCAAAAAGAAGATGAAGACGGAGATGTTTTTAACTATAAAAAAGCAGATGATTTTTCTACAAGAATAACAGATAATTTAGAAGATCAAAAAAATATAGTAATTACAGCTGATTACGTAAAACCAATAGGAGAAAAAGGAAAATTTGAATTAGGTGCTCGTGCAGATTTTAGCGATACCAAAACAAATAATAAAACCTTTAATTTAACAGATACGGGAGAGTTAGTACCAGACAATAATTTCTTTGCAAATGTAGATAACAAGCAAAATGTAATTGCAGCTTATACACAATATGGAAATGCAATTGGAGAAAAATTTCAATATTTTGCAGGTTTACGTTTAGAGACTTCTGATATGGAAATTAATAACTACACTACAAATAAAAAAATTTCTAAAAAATACACAGATTTATTTCCAACATTAACGTTAAACTATAAATTTACAGAGAAAAACGAATTACAATTAAGTTATTCTCGTCGCGTGCAACGTCCAATGGGATTCATGTTAATGCCATTTTTCTCTGCAACTGATGATAGAAATATTAGAAATGGAAATCCAGATTTAAATCCAACTTATACAAATTCGTTAGAGTTATCTTACATCACAACGATCGGAAAATTGATGGTGACGCCAAGTTTATTTTACCAAAAAACGACAGATGTTATCAACCAATTTCAACGTAAAAATTATAACGATAACGGAGAAGATGTGTTAATCTCAAAACCAATAAATGTTGGTGACGAAGATCGTTATGGTTTAGATTTAACGGCAACTTATCGTCCAGCAAAATGGTGGAATTTAATGTTTAACGTAAATTTATTTGGTTACAACAGATCAGGTTATTACGAGGAGACTAATGCATTTAAAGATCCTATTACTGGTGTTGAAGGAACAAAAGTAGATTCGCAAGATTTTTCTGGAGACGGATTTAGTTCTCGTGGTCGTTTATCATCAAATTTCACATTACCAGCAAATTTTAAAGTACAAGTTGCAGGTAATTATATGGGAAGCATGAAAACGGCTCAACAAAAAATAGAAGATAATTTATCAATGGATTTTTCTTTATCAAAAGATTTATTCAATAAAAGAGCAACAATCTCATTTAATATTCGTGATGTATTTGATAGTAGAAAACGTGAAATGACAACGTACGCTTTAGATTATACAAACTACGAAAGCATGCGTTGGATGACACGATCTTTTAATTTATCATTTACATACCGCTTTAAAGCGTCAAATGAAAAAGAACAACGTGGAAAACGTCCTGATGGAGGTGAAGATATGGGAGGAGGCGAAGAAATGGTAATGCCAGCAGCTTCTTAATACAGTTTAGAAAATCGATAAAATAAAAAAAGGTTAGCAGAATTCTGCTAACCTTTTTTAGTTGATAAAACTTTATTTATTGTTTCTCTTTTAATAAATCTCTAATTTGGATCAATAACTCTTCTTGAGTTGGTCCTGCAGGTGCAGCTTCTTCTGCTGGCGCATCTTTTTTCAATTTATTGATTCCTTTTATCATCATAAATAATGCAAAAGCAACTACAATAAAAGAAATAGCAGCAGCTAAAAAACTACCGTATTTTATTGCTGTTCCAGGAATAACTAACGCAGCTAAATTTTCTGCATTAATAGCTTTTAAAGCTGGATTTAATAATGCTGGTGTAATTAAATCTTCTACCAAAGAAGTTACAATTTTACCAAATGCACCACCAATAACAACCCCGACAGCTAAGTCGATTACATTACCTTTTACGGCAAATTCTTTAAATTCTTTTAAAAATCCCATAAGTCTAAATTTATTTCAATGTCTATATAATAATTTATTTTAGTTTGATTGTGTTGTGTCTAATCTGTTTTTTGAAGAAATAAATAAGTAGATTCCGATTAACATAAAAGGAATACTTAAAACTTGTCCGTTGTTTAATCCAATATTTAATGCTTGTGCAACTGCTTCTTCTCCTTGGTTTTCTTTGTAAAACTCTACAATGAAACGTATTAAAAATAAGAAAAATAAGAATATTCCCAACAAAGCTCCCAAATATTTTCTCTTATCTGTTTTGTTGTAAGCATATATCATGACAAATCCTAAGATAATATAACCAATTGCTTCATAAATTTGAGCCGGATGACGTGGTACAACTTCTCCGTAACCACTACTTTGTTGATGAAATTTAACTGCCCAAGAAACTGCTGTTTCTTTACCAACAATTTCCGAATTATAAAAATTACCAATACGCACAGCAGCGCCTCCAAAAGGAACAACAACAGCAATACGATCTAATAACCAAAGTACATTTCGTTTCAAATATTTACGACTAAATAAATAAGAAGAAATAATAACACCAAGTGCTGCACCATGACTTGCTAATCCACTAAAACCGACAAATTCGTAATCTTGTAACAAACCAAAAAAAGCAGATTCACCTACCGCATGTTGCACGGGTAAAAAAACTTCAATCGGTCTTTCTATAAATGCAGAAGGATCATAAAAAAGATATTCTCCTAATCTTGCACCTGCAATGGCACCAACAAATGTGTAAAGAAATAAAGGGTCTAATAATTCTTTCTTTTGATGTTCTTTTTTAAATATGTTCGACATCAAATACCACCCAATTATAAAGGCAACTATCCAACATAAACTATAAATATGTACTTTAAATCCACCTAATTCAAATAAATAAGGTTTTGGATCCCAATCGATATACGCAATTAAATTTATCATTCTTTTTTGTTTTTAGGAACTGGGTCATAACCATGTCCGCCCCACGGATGGCAACGCCCAATTCGTTTTGTTCCAAGCCATAAACCTTTCAGTAAACCATGTTCTTTTAACGCTTCAATCATATACGACGAGCAAGTTGGTTGATACCTACAATTGCTTCCCATCCACGGAGAAATGGCAAGTTGATAAAAACGAACCAAAAGAATAAATGGTGTTACCAAAAATTTGTTCATTGGGCAAAGTTAATCAATCAACGAAATAAAAAAAGAATCAACTCTAAAGTTTTATCCGCTTTTGGAGTTGATTCTGTTGATTTTAGATATAAAAATTATTTTTTAATGTAAGATGCAGGATCTAAAGCTTTGTAAGACCAATTTTGTAAAAACTCTAACACAACTTTTGGATCATGTCCTTTTACTTCTTTACTCTCTAAATAACCCGAATTTTGTGTGTGAATTAAATTTCCTTTTCCATCTAAAATTACAAAAACAGGAAACCCAAAACGTTCTGGATGATTTAGCGCTGCCAAAGTTTCTTCGTTTTTATTTTTAGGAGAATAATTTACATGCACAACTTCGTAATTATTCGCAATATAATCTTTTACTTCTTGGTTTTCTTTTGTCAATTTATCAAACATAATGCACCACGCGCACCAATTTCCACCAATCTGTAATAAAACATGTTTTTTTTCTGTAGAGGCTTTTTGCACTGCATTTGCAATGTCTACTTTCGGATTAGCTTCTTCGTTATAAATTTTTGGTTTTTCGGTTTGTTGACCAAAAGCAAAACTTAATGATAAAACCATTAAGCTTAAAAAAAGTGATAATTTCTTCATTTTCGATTCTAAATATTGAATCGAAAATACAATAAAAAATTATGCCGAAATCAGTTTTCTACAAATTAATTAACCGATAACACGAATTTAATTTTTCTTGAACCGAATTAATTTCGGTTTTCTTTTCATAACATTTTGAATTGTTGATTACATTGATAGAAAATTTTGATTCAAATTCTAATCGATCCAATTCAATTTCATAAAAATTAATTTGATGATGAATTTGATTAAAATAATAATTCACCAATTCCGAATACATTGATTTATATTCTTTATTAAGTTGTATAAATTCTACAAATTCTTGTACTTCTATCAAAAACAAAATCATCTGTTTATTAATTTCAGATTGTTTGTCTTTCAATTCAATCTTTTTTAAATAATCTGTTGACAAAGTAATTTTATCACCTAAAAGTTGGTGTTTTCTTGTCAAAATCAATGCACATTCTAACGCTTTCTTCATCATCTTAATTTTTTATCTATCACAAAGTAAAGTCATTAAAAAGACAAAATATGTCGTTGAAAATTAAGTAGAGATTTATTTAAACTTTACCTAAATTTGAAGTCTAAATAGGATTTTATGAATGCGCCTTTAGCTGAAAGAATGCGTCCAAAAACGCTCGAAGATTACATTAATCAAAAACATTTGATAGGACCAAATGGACCAATTAAAATGATGTTGCAGCATGATATGATTGCTTCGATGATTTTTTGGGGTCCTCCAGGTACGGGAAAAACTACACTTGCACAATTAATTTCTGAGTTAACAGATCGTCCTTTTTATACTTTAAGCGCCATAAATTCTGGTGTAAAAGAAGTGCGAGAAGTAATTGATAAAGCAAAGAATCAGAATTTATTTTCGGGAACTAAAAATCCTATTTTATTTATAGATGAAATTCATCGTTTCAATAAATCGCAACAAGATAGTTTGTTGGGCGCGGTAGAAACTGGCTTGGTTACGTTGATTGGTGCTACAACAGAAAATCCAAGCTTCGAGGTTGTTCCTGCCTTGCTTTCGCGTGCGCAAGTTTATGTGTTAAAACATCTAGAAAAAGAAGATTTAGTAGATTTAATCCATCGAGCTATAAAAAAAGATGCAATTTTATCACAACAAAACATTGAGGTTGTCGAAACGAATGCATTGTTGAGATATTCTGGCGGTGATGCGCGTAAATTATTGAATGGTTTAGAATTGGTGATTAATAGTTTTGCTCCGACAGAAAAAATTACCATTAATGATAAAATTGTACACGAGCGTATTCAACAAAATTTAGCGCGTTATGATAAAACGGGCGAACAACATTACGATATTATTTCGGCATTTATAAAATCTATTCGTGGTTCCGATCCTAATGGAGCGGTTTATTGGTTGGCACGAATGATTGAAGGCGGCGAAGATTTAAAATTTATTGCGCGTAGATTGTTAATTTCTGCTTCAGAAGATGTGGGAAATGCAAATCCAACTGCAATGATTTTAGCGAATAATACTTTTCAGGCGGTTTCGGTTATCGGTTATCCAGAATCTCGAATTTTACTTAGCCAATGTGCGGTTTATTTGGCAAATTCGCCCAAAAGTAATGCAACTTATATGGCGATAAATACGGCTCAACAAGTTGTAAAACAAACGGGAGATTTGCCTGTGCCATTGCATTTACGAAATGCACCAACTAAATTGATGAAAGATTTAGATTATGGAAAAGAGTATAAATATTCGCACGATTTTCCAGGTAATTTTGCTGAACAAGAATTTTTACCAGATGAAATTGCTGGAACAGCTTTTTACGAGCCAGGAAATAATAAAAGAGAACAAGTAGATAAGCAGTCTTTAAACCAAAAATGGAAAGGGAAGTATGGCTATTAAATACAAAATTCCAATTATAATAGATAATTGGAATTTTTGTTTAGGTTGGTTAATAGGTTTAGGTAAGATTATTTAGTTTAGGTTGATATTTTATTGATATTGGTTGGTTATATTAGTAAATACAATATGCGTGCCAAAAGTTAAAAATTTTAATATAAAATGAAAATAATTAGAAAAATTTTAGTTATTTCTTGTTAAAAACAGTCGTAACTTGTTAAAAAATAAGCAAATGAAGCAAATACAAATAATAAACGGACCTAACTTAAATTTGTTAGGAGTTAGAGAACCAGAGATATACGGAAATCAAACTTTTGAAGACTTTTTTATAGAATTAAAACATCAGTTTCCAGAAGTTTCATTGCATTATTATCAGTCAAATCACGAAGGCGATATTATTGATAAATTGCACGAAGTTGGTTTTCGATATGATGGTATAGTTTTAAACTCAGCTGCTTACACGCATTATTCTTATGCAATTGCAGATGCGATAAAAGCGATAAAAACACCAGTTATAGAAGTTCATATTTCGGATATTTATGCACGCGAAGATTTCAGAAAAATTAGTATTACAGGAGAAAGTTGTCTTCAAATTATTTCGGGAAAAGGTTTACCTGGATATGTAGAAGCAATTGATAAATTTGTAAAATAAGCTTATTTTAAGTAACTTAATCATCTAAACTAAATTTAATAGCTATGAAAAAGATTTTATTTGGATGTATAATAAGTTTAACGGTTTTTAGTTGTAATAAAAAGCCAGATAAAGACGATGCAGAGTTGCGTGCACAAGTTATGGCTTCGTGCGAATCGACAGCTTTAAGCCCTGAAATGTCAGAAGAAAAAGAAATATTAGTAAAAGAATATTGCAGTTGTTCTACAGACAAAATGTTGGGCGAATTTACCTATGCAGAAATGATGATGATGAATAATCCGACGAAAGAATTAGAGGATAGATTGAAAAAAATGATTGATCCTTGTTTGAAAGATTTAGAAGCTAAATCAGCAGAATTAGAGAAAAAATAAGTTATAATAAAGTGTAAATAAAAAATCAATAAAATAAAAAAAGTCGAAACTATGTTTCGACTTTTTTTATTAATATTCTTTCTTGAATTGTTCTTTTTTAAACTCGTCTACCAACGTAACGTTTAAGCTATCAATGTAACCTATAATTTCTAGTTTACCAATTTTGCTTGTCGCAGAACTTGTAAATATTTTAGGTAATTCTTCCCATTTCTTTAAAAGTTCAACTTTATAATGGTTCAGATTTTTCTGCATTTGCGTACTTGTTAATTTATCAAGTTTTGTAAATACAATCGAAAATGGAATTTGTTTATTTCCTAACCATTCCATAAACTGCAAATCTATGGCTTGCGGCGTATGGCGAGAATCGATTAATAAAAATACGTTCACCAAATTTTTTCTGAATTCAATATAATCATAAATCATTCGGTTAAATCCTCCACGAACACCTTTTGGTGCTTTTGCAAAACCGTAACCAGGTAAATCGGCTAAATACCAAATATCATCCATCTCAAAAGTATTAATCAATTGAGTTTTTCCTGGTGTAGAAGATGTTTTTGCTAACGATTTACGTTCTGTTATCATGTTAATTAATGATGATTTCCCAACATTAGATCTTCCGATAAACGCATATTCTGGTTTGAACGGATCTGGACAATCCGTATATTTTTGTGAACTTTTTACAAATTCAGCTTTCTTAATCATAATTATGCTTTTGTTGTTGCATTAAATTGTTTTTCAACTAACCATTTAAATAAAATTTCGTTGAATAATTCTGGATGCTCCATCATAGGTGCATGTCCACACTTGTCAATCCAATACAAAGTTGCATCTGGCAATTCTTGCTCAAATTCTATAGCAACTTCTGGTGGAGTAACACTATCTTGTTTTCCCCAAATCAAACAAACTGGTATTTTGATATCAATCAAATCACCTTTCATGTTAGATTTTATGGCGTCACGCGCAATATATAAAGTTTTGATGGCTTTATTTCTGTCATTAACAGTGTTAAAAACATCATCAACAATTTCTTTTGTAGCAATAGCAGGATCGTAAAAAACTTCGCGCGTTTTACGTTCTACATATTCATAATTACCACGTTTTGGGTAAGTTTCGCCAAATGATTTTTCGTATAATCCCGAGCTTCCCGTTAAGCACAACGCTTTTACGAATTCTGGATGATGGCAAGCAACCATAAGACCAATATGACCTCCTAAAGAATTACCGACTAAAATAGCTGGCTCTTTTACAATTTCTTCTACAAATTTTGCAACATGTTTGGCTATATTCTTAATGTTTGTACTAATAACAGGTAATGAATATATTGGCAATTCTGGCGCATAAACTTTGTAGCCTCTTTCTGCAAAATAATTGGTAAGAGAGCTGAAATTACTAAGTTCACCCATTAACCCATGGAGCAAAACAATTGGTTGTCCTTCCCCTTCTTCGATATAAGAGAACTTATCTTTCTTTTTTAAGCTAAAAAACATTAAGTCGATATTAAGTCGACAAATTTAATTAATTATTAGTTTTTATTACTGCTTTATACGAAAAACTTTAAAACTCAATTATAAAACAGTGTAACAAGGTCTATATAAAATTTTAAAAGCGGGCGAATGCTACTGTTTTAACAATAAATAGGTTAACTCATTGATACTAAAAATAAAATTGTTAATAAATATTTAAATAAAAGTGGTAAAAAATGGTATTTAGTGGTAATATTTTATTTATTTTTGAAAAAATTCTATCGTGAATTCACTAATTGGTACATACGAGTGTAAGGTCGATACAAAGGGAAGACTCCCAATACCAGTCGGTTTAAAGAAACAATTGACTGATTATTTGGAAGATGGCTTTGTGTTGAAACGCTCTGTGTTTCAGAATTGTTTAGAACTACATCCTATGAAAGAATGGGAAAAAGTGATGAATGATCTGAATAAATTGAACCGATTTGTGAAAAAGAACAACGATTTTATTCGAATTTTTACCGCAGGGTTAAAAATTGTTGAAGTTGATACGAATGGAAGGCTTCAAATTTCAAAAGATTTAGTGAAATTTGCACAAATTAATAAAGATGTAGTTTTGAATTCTTCTGTTAACATGATTGAAATCTGGGATAAAGACTTGTATGAAAATGCAATAAACGTAGAGGATTTAGATTTTGCATCATTAGCGGAAGATGTAATGGGAAATTTTAACGAAAATGAGTGAATATCATAATCCTGTATTATTAAATGATAGTGTCGATGCATTAATAATTGATGCATCGGGTATATATGTAGATTGTACGTTCGGGGGTGGAGGACACTCTCGTGAAATATTAACACGTTTGGATCAAAACGGAAAATTATTTTCTTTTGATCAAGATGTTGATGCGCTTCGTAATAAAATTGACGATCCGCGTTTTGAGTTAGTCGAACAAAATTTTAGATTTCTTAAAAATAATCTAAGAATTAGAGGAATCAAACAAGTAGATGGTGTTTTAGGTGATTTGGGAGTTTCTTCTCATCAATTTGATACGCCCGAAAGAGGTTTTTCTACTCGTTTTGATGGCGAACTTGATATGCGAATGAATCAAAATGCGAAACTATCTGCAAAAACAATTATAAACGAATACGAAGAAACAGATTTAGCTCGAATTTTTTATGATTATGGCGAATTATCTGGTTCATATCGTTTAGCGAAAGAAGTTGTAAAAGCAAGAACAGAAAAACAAATTGAAACAATTGATGAGTTAAAACAAATTTTCTCATTCATTCCAAAAATGAAAGAAAATAAGTTTTTCGCTCAAATGTTTCAAGCATTACGAATAGAAGTAAATGACGAAATGGCTGCCTTAAAAGATATGTTAATGCAGTGTACAGATGTTATAAAACCAGGCGGACGCTTAGTTATTATTTCATATCATTCTTTAGAAGATCGTTTAACAAAACGATTTATGAAAAACGGAATGTTTGAAGGAGAACCAGAACGCGACGTTTACGGAAATTGGTCAGCACCATTCAAACCTTTACAATCAAAGGTAATTGTGCCGACAAAAGAAGAAATTAATGAAAATCCAAGAGCTCGTAGTGCGAAAATGCGCATTGCAGTAAGAAACGAAGAGTAAATGGCGAAAAAGAAGAAAATATTACCAGAGAAAAAAACTTTTTCAGGATTGTTAAGAGGTGAGTTTTTAATAAAAACAGGCTCGGAGCAAAACTGGAAATTTATGTTGTATTTGGTAGGATTGGCTTTTTTGAGTATTACAAGTTCGCATTGGGTAGATCGCAAAGTAGTTCGCATAGCAGAATTACAAGACAAAGTAGAAGATTTAAAATCTCAGTACACAGACAAGCATCGCGATTTGATGCGTATGCAACTAGAAACAGAAATCTTAGAACGTACAGCAGTGTATGGTTTAAAGATTCCAGATAAACAACCTTATTATATTGTAGACAAGGTTTATGACAGCGTCAACGAAAAATAAAAACAACATGGTCATCAAAGGATGGGTAATAGCCGGCGCTTTAGCGATATGGGCCATCTTTGTTATTGTTTTTATGTTTCGTATAAATATAGTAGAAGGAGTTGAATTAGAGCGTTTTGCAGAGAAAAATAACTTTAGGTTAGATACTGTTGCTGCAGAACGAGGAAATTTATATGCGTCTAATGGAGCCTTAATGGCAACAACGGTAACAAAGCATAATATTTTTGTTGATTTATCTGTTGTAAAAGACGAATTATTCAATACAGAAATGCACAATCTTGCCGATTCTTTAGGTAAGATGTTTACAAAATCACCAGCATATTTTTACGAGAAATTTTCGAAAGAACGTAAAAAGAAAAACCGCTACATGATGTTGGTGAAAGATTTGAATTATGAGGAGTATCAACGAATCAAAAAATTCCCAATTTTTAATAAAGGTCAAAACAAAGGTGGATTTATCCATGAAACTGAATCAAAACGAGAATTAATCGTTCAAGATATCGGTATTCGTACAATTGGATATGATGATCAACGCGGAAAAGTAGGTTTAGAAGGAGCATATTCTGACTTATTAAGCGGTGTAGAAGGTCGTCGTTGGGAACAATTTATGGGTAGAGGAAAATGGAAACCAATGAAAAGTTGGGAACAAGAACCTCAAGCTGGATCTTCTGTTTACACAACCATTGATGCTGATTTGCAAATGGTGGCTTACGATGCTTTATACAAACAACTTTCTCAATTCGAAGCGCAACATGGTAGTGTTGTTGTGATGGAAGTACAGACGGGAAAAATAAGAGCAATTGTTAATCTATCTCGTAAAAAAGATGGTACATATATAGACGATTATAATTATGCTGTAGGTGAAGCTGCAGAACCAGGATCAACATTCAAAACGGTGTCTTTATTAGCTGCGATGGATGATGGTTATATCAATAAAAATTCTACAGTAGAAACGGGTAATGGTAGCTATAAATTTTATGGTCGTACAATTACAGATACACATGGTTATGGAAGAATAACTGTGGATGGTGTAATCAAAAAATCATCAAATATTGGTACAGCTAAAATTATCAATCAATATTATGGTGCTAATCCAAGCTCATTTTTTGAGAAATTGGATAAATGGCACATGACAAAACCATTGGATGTAGATATTTTAGGAGAAGGTCGTCCAATTATGCATCGTCCTGATAGCAAAGCGTGGAGTAATATTACACTTCCGGTTATGGGATATGGATATGGATTGCAATTAACACCAATTCAGATTGTGACATTTTATAATGCAGTGGCAAATAATGGTAAAATGCTGAAACCATTGTTTATGGATAAAATCACGAAAAAAGGCGAAGCAGACAAAATATTTCAACCAGTTGTTTTAGTCGATCAATTAACATCTTTAGACAATATCAAACAAATGCAAGAAATGCTTCGTGGAGCGGTAGAACAAGGAACGGGACGTATTATTAGCAATAGTAATTATGATATTGCAGGTAAAACAGGTACAGCTCGTGTTGATTATTGGAAAAAAGATGGAAAAGGAATGCAATATCGTGCGTCTTTTGCAGGATATTTTCCAGCAGAAAAACCTAAATATTCATGTATAGTTGTGGTACATAAACCAAATACAGCAAAAGGATTTTATGGAGGTAGCGTAACAGCGCCTGTGTTTAAAAAAATTGCCGATTGGGTATATTCAAAAACACCTATACCTTTGCCAAAAGATTTAGTAAAAAGAAATACAGTAGCCGAATTTAAAAAAGGCGATAAAATAAATGTAGGTAAATCTAAAAATACAATTCCTAATGTTACTGGACACGTTGGTTCTGATGTAATTCCAGTGTTAGAGAATTTAGGTTTAGATGTACAATACACAGGTTTTGGAAAAGTGATAAGCCAATCCATTCCTGCAGGAACAAGATTTAAGAAAGGTGAAACGATTTATTTAATGTTGGAAGGATGAGAAATTTAGTTGACTTATTATATAAAGTTTCCATCTTAGAAACCATTGGCACTACAAAAGTAGACGTTAATGAGATTCAGTTCGATTCGAGAAAGGTAGGAAACAATGACGTTTTTGTAGCAGCAGAAGGTGTAACAGTAGACGGTCATCAGTATATAGATAAAGCAATCAGTTTAGGAGCGAAGGTTATCGTTTGCGAAAATTTACCTACTAATTTAGTAGAAGGCATTACTTATGTTAAAGTAGAAAACTCTACAATAGCATTGGGTATTATTGCATCCAATTATTACGGTAATCCAACAAAAGATTTAAAATTAGTTGGCGTTACAGGAACAAATGGAAAAACAACCACAACAACTTTATTATACGAGTTGTTTACAAACTTAGGATATGCGTGTGCTTTAGTCTCTACGATTAAAATTGTGATAGATGGCGAAGTTATTCCATCAACACACACAACACCAGATATTTTAACGTTAAACAAAATGTTTCGCGAAGCTGTAAATCGCGGATGCGAATATGCTTTTATGGAAGTTTCTTCGCATGGTATTCATCAAAATCGAATTGCTGGTTTGCATTTCGAAATTGCTGGTTTTACAAATATCACGCATGATCATTTAGATTATCACGAAACATTTGCAAATTATTTATCAGCAAAGAAAAAATTCTTTGACGATTTACCAAAAACATCAATCGCAATTTCTAATGCAGATGATAAAAATGGTAAAGTAATCCTTCAGAACACAGTTGCAACAAAAAAAATGTATGCACTAAGAACGGATGCTGATTTTAAAGGAAAAATTATTGAAAATCAATTTGATGGAATGCAACTAGAATTTAATGGAAAAGAATTCTGGACTTCATTAATCGGAAAATTCAATGCATATAATTTATTGTTAGTTTTCGGAGTAGCAACAATTTTAGGACAAGACGAAATCGAAGTGCTAAAAGGATTAAGTACTTTAGGAAACGTAGATGGACGTTTTCAGACATTTCAAACTCAAAAAGGCATTGTTATAATTGTAGATTATGCACATACGCCAGATGCGTTGGATAATGTTTTGAATACGATTGAAGCGATTCGTACAAAAAATGAAAAATTAATTACAGTTGTAGGTTGTGGTGGCGATCGCGATAAAACAAAACGTCCAGAAATGGCGGATATCGCAAGCGAAAAATCACAAGTTGCTATTTTTACATCAGATAATCCAAGAACCGAAGATGCAGAAGAAATTCTTCGCGAGATGGAAGTTGGCGTAAAAGCGCAATTTTATAATCGTACATTAAAAATAACTGATCGTAAAGAAGCGATAAAAACCGCTCTTAAAATGGCCGAACCAAAAGATATTATTTTAATCGCAGGTAAAGGCCACGAAACGTATCAGGAAATTAACGGAGTGAGAACACATTTTTCTGATGTAGAAGTTGCATCAGAATTAAGTAAACTATTGGACAAATAGAGTATGTTATACTATTTATTTGATTATTTAGAAGGTATCCATTTTCCAGGAGCGAGAATGTTTCAGTACACATCTTTTCGCGCAGGAATGGCAATTTTATTGGCAATGTTCATCAGCTTATTTTACGGAAAACGAATTATCAGTTATCTACGTAAAGAGCAAATGGGCGAAATTGTTCGTGATTTAGGATTAAAAGGACAAATAGAAAAAGCAGGAACGCCAACCATGGGTGGTTTAATTATCATCATGGCAACGTTAATTCCGACAATTCTATTTGCACGTTTAGACAATATTTATATCATCATTCTTTTGGTCTCAATGATTTGGTTGGGCGTAATTGGATTTTTGGATGATTATATCAAAGTTTTTAGAAAAAATAAAGACGGATTAAAAGGTAAATTTAAAATTCTAGGACAAGTTGGTCTTGGAGTTGTAGTTGGATTAATGCTTTACTTTAGTCCATCGGTTACCGTAAAACACCAAGAAAATAAAGTAAAATCAACTGCAAATACGGAGTTGACAGAATATAGACCAATTAAATTTGGAGCCGAAGAAAAAACGTTAGAAACAACAATGCCTTTTGTAAAAGGAAATGAGTTTAGCTATTCGGATATTTTATTTTGGATGGATGCACAAGATCGTCCAGTTTGGGCAGTAGCATCAATTTTCATCTTTGCCGTAATTTTTATCATTACAGCAGTTTCTAACGGAGCCAATTTAACAGATGGTATTGATGGTTTAGCAGCAGGTAGTTCCGCAGTAATTATGGCGGCTATTGCAGTGTTTGTCTTTGTATCTGGAAACCTAATGTTTGCCGATTATTTAAATATCATGTTTATTCCTCGTTCCGAAGAAGTTTTGATTTTTTGTGGTGCATTTTTAGGAGGATTAATAGGTTTTATTTGGTACAATACCTATCCAGCCCAAGTATTTATGGGAGATACAGGAAGTTTAACAATTGGAGGTGTAATTGCAGTTTTAGCAATTATAGTGCGTAAAGAATTATTACTACCAATTTTATGTGGAATTTTCTTTGCAGAAAGTTTATCGGTTATGCTTCAGGTATCTTATTTTAAATACACGAAGAAAAAATTTGGCGAAGGACGAAGAATCTTTTTGATGTCGCCATTGCATCACCATTATCAAAAATTGGGTTATCACGAAAGTAAAATTGTGGTAAGAGCAATTATCATCGGAATCATATTAGCGGTAATCAGTATCATTACCTTAAAGATTAGATAAAATGAAAAGATTAGTCATTTTAGGAGGAGGAGAAAGCGGCGTAGGAACTGCGATTCTTGCTAAAAAGGAAAATTTTGATGTTTTCCTTTCAGATAGAGGATTAATAAAAGAAAAATATAAACAACTTTTAGAAGAGCACGGGATTGCTTACGAAGAAGGTCAGCATACAGAAGATTTAATCTTGAATGCGGATGAAGTAATGAAAAGTCCAGGTATTCCGAAAAAAGCAGAGCTAATTCAGAAATTAGAAGAAAAAGGTGTTTCAATTCTTTCTGAGATTGAATTTGCGTCTCGTTACACAGACGCGAAGATAATTGCGATAACAGGATCTAATGGTAAAACAACAACATCAAGTTTGATGTACCATATCCTAAAGCAAGCTGGATTAAATGTAGAATTAGGCGGTAACATAGGCAAAAGTTTTGCGAAATCTGTAGCAGAAAATAACTTCGATTATTATGTATTAGAAGTAAGTAGTTTTCAGTTAGACGATATCAAAACAACGTTTAAACCCTTTGTTGCAATTTTGTTAAACATTACACCAGATCATTTAGACCAATACAATTATCAGTTTGATTTGTATGCACAGTCTAAATTCAGAATTACAATGAACCAAGATGAGAACGATTATTTTATTTACAATCTAGACGATCCAAAAACAATGGAGATGATTGATCAAATAACAATACGTTCAATTCGCAAACCGTTCACTATGATGGATGCAGCTCAAGACGCATACGCCAACAACGAATTGTTCAGAGTTAATGAAACAAATGGTGATTTTTCGATGAATGTTAACGAGTTAGGATTAATTGGTAAACACAATGTCTCTAATTCTTTAGCAGCTGCCGTTGCAGCAAAAATTATTAATATTCATAACGAAGATTTAAAAAGAAGTTTATCTGATTTTAAATCTGTAGAACATCGTTTAGAGCCAGTTTTAACAATTGGAGGAATAGATTTTATTAACGATTCTAAAGCAACCAATGTTAATGCAACATATTTTGCCTTAGAAAGTATGACAAAATCTGTTGTTTGGATAGTTGGAGGAACAGATAAAGGAAACGATTACAACGAAGTTTTACCTTTTGTAAAAAAGAAAGTAAAAGCAATTGTATGTTTAGGTGTTGATAACCAAAAAATCGTTGATTTTTTTAGCCCATACATCGATACAATTGTCGAAACAAATACAATGAAAGATTGTGTAGAACAAGCTTACAAATTAGCAAGCAAAGGAGAAACAGTATTATTATCACCAGCTTGTGCAAGTTTCGATTTATTTAAAGGATACGAAGATCGCGGTGATCAATTTAAAGAAAACGTAAGAAAATTATAATAACTAAACCAACCAATGGGGAACCTAGTTCAAAAATATTTTAAGGGCGATAAACCGCTTTGGGCTTTCATTTTATTGTTAGCTCTGTTTTCATTCTTACCTGTATATTCAGCAAGTTCTAACTTGGTATATACAGTTGGGTCGGGAACTATTTTTGGACATTTAGGTAAACACGCCGTTATTTTATTAGTTGGTTTATTAATTATATATGGTTTACAACGAGTAGATTATCGTTGGTTTGGCTTATTGGCTTTAAGTGCAGTTATAATACTCTCAATTGTGTTGCTCTTTACATTAATTCAAGGACAGACAATTGGAGGTGCAAATGCCGCACGTTGGTTAACAATTCCGGGAACAGGAATTGGTATTCAACCCTCAATGATTGCATCACAAGCATTGTTGATTTATATAGCTCGTTATTTAACAAAAAATAGAGACAAGGAATATACATGGAAAAACACGTTTTTACCATTATTCCTACCAATGATTGTAATTATAGGATTAATCTTTCCATCAAACGGATCAACAGCATTAATGTTGGCTGGGATGTGTGGATTATTATTAATTATTGGCGGATTTCCATTTAAATATCTATTCGTTATTGCAATGACGGGTATAGTTTTGGGAGGAGGATTTATTTGGGTAGCTCTATCAAAACCAGACTTAGTTTCAAATTCTCGTGTGCATACATGGATGTCACGTATCGAGAAATTTAATGATGATTCTGGATTAGAAAGTTACCAAGTATTACACGCCAAAGCAGCAATTGCAAGAGGTTTAAATGAAATGGCTGGACCAGGTAAAAGTGTGTTTAAACAAACTTTACCGCAATCATCTTCCGATTTTATTTTTGCAATTATTGTAGAAGAATATGGTGCAATTGGTGCAATATTATTAATCGGAATATTTCTGTTGATATTATTACGAATTTGTATCATAGCCTCAAAAATACACACCATTTTTGGCACATTATTGGTATTTGCCGTAGGCTTGCCAATTATAATACAAGCAATGGTAAATATGGCGGTAGCCGTAAATTTGATTCCAGTAACTGGTCAACCATTACCCATGATTAGTTACGGAGGAACATCCATTTGGATGACATGTATTTCTTTCGGAATTATTTTGAGTGTAAGTACTCAAATAAAATCGCAAGAAGAATTAGAAAAAGATAGAAAAGAACTAAGTGAAGAATACATCGAAGACATCGCCTAAAGTTTTAATAAGCGGCGGAGGAACAGGTGGACATATATATCCAGCCATAGCAATTGCAGACGAAATAAAAAGACGTTTGCCAGATGCTCAAATTTTGTTTGTAGGAGCAGAAGGAAGAATGGAAATGGAAAAAGTTCCGAAAGTAGGTTATCCCATAAAAGGTTTACCTATTTCTGGGTTTGATAGAAGTGATATGAAAGCGAATTTAAAATTTCCTTTCAAATTGATAAAAAGTTTAAATCTAGCAAAGAAAATCTACAAAGAATTTCAACCAGATTTAGCTGTTGGTACTGGTGGATATGCAAGTGGACCAATGTTGTGGATTGCAGGAAAAAATAATGTTCCGTATTTGTTACAAGAACAAAACTCTTTTCCAGGTGTAACCAACAAAATTTTGAAAAATAAAGCAGCTGCAATTTGTACAGCTTACGAAGGAATTACACAGTTTCCACAAGAAAAAGTGCATTATACTGGAAATCCTATTCGTGGTGAAATTTTTCAGAATTTACCATCAAAAGCAGAAGCAATTACTGTTTTTGGCTTAGATCCAGAAAAACCAACTATTTTATCAGTTGGTGGTTCGCAAGGATCAAGAGCAATGAACAATGCTTGGTTAGAAAACCTTGACGAATTTGTTGCAAGTGGCGTTCAATTAATTTGGCAAACAGGAAAGTTAGATTATCAAAAAATCAAAAATTTGGTTGGCGATAAATATCCAACAATTCATGTAACCGAATTTATTTATAACATGAAAGATGCTTATGCAGCATCAGATGCAATTGTTTCTCGCGCAGGTGCAATGGCAATTTCAGAATTATGTATTATAGGAAAACCTACAATTTTAATTCCGTTGCCAACAGCCGCAGAAGATCATCAAACAAAAAATGCAGAAGCTTTAGTAACTCAAAATGCAGCAATTTTGGTGAAAGATGCAGAAGCAAAACAAAAATTAGTCAAAGAAGTAATTGCTTTGGCAAATAATGAAGATTTGAAGAATAAATTAGCTCTAAATATAAAGCAACTTGGGAAACCAAATGCGACAAAAGAGATTGTAGATATATTACTGAATTTATTATAATGAATATTTTAGATAAAACATATTATTATTTCATCGGTGCAGGAGGAATCGGAATGAGCGCTTTGGAACGATTTTTTAAATCAATCGGGAAAAATGTAGCGGGTTACGATAAAACGCAAACCGAACTTACAGCAGAATTAATTGCTGAAGGAATTGATATTCATTTTGAAGATAATATTGATTTAATTCCTTCGGGAATTAATAAAGATAATACGTTGGTTATTTATACGCCAGCTGTACCAAAAGATCTTACTTTATTGAATTATTTTTTGGTAAATGACTTTAAGGTCATGAAACGTTCTGAGGTTTTAGGAGAAATTACAAAACATACTTACAACATTGGTGTTGCAGGTACACACGGTAAAACAACAACTTCTTCAATTTTAGGTCATATACTTAAAGTTGCAGATTTAGAATGTACAGCTTTTTTAGGTGGTATTGCAGAGAATTACGATTCTAATATCATCTCAAATGGTTCTAAATATACAGTTGCAGAAGCAGACGAATTTGATCGTTCTTTTTTACGATTATCGCCAAAATTAGCCATTATAACATCTGATGATGCAGATCATTTAGATATTTATGGAGAAAGAGACGAAGTAAAAAAATCATTTCAAGAATTTGGAAATATCGTCGAAGAAAAACTTTTTGTACACAAAGGTTTACCTTTTGATAATGCACTTACATACGGTGTAGATTTAGATGCAGATTACAATGCATACAACGTAAGAATAATTGATGGACATTATGTTTTTGATGTTAAAACACCAAACGGAATTTTAACTGATATTGGGATTTTATTACCAGGACATCACAATATGGAGAATGCTGTTGCAGCATTGGCTGTTGCAGATTATATGGGTGTTTCTCATGAAAAAATAAAAGAAGCTTTGTCTACTTTTATAGGAGTTAAAAGACGTTTTAATCGTTTCGAGATAAATGGTAAAATTTATATTGACGATTATGCGCATCATCCAACAGAATTGAATGCGGCAATTCGTTCAGTTCGCGAATTATATCCGGGTAAAAAAGTGTTAGGCGTTTTTCAGCCACATTTATTTACACGTACGCGCGATTTTGTAGATGAATTCGCACAAAGTCTAAGTCAATTAGATAGCTTAATTTTGTTAGATATTTATCCGGCAAGAGAGCTACCAATCGAAGGTGTAACTTCAAATTGGTTGCTTGAAAAGGTTGATTTAAACGAAAAAATTGTATCTTCATTAGAAGATTGCATGGAGAACATAAAAAAACAAGATTTTGACGTATTATTGACTGTGGGAGCAGGAAATATTGATACGATTGTTAAACCAATTAAAAAATGGTTAGGTGAAGCATAAATTAAAAATCATAAAAGTGGTTTTTGGAGTTGCGTTGCTTATTGCTTTAATAAGTTTTGCTGCAATTCATAATGCTTCACGTAAAGTGGAAAAATTGGACGTGGCTTTTGTTCAGCCAGTTGAAAACTATTTTATCAACGATAGTGTGATAAGAGAAGTGATTAACAAAGATGATAAAGACATCTTGAAACAAACGTTGAGCGAAGTAAACGTCAAAAAAATAGAAGAAAAAGTAAGTAAAAGCCCGTACGTTGATTCGGTACAAGTAAGTAAGGATATCAACGGACATTTACGACTTGATATAAAAGCAAATAAGGCAGTAGCCCGAATTAATGCGCCGAAAAATGAATTTTATTTGACAGAAAAAGGTACTAAAATGCCTTTATCAAAATTAAGTTCGGCAAATGTAATTTTAGTTTCGGGAGATGTAAAACCGAATGAATATGAGGAATTGAGTAAATTTGTACAAGCTTTAAAAGCAGACGATTTATTGAAAAATCATATCATTGCAGTTCAAAAAGTTGGTCAACGTTCTTATAATTTAATAGTTAACACAGGAAATTATTATATCGAATTAGGAACTTTAAACAATTTTGAACAAAAGTTACATAACCTAAAGTTATTTTATAATCAATATATCGATTATATCGGAACTGGAGATTATGAAAAATTAAGCTTAAAATTTGTCAATCAAGTTGTAGCAACCAAACGTATAAAAAATGGAAAACAATAGTAACATCGCAGTTGGTCTAGACATAGGGACTACTAAAATTGTAGCGCTAGTCGGAAGAAAAAATGAGAATGGTAAAATAGAAATACTTGGTCACGGACAAGCTAAAAGTTTGGGTGTGCACAGAGGTGTTGTAAATAATATTACACAAACCATTAATTCTATAAAAGAAGCGATAGAAAAAGCTGAACGTGCTTCTGGAGTTAAAATTACAGATGTTACTGTAGGTATTGCCGGACAACACATTCGTAGTTTACAACATAGCGATTATGTTACTCGTGCTAATTCTGAAGATGTTATTGATGATAATGATTTAAAACTGTTAACAAACCAAGTTTATAAATTGGTTATGTTACCAGGAGAAGAAATTATTCATGTTCTTCCTCAAGATTTTAAAGTAGATAACGAAGGCGAAATTAGAGAGCCAATCGGTATGTACGGAAGTCGTTTAGAAGCAAATTTTCATGTGGTTGTTGGGCAAGTTTCTTCAATCAGAAATATAGCGCGTTGTGTAAAAGCTGCTGGTTTACGTTTGGCTAGCATTACTTTAGAACCAATTGCGTCGTCTAGTGCTGCACTTAGCGAAGAAGAAAAAGAAGCAGGTGTTGCTTTGATTGATATAGGAGGTGGAACAACAGATATTGCAATTTTTAAAGACAATATTATTCGTCATACATCTGTAATTCCTTTCGGAGGAAATGTAATTACAGATGATATAAAAGTAGGATGTTCTATTATTGGAAAACAAGCCGAAGCATTAAAAGAGAAATTTGGATCTGCTTGGCCAGGAGAAAATAAAGAATCAGAAATAGTATCAATTCCAGGATTGAAAGGACGCGAAGCAAAAGAAATATCTTTAAAAAGATTATCACAAATAATACATGCACGTGTTCAAGAAATTTTAGAACAAGTTTATTTAGAATTAAAAAATTACGGTTGCGAAGATCAAAACAAAAAATTGATTGCCGGAATCGTGCTAACAGGTGGAGGATCAAAGCTAAAACATATCCGTCAGTTAACAGAATATGTAACTGGAATGGATGTACGCATTGGTTATTCTAACGAACATATTGTTGGTGCAAAAGCAGAAGAAATTTCTGGCCCAGAATATGCTACATCAGTGGGATTATTGATGAAAGGTTTAGACGAATTAGAGTCTAATTATCAAAGAGAAATTTTTGAAACACCAGTAATTAATAATCTAAATAATCAATCAGAAATTGAAATTGGTATTCGTCCAGAACAAAAGAAGATTGTACAAGAAGCAGAAGTTGAGGTAGAAAAAACAATTGAAAGACCAAAACGAGAAGATTATGTAGATGAATTATTAGATGAAGAAGTTGGTGATAAAAAAGCAACTAAATCTAAACCAGAAAAGAAAAACTTCTTTTCAAAATGGACAGATAAATTTATCCAAATGATTAACGAAACAGAATAATAAGAATATAACCAAATAAATTACGAACCAATTTAATAAGAAGAATATGAGTGATATGTTAACAGGAGATATTGTTTTCAACTTACCAAAAAGCCGCTCGCAAGCTATCAAAGTGATCGGTGTAGGTGGTGGTGGAAGCAATGCCGTAAACTACATGTTTGAGCAAGGAATCGCGGGTGTACAATTCGTGATTTGTAATACAGATTCACAAGCTTTGGCAAATAGCCCAGTACCAACAAGAATACAATTAGGACAAGCTATTACCGAAGGATTAGGAGCAGGTGCAAACCCAGAAGTGGGAGAGCAAGCTGCAATAGAAAGTATGGAAGAAGTAAAAGCAGTTTTAGACGAAGGTACTAAAATGGTTTTTATAACAGCCGGAATGGGTGGTGGAACAGGAACTGGAGCTGCTCCGGTAATTGCAGGAATCGCTAAAGAAATGGATATTTTAACAGTAGGTATTGTAACAGCGCCATTCTTTTTTGAAGGAAGAATGAGGTTGGAACAAGCTGAAAAAGGTATCGAAAATTTAAGAAAAAATGTTGATTCATTAATCGTTATCAACAACGATAAGTTACGTGAATTGTACGGAAATTTAGGTTTCAAAAACGGATTTTCTAAAGCAGATGAAGTTTTAACAACGGCAGCCAAAGGTATTGCAGAAGTTATTACACAACATTATGCTATGAATATTGATTTACGTGATGCGCGTACAGTGCTTAAAAACTCTGGTACAGCAATCATGGGATCTGCAAGAGGTTCTGGAGAAAATAAAGCAAAAGATGCAATTTCTGCAGCTTTAGATTCGCCATTACTTAATAACAATAAAATTACAGGTGCTCGCAATGTATTATTATTGATTTTGTCTGGTAATAACGAAATTACAATGGACGAAATCGGAGTAATCAACGACTATATTCAACAAGAAGCTGGTAATAGTGCCAACATTATTATGGGTATTGGCGAAGAGTTAGATTTAGGAGACGAAATCTCTGTAACTGTTGTGGCGACTGGTTTTCCTACAGAAGATCAAACGTACACAGGTAAAGAAGAACAAAAAATTGTTCATACACTAGAGGAAGAACAACCAATAAATAAAACATTATCTATCGATCAACCATTTGTTAATCGTGTAAAACCAATGACGTTAGATTTTGGTAGATCAAATTCGGGTTCGAATTCTGCTCCACAACAAAATCAAACGCCAGAAACACCGACTAATATTTATCGTAAGGCAGATACAAATCAAGATTATAATCAATCATATCATAATGCGCCAACGCAATCTTTGAATGATGATTCGCCAAAAAGATATGTTTTAGATGAGCTTGATGATGAACCAGTTCAAGAGAAAAAATCGTTTGATGATTTCGAACCACGTTTAAAATCTGATTTTAATCGTCCACAAGAACCGACAAATCAAGCGCCAACTAATCAAACATATAATTCATATTCTAATCCAGTTGCTTCGGAACAGTCTAATTATCCACAAAATAATTATTCAGGTTATCAAGCACCAAAATCGGAGACGTTTAATATTGATCAACCACAAACTTCAACTAATTATGCAAACGCAGTTGCACCAGAAGAGCAACAAGTGGCTGTAGAAGTTGATCCGTTTAGTAAACCAATAGAACAATCTACGGATAGCGATTTGAATAATGTAATTGAGGAAAGAAGAAATCGATTGAAACAATTTAATTTTAAATTTAACAATACGATGACTAATTCTCAAGTAGACGAATACGAAGCTATACCAGCTTATAAGCGTCAAGGACTTAATTTAGCAGATCGTAACGAGAACCAATCATCAGATTTTTCTGTCGGTACAAATCGCAATAACGATACGCAAATTCGTCCAAATAATTTTTTACATGATAATGTAGATTAATTATTAATCACTCGTAAAATATATTCTTATTATAGAAAAGGTTCATCACTTTTGTGATGAGCCTTTTTTTGTCTTAAATTTGTAGTCTAAAAGCAAAACTCATGAATTTAGAAACCCAAATAATGGGGCAATTAAAAGAAGCTATGAAAGCTAAAAATACAATTGCCTTAGAAGCTTTAAGAGCTGTAAAATCTGAATTATTATTAGCAAAAACATCTGGAGCTGGTGGTGAATTATCAGAAGATCAAGAAATTGCTTTATTACAAAAATTAGTAAAACAACGCAAAGAAGCGGCAGAACAATTTGATGCAAACGACAGAAAAGAGTTGGCAGAAAAAGAATTGGCACAAGCAGAAGTTATTCAACAATTTTTACCTGCACAGTTAACAGATGAAGAGTTAACAGTAGCAATAAAAGACATTGTTGCAGAAGTTGGTGCGACTTCTCCTAAAGATATGGGAAAGGTAATGGGAGCAGCTTCGGCAAAACTTGCTGGTAAAGCAGAAGGAAAGTTAATTTCGGCTAAAGTAAAAGAGATTTTAGCAAGCTTATAATTGATTTTTAGTTACTTAAAAATTAAGAAAAGGTAAAACTAATGTAGTTTTACCTTTTTTATTTCTTATTTGGATAAAATTACTCAAATTTTCAAAATAGTTAA
This sequence comes from Algoriella xinjiangensis, assembly GCF_900115015.1. Taxonomy (GTDB): domain Bacteria; phylum Bacteroidota; class Bacteroidia; order Flavobacteriales; family Weeksellaceae; genus Empedobacter; species Empedobacter xinjiangensis. Next base: position 86,735 of record NZ_FOUZ01000004.1, on the reverse strand, counting down.
ATCATTGATTTTTAGCCAGAAAAACGATTTAAATGAATAATAGCCAAAATTATTGTGAAATTGACTTTATTTTAACAATTAATTAACAAATCGCTGTGTTGTACTGATATGGGTTGGTTGGGAAGAAAAAAAGATTAGAAATCAGTCGATTAGAATAATTCTAAATAAGAAGGCATTTCTACCCGTAAATTTGCAACGTAATCAGAAAATATCTAAAGGATGACGAAAAGCATTACAGCTTTTATAGCTTTGTTAATGATTTTTCCAATAGCAAACGCTGATGGTAAAATTTTTAAAGACGCTGGTAAGAATGACACAATTATTATGCCAGTTTCAGAGAAAAGGTTTAGTGAAGAAATTGATAATGATACCATCAAAGAAGATACATTATCAGTGGAAGATGAAAAAAAGGTTGAAGACATTTTAGAGAGCACTGCTCATGAAATATCAACAGGAGTTGTTTCTTGGTATGGAGGCAAGTTCCACGGACGCAAGACAGCAAGTGGTGAAAAGTACGACAAACATGAACTAACTGCTGCCCATAAGTCTTTACCATTTGGTACAAAAGTAAAAGTTACGAATATCAGAAACGGTAAATCTGTAGTTGTAGAAATTAACGACAGAGGTCCATATGCTAAATCTAGAGTTTTAGACTTAAGTCAAGCTGCATTCAGCGAAATTGGTCACACAAATACAGGTGTGATGCAAGTTGAATACGAAATTATGAATAGCGAAGACTAAGCTAAAATGTTCGGAAAAGAATAAAAAGGTTTAAGATTAAGTTCTTAAACCTTTTTTTATTTAATTAAGTTCACAAAAAAAGCCTGATAAATTAATATCAGGCTTACTATATAATAAGATATAAATCAATCTTAATCTAATATTTTAAGAACCTTAGTTGTTCTTGCGCGCGAAGCGTCAACTAATTCTGCGTTAGTTAAATCTTCTCCATGAGAAGGAATCATTTGTTTGATAAGCGGATTCCAATCATTCATCGATTTAGGGAAACATTGTCCAAGTAAATCAAGCATTGCACTTACAGATGTAGATGCACCCGGAGAAGCGCCTAATAAGGCAGAAATAGAACCATCTTGAGATGTTACGATTTCTGTTCCAAATTTTAAAATACCTTTTCCGTTTTGATTTTCGATAACTTGCACACGCTGACCAGCAGTTTGTTCAAACCAATCTTCAATTTTAGCTTCTGGATAATATTCTTTTAACTCTTCTATTTTTTGAGCTTTTGATAACATCACTTGCTCGACTAAATATTTCGTTAAATCCATATTATTAATTCCACAATTCATTAAGAAACCTACATTTCCTAAGTTTACAGATTTAAACAAATCACAGTTTGATCCGTATTTTAAGAATTTTGTAGAAAACGTAGCAAATGGTCCAAATAATAAAGATTGTTTGCCATCAATAACACGTGTATCTAAGTGAGGTACAGACATTGGTGGAGCACCAAGTTTTGCTTTACCATAAACTTTTGCATGATGTTTTTTGATCACTTCTTCGTTTTGACAAATTAACCATTGTCCACCAACAGGAAAGCCACCAAATTTTTTAGCTTCGGGAATACCAGATTTTTGTAATGATAAAATTGCACCACCACCAGCACCAATAAATACAAAATCTGCATTAACAGATTTGTTATTTCCTGATTTTAAATCTTTTACTTTAATCGCCCATTTACCATTATTTAAACGAGTTAAATCTTTAACTTCGTGTTCAGTTTCTAGTGTAATTTCGTTTTTGTCTAAAAGACCTTTAAAAATTTGACGTGTTAATTCTCCAAAGTTAACATCCGTTCCTAAATTCATGTGTGTTGCCGCAACTTTTTCTGCAGCAGCATCTCTACCTTCAACAATTAATGGCGACCATTCTTTGATTTTATTAAAATCTTCAGAATATTCCATTTCTTTAAATAAAGGATGTTGTGATAATTTTTCGTAACGTTTTTTCAAGAAATTTACATCGTCATCTCCCCAAACAAAAGACATGTGTGGAGTAGGACGTAAAAATTTTTCTGGAGAAGAAACATAATTATTTTCAACTAAGTACGACCAAAACTCTTTAGAAGTTTCAAATTGTTTTGCAATATTTATTGCTTTATCAATGTTAACAACTCCATTTTTGTCAATCGGTGTATAATTTAATTCACAAAAAGCAGAGTGACCTGTACCAGCATTATTGAAAGCATCAGAACTTTCAAATCCAATCTTATCTAATTTTTCAAAAACAGAAATTTTAATAGCAGGATTTATTTTTTTAAGAAGTATGCTTAGGGTAGCACTCATGATACCAGCACCAACTAACACTACCTCTTGAGGTTGTTTTTCCATTTCTCAAAAATATAATTATATTGCAAAGGTATTAATAAATAGGCTTTTTTGGGAAAGAATATGCATAAAAAAGAATGATTTTTTACATAAAATGATTTTTTAATAAAAAATCAATTTCAATTAAAGTGCAATATTCTATTCAATCTCAGTTGTACCAATACTTTCGATGTTGTCTTTTTGTAATAAATCAGCTTCAAAAGCTTTTTTATTGACAACTGTTGTTTTTGAAATTGTATCGTGAAATCCTGCTCCGAATAAAAAAGAAAGTGGTTCGAAAGGAATTATTCTACAAATACTTCTTACAAAATAATCTTTTGTTGTAGGTTCTGAACCGTCAATTCTAACAACTTTTGTATCTGAAATAAATTTTCCGATAGAGCGTCCTTTTGTGGCTGTTTCAATCAGAAAATAATAAAGAATAGTTACAGCATAACTAACAAGATTAATTGATAAATCATTATCAAATAGAGAATCATAAGTATTTGGTATAATTAAATAGAGAATGACCAGTATAAAAATAATTAATATAAAAAGGAAAATTATATCAATCAAATAATTAAGAAATCGTTTTCCTTTATCTGCTTTGTGTTCGCCAACAATATAATCTTGGTGCATAAGTTTTTGGTTTGATTAGATGATAAATATACTATAAACAATATTGTTTTTGAGGTTGTTTGATTAAAAATAATTCATAAAAAAAAGCCACTCAATTTGAGTGGCTTTTTGATTTTATAGGGCGATGTTAAAATTACATCATTCCTGGCATTCCACCTCCCATTGGAGGCATACCAGCGTCATCTTTTTTAATTTCTGTAACTACAGCTTCAGTTGTAATTAACATACCTGCAACAGAAGCAGCATTTTCTAATGCAACACGAGCAACTTTAGTTGGATCAATAACACCAGCTTCAATCATGTTTACATATTCGTCTGTTTTTGCATTGTAACCAAAGTCACCTGTACCTTCTTTTACTTTTGCAACAACTACAGAACCTTCACCACCTGCATTAAGAACAATTTGACGTAATGGCTCTTCAACTGCACGCGTTACAATTTTAATACCTGTAGCTTCGTCAGCGTTATTTGTGTCAATGTTAGATAAGTTACCTAAAGCTCTAACAAAAGCAACACCACCACCAGCAACAATACCTTCTTCTACAGCAGCGCGAGTTGCGTGTAAAGCATCATCAATACGGTCTTTTTTCTCTTTCATTTCAACTTCAGAAGCAGCACCAACGTAAAGTACAGCAACACCACCAGCTAATTTAGCTAAACGTTCTTGTAATTTTTCGCGATCATAGTCAGAAGTAGTTGTTTCTACTTGCGCTTTGATTTGGTTTACTCTGTTTTTGATTTGGCTTTGGTCACCAGCTCCATTAACAATAGTTGTATTGTCTTTATCAATAGTTACTCTTTCTGCAGTTCCTAACATTTCTAAAGTAGCAGTTTCTAAAGTAATTCCTTGTTCTTCAGAAATAACTGTACCTCCTGTTAAGATTGCAATATCCTCTAACATTGCTTTACGACGATCTCCAAAACCTGGTGCTTTAACAGCAGCAATTTTTAAAGAACCTCTTAAACGGTTAACAACTAAAGTAGCCAATGCTTGACCTTCAACTTCTTCAGAAATGATTAAGAATGGACGACCTGATTGAGCAACTGGCTCTAATAATGGTAAGATTTCTTGTAAGTTAGAGATTTTTTTCTCACATAATAAAATGTAAGGATTTTCTAACTCAGCAATCATTTTATCTGGGTTTGTTACGAAGTATGGAGATTGAAATCCGCGATCGAATTGCATACCTTCTACAACGTCAACATAAGTTTCTGTTCCTTTTGCTTCTTCAACAGTAATTACACCTTCTTTTCCTACTTTAGAAAAAGCTTCTGCGATTAATGAACCGATAGTTTCGTCATTATTTGCAGAGATAGAAGCAACTTGTTTGATTTTTTCTGATGAATCTCCAACTTCTTCTGATTGCTCTTTTAAGTTTGCAACGATAGAAATTACAGCTTTATCAATACCACGTTTCAAATCCATTGGATTTGCACCTGCAGCAACATTTTTTAATCCTTCGCGAACGATAGCTTGCGCTAAAACAGTCGCAGTAGTTGTACCATCACCAGCAACGTCGTTGGTTTTAGATGCAACTTCTTTTACCATTTGAGCACCTAAGTTTTCAATTGGATCTTCTAATTCGATTTCTTTTGCAACAGAAACACCGTCTTTTGTAACATGTGGAGCTCCGAAAGATTTTTCTAAAACTACATTACGACCTTTTGGTCCTAAAGTTACTTTAACTGCATTTGCTAATGCATCAACACCTCTTTTTAAAGCGTCTCTACACTCAATATCGAATTTAATATCTTTTGCCATTTTTTTTATTTTTTATAAGTTTGATTAAACGATTAATTAGATGATTGCTAAAATATCAGCTTCGCGCATGATTAAGTAATCTTTACCTTCTAATTTTAATTCTGTTCCAGAATATTTACCATAAAGTACTTTATCACCAATTGCAACTGTCATTGGTTCATCTTTTTTACCATTACCTACAGCTACAACAGTACCTTCTTGTGGTTTTTCTTTTGCTGAATCTGGAATGATAATTCCTGAAGCAGTTTTTGTTTCTGCTGGAGATGGTTCGATAACCACTCTATCCGCTAATGGTTTAATGTTTAATTGTGACATATGTATATTTTTATTTTTTGATTTGTTACTTTTAATTCAACGAAAAACGTGCCAATCGCTTTTTTCTGCCATTATGGATTGGTTAAATAATTTCTTAAAAATAAAAATGCCAAGCTGTCAGACAACTTGGCATATAAGTGCATTATGTGCAACTTTTTATTTTTTGATAATTAACTTCTTAGTGTATTTTTGTTGATCTGCTTCTACCGAAACAATATAAACTCCATTTCCTAATTGCTCTACATTTAATTGTTTATTTTTAGAAGAATTAAGTTTTGATGTATAAACAGTTCTACCCGCTAAATCTGTAATTGTGATTGTAGCATTAGCAACAGTTTTTGCAAAATTAAGTTGAACAATTCCTTTTGATGGATTTGGAGAAATTGTAAATAACTCATTTTTGTTTACTTCGTTTGTTGCTAATTTATCAGAAATTTCAAAATTTGAAGCATTAACCGCTAAGAAAACATTGTCTATTGCTTTTATCATAAAGCGCGCTTCTTTCGTCAATTTAATATCCGAAGGAACATTGAATGTATACGTTCCGTTATTTTGAATTGATTCTGCTAAAATGTAATCAAATTTTAGTCCACCATCTGTAGATAATAATACTTTTACATTTGTTGTATTAACTCCGTTAGCATCTGTACCAGCTACATCCCACGTAATTGTAGCAGGATAATTGTATGTCCAAGCTTCATTAGCAGCTTGCGATGTTATTTTAAAAGGACCAGCTTCTGCAATTACATTTAATTGTACATTTTTACGATCTGTTTGTCCTCCTTTTGGATTATTATCTCTTACAAGAAGTGAGAATTTTAATACTCTATTAACTGATGGTATAACTTCCCAAGTTAACGGCTCTATATTCGTATCTAAAATTAATTTATTTTGTAAGATAGCGCTTAGATTAGGGAAATATCTAAAATTATCTGTTGTAGGATTGTATGATCTAAATAATACGCCAGTTTTATTTGTAGACATTGGCAACAACGAAGTGCTAGATGTATCTGTTTGTTCCCAGTTATATGTTAATGCATCACCATCTTGATCAGATGCATTTGCTTCTAAAACAAAAGCTGTAGAATTTGGAACAGTGTAAGTTAATTTGTCTAGTGTAATTAATGGCTCATTATTCCCCGAATCTGTGTTTACAGAACAACTACCTGCAGTTGATTTTATAAAATTATAAATTTCATTAACAGTTACTGAACTAAAGTAAGGATCACTATGTAATTGTACATTTTCTGGTGCACAAATACCTGCATATGCCATAATAGTGCTTCCGCTTCCAGGTTCTACAGAGGTTGCTGTGTTTTTATTTCCACCAGCACAAGAGCCTTTTGTTCCGTTAAAAGTATGATTACCTCCAAATTGATGCCCCATTTCATGAGCAACGTAATCAATATAAAAAGCATCATTTATAGGAGCTCCAAGACCTGTTACACCCCCGGCTTTTATAGTAGAACAAGGGCTTTTTAAGTATGCAACACCACCACCACCAGTAGAAAATACGTGTCCAATATCATAATTAGCTGTTCCAATAACCTTATCAAGAACTGTTTGGTTTTCACCAAGCATAGCACTACCACTGTTATTTGTGTATTCATCTGTTGTTACAAAAATAATTTGATCATTATTAGAAACTAACTCCATTGTTACACCAAACTCTTTTTCGTAAACACCATTTACACGTGTCATTGCAACATTAATTGCAGACATAACGATGGCTTTTTTTTCTTCTTCTGTCCCTGATTGTCCGCCAGCTCTATTAACATGATAACGTGAATACTCTATCGTAGTAGCTAAAGCTAAACGATATTTTCTCATTTTTCCATCTGTAACAGTTTTATTAGCTGGAATAGATGAAATTGCTTGATCAATTAATTCATTTTGTTTATCATCATTTGTATGACAAGCAAAATTTAAATTATTTTCTACATTTTTTCGGTTATAGGTAATGTAAGTTTTTAAATCATTTGTATAAGCATCAATATACGAAGTTGATTGTGCAGTAAAAATCATTGCGCTAAAACCATGATATGGTGAATAACTAAAACGAATAGATGATTTTCCGTCTAATGATTTTCCTACGTAAGATTTTATTTGATTATATTTTTCCTGTAATTCAGGAGCCATAATCGAAGCTTCGTTTACTTCATATTTTGTTATTTTACCATTTTCATCTGGTATGTTAACAATTTGAGCAGCAGATCTACTTTTTACATTATTTAGGTCGTTTAGTAAATTATCAACATTAAGGCTAAATAATTTATATTCTTTTGGTGTACTAGAACGATCAACTAAATTGGTTGATTGAGCATTTCTTTGATTAATTTCTTTCCAGTGATTCTGTTGTGCAAAAACAGAACTACAACCTAATAGTAGTGTTAAAATAATAGATGTTTTTTTCATAATATTATAATTCAAGTGTTAATTTTTTTATCGTTTTAGGGATTTCTATGATTATTAAATTATCCATATTCGCAGGATCTTGATCTTCATTTAGTTCAAGTTTTAAACTGTTTTTCTTTGAAGAAGAATTTATTTCCGAAATATGATAATTCGCGATATTTTGTTTACAAATTACAGCAATATTTTTTGTAGAAAAGTCAATAATTTGAAGTGGTGGATTTCTTTGACCTGGTTTTACTAATGATAATTGAAATGTGTTATAATCCTCCATATTTGTAAAAACTTGCAATTCGTTTTTGCAACTTTCTTCTAAATAAGTAGATCTTAAAATATTTATTTCCGAACTTGGAATTATGGTAACATTTTTCTGTTGACTACAACCCATCGTAAATAAAATTAATAATAATAAAGAGGATAAATAATATTTCATAATTGATTTATTATCTAAATTAATGATTATTAATTAATATAAACAAAAAAAGCCTCACAAATTTGTGAGGCTTAGTTATGTAAAATAAATAATTATTTTGTTGGTTGTGCAGGTTGTGCCGGCAATTGTGCCGCACCGTTAGCAGATGGCTGCGCTGGTAAATTATTAGCAGGCGCCGTTACATTTTGTTTAATTGGTTTTAATGCGTTTGGATTTTCGTGTGTTACACCAGCTCCAACGATTAAAAGAATAATAGCGATAAATAATCCCCAAGTTGTGTTGTCTAAGAATTTGTTTGTTCTCTGAACTCCAAACATTTGGCTTCCTCCGCCACCGCCAAAAGTAGAAGATAATCCTCCTCCTTTAGGGTTTTGAGATAAAACTACTAATACCAACAATACGCATAAAATCATGATAATAACCATGAAAAACTGAAATAGTCCCATTTTATTATTTAGAGTTTTTTAAATTTTCAATTTCTTTAATTCGATTTGCAAATAAACTATTTTTTTCTGGATATTTCAAAATTAATATCTTATAAGCTTTAATTGCTTTATCATATTTTCTTTGCTCAATGTAAATTTGAGCCAAAGTTTCGGTCATCAAATCCGAATATTCTTCGCTGTTATGACTGAAATTTGATGAAACTTGGATAGGTGTAATATCCGTTTTTTTCATCGGAATTATTTTTGGATTTTTTTCCAAAAAGTCATCAATCAATTTATATTTTATTTCTCTTTCGGCAGTTTCTTGTTCTGCTTCAATTGTTTTTTGATCTTTTGATTGCGAAGGAACCTTTTTTAACCAATCCGAAAAAGAAAACGATTCTTTATCTAAATTATTGTTTAATTTTTCTTCGATTATAGCAGAATCTTGTACCATAACTTCTTTTTCTTCAGAAATCATTTCATCAATTATCACAACAGATTCTGATATTTCAACAAGATTATTTTCTTCAGTTTCTTGAATTGTATTTTTTTCTTCTGGCTGAGGTTTTTCAACAGAAATTTCTATTCCAGAAGTTTGTAACACCGCATTTTCAATTTCTTGATCCGACGTTTTATGTGCTAATTTAGATTCTTCAACAACTTTATTCAATTCATCTTCCGAAATAATTTCAACCACATGATCTGTTCTCAATTCAGATTCTTCGGTATCATTTTCAATCATTTCATCAACCAAATCGTTGTCAATATTATCTTCTTCAATTAGAGAAATAGGCTCAACTTTTAAAACTTCTTCCTCTAATTTCTCATCATTAAAAGATTCAGTTTCTTGTTCGATTGTATTTTCCTTTATCGTAGAATTTTCTTGTACATTTTCAATAATTTTTTCTTCTTTTGGAAGTGGTTTCGAATTGATATAATGATACAAATCAACACGATTACTACTATGGATAGAGGTTTTGTTTAAATAATCCTCAAACGATGGATGATTTTCTTTCTTCAAACCATAAAGCAAAAGTGCGCGCAAAGTATAGAAATAAGGATATTTTTCGACTTCTTTTTTAAGAAGCGGTATATCCGATTTTTCTACCTCGTACGGATGTGCTACTAAATATTCAATTCTAGTCATTGCTCAAATTTAAGTTAAATTTTACCAATCCATCGCAATAGAAGCAAATACTTGGTCGCGAATATCTTCGATAATTTTAGGAACAATATTAGGCTCTACAGTACTCAACATTGCATTTCCGTCATAAGGTTGAAAGGCAGAAAAAGTACGTTCGTAACTTTTAGTCTCGTCTTTGTTGTTAATATAACGAATTTTTACATAGACAGTTAATCGGTTTTCTGCTGCAATGTCATTACTCTGAATGGCTTGTGGCGCAACATCGTATCCAGAAATTTCTCCTTCAATAATTAAGTCCGAATTTTCGTTCGAGTTTAATTTTAACTTTGTTCTACTTCTAAAAATATCTTGTACCGCAATTGTTAAATCTTGACTTAAAGTCGGATTTTGTTGCGGTGCATAATTAGGAAAAGTAGCCACATAAATTGTTTGCCAATCGGGTTGAATTGCCGCGCCAGAAAGCGAATAACCGCCCGACATAGATCCACAACTTGATAACGTAAAAATAGCAAAAACGGATAATGCTAAAAATTTTAATCGATTCATGTTACAAATGATATTGTTTGATTTTACGGTACAACGTACGTTCGGAAATGCCTAATTCGTCTGCCGCCATTTTTCGTTTTCCTTTGTGTTTTTCCAAGGCCAATTTTATCATTTCCTTCTCATTATCTTGTAACGAAAGCGACTCTGGCTCTTCAATTGGACTAACATCATACACATCATCCGAATAATCGTATTGAGGTGGTTGATAAGTTGGTTTTGGAGCGTTTGCAGCTGGAACTAAATTATAAGAACTTGGCGTAAAATCGTGTTCATCTTCGTCTTGTTCTTGATAAACGCGCTGAATTAATTCTTGCGTACTACCATTAAATTCTTCATTGTCTTTGTGTTTAATCAAATCCAATGTTAAAGCACGTAAATCATTCAAATCTTTTTTCATGTCGAGCAGAACTTTAAATAAAAGTTCACGTTCCATAAAGTCAGAAGAATTCTTGTCTTTTTTATTGGTAACCGTTAACATTGTTGAACTATGTGGTAACAATTCCATTATTTTTTCTAATGAAATTACACGCTCTTTTTCAACAACAGAAACCTGTTCTGCAAAATTTCTTAATTGACGAATATTACCTGGCCAAGGATAATTTGCAATATAGTTTTGCGCTTCTGGAGAAAGCTCGATATGCGGCATTCTGTATTTATTCGCAAAATCTGAAGCAAATTTTCTGAACAATAAATTAATATCTTCTTTACGCTCGCGCAAAGGCGGAATATCAATTTGAATTGTATTTAAACGATAATATAAATCTTCTCGGAATTTAGCTTTTTCAACAGCTTCTTTCAGTTTTACATTGGTTGCGGCAACAATACGCACATTTGTTTTTTGCAATTCCGAAGAACCTACTTTCATAAATTCGCCCGATTCTAAAATACGTAACAAACGAATTTGTGTAGATAAGGGTAATTCGCCAACTTCATCTAAAAAAATTGTTCCTCCATCGGCAACTTCAAAATAACCTTTACGTGCTTGTGTAGCACCAGTAAAAGCTCCTTTTTCGTGACCAAATAATTCAGAATCAATTGTACCTTCTGGTATTGCACCGCAGTTTACAGCAATGTAAGCATTGTGTTTGCGGGCAGATTGATTGTGAATGATTTTTGGAAAAAACTCTTTACCAACACCACTTTCTCCGATAACCAAAACAGAGATGTCGGTAGGTGCAACTTGAATCGCTTTTTCAATTGCGCGATTCAAGACTACATTATTTCCAATGATTCCAAAACGTTGTTTAATAGTTTGTAAAGAATCCATTTTTTATTATTTTTTTAATTGTCAAGTTGAATTTATTTTTAATTATTGATTAAAAAATATTCAAAAGACATCAATTATTTTTAAGCTGAAATCATTTCGCCAATTATAGTGGCTGTTGTGCAAGTATTTGCTTTTACGTTTACAAAATCACCAATTTTTGTTCCTTCTACTTTCGGAAAAACAAGAACGGCATTGTGTGTATTTCTTCCGTACCAAAAGTTTTCGTCACGTTTAGAATTTCCTTCGATTAAAACCTCGTGTGTTTGTCCAAGATAACTATTCATACGTTCTGCAGAATGTTTTTGCTGCATTGCGATGATTTCTTGTAAACGACGTTTTTTGTCTTCTGGTAATACATCATCTGGCATTTTTTTGTGCGCAGGTGTTCCTGGACGCTCAGAATAAGCAAACATATAACCGAAATCATATTTCACATATTCCATTAACGATAATGTATCTTGGTGTTCTTCTTCTGTTTCTCCACAAAAACCAGCAATCATATCAAAAGAAATTGCACAACCTGGTACAATGCGACGAATTTTATCTATTAATTCAAAATATTCTTCGCGTGTGTGTTGACGATTCATACGCTCTAAAACAGTTGTAGAACCCGATTGCACAGGAAGGTGAATGTATTTACAAATGTTTTTGTGTTTCGCCATCATTTCTAAAACATCTTCCTGCATATCTTGTGGATTAGATGTAGAAAAACGAATTCTTACATTTGGAACTTGCGTAGCGACCATGTCTAATAATTGACCAAAATCTACCGCTGTTGCTTTCTGAATTTCGTTTGCATTTTTGAAATCTTTTTTAGCTCCACCACCATACCATAAGTACGAATCGACGTTTTGACCTAAAAGTGTAATTTCTTTGTAGCCACTTTCTGCTAATTCTTTACACTCATTTAAGATTGAATGTGGATCACGAGAACGCTCGCGACCACGTGTAAAAGGAACAACACAAAATGTACACATATTATCGCAACCACGTGTAATTGTTACAAAAGCTGTAACGCCATTTCCTCCTAAACGAACAGGTGAAATTTCGGCATATGTTTCTTCTTTTGATAATTGCACGTTTACAGCATCACGACCATCTTCTACTTCGTTTAGTAAATTTGGTAAATCGCGGTAAGCATCAGGACCAACAACAATATCAACTAAATGTTCTTCTTCAAGAAATTTATGTTTCAATCGTTCGGCCATACAACCTAAAACGCCAATTTTAAGACCTGGATTTTGTTTTTTAATTGCGTTTAAAGTTCCTAAACGTTTACGAACAGTTTGTTCTGCTTTTTCGCGGATAGAACAGGTGTTTAATAAAATTAAATCTGCTTCGTCTACTTTATTTGTGGTTTGATATCCTTCGTTATTTAAGATAGACGCAACAATCTCGCTATCCGAGAAATTCATTTGACAACCGTAGCTTTCTAAGAATAATTTCTTCGTTGCATTACGTGTAGGTGCTGTAAGTAAAGCCTCTCCTTGTCTTGCTTCGTCTATATGTTTTTCTTCTGTATGCATTCTGAAATGTATATTTATGGTGCAAAAATAATAAAACTATGTGACATATTGGCAGTAAAATTTTCTTTTGCATTTTATTAACATTATTGTAGATTTGAGGAAACCAAATTCTAAAAATAAAGAACGTATGGATAACAGTATACAGGAAAAGATTAATAAACAGCTAGAAACGGGATTTAAAGTAAGTGCAAGCTCTGTAATGGATAAAGCCTTTGAAATTTTTAAAGGTATTGCAGGTTTTGCAATCTTAGCTGTAATTATTTATGGATTAACTTCATGGATTTTGAGCGCTATTTTAGGAATTTTTCTTCCGACTGTAGAAATTGATCAAGATGAATTAGAAGCAATTTCAAACAGTGGTGATATTACTGCAATGCAAGATTATTATAAAGATATATTTATGAATTCTAATTTTGCACTTTCATCAACAATTAGTAGTTTATTATCATCGGCTTTATATCCAATTTTGTATAGTATTTTTGTGATGGCGCGTAAATTTGATCAACATCAAAATATTGAGTTTTCGGATATATTTGTTCATTATAAAAATGGTAAATTCTTAAACTTATTTTTAGTTACATTAATTGTTCAAATTGTAGGGTCTGTAGGTTTTGTATTATGTATTATTCCAGGTTTTGTGGTATATACAATGTGGTTATTAGTGCTTCCACTAATTATTTTTGCATCAGCAGATATTAAAGATGCACTTAGTTATAGTATGAAATTAGCTTTTAAAAGTTTTGGCGGATTTTTTACAGTATTATTAATATGTCTTGCAGCTTTGTTTGTCGGATTATTGTTATGTTGTATCGGTGTAATAGCAACAATTCCGATTATTTACATCCTAATGTATGTTTTATACAAAGAAGTTGTAGGTTTTTCTGAAGATAATTCAGATGAAATAAGTCAAATAGGAACAGATATTTATAAGGATAATCCTTACATGAAATAGAAAAAAATTGGAGCAGTTGAAAATCATTTTTGGCTGCTTCATTTTTTTGTCATTAATTTTGCAGAAATTTTTAAGAAAACAATATGTCGAAGAATCTCGTAATTGTTGAGTCCCCAGCAAAAGCAAAAACCATTCAAGGTTTTTTAGGTGATGATTTTATCGTGGAGTCAAGTTTTGGTCACGTGGTAGATCTACCGAAGAAAGGAATGGGTATCGAAATAGAAAATCATTTCAAACCAATTTACGAAGTCACACCAGATAAAAAAGATGTAGTTAGTAAGTTAAAAAAACTATCAGCAAAAGCACAAACTGTTTGGTTGGCATCCGATGAGGATCGCGAAGGTGAGGCAATTTCATGGCATTTGTACAATGTTTTAGGTTTAGAAAATAAAGATACAAAACGTATTGTTTTTAACGAAATTACAAAGAAAGCAATTCAACGCGCCGTAGAAAATCCTCGCGAAATAGATATTAATTTAGTTGATGCACAACAAGCGCGTCGTGTATTAGATCGTTTGGTAGGTTTTGAAATGTCTCCAATTTTATGGAAAAAAATTAAACCAGGCTTATCTGCAGGTCGTGTACAATCAGTTTCGGTTCGATTAATTGTCGAACGCGAAAAAGAAATTCAGAAATTTGTACCCGTTTCTTCTTATCGCTTTGTTGCAATTTTTGAAACAGCCGAAGGAAAAACTTTAAAAGCAGTACTTACAAAAGAATTTTCTAAATTAAAAGAAGCCGAAGATTTCTTAGAAACATGTATTGGCGCTAGTTTTAAGGTAAATGATTTACAGAAAAAACCTGCAAAACGTACACCTTCTGCACCATTTACAACATCTACAATACAACAAGAAGCTTCTCGTAAATTAGGTTTTTCAGTATCTAGAACCATGCGTGTTGCGCAACAATTATACGAATCTGGACACATTACTTACATGAGAACAGATAGTGTAAATTTATCTGATGATGCATTGTCGGCTTTAAAAGCAACAATTAGTGCAGAGTATGGTGATAAATATGTTGAGATAAGAAAATATAAAAACAAAAACTCATCTGCGCAAGAGGCTCACGAGGCAATTCGTCCAACACATTTCGAAAATCAATCGATTAGTGGAGACGATTCTATGCGTAAATTATATGATTTAATTTGGAAACGTACCGTTGCTTCGCAAATGGCAAATGCCGAATTAGAGCGTACAATTATTGATATTGATAACAATCAAAATAAATTTATTTTTCAAGCAAAAGGAGAAGTAATTGTTTTTGATGGTTTCTTAAAAGTTTACCAAGAATCTCATGATGATGAGGAAGTTGATGACGACAAAGTTTTATTACCAAGTGTAAAAGTTAACGAAAAGTTGATTGCAGACGAAATTAACGGAACTGAACGTTTTTCTCGTGCACCAGCGCGTTACACAGAAGCATCTTTGGTAAAGAAATTAGAAGAATTAGGTATTGGACGACCATCTACATACGCACCAACAATTTCTACAATCCAGAACAGAGGATATGTTGAAGTTGGAGAATTAGACGGAAATTCAAGAAAATACAATACATTAAAATTAGTTGATAATCAAATCAAAAAAGCTGAATTGACAGAGATTTATGGTGCAGATCGTCGTAAATTAATGCCAACAGATATAGGAATTGTTGTAAATGATTTCTTGGTTGATTATTTCAAAAATGTAATGGATTATGACTTTACAGCTCGCGTAGAATCTAGCTTTGATGATATTGCAGAAGGTAAAGTGAATTGGACAAATATGATTGGTGATTTTTATTCTAAATTTCACGATGTTGTAGAAGATGTTCAAGAAAATGCAGACCGTGCAACTGGAGAACGCGAATTAGGAATAGATCCTGTTTCGGGTAAAAAAGTGCATGCTCGTATTGGTCGTTTTGGACCGATGATACAAATTGGAGAATCGGATGACGAAGAAAAACCACGTTTTGCGAGTATTCAAAAACATCAATCAATTCATAATATTACATTAGAAGAAGCGATGAAACTTTTCGAATTACCGAAAGTTTTAGGCGAATATAAAGAACACGAAGTTGAGGTTAATATTGGTCGTTTTGGACCTTATGTTAAGTTTGACGATAAATACATTTCTATTCCAAAAGAAGAAGATCCAATGGATCTTTCGTTTGATCGTGCAGTAGAATTAATCGAAGAAAAGCTAAAAGCTGATGCTCCGGTTGCGCAATACGAAGGACACGATGTAACGAAAGGAAAAGGACGTTTTGGACCTTTTATCAAATGGAATGAATGGTTTATTAATGTGTCTAAAAAATATGATTTTGACCATCTTTCTCAAGCTGATATCATCGAGTTAATCGAAGATAAAAAGCGTAAAGAATCTGAACGCGTTGTGCGCGAATGGCCAAAACAAGAAATTAGATTAGAAAAAGCACGTTGGGGAAGATATAATTTGATTCAAGGCAAAATAAAAGTCGAATTATCAAAAGAAACTAATCCAGAAGCTTTAACTTTAGAAGAAGTTGAGAAAATAATTGCAGACAATGCGCCGAAGAAAAAAGCGCCTGCAAAAAAAGCAACAACTAAGAAAACTACAGCTAAAAAAACAACGACTAAAAAGTAATGTATAAAGACTTTTTAAAACCAGTTACAGAAGAATTACAAGACTTTGCGAAGTCTTGTAATTCTTTTTCGTTAGGTGCATCAATTAAATTTCAAGAAGATATTATTCTTGAAATAGAAGAAAATGCAGCCGATAAAATTGCGATAATTGGCGTAACAGAATCACGATCAAAGCAAAAAGATTTAATAGAAGATGTTGAATTTAGTTTAATTAGAACACAATTGTACGAGTTGCAATTGGGTAATTGGACGATTGATTTGTATGATTTTGGAGACATCAATTATTACGACGATAAACACGAAACTGAAACTGTTTTTAGAGAAGTTACAAACGGATTAATTCGCGACGGATACATTGTTGTTATTTTAGGTGGTTCGCCAAGTTTGGGTTATCAACAATACCGTGCTTACGACGAAGTAATTAATAAAATTAATTATTTATCAATCGACTATAAACTTCGATTAGGTAAAGATGAAGAGCAAACGACGGATCAAAATTATTTAACAAAAATTATTTCGAATGCGCCATTTAATCTTTTGGATTATACAAATGTCGGATTTCAGACTTATTTTGTTGCTCAAGAAAAACAAGATTTGATTCAACAATTAAATTTTGAAGCGATAAGATTAGGCGTAATTGCAGAATCTGTAAAAGAAATTGAACCTTTTTCTAGAGATGTAAATGCTGCGTTAATCAATCTTTCGAGCATGCAAGGCACAGATTTTTCATCAACCAAAAATATGACGCCAAACGGCTTTACGTCTAGAGAAATATGTGCAATTGCAAGATATTTGGGTTTCAGCAATAAATTGACCTCTCTTTACGTTTGTGATTATATCGAGAATTATAAAAAATTGGATCATTTACTTGTAGCGCAAATGATTTGGTATTTTATTGATGGAAAAAATCATCGTCCAGAGATAAAAAGTTTTGATGATACACAATATTTTGATAAAATTTTTGTTCCTACAGAAGGATATAATTATATTTTTTATAGAAATGTGTATACCAATCAATGGTGGATAGAAGTTGACAACACGGTTGATGGGGAAAGAAGTTTTGAGATAATTTCTTGTTCTGAAAAGGATTATGAACAAGCCTTAAATGGTGAAATCCCAAATAGATGGTGGAAGTATTTCAAAAAATTTTATTAAAAAATAATATATAATTCGAAAATCAATTAATAAAAATGCCTTAATTTGTAGCCTTATTAATTGACAACTAAAGTATAAACCTGTATAAAAAATAAATCTATAGCAGAATGAATAGAATTTTGGTAAGTGCATTGTTGCTAACTCTTTCTTTATCATCATGTAAAATGTTGAAAAACAGAGGGAGTAGTGATAGAAATGATGGACAAATAGTTTCGAAAGCATCATCGTCTTGGACACCAATTCGTCCAAAGGGAATGGTTCCGATTCCGAGTGGATCGTTTGTTTTAGGACAAACTGACTACGATTTTACAAAAACAAATGACGCTCCTGTAAAAACAGTTACTGTAACAGGTTTTTATATGGATGATACAGAAATTACAAACTCTGAGTATCAGATTTTTGTAAACTATGTAAAAGATTCTATTGCTCGTACTGCTTTAGCTAATAAAGCTGAAACATTAGGATTTGACCCGTTAAATCCTGGTACTGATAGTGAAGGAATTGGTGCATATTCGTACGTTTCTGGATCTGAAGATGGAGAAGGAACAGCGTATGACGAATACATCAAACAAAATAATACAGGTAGAGATGGACAATCTTTAGATGGTAAAAAACTAAACTGGAAAGCAAAATTAGAGTGGGATAAATACAAATATCCAGACGTTGATTATGCTGAAGTTATGGAAGGTTTATACTATCCACCAGAAGAAAGAATGAATGGTGAAAGACGTATTGATACGCGTAAATTAAACTATTCTTATGTGACAGTAGATCAAACTGCTGCTGCAAAGAAAAGAGGAACTTTTCGTGTAGATTTCCGTAAAGAATTTAATATGAATATCTATCCAGATACAACTGTTTGGGTAAGAGATTTTAACTATTCTTACAACGATCCAATGCACCAAGATTATTTTTGGCACAAAGCATATTCAAATTATCCTGTTGTAGGAATTAACTGGAATCAAGCAACTGCTTTTTGTGATTTCCGTACAAGATATCACAATACTGCTTTAAATAATAAAAAGAAAAAAGGAAACCAAGTAAAAGTAATTAGCTACCGTTTACCAACTGAAATTGAGTGGGAATATGCTGCGAAAGGAGGTTTAGAAAACGCACCTTACCCTTGGGGAGGACCATATTTAACAGACGATAGAGGATGTTATTTAGCTAACTTTAAACCAAAACGTGGAGATTATTTAGAAATCAACGATGGTAAAAAGACAGGTTACATGTACACAGCACCAGTAAAAACTTTCCGTGCAAATGGATACGGTTTATACGACATGGCTGGTAACGTAGCAGAATGGACAAGTTCACCATACAATAGATCATCATACACAATGTCTTCTTCTCTTAACCCGTCACTTACAATGACAGGAGAAGTTAATAGAAGTGTACGTGGAGGTTCTTGGAAAGATATCGGATATCTTTTGATGACATCTTCTAGAGATTGGGAAAATAAAGATTCTGCAAGAAGTTTCATCGGATTCCGTACTGTACAATCTTTCCCAGAAGGATCAAAAATAAATTTCAGAAAAACCAAATAAACTAGTATAAAAACAATTTAAATTAAAAAAGCACTTTTATGGCAATACAAGCTTCAAAACAAGAACGTCTTACAAATTTTTTGTATAATTTCTTTGCCGCAGTAGTAATTATCGGGGCATTATGTAAAATTACGCACACTAATTTAGGGCCACTTTCGGCAAACTTAATCTTAACAATTGGATTAGTTGCAGAAGCATTCGTTTTCTTATATTCAGCATTTTTCGATAAGCCAGAAGGAAGTTATGAGTGGGAAAAAGCTTATCCAGAATTATTAAGCGGAGAGCCAGTTCAAAGAAAAACTGCAGCTGTTGCAAATGCAGGAAATAATTTAACAATAGAATTAGACAAGGTTTTAGCAGATGCAAAATTAGACAAAGAAGTTTTCGAAAGATTACGTGGCTCTTTAGATAAATTTGGTTCAGCTGTAAACGAATTAAATACAACAACGTCTGCCGTAGCATCTACAGAGCAATATAGTAATGAGATTGCAAAAGCATCTAACAACATTAGTACATTGAATGGTGTTTACGCACAACAAATAGAAAACAGCCAAAAACAAGTAGAATTAAATAAACAATTTATCGAAGAAATGCAAAAATCTTCAGGTAGTTCAGAGCAATTCTTAAAAGAAATGCAAGAGCTTTCTGCAAACATTAATGCATTAAACAAAGTATACGGAGGTATGCTTTCTGCAATGAAAAACAACTAATCATTGCATTGATAAATTAAACTAATTATTAATTAATTCTATAAATTATTATGGCAGGAGGTGGTAGACTAACCGGACGTCAGAAGATGATCAACCTGATGTATCTCGTGTTCATTGCAATGATGGCATTGAATGTGGATCGCGAGGTATTGAGATCTTTTGAAAGCATAAATACAACTTTAGAGTCAACGTCTAAATTGACTTTAGAAAATAATAATACTTTTTACAATCAGATTGATTTAAAAGCGAAAGAAGATCCATCATACATGGATACAAAAACGCAAGCAGCTGAAGTAAGAAAACAAACAACAGATTTCGTTTCTTACATAGACGGATTGAAAAAAGAGTTAGCAGGAGCAGATTTTGTTTCGGGTAGCGAAGACACAGATTACAACGCATTATCAAATACAGAACCAATTGTTTCTTTATTCTTTAAAGGAAAAGGAGGTGATAACGGAAATGAGAAGGCACAAGAATTTACAGGTAAAGTAGACGGATACAGAAATTTCTTAATGCAGTTTGCAAAGAAAAGTCCAGAAGCTAAAAGTGCAGAAACTCGTATCAACGAATTTTTTGGAACTAAAGCAAAAGGAAAACAAACTTGGGTTCAAGAGAAATTTTATGATCAACCAATGGTTGCAGCTTTAACAAACTTAACTAAAATGCAAGTTGATGCACGTACGGAGGAAGGAAACTTAGTAAGAGCATTATTATCTGGTAAATTAGAAGAGAAAATTGAGTTAGACGCATTCCAAGGTTTATTCTTATCTCCAGGAGTTGTTAAAATTGGTGACGATGCAATATTAAATGTTGTATTAGGAGCTTACGATAACAGCGTAAAAGGATCTGTACAAACAAGTGTTGGTTCTGCACAAGTGGTAGATGGTAAAGCATCAATCAAATTAAATACTTCGTCAGTTGGTGTTCACCAATTAACAGGTAGTATTACGTATGTTGCAAACGGACAAACAAAAACAGCAACTATTTCGCCTTCAACTTACCAAGTTGTAGCGCAAACATTAGATAAAAAAGCAGCTGAAATTATTGAGAAAGATCCTACAGGAGGTTCTATCGTTGCAGATAATTTACGTGTTGTTTATCGTGGTGTAACAAACCCAATTTCAGCAACAATTAACGGTGCAAACGGACCAGTTAGTTTAAGTGTTTCTTCGGGAAGTGCTTCTGGTGCTGGAGCAAATAAATGGAATTATACTGCAGGTGGTGGTAGTGAAGTAGTGTTTACTGCATCGGCAAGAGCAAGTTCTGGTAAAACATTATCTGTTCGCGAAACATTCCGTGTAAAACCAGTTCCACCGGCACGTGGAGTAATTTTAGGAAAAACGAGTCCAGCTATTCCAGATAACGGAATTGCAGCACAAACAATTCGTATTGATTGGCCAGATTTCTTATTCCCAATTTCAGGAGAAGTAACATCATTCAATGTTAAAGTTCCTGGACAACCAACGGTTCGCGTTTCTGGAAGTAAAATGTCAGGTGCTGCGGGTGCAATATCTAAAGCTAAAAAAGGTGATATAATTGGAGTATTCGATATTAAGTACCGTACAAATTCTGGTGCAAATGGAGAAGCTTCTTCAATCGCAATTCAAGTACAATAATTAAAATTAAAAAATAAACAATATGAAGTATCTTTTGTTTGGTTTAATGAGTTTCTTTTCAACTCTTACAATGGCGCAAAATGTTCTTAACGCTGTTTCGCCAGAACAGTTAAGAAGAGACCGCGAAAATAAAACAAGAGTTGATGAAGCCGGTGATACTGTTAGTACAGCCCAAGACCCATTAAAATACGGATTTATCGAAGATAAAGACAATGTGTGGTCAAAAGTTGTATGGGAAGTGATCGATTTGAATGAAAGACTTAATCAGCCTTATTATTTAGCTGGTGACGAATTAGTTCAAAATTCTCAATCATTGTATGACGTTCTTGTAGAAGGAGTTCGTAGTAAAAAAATTACAGAAATTTACGACGACGAATTTTTCAAAAACAAAATGACGTACGACCAAATTATGGCGCGTAACGAGAAAAAAGATACACAACAGTATTACTATGATATGATAGCAGCTGGTGAAAAACCAGATGATGCAGCAATCTTTAATTACAAAGTAAAATCTGCTGATATCAAAATGTTAAAGACCAAAGGTCTTTGGTATATCGATCGTCGTTTAGGAGAACTTAGATACCGTTTGTTAGGTTTAGCAATTATGGGACCTGATGCACAATCTTTAGGAACAGAATTTAACGATGGTACTTTCGTAGATTTATTTTGGATTTGGTATCCAGATGCACGCCAAACATTGGTAAATGCAACTGTATTTAATCCAAGTAACTCTAATTCTGCGATTTCTTATGATGAAATGTTGAATGCTCGTCGATTTAATTCGATTATTTACAAAGCGCAAACAATGTACGGAACTAAGATGATCGAAGATTATATTCCAAACGATTCAAAAGGTCAGTTAGAAGAACATCACAAAATTAGAAACTCTATCATACAAGCCGAGGCTGATATGTGGAATTACTAAGAGATACAAAAGAGTACAAAAAAATCCGATCAATTTTGATCGGATTTTTTTGTTTATATATTTAATAAAATTTAGTTTTAATAGATAGTTAAAATTCATAAATATGAAGAAGATTATATTATTTAATATCTAATTTGCATCACCTTTTTCAATCCCATCTTCTATTTTTTCAATCACTTCTTGCTTTTCTTCTTCGTCCAATTTCATTTCTCCCGAATCGTCATCACTTCGTAAAACAACTTGAATGCTTATCGGAAAATGGTCCGAGCCAATATTTGGTTCGCGTTGCATTCCGATTAATCTAAATTGAGAACTTAAAAAATAATGATCCAAAGGCCAACGTAAAAACCAATGATGCGCATGAAAAGTATTGAACATTCCACGTCCGCGACGAGGGTCTAACATTTGAGAAGTTTTTAGAAATAAACGCGTCGTTCTACTCCAAGCAACATCATTCAAATCTCCAAAAACAATACAAGCTTTTCCATAATCTTTAGCTGATTTTCCAATCAATAAAATCTCGGCATCACGCTCAGTACTTTCTTCATTTTCTTGCGGAACTGGCGGCGTAGGATGTAAACCATACAAACGAACAAGCTGATTATTATATTCGATATCCGCAATAATAGAAGGAATTTCGGTACTAATTAAATAATTTACTTCGTAAGTATTGATTGGTAATTTCGAGTAAAATAAAAGTCCATACGTATTTTCTAAAGGAACTTCAATTTTATATGCATATTCATCTGTTGCATTTTTTATATTTTCTTTCCATGCATTATTTGTTTCCAACAAAAAAATCACATCCGGCTTTCTCTTTTTTATTAATTCAACCAAATTTTGATACTGTGTATTGTCTTGCAAAACATTATAAACAAGTAAATCTAAAGGTTTTTCGTTCTCATTTAATTCAACTTGATCAATCATTTTTTTACCGAAAGGCGAATACGGAATTATCATCCACAACAAATAAATAATGCAAAAAATTAAGCCACAAAAAAGAGAAATTGTAAATGGAGTTTTATCTGTAAACACAAATAAAACACAACAGATAAGTATTAAAATTAATTTCTGAAATCTTGGATAATCAAAAACGCGAACAGACCAATGTGTATTTTTTATGAACGGTATAAGGATTGATAAAATTAATAGGCTAGCAAAAATGGAATATATAATAAGCATAGATTTGATTGAATTTAGAATAAAGATAGCTAAAACCGAAACATTAATTAACTTTACAAACAAATTTTAGAACTTGAAAAAAGTAGATTATATCATCGTTGGGCAAGGTGTCGCAGGAACTTGTATGGCGATGAAATTAATGCAAGAAAACAAGACATTTATTGTAATTGACAATCATTTTCATAAAGCTTCGGCAATTGCGGCTGGAATTTATAACCCGGTTGTTTTAAAACGTTTTTCGATTGTTTGGAATGCTACAAAACAAATTAATCGTTTGCGCGAAGTTTTCGGTGATTTCGAAAAATTATTGAATAAAAAATACATTTATGATTTTCCTGTTTATCGAATTTTTAATGATGAACAAGAGAAAAAAACGTGGCTAAAAAAAGCAACGACTCATCCAGATTTGATTGATTATCTTTCGACAGAAACAGAACAATTAAATCAATATAATGCAATTCAAAACCCGATTGGTTCGGGAGAAGTATTGCATACCGGACGTGTAGATTTAACTAATCTTTTGGCTGATTTTAAAAATTATTTAGTCGATAAAGAATCGTTTTTAGATGAAACATTTGATTATGATGCATTAGTTTTAGACGATAATAAAGCGAGCTATAAAAATATTGAAGCAAATCGCGTTATTTTTTCGGAAGGATATAATATTTTAAACAATCCATATTTTAAAAATCTTCCGGTAATTGGTGTAAAGGGCGAAGTTCTAAAAATTAAAACCGAAGCAATTTTACCCGAAGCAGTTGTAAAAGGAAAAGAATTTTTGATGCCATTGGGTAATAATAATTATTTTGTTGGCGCAACCTACGACCGCGATAACGTTAATTATGAAAACACAACAGAAGCCAAAACATATTTGGTTGATGGTGTAAAACAATTTCTGAAAACTGATTTCGAAATTTTAGAGCAACATGCGTCTATTCGACCAACGGTTGTCGATCGTCGTCCAATAATTGGTCCGCATCCCATTTATTCGCAACTAATTTGTTTGAATGGTATGGGAACGCGAGGTACAATGTTGGCGCCGGTTATGGTAGACGATTTGTATGATTTTTTAGAGAATAATCAACCAATTGAGAAAGAAGCGTCGATTGTGCGTTTTTATGATCGATTTTAGAATTTATAAACCATGAAAAACTTTAATTTTAAAATTTTCGCAATTCAGCTTGTCGCAAGTATTTTGTTGTTTTTAGGAATTCAACAATTTTATGTGCTTGCAGAATTAGATTTAATCGAGTTGATTCATTCTATCGGAAAAGAAAATTTTTCTTATTATGTTCAGAAAAGCGATCAATTCGGAATAAGTAATAAATTAAAACATCTTTCGACAATCAAAATGATTTTATCGTTTGTTGCAATTGTATTGAGTTATATTATTTGTTCGGTTATCAATCACAAAAAACAATTGGACTGGAAAATGGCTTTATTTGTCGTTATTAGTTGTTTTGCGGTTTATCAATTCAAAATTATAAACCTTCCAATTCACTATATTTCGACTAAAAATTTAGCAATTGCATATTTTGTACCCGCGTCAATCGCTGTATTTATCAGTTTTTTTCTATATTATTTGAGTTATCGAGTAAAACCTTGACGTTGTAAGTTTTCAACAATAAAAAA
Source organism: Algoriella xinjiangensis (assembly GCF_900115015.1). GTDB lineage: Bacteria > Bacteroidota > Bacteroidia > Flavobacteriales > Weeksellaceae > Empedobacter > Empedobacter xinjiangensis. Next base: position 61,618 of record NZ_FOUZ01000004.1, on the reverse strand, counting down.
AGAACGTATTTTTGCAAAATGTTATTAGTACAAAATTTAGGAGTTTATTTTGCGGGTAGATATTTATTCGAAAACGTTTCGTTCCGCATCAACAAAGGAAATCGTGTTGGTTTAGTAGGGAAAAATGGAGCAGGAAAATCTACATTGCTTAAGATTTTAGCCAAAAGTCAACAATCTTCAGAAGGAGAAGTGGTTTACGAAGGAGAAGTTACAGTTGGATATTTATCGCAAGATATCGATTTTGTAGAAGGCAGAACCGTTTGGCAAGAGGCTGATTCAGCTTTTGAACAATTAGTAGAAATACAAAATCACATAGATTTTGTAAACAAAGAATTGGTTGAACGTACCGATTACGAATCGGACGAATACGGAAAATTAATCGAAGATATTTCGACTTATACAGAACGTTTTGGTTTATTAGGTGGATACACAAAAGATGCCGAAATAGAACAAATCTTAATCGGTTTAGGTTTCAAAAAATCTGATTTTCACCGTCCAACAGATGAGTTTTCTGGAGGTTGGAGAATGCGTATTGAGTTAGCTAAATTATTACTTCAGAAAAATGATGTAATGTTGTTAGATGAGCCTACCAATCACTTAGACATTGATTCTATTGTTTGGTTAGAGGAGTTTTTACAAAGTTATTTAGGTGCTATTGTGTTGGTTTCGCATGACCGTCAGTTTTTAGACAATGTAACCAATCGTACAATAGAAATTGCAAACCGTCATATCTCAGATTTCAAAGCAAATTATACACGTTATTTAGAATTACGTGAAGATCGCCGCGAAAAACTAGAGCAAGCGCAGAAAAATCAAGATCAAATGATTAAGCACACGGAAGAATTAATTTCAAAATTCCGTGCAAAAGCAAGTAAAGCGTCGATGGCACAATCTTTAATTAAGAAATTGGATAAAATTGATCGTATCGAAATAGAAAATGAAGACATTACAAAAATGAATATTCGTTTTGTAGACGCTGTACAACCAGGACGTGTTATTTTTGAGTTAGACGAAGTTGGTGTTGCTTTTGGCGATCATCAAGTTTTTGATAATGTGTCATTTTATGTAAATCGTGGTGAAAAAGTAGCTTTTGTTGGTCAAAATGGTCAAGGAAAAACAACTTTATCACGTTGTATTATTGATGAACAAGTGCATTCTGGGAATATTAAACATGGTCATAATGTAGAAATTGGGTATTTTGCTCAAAATCAGGCACACATTTTAAATGATAAATTAACAGTTTTAGAAGAAGCGGAGGATTCTGCTACAGAGGAAACACGTAAACATGTTCGCGATTATTTAGGTGCGTTTATGTTTGGTGGAGATGCTGTGGAGAAAAAAGTTTCTGTTCTTTCTGGAGGAGAGCGAAATCGTTTGGCTTTGTGTAAATTATTGTTACGTCCGTTTAATGTTTTGATTATGGATGAGCCGACGAATCACTTGGATATTCAATCGAAAGAGATTCTTAAAAAAGCGCTTAAAAAATATACAGGAACATTAATTTTAGTTTCTCACGACCGTGAGTTTTTAGAAGGTTTGGTAGACAAAGTTTTTGATTTCCGTAATGGTCAAGTAAAAGAATATCTTTTTGGTATTGACGATTATTTAGCAGAAGTAAAAGCAGGTAATTTCCGCGAAGTTGAAAAAGGTTTTGAACCAGAAGTAAAAGTTGCGAAGAAAGTAGAAGTAAAGGTTGAAGAACCTAAAAATGAACTTTCTTTTGAAGATGCAAAGGAACAAAAACGTTTAAAAAATAAATTATCTCGTATTGAAACTGAGATTACAGATTTAGAAACGAAAGTTGTTGCAATAGAAACTAAAATGGCAGAAGGCAATCAATCTCAAAAAGAATTAGATGATTATCAAAATGCTCAAAAAGATTTAGAAAATAAAATGAAAGAGTGGGAGGAAGTTTCTGAACAAATCATTTAATTTTTTAGAATAGATTTTTAAAAACTAAATAAATTATAATAATTTAAGTGTTACATTTTTGTAACACTTTTTTTATGTAAAAATGTTATATTTAAAAGAATTTAAAACCTAATTTATGAGCGAATTTACAATTAGTCAATTTATAGAAAAGACAAAACAAAACGATGCTGAACACGATTATTTTGAGTTAGAAAAACCTCAAATGCTTGAGATTAATTTAAATAATCAAGCTGTTTGGACAAAAGCGGGAAGCATGGTTGCGTACACGGGAAATATTAAGTTTGAACGTGAAGGAATGTTATCGGGCGGTTTAGGTAAATTTTTGAAGAAAACATTATCAGGTGAAGGAGCAAAGTTAATGAAAGCCGAAGGTTCTGGACGTTTGTATGTTGCAGATTCTGGTAAAAAAGTACAGATTTTACAAATGAATAGCGAAGCAATTTGCGTAAATGGAAACGATGTTTTGGCACATGATCAATCTTTAAAAAGTGATATCACGATGTTAAAAAGCATTGCAGGTATGATGGCTGGTGGTTTATTTCAAGTAAAATTATCAGGATCGGGAATGGTTGCAATTTCTACACACGGCGATCCGTTGACGTTATTGGTTACACCCGAAAACCCTGTTTTTACAGATCCTAACGCAACAGTTGCTTGGTCTGGAAACTTATCTCCCGAATTAAAATCAAATGTATCCTTAAAGAGTATTTTAGGAAGAGGAAGCGGAGAAGAATTTCAAATGAAATTTTCTGGAAGCGGTTGGGTTTTGATTCAACCTTACGAAGAAGTTTATTTTCAAGAAGGCAAATAAATGATGAAACAATCATTTTTACCCATATTATCAAATGAGCCCAGGATTTTAATTCTGGGCTCTTTGCCTGGCGATTTATCAATAAAAAAAAATCAGTATTACGCACATCCACAAAATAGATTTTGGAAGATTTTAGAAATTATAAAGTATTAAAAAGCGAAAGATGAAAAAAATATTATTTTTAATTATTATTTGTCAATTTAGCTGCAAAGGCCAAGAATATTGTCCAGAAGGAACAAATTTATTACCAATGTACGGGCAGATTAAAAAATGCAAAGAACAACTTGATTCTGATAAAAAATTCATTGCAGAGTCAGAAAAGCATTTTGGTGACGAAAAAAAAGCATCTAAATTTTATGTTTCGAAAGGTTGGGAATATTTCTATAAAAATGAGAATGAAATATCTATGAAAAGATTTAATCAAGCTTGGCTTTTAGATGAAACCAATCCTGAAATTTATTGGGGATTCGGTAATTTATTGGGGAAAAAAGGAGAATTTGAAAAGTCAATAAAATATTTTGAAAAATCAATAGAAATTGACCCAAAAAATGCGAAAGTTTATGAATCAATTTCCATAAGTTATGGGCAAATTTTCTATAAAACAAAAAATATTAAATACTTAGATTTAACAATTGAGAACTTAAAAAAAGCTGTGAAAATTGAACCGGAAAATGGAAGAGCATTCGCACAGTTAGCAAGCTCATATTCATATTTTGTACAAAAGGACAGTTTAAGAAAATATATAAAAATTACTGATAGAATAGATCCTAATCTTATTAATCCAAAAATTAGAGAAATAGCAAAAAAATAAGTAAAATACTACTCTAAAATTTTAATGTCATACCTCTAAATTATAAGAAATAGATTTAAAAATATTGATCAATTACATTTCTTTACCAAGTACAAGTCCAGCAAATGCTCAATATTCTTTAGATAGATTAATCGAAATTTGGAAAAATGCCTTGATTTGAACGGATAATTAGCAATCAAAGGAAATAAATTAAAAAAAGTTTGAAAAAATATTTAGTGCTAAATTTTTTAAGTTGAGAAACTTAGAAAGTAAAGTTATAAAAACATTAAAAAATAATCTCTTAAAAGTTTTGTAATTAAAAAACCTACTCTATATTTGCACTCACAAACGCGGGAATAGCTCAATTGGTAGAGCGTCAGCCTTCCAAGCTGAATGTTGCGAGTTCGAGTCTCGTTTCCCGCTCTTTGAAATATTAGATTCAAAAATCAAATTTTGCCTTGGTGGTGGAATTGGTAGACACGCAGGACTTAAAATCCTGTGCCCATTAGGGCGTGCGGGTTCAAGTCCCGCCTGAGGTACTTTTTATTTGATTTTTGCAATTTTACGCGGGAATAGCTCAATTGGTAGAGCGTCAGCCTTCCAAGCTGAATGTTGCGAGTTCGAGTCTCGTTTCCCGCTCTATTACTAAGGTAATGGATGCCTTGGTGGTGGAATTGGTAGACACGCAGGACTTAAAATCCTGTGTCCATTAGGACGTGCGGGTTCAAGTCCCGCCTGAGGTACTAAAAGCTCAAGAATTTATTTTCTTGGGCTTTTTTTACGTCCAATAATTTTAGAATTTAATTAAATAAAAAAAATCCATCTTGAGATAATCAAGATGGATTTTTGTGTTGTATAAAAATTAATTTCTATCCGTTCATAGAAATTAAAAATTCGTCATTGTTACGTGTGTTTTTAATACGCGAATGTAAAAATTCCATTGCCTCTACAGGATTCATATCCGATAAATGGTTACGTAAAACCCACATTCTTTGTTGTGTTTTATCGTCAAGTAATAAGTCATCTTTACGTGTAGAAGAATTAACAAGGTCAATTGCAGGGAAAATACGTTTGTTGGCAATCTTACGATCCAATTGTAATTCCATGTTACCAGTTCCTTTAAATTCTTCGAAAATAACTTCGTCCATTTTAGATCCTGTATCAATTAAAGCAGTTGCAATAATTGTTAAAGATCCACCATTTTCGATGTTACGTGCAGCTCCAAAAAAACGTTTTGGTTTGTGTAATGCATTTGCATCAACTCCTCCAGATAATACTTTACCAGAAGCAGGCGAAACAGTGTTGTATGCACGCGCTAAACGTGTAATAGAGTCTAATAAAATAACAACATCATGTCCACATTCAACCATACGTTTTGCTTTTTCCAAAACAATATTCGCAACTTTTACGTGGCGATTTGCTTCTTCATCAAACGTAGATGCAATAACTTCTCCGTTTACAGAACGTTTCATGTCTGTAACCTCCTCAGGACGCTCGTCAATTAAAAGAACAATCAAATAAACCTCTGGGTGATTTTGTGCAATACCGTTCGCAATATCTTTTAATAAAGATGTTTTACCGGTTTTTGGTTGCGCGACAATCATACCACGTTGACCTTTACCTATTGGTGTAAATAAATCAATTACACGATTTGATAAAGCTTTGGAATGACTAAGATTAAATTTTTCGTTAGGGAAAAGTGGAGTTAAATGCTCAAAAGCAATTCTATCACGTACATAATCTGGTGTACGACCATTAATTTCTTTGATTTTAATCAGCGGAAAATATTTTTCACCTTCTTTCGGTGGGCGAACTTCTCCTGTAATTGTATCTCCGGTTTTTAAACCAAATAATCTAATTTGAGATTGAGAAACATACACATCATCTGGTGATGATAAATAATTAAAGTCTGATGAACGTAAAAAACCGTAATTATTATCCGGTAAAATTTCTAAAACCCCTTCTGTTTGTATAATCCCATCAAATTCATAATTCGCAGCGCGGTATTTATTTTTTTGATTTTGATGATTGTTGTGATTATTTTCGTTTTGAGGGCGTTGATCAGATTGATTCGTATTCTTATTGTGATTATTTTTCTTCTGATTCGGGTTTTGATTCGGATTTCTGTTGTTACGATCTTGGTTTTTTTGTGGTTTTTGATCGTTACTTTCTACTTTTTCAACTTCAGTTTCTGTAGTAGTAGAAGTTTCTTTTGTAGTTTCAGCTTTTATTTCGGTTGTTTTAACCTCAACTTGCTGTTCAACTTTTTCGTTATCCGAATTTTCAACGCGCTTACGCTTTGGTTTGTTATCCTCGTTCAGCTTAGCTTCAGGCTTTGCTGTAGTTGGCTTTTTAGGTTCGGCTTTTACTTCTTCAACCTTTGGTTGACTTTGTAATTGCGCTAAAATTGCATCGTGCAATTCACCTTTTTTTAACTTTTTATAACCATCTACCTTAAGTTGCTCGGCAACTTGTTGTAAATCTGGTAATTTGAATGATTTTAATTTTTCGATATCGAACATAATCCTATAACAAAGGTATTAATGTGTATATTTTTTTGAATACAATAAAGTAATTGGGAATCATAACAATAGAATTGTTATAAAGCGTATAAATTTGAGATTTATTAATGCAATAGTACGAATAATTATAAAAACTCAAAATTTTTTTTTACATTTGTATACGAAATAAAAGAAATGATTCAGAGAAAGCAAAGTATTTATTTATTCTTTAGTGGAATAATCTCAAGTATATTCGCAATGAATTTTGATAAGTTATTTGATATTCCATTGCAATGGTTATCAAATCCAGAAAAAGGAGATTATATTTTTTCAATTGCGTTTTTTGCATCAGCTTTAATTTCATTTTTAACCATCATGCTTTTCAAAAAGCGTAACATACAATTAGTATTAGATGGGTTAAACATTGTGTTGAATGTTATATTAATTGGTTCTTTTTTATACTGTCTATTCACATTACCTGGAGAAGAAAATTCTGAGAAGGGTATTTGGGCATTAGTTCCTTTAGCTTCGATTGTGCTTCTGTCAATTGCCAATCGTTTGATTAAGAAGGATAATGACCTTGTAAAATCAGTAGATCGTTTCAGATAAGGCCAACAACTTTTTATATTATGAGTGTCGAGAGCAGTTTTAAAGCAATTTAAAACTGCTTTTTTTGTTTCTATACATTTTTCAGCTACTATATTTAGACGGTTTATGTAAAATAATAGTAAAAATTTTATTTACCCCCTAAAAAAATAGGGGTGTGTATTATTTTTTGTTTTATTTTTGCTTCATCAAACAAAAAAACAACCATAATGTCTACATTACGATTTAAAGCATTAGAAAAAACAGTTAATAAACAAGCTGAAAAGATTGTTATTGAAGAAAGATTATCAGTTTTATTCAATCAAAATGTATTTTCTCATGACACAATGAGAGAATATTTGCCAAAACCAGCTTTTAAAGCAATTATCTCTGCTAAAGAGAAAGGAACTAAAATTCCACGTGAATTTGCTGATCAAGTTGCATCTGCAATGAAAGATTGGGCTATTTCTAAAGGAGTAACACATTTTACACACTGGTTTCAGCCATTAACTGGTACAACTGCAGAAAAACACGATTCTTTTTTCCGTCCAACAGAAGATGGTCGTGCAATTGATACTTTCGAAGGTTCTACATTAATTCAACAAGAGCCAGATGCTTCTTCATTTCCAAATGGAGGAATTCGTAATACATTCGAGGCACGTGGTTACACAGCTTGGGATCCTACATCTACAGCATTTATCATCGGAACAACATTGTTTATTCCATCTGTATTTATTTCTTACACAGGAGAAACTTTAGATTATAAAGTACCATTGTTAAGAGCTTTACAAGCAGTTGATGATGCAGCGACAGATGTAGCAAAATTTTTTGACAAAAATGTAACAAAAGTTCAATCAACTTTAGGATGGGAGCAAGAATATTTCTTGGTTGATTTAAATTTATATAATTCTCGTCCAGATTTACAAATGACTGGTCGTACTTTGGTAGGACATTCTCCTGCAAAAGGTCAACAATTAGATGATCATTATTTTGGAGCAATACCAATGCGTGTAATGGCTTATATGCAAGATTTGGAAGTAGAATCTATGAAATTAGGTATTCCAATTACAACTCGTCACAATGAGGTTGCGCCAAATCAATTTGAGTGTGCGCCAATGTTTGAGGAGGCAAATCAAGCGGTTGATCACAATTCATTGTTAATGGATTTGATGGGACGTATTGCTAAAAAACATGATTTTAAAGTTTTATTACACGAAAAACCATTTGCAGGTGTTAATGGATCTGGTAAACACAATAACTGGTCTTTATCTACAGATACAGGTGAAAACTTATTATCTCCAGGTAAAAATCCAAAGAAAAATTTACAGTTCTTAACGTTTTTTGTCAATACAATTAAAGCGGTTTCTGAATATGGAGATATGTTACGTTCTGCAATTGCAGAAGCTGGTAACGATCACCGTTTAGGAGCAAATGAAGCACCTCCAGCAATTATTTCTATCTTCATCGGATCACAATTAACAACTGTTTTAGATGAATTAGAAAAAGTAAGAGAAGGAAAATTATCTCCTGAAGAAAAAACAGAATTAAAATTGAATGTTGTTGGTAAAATTCCAGAAATTTTATTAGACAATACAGATAGAAACAGAACTTCACCATTCGCGTTTACAGGAAATAAATTTGAAATTAGAGCTGTTGGTTCATCTGCAAACTGTGCAGAAACAATGACGGTTATTAATACAATTGTTGCACAACAATTAAAAGATTTTAAGAAAGAAGTTGATGCTTTAGTTGAAGGTGGATTATCTAAAGATGAAGCAATTTTTAATGTATTGCGCGAGTATGTAAAATCTTCTCGTAATATTTTATTTGAAGGAGATGGATATTCTGATAATTGGGTTGAATTGGCTGAAGAGCGTGGTTTAAACAATTATAAAACAACTCCTGAAGCTTTAAAATTAGAATTAAATCCAAAATATATTGAGATTTACGAGAAAACAGGTGTATTATCTGCTCGTGAAGTTGAAGCGCGTAACGAAATAAAGTTAGAAAAATATTCGACTAAGATTTCTATCGAAGCAAATGTTTTGGTTGATTTAGTTTTATCACAAATTATTCCGGCAGCTGTTACTTACCAAAATGTTTTGGTGAAAAACGTAAAAGGTTTAAAAGATATTTTTGCTGATGAATTTAAAGATTTAGCTAAAAATCAAATTGATATTATCCGTGCAATTTCTACACATATTAATGCAATAAAAGCTGCAACAGATAAATTAGTTATCGAAACAAAAGCTGCAAGTGAAGTTTCTAATCACCAAAAACAAGCAGAATATTATGGTGCTAATGTGAAACCATTGTTTGATATAATTCGTTACAATTCGGATGAATTAGAAGAATTAATCGATAACAATTTGTGGCCATTAACAAAATACCGTGAAATGTTATTTACACGATAAAATATCTAATTATATATTAAAGCCTTCGTTATTGAAGGCTTTTTTTATTTATATTTTCAACAAAAACGTGTTTATTTTGAATAATTATAAAAAAACAAATTTTTGCATTATAATATTGTTGTTTCATTTTTTTTTGTTAGTTTTACAAAAACATTAATATTTAATTAACACTAAAAATTTATTTATGAAACAAATTTTATTTTCTTTTTTAACAATTGCTGCAGTTTCTGCAAATGCTCAAAGTGTAGTTTATTTCGAAGACTTTAATAAAGCAACAACAACTACTCCGCCTGCAGGATGGGTTTTTGAAGACATGGATGGAGATGGTTATAATTTTGGAGATATGTATTTTGTGCCAGATACAGCTGGACAACCATCTACACCAATTTCTTTGATATCAAGATCTTGGCAAGTTGCACCATTAACACCTGATAATGCTGCAACGTCACCATTAATTGATTTAACAAAGGTATCTGGACCTATTAAATTAGAGTGGAAAGTTACAGCAGCTAATAACACAGCATGGAATAGTGAGAATTATTCTGTTTATGTACATACTTTAGAAGATGTTTATGAAGCAGTTTTAGAAACTCCAGTTTTTACTGAAACTTATAAAGGAGCTGGTGGTATTCCAGGGGTGCAAACTAAGAGTGTAGATATTTCAGCATTTGCAGGTAAAAGTGTTTTTGTAACATTTAGACATCATAACGTGACAGATATGGATTATATATCTTTAGATGATGTAAAAGTAACGGGAGAAACATTAGGTGTAAGTGATTTAAATCAAGCTAAAGTTTCTATTTATCCTAATCCAGTTCAGGATGAATTCAAATTAAATTTAAGTCAATCTTATAATTCGTCTAAAGTTCAAGTTACTGTTACAGATTTAACAGGGAAAAAAGTTAAATCATTCTCAGGAAATGAAACTTATAATATTTCTGAATTAAATAAAGGAATTTATATTCTAACTGTTACAGATGGAGTAAATAAATTTACTCAAAAAATTATCAAAAAATAATTTCTAAATTTTTAAAATAATTATAAACCGACGATTAATCGTCGGTTTTTTTTTAATTCAATTTTTAATTGCTAGAGTTATTGAACATTTATATTCAATAAAATAATACGCAGACTTAATTAATGTGTTTGAAGGAGAGTAGATAAATGAAACTGGTTGAATTAACTAAAATCGAAAAAAAAGATGTAATAATCAATAAAATTCAAGAATTAGCAGAACAATTTGTAGGTATTTACAAAGTATATGGAATATTATTTGTACGATAAATATCTAATTAAATGAAAAAATTCTTAATATTAATATGATTCTTTTATATTATTTCAATAAAACGGTATTTATTTTAAATAATTATAAAAAGCAAACTTTAATACAAAAATATTCTTTTTCATTTTTTTTTAAATAAGTTTATAAATCATTAATTAAACATTAAAAAAAATCATGAAAAAATTTTTATTCTCTATTTTAACACTATCTACCTTATCTACATTATCAGCTCAAACGGTTATTTGGTCTGATGATTTTAATGATAAAGACATAAGTGATTGGACGCTGATTGATGCAGATGCAGATGGATTTAATTGGTATGTAGTTCAGATGGCAAATACAAATTTGTATCCTACTCCTGTATTAAGATCTATTTCATGGGCTAATAAAGCATTAAAACCAAATAATTATGCTATTACTCCAAAAATTGATTTAAGTAATTATAAGCAAGGTGAAAAAATTACCTTAAAATGGAAGGTTTCTTCTATTGATAAAAATAGTGATAAAGAACAATATACTGTATGTGTTTCTAAATCAAATGTACAAGCTGATATATTAGCGAGTGACGTTTTTTTTAATGAAAAATCGTTAGATGGCGTAAATGTATTGACAGATCGCTCGTTAGATGTCTCTAAATTTGCAGGAGAAAGCAGTGTTTATATTACTTTTAGACATCATGATGTAACAGATCAATTTTCGATTGAAATAGATGATGTATCTCTTGTTGCAGGAACCTTAGCTGTATCTGAAGTTAATTCTAAAAAAATATCAGTTTATCCAAATCCAATAACAGCCGATTTTAAAATTGATTTACCAGCAACAGCTAAAAATATTAAAGTTGAAGTTGTTGACCTAACAGGTAAAAAAGTCGCTTCATTTTATAAAGCAGATAGTTACAATATCTCTAATTTACCTAAAGGTGTTTACATCTTAAAAGTAAAAGGAGATAGTGAATTTACTCAAAAGATTATCAAAAAATAATTTCTAAATTTTTAAATAATATAAAAAACCGACGATTAATCGTCGGTTTTTTTAATTCAAATTTCTTGAATCCCTTGAGTTATTGTATCTTTGCAATCCAATAAAAGAATATGGCAGATTTAGGTCTATTAGATAAATTAAGAGCAATCAAACAACGTTTCGATGAGGTTTCGGATTTAATTATTCAGCCAGATATCGTGACAGATCAAGCTCGTTACGCAAAATTAAACAAAGAATATTCTGATCTTAAAGACTTTGTAGAAAAGCAAAAAGAATACGAAGATTTGATTAATGTGATTGATGAAGCAGACGAAATAATCGCTGATGGTTCTGATGCTGAGATGGTTGAGTTAGCTAAAATCGAGAAAGATGAAGCAATCAATAAAATTCCAGAAATAGAGGAAGACATTAAAATGATGTTAATTCCGAAAGATCCAGAAGATGATAAAAACGTTATCGTAGAACTACGTTCGGGTACAGGAGGAGATGAGGCTGCAATTTTTGTGGAAGATGTTTACCGTATGTATACAATGTATTTTAAGGAAAAAGGTTGGAAACATGAGGTTTTAAACTCATCTGAATCTTCGGGTAAAGGTTTTAAGGAGCTTATTATGCAGGTAGAAGGTAATGCTGTTTACGGAACTTTAAAATATGAATCTGGTGTTCATCGCGTACAACGTGTTCCAGAAACAGAATCTCAAGGTCGCGTACACACTTCGGCAATTACGGTTGCAGTTTTACCAGAAGCAGAAGAAGTCGATGTAACAATCAATCCGGCAGATTTAGAATATCAAACATCTCGTTCGTCTGGTGCTGGAGGGCAAAACGTAAATAAGGTAGAGACAAAAGTACAATTAACACATAAACCATCTGGTATTGTAATTGTATGTCAAGAAGCACGTTCTCAGTTAAAAAACAAAGAAAAAGCGTTGCAATTATTGCGTACAAAATTATACGAAATTGAGTTTGAGAAGAAACATTCTGAACGTTCTGCTCAACGTAAATCATTGGTATCAACTGGTGACCGTTCGGCGAAAATTAGAACGTACAATTATCCACAAGGTCGTGTAACAGATCACCGTATTAATAAATCTATTTATAATTTGGATAACTTTATGAATGGTGATATTAATGAAATGATTGATGCTCTTAAAATGGCAGAAAATGCAGAGAAATTAAAAGGTTCTGATGACGATTATTAAAATCGAATCAGTCTAAAATAAATAAAAAAGCGTTTCAATTTGAAACGCTTTTTTTGTGAATATAATTTGAAAGAAAAAATCCATCTCAATTAATTGAGATGGATTTTTAGGTATAAAAAACTTGAAAATAAAATAATTATTCTTCTTAATGTCCCGCACTAATTACTTTACCCGCACCTTTTTTGATGAAGAATAAAATAAACGGTATACAGATTAAAAATACAACTCCTAAATACAAGAAAACGTCCATATACGTTAATACAGTTGCTTGTTTGGTTACTTGTAAATCGAGTAAATTGTAAGCTTTATTAAGTGCTTCGTTTGGCGCGAAACCTTTTCCTATAAAACTCATCTGCAAATTTTCGATGTATTTTTGAACATCATAATCAGATGAATCAAGATGTGAAACTAAATTCATGCGATGACCAACAGTTAAACGTGAAATAAAAGTGGTGATAATTGCGATACCAAAAGATCCACCCAATTGACGCATCATTCCAGTAAAAGCGGCACCTTCTCCAATTTGTTGTCCTTTTAAACTTGATAGGGATAAAGTTGTAACGGGTACAAACAATAAGCCTAATCCAACTCCACGTACAATTAATGGCCAAAAGAAATGTTCTGATCCTGTGTCTGGTGTAAGTATTTGTGACGACCAAAAACTGTAACAGAAAAAGATTAAGAATCCTCCTGCAACTAAGTATTTTGGCGAAACACCTTTTTGTAACATTGTTGCAATAATTGGCATCATAAAGGCAGTCATTAATGATGAAGGAATTAATAATAATCCTGCATCAGTAGCTGTCCAACCTAAAATTGATTGCGTATAAATTGGTATAATAAATGTTGATCCGTATAAACCAAATCCTAAAATAAAGGATAAAATTGTACCAATTGCTAAATTAGAATCTTTAAGTACACGTAGGTTTACAATTGGATGTTTGGCAATTAATTCTCTCCATACAAAAAGTATAAATCCAAAAACTGTAGAAATACTTAAAATTACGATTGTAGAATCGCTAAACCAATCGTCTTGTTGACCATGTTCTAACACATATTGTAAAGATCCTACGGCAATTGCTAAAAGTATAATTCCAATAAAATCGACTTGACTTAGTTTAGATTTTTCTGCATATTTAGGACTTTTAACAAACATTATTGTTAACATCGTAGCAACAATTCCAATCGGAATATTGATGTAAAAGATGTATGGCCAAGACCAATTATCAATAATATATCCTCCAAGTGGTGGTCCTAATGTTGGACCAACAATAACACCCATTCCGTAAATTGCCTGTGCTAATCCACGTTTTTCGGGCGGATAACTTTCGGTAATTATGGTTTGCGAGGTTACCAATAATGCACCACCTCCTAAACCTTGTATAAATCTAAAAAGGATAATTTCCCATAATGAAGACGCATTTCCACAAAGAAAAGAGGCGACTGTAAATATGATAATTGAGGCAGCAAAATAGTTGCGTCGTCCAAATTGTTGAGACAACCAACTTGTCATCGGAACCACAATAACATTGGCAATTGCATAGGCAGTAACTACCCACGCAATATCGGTTAAAGAAACACCCAAACTACCTTTCATATCATTCATGGCAACGTTAACAATTGTAGTATCTACAATTTCTAACAGCGCACACATAATGGCAGTAATGGTTATAATTACACGTCGTGAACCATATTCAACTAAATTATTCTCTTCCATAATTTTTCTGAATAGGTGTTATTATTTCGTTGTAGTATTCGATTTTAAAAGAATGTCAGCCTCAACGTTCATACCTGGACGAATTAGTTTTAACATTTCGTCATTCTTATCAACAAACTCGATTTTAATCGGTAAACGTTGAACTGTTTTAACAAAGTTACCAGATGCATTATCGGGTGGCAATAGCGCAAATTTAGCACCTGTTGCTGGAGATAATGAAGTAACTTTTGCTTTAAATTCGTGATTTGGATAAGCATCAACTTTAATTACAGCTTCTTGTCCTTCTCTAATATTTTCTAATTGCGTTTCTTTATAATTCGCAACAACCCAAAGATTATTTGTTTTTACAATGTTGAATAATGCTTGACCAGCTTGTACCAATTGACCTGGTTGTAAGTTAATTTTAGAAACTTGACCATCTTCGGCAGCAATTACATACGTATATGATAAATACAACTTAGCATTTTCGATAGTTGTTTTGCTTTGACCAATTGTTGCTTCTGCAACTTTTATTTGAGCTTTAGAAGCATCTGCTTGCGCTCTCGAAGTATTGACTTGTTTAGCCGTTGCTTCAGCTTGTTTAGCCGTCGCATTCATTTGTGCTTTTGCAACACTTAATTGTTCTTGTACAACTCTCAACTGTTTTTCTGCAGTTTCTTTTGCAGCCAAAGCTTGCTCATATTGTTGTCTTGTAATTGACTGATTTTGGAACAATTTATCGTAACGATCAAAATCATTTTTCGTTCTCCAAACTTGTACTTTTGCAGCTTCTACATTGGCTTGTGCAGTATTTACACTTGCTTGCGCAGTTTCTATTGTTGTATTTGCAGCAATTGCACCAGCTTGTGTAACACCAATTGCAGCACCAGCAGTACTAACGCCTGCATTGGCAACACCTAATTGACCTTCTGCTTGTAACAATGCATCTTGTGATTGTTGTAATTTCAAGGCAAATTCAGATCCATCAATAACAACTAATGTGTCTCCTTTTTTTACCATTTGATTATCTTCAACTAAAATCTTTTTTATGTAACCCGATACTTTTGGAATTACAGGTGTAATTTTAGCTTCTATTTGCGCATCATCAGTAATTTCGTGCGCTTTTCCGTGCAAATATTTATAAACACCATAGCCTCCTCCAATTAGCACTAATGCTACAAGAACAACTATAAATTTGGTATTCATTTTTTTCTTTTGTTGATTATTTTCTTCCATCTTTAAGAGGTCTATTGTATGTTTTCTAATAAAATTCCTGTTGTGTAGTAGTATTCGTAAACAGCTAATTGCTCGTCTGCATCTCCTACAATTTGATTAATTTTTGCTTGTAATTGCTGCACGTCTGCTTCTAGTAAATCATCTGTATCAGCTAAACCATTGTCATATTTATCTTTCACAATACGATAATTTTCATTGGCTTGTTCTACAGCTTCTTTGTAAACGTTATTTTTCTTTTTTGATAAATCAAACTTTTGATAAGCATCGTTCATTTCAACTTTAGCTTTATCAATAGTTGTTTCTTTTTGCAATTCGTTTTCTAATTTCTGCGCTTTTGCAATTTCAACTTCAGCTTTATTTTTGTACAAAGAAGAAAGATCATATTTTAAACCAACACCAACATTTGTAGCATTGGTAACAGAAGCAACTTTATCAATATCCATTGCAATATATCCTGCTGATAAAGCCAATTGTGGATAATAATCTGCTTTTGCAATTTTGATTTGATTTTCTGCCATTTGATTTTTTAAATCGTAGCTTTTTACATCTGTACGAC
The DNA here is from genome assembly GCF_900115015.1 of Algoriella xinjiangensis. Classification (GTDB taxonomy): domain Bacteria; phylum Bacteroidota; class Bacteroidia; order Flavobacteriales; family Weeksellaceae; genus Empedobacter; species Empedobacter xinjiangensis. The sequence continues at coordinate 45,632 of NZ_FOUZ01000004.1, read as the reverse complement.
TCATATAATCTCCAGCATTTTGATGAAGCGTGTTTAAACTTTCTACATTTTCTACATGAACAATTTTTGAATCATCTTGTCCAGTCAAAATATTCAATCTATAATTGATGTTTTTGTATTGCGTTTCAGCTTCGTCAATTGCAACTTGTACATTTGATGATTGCAATTTTGCGCGTAACAAATCATTTCTAGAGATAATTCCGTTATCCAAAAAATTCTGAAAATCTTTTACACGTTGATTTGCTCTAACCATGTTTTCATTCAAAACATCAATAGAACGTTGCGTTTTGTATAAACCAAAATATAAATTGATTGCTTGCCAAACCACGTTTTCTTTTGTTCCTTCGATTTGTAGATTTGATAAATCAACCATCAATTCGCTTTGCTTAATTCCGTTTTTAATTTTGAATCCTGCAAACAATGGAACAGAAGCGCTTGCTTGTCCTAATAATAATTGACTTGGCTCTATTCCTCCACCAGAAGAACCTGTCGAATTTCCCATCGGAATTTTTAAATCTACATTTGTTGTTGTAAACAAATGCATGTATTGTCCGCTAAGCGACACGTCTGGTAAACGATTGTTTTTTGCACTTTGCACCTTATACTCACTCGTATTTTTAGCAGCTTCGGCAACTTTTACAGCTTTGCTATTCTGTAAACTTTGTTGAATTATCTCCTGTAAAGACACATTATTTTCTTGTGCCTGAGCTAAAGTTGCAATAACTAAACAAATCGGTAAGAAAAATTTATTTTTCATCGTATAGTAAAATTGCTTTTAAAGAATCAATTAAGTAAGGGTAATATTCGGAATGAATGCGTTGTTTAAACTCTTCATGCGTCTTAATTCCCCATAATTCTAAATATGTTTTTTCGTTTAATATTAAGTAAGAAGTTCCACCAATTACAACCATAACTACAGCTTCTGCTGGCGCTTCTCTTTTAAAAACACCTTTTTGATAACCTTCGCTAATCACTTTTTTGATCGAAACTAAATTCTCTATTTTTAGTCCATTTATTTGTTGTGCAACTTCTAAAATCGAATCTTTTTTAGCATATTCTCTCACCATAATGCGGTGAAATTCATGATTATCTAAAATTCGATTCAAATAAGTTTTTAGTATTTCCTGGAGTTTTTCAAAAGGCGTTAAACTAGAATTTTGCGCAATATCTTCTAATATTGTATTCAAATTATAAATTCGCCAGCTAAATAATGCTTCAACTAATTTATCTTTCGAACCAAAATAATAGCTAATCATAGCGACATTAATTTTTGCTTCTTTCGAAATCTCGCGAACACTTGCCGCATCAATTCCGCGAATACCAAAAACTTTTTCCGCAGCTTTTAAAATCTCTATTTTCTTATCACTTATTTTCATGGTTTTCAAAAAATGAACGCGCAAAGTTAAACAAACGTTTAATTAAATTTAATATTTTAATTAATTATTTTCATAAATTTAATTAACTTACTGTATAAGATTAATTTATGAAATAAATTTTTCTACATTACATCTGGAATTTCAAGCTGTTTACGCATCAAGATTTGCGAACTTATCATGGCGATTACATTGAAATTGTAAATATTGGACAGTATAATATGAATGCTGGTCCAGATTTTTTGCATGCCGAAATTGTAATTGCAGATAAACTTTGGTCGGGTTCTGTGGAAATGCATGTTAATTCTTCGGATTGGAATTTACATCATCATTCAACCGATTTATCGTATCAAAATGTAATTTTACATGTTGTGTGGAATCATGATGTAGAGATTGATTTTTTGAGACAACGAAACGTTCAAACCTTGATTTTACAAGATTTTATTAAGCCAGAAATTGTTTATAATTATGAAACAATTATTCAATCTAAATTTGAAAAAATATATTGCGAAAATTTTATTTCTGGTTTAGACTTTAGCGATTTTTCTTTTTGGTTTGAACGATTATTAATTGAACGTTTTGAAGAAAAAACGGAAGTAATTGAAAAAATGTTAAGTGAAAATCAACAAAATTGGGAAGAAACGTTGTTTAAAAGTCTTGCCAAAAATTTTGGATTAAAAGTAAATGTTGAGATTTTTGAACTTTGGGCAAATTCATTTCCGTTTAAAGTTTTACAAAAAATACAATACGACGCGTTAAAAGTTGAAGCATTGTTTTTTGGGCAAGCTGGATTTTTAGATGAAGTTTATGAGAATGATTATTTTAAGCAATTAAAAAATGAATATAATTTTCTAAAACAGAAGTTTCAATTACATTCAATTTCATCGCATTTATTTAAGTTTTCGAAAATGCGTCCAATTGGTTTTCCAACAATTCGTTTAGCGCAATTGGCTTCTATTTATGCGACGCATCAAGCATTATTTTCGACAATTATTCAACTTAAAAATAGTCAAGAATTTTATAAATTATTTGATAAACTAGAATTAAATCCTTTTTGGGAAACGCATTATACGTTTAAAAATGAGTCAAAATCTGTCAATAAAAAACTATCAAAAGATAAAATAAATAATTTAATCATCAATTCTTTTATTTCGATTCGGTATGCTTTTGAACGAAATAACAATGAAGTTGAGATTGATTTTTACTTGGATTTATTGAATGAAATTGAGCCTGAACATAATTCTATTTTAGATGAATTTGAGCGTTTAGGATTTGTAAATAAATCGGCTAAAGATTCGCAAACCTTAATTCATCTCAAAAAAAGATATTGTCTCGAAAAAAAATGTTTAAATTGCGCTATCGGACATCATATTTTAAGATAAATGAAAGAGAATATTAGAAATTTTACTGAAAATGAATGGTTTAATGTAATCTCACGATTTGCAGATAAATTGGGCGTTCGTGTTTCTAAATTGCGCTTAATTTTTATCTATTTATCTTTCGCAACTTTTGGTTTAACAATTGTTGGATATTTTATTATGTTATTTTTCTTTTGGATAAAAGATTGCTTTGTAATCAAAAGAAAATCTGTATTCGATTTGTAACCACTTAATTACAAATACTTAAAACCTTTTTTATACAATTAATATTGTAACTTTCTTATCTATTGAAGGTTATATTGTTTTGCAATAAAGTGACGTGTTTGATTTGGTCTGTTTATAAAACGTAACAACTATCAAATGAACTATCTAAAAAAGTCTACTTTTTATTTATCAAAATCGCAACGATTTAGTTTGTATTTGCTTTTTATTTTAATCTTATTGTTTGAAATTTTTCAAAATTTTTTCATTCAAAAAGCAGATTTTGAATTAACGCAAGCAGATAGAATTTTATTAGAATCGTACAAAAATCAACTTGATACAAAGAAATCATCGTTTGCTTCGTACTCAAAAAATAATTTTCACGATTCGATAAAAGCATTTAATCCAAATGATTATTCGGTAGAAGATTGGATGAAAATCGGTTTTTCTGAACGACAAGCTGAAGTTATTTTAAAATACAAAGGAATTGTTGGCGGAGAATTTACAAGTAAAGAGCAAATCAAAAAATGTTATGTAATTGATGCTGAAAAATACAAGGAATTAGAGCCTTATCTTTTACTACCCGAAAAATCTGAATCAACTTTTGAAAATAAATATTCGGAACAAAAGATTGCTTACCGAAATTTCGATCCAAATGATTTGCCTCAACAAGGTTGGGAGAAATTAGGTTTTTCGCCAAAACAAGCGGAAGTCATCATGAAATATAAGCAAATAGTTGGTGGAAAATTTACAAGTAAAGAACAAATTAGAAAATGTTTTGTAATAAATGACGAGAAATATAACGAAATGCAAACGTATATTTTATTGCCAGAAAAATCAAAACAAGATTTGAAACAAGATAAATATCAAGCGAAAAAAACAACATATTCAAAGTTTAATCCGAATAATTATAGCGCGAAAGATTGGCAACAAATAGGTTTCTCAGGTAAACAAGCTGAATCTATTTTGAAGTATAAAAATATTTTGGGAGGTCAATTTAAGTCGAAAGATCAATTGAAAAAATGTTACATGATAAGTGATGAAAAATTTACTGAAATGGAACCTTATATTGATTTACCAGAAACTGTAGCGTATAAAATAGAAAGTCCTAAAATAGAGTATAAAGAAGTAAAAGAGACCTCTAAAACGGTCTTAAAAGAAAAATTTAATCCAAATAATTTAGATCATCAAGGTTGGATAAATTTAGGGTTTACAGAGAAACAAGCAAATACAATTATGAATTTTAAACGTTCGCTTGGTGGAAGTTTTAAGGATGCAAAAATCTTGAAAAGATGTTACGCAATAAGCGAAGAAAAATTTAAAGAATTAGAACCTTATTTGGTTTTTGAATAAGGTTAGTTTTCATAAGTAGGTTGAATAATAAACGCGCTTTAGATTTCTAAAACGCGTTTATTTATTGTATTAATTTGAGTTTAATAATTGAATAAATCTTCTAAAGTCAATTCTTTTATTTCTCCTAATTTTTGTACTGCTTGCCAGTCTAAATTTGTTTTATTTCCAATCAATCCGACATTATATTTTTGTCCTTTGATGTGTTGATTAAAGAAATTATTTAACTGATCTAGCGTTAAAGTAGATGTTTGCGTATAAATATCTTTGTTAATATCATAGTTTAAACCTCTATCTTGTAACGACAACCAATAAAAGAAAATATTAGATTTTGTATAACGTTTTGTAGCAATTTGTTTTAGCGCAGCTTGCTTAGAATTCTCGAATTGATTTGGTGCTTTTGGCATATTATTCATCAATTCATTCATTGCTTCTACAGCTTGTGGTAATTTATTGGCTTGCGTCCCAATATTTGCTCTCACATAATTGTATAACTCTTTTTTACTTGCATTTGTATAACTCGCACGTGCCGAATAAGCCAACGATTTTGATTCGCGAATTTCTTGAAAAACAATAGATGATAATCCGCCACCAAAATATTCATTAAAAATTCCAGAAGGCGTTAAAAGAGTAGGATCATACTTTGTATCGCGCGCAATAAAATTAATTTCTGCTTGTACCATATCGTATGGTGCAAAATAAACTTTACCGTCTGTTATTGGCTGAGGAAAATCTTTTTTAGCTGGATAAGCTAACTCTTTTCCAAAGTTATGATATTGCTCAATTGCTTTTTTAGTTGCAACTTCATTATTCCCAAAGTAGAAAATTTGATGTTTATAATTAAAGAAATCTTTGATTAATTGCGTCAATTCTTTTGGGTCAATTGCATTAAGTTCTGCTTCAGAAACAATATCTCTAAAACGATTTTCTGCACCATATTGTGCATAAGTATTTAAAGCAACTGCAATTGCATTTTTATTGTTTTTTGCATTTGCTCTCGATTTGATAATCGATTTTACATATTCTTGGTAAGATTCTTTATTTGCAACAGCATCGTTTAATAAATGCTCAAATAATTTTATGCCTTCAGGTAAATTCTTTTGTAAACCAGTTAAATAAACATACGTTCTGTCAGTTCCTGCATTTACACCGTATTCTACACCAATTTTATAAAACTCTTTTTTCAAGTTTTCTGGCGAATATTTAGACGTTCCTAAATAATTTAAGTAATTAACTGCTAAACCTAATTTCTTGTTATGGTCAGATCCCATATCCGAAATGTAGTAAACAGAACTCAAATCATTTGTTTTATTATCGATTGAAGTAAACTTTGTTTTTTTGATTTTCCCTTCTTTCAATTCTTTTTTGAAATCAACAAAAACTGGCTGAATATCTTTTGTTCCGATTTTCATAAAGTTTTTATAGAAATCAGATTCAGCACTACGATTTAATTGAATTGGCGTAATTCCTGGGTTAGAAACTCGAACCAAATCTTTGTTTTCGCCTTGACGTTTGTAAACAATTACATAATTATCGTTGTAATGTTTTTTCGCGAAATCCATCAATTCTTGCTTCGTTACACGTCCCATATCATTGTATTGATCTACAACTTGCGCCCAAGGCATATCGTTAATGTACGATTTATAAAGGCTTGCAGCTAAAGAACGTGAATTTTCCCAACTCTGTAAACGCGATTTTTTTAAATCATTTACAACAGCATCAATCATCCAATCTTCAAATTTACCGTTTTTGATATTCTCGATTTGAGCAAAAATTAAATCACGAACTTCTTCTAAAGATTGTCCTTGTTTTGGCGCACCAGAAAAAGAATGCATTCCATAATCACGGAAAAATGAAGCACCACTTCCAGCGCTTAAAGCTTTTTGTTGTTGGTTGATATTTAAATCGATTAAACCTGCCGTAGAATTACTTAAAATATAATCAATTAATGTAGCATATTTTGCATCAGAACTTTTTGCACCATCAAAACGATAAGCAAATTGTACTCTTTCTGATGAAGGACTGTAAACTTCGCTTGTAACAATAGTTTTTACAGGTTCTTCCTTCGCTACATATTGTGCTGGCGCAGGTTTTGTTGCATAACTACCAAAATGTTTATCAATTAAAGGAACAGCAGTATCAAAATCAAAATCACCAATTAGCATCACCGCCATATTACTTGCAACATAGTATTTGTCGAAATAATTATGAATTGCAACCATCGATGGATTTTTTAAATGCTCCGAAGTTCCAATTGTAGTTTGCGTACCATAATGCGATTTAGGAAATAATGTTTCCATCATTTTATAATAAACCAAGCGGCTATCATTGTCTTGCGAACGATTAAATTCTTCGTAAACAGCTTCTAATTCGGTATGAAATAAGCGTAAAACCAATTCGTTGAAGCGCTCAGATTCTACCATCAACCATTTTTCTAATTCGTTGTTCGGAATATTATTGTGGTAAATAGTTTCTTCTAAAGACGTATGTGCATTTGTGCCAGACGCTCCTAAAGACGAAATTAATTTATCATATTCATTCGCAACTGCATATTTAGATGCTTCTTGCGAAACTTCATCTATTTTTTTGTAAAGTGCTATTTTTTTGGCTGGATCTTTTTCTGCTTTATGTTGTTCATATAAATCAGAAATTTGCTTGATCAAAGGTTTTTCGGTATTCCAATTTTGTGTTCCAATTTTAGAAGTTCCTTTAAAAACCATGTGCTCTAAATAATGTGCTAAACCAGTATTATCTTCTGGATCATTATTAGAACCTGTTTTCACAGCAATATGAGTTTGTATTCTCGGTTCGTCTTTTAATTGAGCTAAATAAATTTTAAGCCCATTTTTTAAGGTATAAATTCGAGTATTCGAAGGATCATTTTCGACCATCTCGTAAACGTATCCTTTATTATCAGTTTTTTTCACGGTATTTAATTGTGCATAAGTAAAAACGGAACTAAACATAATTCCGCAAAAAAGTAATGATTTCCTCATAGCTTATTTTTAAAAATTTCTTAAAAATAAGGATTTTTTATTATCTATTATTGAGGAAATGTATTTTATTGATAATCTATTATTTAAATAATTTAAAACCAATCATTATAAAAAGTAATCCAACCAAAATACTTGAAAAGATATAAAGAATTGGAATGAATATATTTTGTTGTAAAAGATTAAAGTTTTCGTAAGAAAAACTCGAAAAAGTAGTAAAACCTCCACAAAAACCAGTAATCAATAAAAAATTGAAATATGAGTTTCCTAAATTATTTTTGATCGAATAAGCATACAAAGCGCCAATCAAAAAACAACCAATACTATTTGTCAAAAAAGTAGCCAACGGAAATTGTTGCGTATACACTTTTCCAATTCCATACGAAATCAAAAAACGAGCAATACTTCCAATTGCGCCACCAAGTCCGACAAATAATATTGATTTTATGAGATTCATTTTACAATTATTTCTTGATAAAATTCTTTACGGCGATTGCAACTTTTGCGCCATCCATTGCAGCAGAAATAATTCCACCCGCATAACCTGCGCCTTCAGCACAAGGAAATAATCCTGAAACTTGAATATGTTCTAACGTTTCTTCGTTTCTAGGAATACGAATAGGCGAAGATGTTCTAGATTCTGTTGCGACAACATTTGCGTTTTCTGTAAAATAACCATCCATTTTTTTGCCAAATGTTTGGAAACCTAATTGCAACGATTGATGAACTTCTTTTGGTAAAACATCGCTTAATAAACCAGAAGTTAAGCCTGGTAAATAAGAACAATCATTTAATGAGTTAGATAATTTTCCTGATACAAAATCAGTCATTCGTTGTGCAGGCGCTTTTAAACTTCCGCCACCAACTTGCCATGCTTTTTGTTCGACCATTTGCTGAAATTTCATTCCAGCTAAAGGTCCTGTAAAACCATATTTAGCAAAATCTTTTTCATCAACGGTAACAACCATTCCCGAATTTGCAAAAAATCCATCACGTTTTGATGGCGACCAACCATTTACAACCAATTCTCCTTCGTCTGTAGATGCAGGTGCAATAATTCCACCCGGACACATGCAAAAAGAGAAAACACCGCGACCAGCTTCTTGCGAAACCAAAGAGTAGGATGCAGGTGGTAAATATTCGTTGCGTTCTGTGCCAATTGGACAATGGTATTGCGAAGCGTCGATTAAGTCTTGTTGATGTTCTATACGAACACCCAATGCAAAAGCTTTTGCTTCGAGTAAAATATTTTTTTCATCTAACATTCTGAAAATATCACGAGCAGAATGCCCTGTTGCTAAAATCAATGAAGATGTTTTTATTTTTGTATCGTAATTTAATTCGATTCCTTTTATTTGATTATTTTCGACAAGAATATCCGTCAATTTTGTATCGAATAAAACTTCACCACCACATTCAATAATCGCTTCTCTCATGTTAGCGATAATTCCTGGTAATTTATTTGTTCCGATATGCGGATGCGCTTCTTGTAGAATGCGTTCTGTTGCTCCGAAATGAACAAACCATTGCAAAGATTTCAAGATATTTCCACGCTTTGTAGAACGTGTATATAATTTTCCGTCCGAATAAGTTCCAGCACCACCTTCACCATAACAATAGTTAGATTCGGGATTTACTTTTCCTTCTTTATTCATTGCAGCTAAATCGCGTCGGCGATCACGAACATTTTTACCACGCTCGATTATAATTGGTTTTAAACCTTGTTCAATCAATTCTAAAGCGGCAAATAATCCCGCAGGACCAGCGCCCGCAATATAAACTTCGTGCGCATTTTCTACATTCTGAAGATTTGGATTGAATTGAAAAGCATCATAAAAATCTTCGTTAATAAAAACATTGGCTTGTAATTGATTGACAATATTTCGGCTACGTGCGTCTAAAGAACGACGTATAATTTGATAAGCATTGATGTTTTCGGGTTTCGTTTTTGCGGCAGAAGCTAAACGTTGTTTTAAAATAGTTTCGTTAGCTGCTTCGGCAGGCGAAAGACGAATTGTTACGTTTTGAGGCATATTTATTGACTAAAAATAGACTACAAAATTACGTTAATCCATTCAATAATCATATTTCTTTAAAATTAAAAAAAGCGACCAATTTCTTGATCGCTTTTTTTAGTATGTATATTTTTAAAAACTAAGTAGTTTTAAATGTCAACAATAAAATATTTCCTTTATAAAGATGTAATTCTTTTCCGACAACTTCGTAGCTGTTTACATTTTTTAGCATTGATAAAAAAGCTTTTTCTTTTCCTAAATTAGGGCAAGCCATTTTAGTTTCAGAAAAATTAACAAAACTTGTAACGCCACTAACTTTTGTAAAAGTTGCTGTAAAATTATTGCAACCAGCAAAACCACTAACTGTAGCGTTTGCTTCGTCAATAACAATCGAAACATCTTTGTCATATAAACCTTTTACAACATCGTTTTCATTTACCAAATACCAATTTTGGTTTGCTAAAGAAACTTCGCCTTTTGGTTTTAATTTCGCTGTATTTGCAGTTGTAGAACATGAAGTTGCTACAAATAATGCAAAAAGTGTCGTACAAAAAATAGTTGCTATCTTCATAATTATCGGACTATATTATCTTAATTCTGCGTTGAATTTTTCTTGATACAATTTGATTAATTTATTCATTAATCCATCAATTTCTTGATCGCTTAATGTTTTATTTTCATCTTGAATCATAAAACTTAATGCATACGATTTTTTACCTGCAGGTAATTTATCGCCTTCGTAAACATCAAATAAATTTACGGCTTTCAATAAATTCGTTTTTACTTCTTTCGTTGCTTTGTATAATTCTTCGTACTTAACAGTAGAATCAATTAATAAAGCTAAATCACGACGAGAACCAGGGAATTTTGAGATTTCTTTGTATTTTAAATTGTGTTTATTTGCTAAAGAAACCAATGCATCCCAATTTAATTGAGCAAAATAAACATCTTGATTAACACCAATTTTCTTCGCTAATTTCTTGTTGATAATTCCTAATTTACCTAATGATTGACCATTCGAAATAAACTCGATTCCATCTAAAAAATTATCATCTTTCGCAGGTTTTTCATCTGTAATTTGAATATCTAAACGAACAAAAATTTGTTGAACTAACCCTTTTAAATCAGCAAAAGAAGCTTTGCGTAAATTACCAGTCCAAGATTCGCTGTTAAAATTACCCGAAAGTGTAATTCCTAAACATCTTGTTTCTTCGTAAATTTCGTTTATTTTACGGTAAACTTTACCGAACTCAAATAATTTAACATCACTATTACGACGGTTAATGTTAAACGCAACGTTTTCTAATAATCCGTTTAATAAAGTACGACGCATTACAGCTAAATCAGCAGAAAGCGGATTTAACATAGCAACACTTTCTCCTTCTGGATAAAAGAAAATTTCTTCGTATTCTCTTTTTGTCAAAGAGTTGTTCATTGCTTCATTAAATCCAAAAGAGATTAATTGACGCGCAATAAAATCTTCAATTTTATCTGGACTTACTTTTTGATTTGGAACGTATGAGAAAGAAAATTTTGAAGGAATTTCGATATTATCATATCCATAAATTCTTAAAATATCTTCAATCAAATCTACATCACGTTGTACATCTACACGGTATGCAGGAACTTCTAAATCTAAAATTCCGTCTGTTTCTGATAAAATTTTAATCTCAAGATTTTCTAAAATTGCTTTTATTTTATCTTCAGCGATTTCTACACCTAATAATTCAACCACTTTTGCTAAACGTAGTTTTACGTTAAAATCTTTGATTGGATTAGGGTAAATATCGTCAATATTCGAACCAATTTCAGCACCAGTAATTTCAACTAACATCATCACTGCTTTTTTCAAAGCATCAACGGTAAGGTTAGGATCAATTCCACGCTCAAAACGGAAAGAAGCATCTGTATTTAATGCATGTCCTTTTGCACCTTTACGAATTGTTACAGGCTCAAAATAGGCAGATTCTAAGAAAATATTAGTTGTAGAAGCTGAAATTCCAGAATCTTGTCCGCCAAAAACTCCACCAATACACATTGGCTCGTTTTCGTTACAAATCATTAATTCGTGTCCTTTTAATGTACGTTCAACGCCATCTAAAGTTGTAAATTTTGTGCCTTCAGCTAATTTCTGAACAATTACTTTATTTCCTGCAATTTTATCTGCATCAAAAGCATGTAAAGGTTGACCTAAATCGTGTAAAATATAATTTGTGATATCTACAACATTGTTAATAGGTGATAAACCAATTACTTTTAAACGATTCTTTAACCAATCTGGTGATTCGTTAACTTTTACATTTTTTAAGTAAATACCAGCATAACGTGGTGCAGCTTCTAGATCTTTAACTTCGATAGAAATAGGATTTTTTCCGAAATCTGAAGTTGGATAATTAGAAACATCATACGTTTTGAAGGTTGTTGCGATGTCACGTGTTTTTAAGGCAGCATATAAATCGCGGGCAACACCAAAATGAGACATTGCGTCTGCGCGGTTTGGTGTTAAACCAATTTCGATTTCGTGATCGATTTCTCCATCATTAAAAAGTTGAGAAGCAGGAGTTCCTGGTGTTAGATTTTCAGGTAAAACTAATATTCCTGAATTATCTGTACCAATTCCTAATTCTACTTCAGAACAAATCATTCCGAAAGATTCTTCTCCACGAATTTTGGCTTTCTTTATTTTAAATTCTCCGTCTGGAGATGGTAAAATTGTACCTACTGTTGCAACAGGAACATTTTGACCAGCAGCTACATTAGGAGCGCCACAAACGATTTGTGTTTCTAGACCGTCTCCTAAATCTATTTTAGTTACTTTTAATTTATCTGCATTTGGATGCGGAACAGCTGATAAAACTTTACCAACTAAAACTGTATCCAAGTATTTTTTAGCTCCACCCACTTGTTCTACACCTTCTACTTCAAGACCTGTGCTTGTAAGTGTTGCAGAAATTTCGTCTAGCGTAATATCTGTATCAATGTAGGTTTTTAGCCAATTGTATGAAATTTTCATTGTATTTAAAAAAAATGAATTTATGTATTCTTGTTACTTATGCGTTTAACATAACAGGCATTACTAACATTAGGATTTCTTCGCCTTCTTCTAAACCATCTACTGGTTTGATGATTCCTGCGCGGTTAGGTTCTGACATTTCTAATGTTACTTCTTCTGATTGTAAATTATTCAACATCTCAATTAAGAAACGAGAATTGAAACCGATTTGTAAATCTGTTCCGTTATAATCGCAAGGAAGTCTTTCTTCTGCCTTATTTGCAAAGTCGATATCTTCTGCTGAAATTGTTAATGAATTTCCAACTAATTTTAATCGAACTTGGTTTGTTGTTTTGTTAGAGAAAATTGCAACACGTTTTAAAGATGTTAAGAATAAGTTTCTATTAATCGTTAATACGTTTGGATTTTCTTTTGGAATTACCGCTTCATAATTCGGATATTTACCATCAATTAAACGACAAGTTAACACGATATTTTGGAATGAAAAACGTGTGTTTGTTTTGTTATATTCAATCGTAACATCATCGTTATTACCGCCCAAAATATTTTTCAATAAGTTAAGTGGTTTTTTAGGCATAATGTATTCTGCAGCTTGTAAATTCTCTAAACCAGTACGCGTATATTTTACTAAACGGTGAGCATCTGTTGCTACAAAACGAAAAACATCATCGCTAGCTTGAAAAAATACACCTGTCATAATTGGGCGTAATTCGTCATTTCCTGTCGCAAAAATAGTTTTCAGAATAGCTTCCGATAATACACTTGCTCCTAAAGTAGTTGTACTAGCATCTTCGATGTCTGGTGTTTGAGGATATTCATTAGCGTCTTCAAATGCTAATTGATAGTTACCTTGTTCAGATACAATTTCCAACGTATTTCCTTCTTTTTGAATAAAAGTTAGAGGTTGAGCTGGAAAAGTTTTTAAGGTATCTGTAAGAATTTTAGATGGAATTGCAATTTTACCACTATCATTAGATTCTACTTCTAAAGTTGTCGAAATAGTTGTTTCTAAATCTGATCCAGTAATTCTTAATTGATTTCCGTCTAATTCGAATAAAAAATTATCAAGAATTGGTAGGGTGTTATTTGAGTTAATGACACCTCCTATTAAGTTAACATTTTTTAATAACGTGTTGCTCGATACAATAAATTTCATATGAAGAATATTTCCTAAAATATCTAACAAATGTATGAAATTATCAAGTAAAAAAACTCAAACCTATACAATTATTATAGTATAAAATGCCTTGTTGTTGAATATCAATTAGAAAGATGATTTTTAAATTCTTCAAATATTAGTTAAATTTTGTTTGAATAAGAACCTTTTCGACCTTAAATTTGTGTTGTATTTATACACTTTTAACAAAATATTTGGTAAGCAATTCATTCAAAAAAATTACCTTAATCATAAAAATAAATAACATGAATATCGAATTGAAATTGGATGGAAAAAATGGCGTTTTCGAATTGATGGACGAACAAAATAAAGCCGTTGGCGAATTAACATTTATCTTAAAAGAAGAACAAATGATAATTAATCATACTGGCGTAAATCCCGATTTGAGAGGACAAGGTTTAGCCGAAAAATTAGTGTTAGAAGCGGTAGATTATGCCAGAAAAAATAAGTTAAAAATCATTCCGTTTTGTAGCTATGTAAGTGTTTATGTAGGTAAACATCCAGAAGTGCAAGATGTAATTTAAGTCGTATGAATTTAGAAAAAGTTTTTAAACACAATCAAGAATGGGTTGAGAAAAGATTAAATCAAGATAAAAATTATTTTGATAAATTATCTGCAGGTCAAAACCCAGAAGCCTTATATATCGGTTGTTCGGATAGTCGTGTAACGGCAGAAGAATTGATGGGCGCAGAGCCAGGCGAAGTTTTTGTACACCGCAATATTGCCAATATGGTAATTAGTTTGGACATGAACACAACATCGGTTTTAGATTACGCTGTAGAGCATCTAAAAGTGAAACATATTATTGTTTGCGGACATTATAATTGTGGTGGAATAAAATCTGCAATGGTACCAAAAGATTTAGGAATTATGAATCCTTGGTTGCGAAATATTCGTGATGTTTATCGTTTACATTCAACAGAATTAAATGCGATAGAAAATGAAGGAATGCGCTACAATCGTTTGGTAGAGCTTAATGTACAAGAACAATGTATAAATGTTGTTAAAAATCCTTTTGTGCAACACGCCATGGAAAAAGGCTTGGAAGTACACGGTTGGGTTTTTGATTTATTTACAGGAAAATTGATTGATTTAGAAATCAATTTTGACAAAGTACTTGAAAATATAAAAGAGATTTATGATATTAACGAATAACGTTAATGTTTCGTTAACTTTGGTATAGTAATTGTATTTCACTTGTTAACCAAACTATATCAATGTTTAAGAATCCTTGGACTAAAAAAATCGGTATCGCTTTAATCTCAATTATAGCGATACTTTTTGTTTTAAGCTTTTATATAACGTATTTTCTCAATAATAGACTTCCAAAAATTATTGCAGAAAAAAACGACACGGCTTATAATTTAACCTACGAAGATTTAAGTTTTTCAATCTTTAATTCTTCACTTTCACTCAAAAATATCGAAGTTTCTCCAAAAGATTCAACTTTAATCAAAGATTCGATAGAAGCAACGGGAAAAGTAAAAGAGATAAATATTGTCGGAATTAATTTCTACAAACTAATCACGAAAAAAGAAATTTCGGCATATTCTATCAATGTCGAAAATCCGAGTGTAAATTACTATTTGCGTGATAAAAAAGATACCATAAAAAAAGATACGGCGCAGTCAAAAGTTGGACAAAGCATTGATGTTTCGAATGTAAATATCAACGATGGCGAGTTTAATTTATTTTCTCAATCAGGTAAAAAACATCTTGCAAATGTGTCTAATTTTAGTATTGATTTTGATGGAGTTCGTTTTAACGAGCGAACTGTAGGTAAAAAAATTCCGTTCAAATATTCAGAATTTGAAGTAAAATTGGATTCGATGTTTTTTGTAATTAAAGACCGACAAATTTTACGAGCGCGAAAAGTAAAATGGAATGATACCGATTTTGAGTTGGATAATTTTACGATGAAACCACTTAAAATGAATGGTAAATTTTATGTTCCCACTGATTCTGAAGCTGATTTATTGGATATAGAAACGCCTTTGCTTTCGTTAACAAAAATGGATTGGGGTTTTACGAGTGATGATAAATTGTATTTCAAAACAGATTTAATTCGTTTTAAACAACCAAAAATTACAATTGTTGAAGCAAAATCTGCAAATAAAATTGATAAGAAAGAGATAAAAGTAAAACTTAAAAAAGAAGACGCCGAATTAGTTAACATCAAAAAAATACAGATAGAAGATGGAAAAATTCAGTCTTTATTTTCGAATGCGAAAACTGTAAAATATGCCGTAAATAATGTTGATTTGAACATTGAAGGTATAAAAATGAACGATTTAACACGAACAAATGATATTCCAATTGATTATAAAACGTTTCGTGTAAAGTTAAGTTCGATGTATTATCGTTTAAATGAAATGCATATGTTAACGGCTTCTAATCTTGATTTGACGGAGAAAAAATTAGTCTTGAAAAATTTTAAGATGAAACCGTTGATTTCTAAAACGCAATTCAATCAAAAATATACAAAATCCAACACATTATTAGATGTCGAAGTGCCAATTTTGACGTTGAATAATAACAGTTGGGGAATGCGAAATAACGAATTTTATTTTCATACCAGTTCAATCAAATTAGATGAGGTTAATGTGAAAATATTGGATCAAAAGAATGAAAAAGTTATTGCAAAAAATGTAGACGAAGCTGCTAAAAAATTCTTAATCAATTTTAATTTAGGTATTGATACAATTCAGGTTAAACGTTCAAGATTTATAGCTAACCAAAAGTTTGATTTTAATGATGTTGATTTGACTGTTTTAGGTTTAGTAAATGTTTATGGAAAAGAATTAAATGTAAAACATTTGATTTTGAAAAATCCAAAATTCACACTTTTTGGTCAGCCAAATCGAGTAGCACAACGAGATTCTAAAACTTCGCAAGATTTTAATGATATTATAAAAGTAAACAAAGTTTCGTTGATAAATGGTCATTTAGATATGATTCCTTTTCAAAAAAAATCACCAAATCTTAGTTTAAAAAATATACAATTAACGTTTGACGAGATGAAAGTTGATCCAACAACTATTCAACAATCTATTCCGTTTACGTACAATTCTGTTCTACTAAAATCTTCGGGAGTTGATTTTGATATGGGAGAAGTTTACAAATTAAATACGTCTAATTTGCAGTTGCACAACGGGAATTTGGTTGTAAATAAATTAACGATGACGCCAAAATTATCTCGAAAAGAGTTTACAAATTCTCTGAAAGTAGAAGCAGATTTGTTTACAGTTTCGGTTAATCAACTTTCTGGAAATGGTGTAAGATGGGGAATTTCTTCTTCAAAAGAATTTTATTTAAAAAGTAATTTATTCAAACTAAATGGACTTTACGCGAATATTTACCGCAGTTTATTACCGCCAGATGATACAAAGCGCAAAACATTTTTCTCAGAAAAGTTACGTAAAATGAAATTTGATTTAAGTGTTAATCGTTTAGAATTGGTTAATTCGAAATTAGAATACGAAGAGGAAACTGAGAAAAGTATTGGTACAGGAAAACTTACTTTTTCGGATATAAATGCAACGGTTAAAAATATAAATTCGGGTTATAAAAAGAAATCTTTGCCTGATGTAATTGTTGATTGGCGTTCACAATTTATGCAAGGAGATTTACGTGCGAATTGGGCTTTTAATCCGATGAATACTTCAGAAAAATTTAATATAAATGGCTCTATCACCAATTTGCCTGCTAAAAATATGGATCCTTTTGTAAAACCATATCTTAAAGTTTCGGTTGATGGAAATTTTAATAAAATAAAATTTAATTTTGATGGAAATGATAAACTTGCAGGCGGAAGTTTTGGAATTGATTACAACGATTTAAAAGTAAATGTTTTGAAAGATGATGGTTCTAAACGTAAACTTTTATCAGCCGTAGGAAATGCAGCGGTAAAAAATGATTCGCGCGGGCAAATGAAAAATGTTGAGGTTAAAAATATCGAAAGAAAACAAGATAAATCATTTTTCAATTTCTTTTTAGCTTGTATCTTAGATGGCCTTAAAAAAGCATTATTAATTATTTAAAAAGATGAAAAGAACAGTCTTCATTACCGGAGCAACATCTGGCATAGGAATGGCGACAGCTAAAAAATTAGCGCCAAATTATAGGTTAATATTATGCGGACGTCGTCAAGATAGATTAGATGAAATAGAAGAAGAATTAAGCAAATTAACAGAAGTTAAAACATTGCAATTTGATGTACGCGATAAAACAGCAGTTTTTGGAGCTGTAGAAAGTTTAGAAAACGACTGGAAAACGATTGATATATTGATTAACAATGCAGGAAATGCGCATGGATTAGCAAGTTTTGATGAGGCTGATTTGGAAGATTTAGAAGCAATGATTGATATTAATGTAAAAGGATTAATTTATGTTTCGAAAGCGATTATTCCATTGTTGAAAAACTCATCGAATGCTCATATCATCAATCTTTCGTCTATTGCAGGAAAAGAAGTTTATCCAAATGGCGCAACTTATTGCGCGTCGAAAGCTGCGGTAGAATCTTTGAGTAAAGGGATGCGTTATGATTTGTTGCCTTTCGGAATTAAGGTTTCTAATGTTGCGCCTGGAGCTGTAGAAACAGAGTTTTCTTTGGTTCGTTTTAAAGGTGATCAAGATCGTGCAGAAAATGTATACAAAGGTTACGAGCCTTTGGCTGGAGAAGATATTGCAAATACAATTGAGTATTTATTAAATCAACCCGAACATGTGCAAATTGCAGATGTTACCGTTTTTCCAAAAGCACAAGCTAGTGGAGCCGTATTTTTTAAGAAATAGAGTTATTGAAATAAATAAAAAAAAGAAGCCAATTGGCTTCCTTTTTTTATATCATTTTCTCAAAACAAACGCTCGTTTCATCTTCTTTATATTGACCATAATTTTCGATCTGAATAAAATTATTTCGCTTGTAAAGCGTAATTGCTTCGGGTTGCATCATTCCAGTTTCAAGAATACATTTTTTATAACCCAATTCTTTTGTCCAAATTTCTAATTCATCCAACACTGTTTTTCCAATTCTATTTCCTCTAAAATCAGGATTTACATACATTCGTTTCACTTCCATTGTATCGTCCGAATAATTTTTGATTGCGCCACAACCAACTGCTTTTTCTTCAATGTAAGCAATAACAACGTGTTTTATTAAGTCAATTTTATTGAATTGTGCAAAAAAAGAATGTTTATCTCCATCTCTAATTTTTAGGTCGGCATCTAATTCTTTTACAAGTTTTCTGAAATCAGTATTATCAGAATTTGTACGGATTAATTCAGTTTTCATGTTTGATGTTTAAAACTCAAATTTAGAAAAATATAGTTGACTAAATCCTATTTTGTTCTGCTGTTTTTTCTATTTGTTTGGCCTCTTTTACTTTCTGATTACCAAAGTTGTATTTCAAATTAAGAATAAAATATTGCGTATCTCTATAATCTTTAAAATATTGATTTTGATTCGCATATTTTGTCACAATTGTATTGCGATCTGTTCTAAAAATATCATTTAAAGTCAAACCAATTTCGAAGCGTTTGTCCCATAATTTTTTGTTCAAAATTAGATAAGTATTTTGCGAAGAACCAATGTCAAATGAAGCTTGAATCGCTTTTGAATTGTAAACATAACCAGCCGAAATACTAAATGTTTTTTCGGTATCTAAATCAATTTGAGTATTAAGATTTACATTGTAAAAAACTACATCATTTTTATATGTTTTTTGATCGGTTCCGAAAAAATAATTTTTATTGTATTCTGCCATCGCAAATAAATTAATTTTCCACCACGATTTTAGATTATAATTTTTCGATAAATTAAATCCATACGCTTCACCATTTTTAATATTTGTAAAATGATAAACCGTTTCAAAAGTTTCAGGATTTTGGATAGATAATTCCATCGCAGGATTTTTTTCGTAACGATAATACGCCTCAAAATTCCAATCGCTAATTGTATACGTTAAACTCAAATTGTGAATAATCGTTGATTTTATAGTTGGATCACCCTGAAAATAAGAAAATAAATTATAATATGATTTTGAAGGATTCAAGAAATTATAGTTTGGACGATCAATTCTTTTGCCATAGTTCAACCCAAGTTGACCAGATTTTTCAAAAGAATACATCAAATAAGCCGTCGGAAAAAAATCTGTTTTTGTTCGATTATTTTTAGAATATGGATTATCCGAAATAATATTAATCCAAGTAGTTTCGGTTCTCAAACCAGCTTTTGCTTCCCATTTTTCCCATTTAAAATTTGACGAAATGTAAGCTGCAAAAATCTGTTCTTTGTAATTAAAAACATTACTTTTTTCGGGTTGATAATCAATTTGGTTCGTTGTTTTTTCAAAAAAATCTAAGTCATTGTCATTTTTTACAAAACTATATTTTAAACCAGCTTCTAAACCAAAATTGTCGTTTGTCAACGCATAATCCAATTGTGTTGCATATAAATTGATATCTTGTTTGGCTTTGCTCAAAAAATAATTTTCTTTATACGGTTGATTGATAAAATGTAATTGAGTCAAAACATCTTGACTTTCTTTGTAATGACGTGTACTGAAATTATTGGTCCAAGTCAAATTATTTTTTCCAAATTTTTTGTCATAAGCCAAGTAAGCATTAAAATTATTAGAAAATTCTTTGCGATGATTTTGTGTTAAATAATAGGATTCAATTTCATTTGTATCGAGAGAATAAATTGTTGTCGGAACTTTATAATTTCCGATAGATGCAGGATTGTTGTATCCATTTAATCCAAACTGTAGATTGCTTAAACTATCTATTGTGTACTGCGAAGCAAAATTGTAAATATGTTGTGCTTTTGCTACTGTTTTTCTAACCATATCGCTTTCCCAGCGAGTTTTATCTGCGTCGTAGGTTACCACATCAAAATTAGAACGCATATATTTTCCGTTCACAAAATAATAACTTCCACTTAATTGCCATTTATTTTTATTGTACGATTGCGAAGTTCCAACCATTCCTTTAGCGTATGTTGCTTGATGATAACGCGTAGAAAATTGACCTTTGTAACCAGAAAGTACATTTTGCTTCATCTTTATATTGATAATTGCACTTCCCG
The DNA here is from genome assembly GCF_900115015.1 of Algoriella xinjiangensis. Lineage (GTDB taxonomy): Bacteria > Bacteroidota > Bacteroidia > Flavobacteriales > Weeksellaceae > Empedobacter > Empedobacter xinjiangensis. The sequence goes on along the minus strand of NZ_FOUZ01000004.1, from coordinate 25,043 downwards.
AAGCTTCGTATTTTGCGGGCGGATTTGTAATAACTTCCACCGACGAAACTGTAGAACCTTCGGTATTTTCTAACAATTGTTTTAGCTGATCTTCGGTCATCAATGTTTTTTTATCGTTGATGGTTACTAAGATTTGCGTATTTCCACGAACACTTAATTGATCATTTTTAACCAAAACATTTGGCGTGTTTTTTACAATATCCCAAGCGCTTAAATTTTGTAAAGGCGTATTTTCTACATTAAATTCAAGGCGATCAATTTTACGTTTTATCAAAGGTTTTTGACCAGAAATTGTAACCGTTTTCAAGTCAATTGATTCATCTTTTTTAAGTAAAATAGTTAGTGGAGATTTAATTTTATTTGTTTGAAAATTTTGTTCAAATTCTTGAAAACCATATTCTTTAATGTAAATTGTAAAAGAAGAAGCTTGTTCTATTTCAAAATTGAAAATTCCATTTTCATCCGAAGTTAAATCATAATTTTTTTTGGCTGAGGTTTCAATTTCAATAGAAATTGCAGCTAGCGGTTTATTTTCCTCATCTACAAGTTTTGTCGTAATGTTTTGCGCAGAAACAAAACTTGTTGCAAATAAGAAGATATATAGAATGGTTTTCATCGTTATTGTTTTTTACAAAGCTCAATTTAAATGGCTTTGAAGTTGGTTAATGAACGGTTAACGATTGGTTAATGTGAAATTTGTGTAGAAAAACAATGTATTTTTGAATATGAATCATCAGAAAAAATATTATTCTATTTTGTTTGCTTTTGTATTGTTGATTTTAATTGCATTACAAGGTTATTATATCTTTAATTCGTATCGTTTAGAAGAAAAAGATTTAAAAAAATCTGCTACAGATATTGCAATGAAAGTGATGCAGCAGATGGAGAAAAATGAAACTGACGAAACGGATAATAAAGTGTTGGATTATTTTAAAAAACTCAATCATAATAAGGCTTTGAAATACAGCGAATTGCAAGTAATTAGTGATAAATTGATTATGAATCATAAACGATTAACGCCTATTATAGATTCATTATTAAACGAATATTCCAAAGAAAACGGTTTTAAAATAGCTTTGAAAACAGAGATTTATTCGGTTTTTGATGAAATTAATAAGAAAGAATTATTGCCCGATTCGCCGATGATTGTTTACGAATCTTCATCCGAAATTAAAAATCCAGTTAATGTAAATTTGGGTGTTTGGTCGTCTGATGATATTAGTAATGAAAAAGATTCGGATTTAGGAATAGATAAAAGTCAAAGACATAAATATAAAATCCGTTCAAAATCCGATTTTGAATTGATTAATATTCAGTTTTTAGTACTCAAGAAAATCATTCCGCTTATTGTAATTAGCTTATTAATTGTTGCGTTGATTATCTTTTTATATTGGAAAAGTATGCAAAATCTCTCTAAACAAGAAGAAAAAATTAATCAATTACATTTAACAATAGACTCTATTGCACATGAATTGAACACGCCAATTACAACGATGAAATTTGCTTTGCAACAAATTCAGAATTCCGAAACGAAAGAAATAATGAGTCGTCAAATTCATCGATTAGAAAACACAGTCGAATCTATTTTTTTGAATGAAGAAAGTTCGAATGAATTATTAAATGAGTCTGTTTTGAATGAAATTATTCAGCAAACAAAATCATTGTATCCAACAATAGAAATACAAGTTAAAACAATTTTTGAATATAATTTGAAGTTAGAAACACACGATTTTAAGTTGATATTTCAAAATTTAATAGAAAATTCAGTAAAATATGGCGCATCTAAAATTGAATTAGATTTTAAGTTTCAAAAACAAATTGCGTTAAATTTTATTGACAACGGAATTGGAATTCCTGCTAAAGATTTGCCTCATGTTTTTGATAAATATTATCGCGTAGATCGTCAAATTAATCAAAATGTAAACGGTTTGGGTGTTGGTTTATATTTGGTTAAAAATTGTGTAGCGCGTTATAATGGTGCAATTACAGTGCAAAATAAGCTAGAAAAAGGTGTCGAATTTAAAATAGAAATTCCAAATGAAAACTAAATTAATATTAGTAGAAGACGATCAAGATTTGGGAATGGTTTTAAAACAATATCTCGAATTTTCTGATTTTGAAGTTATTTGGTTTGATCATCCACAAAAATTTCTGGACGATTTAGCAGTATTAGAAACTTCAAAATTATTGATTTTAGATGTTATGATGCCTCAAATTGATGGATTTACTTTAGCCAATCAATTAAAAAATCAGCTCAATATTCCTTATTTATTTTTAACGGCGAAAGGTCAAAGTTTTGATCGGGTTTTAGGTCTGAAATTAGGCGGCGAAGATTATATTACAAAACCTTGCGATCCTGAAGAATTAGTTTTGCGAATAAAAAATATTTTGAAAAGAAATCAATCTATTTTAGAAGAAATTGTAAGGATTGGAAATTATAATTTTAACCGGAATCAAATGCGTTTATCGTTTGATGAAAAAGAATTTCAATTAACCGAAAAAGAAGTAGAATTGTTAGAATATTTTATTCTTCATAATCATAAATTGGTCACAAGAAAAGAAATTTTAGAAACTATTTGGGGCGAAAATGATTATTTTATGGGACGAAGTTTAGATGTTTTTATGACACGTTTACGCAAATATTTTACATTGGACGAACGTGTAAAGTTTGAATCTATAAGAGGAGTTGGATTCAAAATTGATTTGCCTTTGTCAAAATAAAAACCAAAAAAAAGCAGGAAAATTTTCCTGCCTTCTAATTTTGTATTTAAATAAAGTATTGTCTTATTTTTTGAAGAAACCTCCTAATAATCCCATTGCATCACCAATACCCAATTGTCCGTCTCCGTCTTGGTCTAGTAATTTTTCGAAACCACCTAAGTTAATTCCACCTTGATTTGCAGTTGATGCCGAAGAACCTCCAACTAATCCACCTAATAAACCAGTAATTCCGTTAGAATCTAATCCTTCTGTTTGTTTTTGTTTTCCTAAATATCCCATTACAATAGGCGCAACTAAAACTAAAATTTGCGTTACTTGTCCCATATTCAAACCAGATTCTTGAGAAATAGCAGCTTCTACATTTTGTTGTTTATTACCCAAAACATGACCTAAAATTCCTAAACCATCTTGTTGATTTCCACCTTGTCCTAAAAATCCAGAAAGATTATCTAAAATACTCCCATCGTGTTGACCTAAAGCAGAAGCAATTCCGTCAGCACCACCGTTTTGAGCATTTTTATTTAAAGCTGATAACAAAAAAGGAACAGCAGCAGAAACAGCAGTTTGCGCTTGCGATTCGTTGATACCTAAATGACTTGCAGCAGAACCAATAATTTGTTGACCAATAGCTCCTTGAATTAAATTTGTAAAGTCCATAAGTTTAAATTAATATTTAAATCAAATATAATCTTTTTTAGATATTAATTTTAAGAAATACAGAATCTCCGATAAAGTATTTTTATTTTTGTACTTTCAATTTTGTAAATGAAACAAATAAATCTTTTTTTAGTCGTTATAATAGCACTTCTTGTGTTAACTCCAATTATTTTACCAAGTCGTTTTGATGAGGATTTTGATTACGAATTTGATGCGCCAGTTGGTTTGGTGTACGATGAATTTTATAATCTTCGTAGATTTTCTAAATGGGAAGAATTTACGAAAGCAGATTCGTTGACGGTCAAAAAGTTTTCTGATCCGCAAGAAGATGAAAAAAGCTTTGTAGCTTGGGATTCTGACAATGCATCGGTTGCGTCGGGTAAATTTACAATTGATAATTTTTCTGTAAATCGTTTTATAAATTATACGATTAAGTATGATGGTTGGGAAAAAATGGACAGTCTTAATGTGAAATTTGACCAAAAAGAAAATGGTAAAACAGTAGCTAAATTGAAATATTTGAGCCAAGAAATTCCTTATTTCTATCGTTATTTTGCTTTTTTTAAGAATCCGAAAACGAAGTTCGAAGAATCGATGAGTAACTTAAATCAACAAGTAAAAATCAGATTGGATAAAGATAAAAAAGAAGGAAAATTAAATTACGGAGAATATCGTATTGTAGAATTAGGAAAAACAAATTTATTAGCCATTCGCAAACAATCTAAATTAGCAGAAACTGATGTGATGGATAAAGTTGATGGTGCTTTCGAAACGATTTATAAATCATTAATTAACCAAGAAGAAGGCGGATTAGATTTCGATTTAGGTTTTCCATATATTTATTTTACAGAATTTGATAAAGAGAAAGATCGCACAACTTTTTTTGCAGGAATTCAGTTAATCGAAGATTTACCTCTACAAAAAGAAATGAAAAAAGTAACCGTTCCGGGCGGACAATATTTGTTGTCTTTGCATCTTGGTCCGCGCTCAAAACGTCAGCAAACTGTAGATAGAATGATTGTTTATGCAAAATCTAAAAAGTTAGCTTTAGATACAAAACAATTAGAAGTTATGCTAAATGATCCTAAAGAAACGGATAGTGTAAAGTTAATTTCACGAATTTATATTCCAATTCTTAAAAAGTAAATTTTCACGAATTAGAATATTTAAAGAATTCTACATTTTATAAATCCGACAAAAAAATCTATAAATATTTTAACATTCAAAAAGCTGTAAAAGAAGCAAATATCAAAATAATAAATAGTCATTATGACTTAAATGTGGCTTTTTTTGTATTTTTGCAACTTCTTACAAACAAACATGAACAAAGATTTTATAGAGATTTACGGAGCAAGAGAACACAATCTGAAAAATATTGATGTTAAGATTCCCCGTAATGAGCTTGTTGTAATCACAGGATTGAGTGGAAGTGGAAAATCGTCGTTGGCTTTTGATACAATTTATGCAGAAGGACAACGTCGTTATATCGAAACTTTTTCGTCGTACGCACGTCAATTTTTGGGTGGTTTAGAGCGTCCAGATGTTGATAAAATTGATGGTTTGTCGCCTGTTATTGCAATTGAGCAAAAAACAACCAATAAAAATCCACGTTCTACAGTTGGTACAATTACAGAAATCTACGATTTTTTGCGCTTACTTTTTGCGCGCGCTTCTACGGCTTATTCGATTGAAACCAACGAAAAAATGGTTGCCTATACAGATGATCAAATTATCGAGTTGATTCGAACACAATACGAAGGAAAAAAAATCGCTATTTTATCACCAATTGTACGATCTCGTAAGGGTCATTACCGCGAAATATTTGTAACATATTCTAAAAAAGGATTTCTACAAATGCGTATTGATGGCGAATTGCAAGACATTGCGCCAGGTATGATGCTGGATCGATACAAAACACATGATATAGAATTGTTGGTGGATAAAGTGATTTTAAATGATAAAATTACGGATCAACGTTTGCGATCAAGTATAGATCAAGCCATGCATCAAGGAAACGGAATTACAATGATTTTGGATTACGAAACCAATGAAACTCGTTTCTTTTCTCGTTCGCTAATGTGTGCAGCGACGGGTGTTTCGTATGCATTGCCCGAGCCAAATACGTTTTCGTTTAATTCGCCAAAAGGTGCTTGTCCAACTTGTACAGGTTTGGGCGAATTAAAAGTGGTGAATAATGATAAATTATTTCAAGATAAAAATAAATCGTTGTTTGATAATTTAGAAGAATTATTTGAAACACTAAAAAGTTCTTCTCGAATAGAAAAACAGCTCGAAACTATTTTTGTAAAATATTCGGTTGATGTAAAAACGCCATTCAAAAAATTACCACAAGAATTGATTGATGATGTGATGAATGGTTTGAAGGAAACATTGAATGTTGACCTTAAATTTGCATCAGTCAAAAAAACATATAAAATCGATTTTGAAGGATTAAATGAGTTTTTATCTGAAATTATGGAAGATAAAAATAATCCTTCTTCTACAACTATAGGAAAGAAATTCGGAAAGAAAATTGTTTGTCCAACTTGTGAAGGAAAACGTCTAAATAAAGAATCTCTTTTCTTTCGAATTGATAATAAAAATATTGGCGAAGTTGCCGAATTAGATTTAAAATCGTTGCAAAAATGGATCGAAGATGCACCAATTTCGATGACATCTAATCAACAAATAATTGCACACGAAATTTTAAAAGAAATTTATACACGTTTATCATTTTTGTTGGATGTTGGATTGGATTATTTAAGCCTTAATCGATCATCTAAAACCCTTTCTGGTGGCGAGGCGCAGCGTATTCGTTTAGCGACTCAAATCGGTTCGCAATTGGTAAATGTGTTGTATATTTTAGATGAGCCAAGTATTGGTTTACATCAACGCGACAATGTTAGATTGATTGATTCTCTAAAAAAATTACGCGATATCGGAAACTCAGTTTTAGTGGTTGAGCATGATAGAGATATGATTTTAGAGGCAGATTATGTGATTGATGTTGGACCAAAAGCAGGTAAAAACGGAGGACAAATTGTTTGGGAAGGAGTTCCTGAAATGATGTTGAAATCGGATACATTAACCTCAAAATATTTAAATAATCAATTAGCAATTGAAATTCCAACCGAGCGTAGAAAAGGGAATGGAAACGTTTTGAAATTAACTGGAGCTTCTGGTAATAATTTAAAAAATGTTAATCTAACAATTCCTTTAGGCGAATTAGTTGTAGTTTCTGGAGTTTCTGGAAGCGGAAAATCGACCTTGATTAATGAGACGTTGTATAGAATTCTGAATCAACACTTTTTTAGAGCGGAAAAAGATCCGATGCCTTATAAAAAGTTAGAAGGTTTAGAGCATTTAGATAAAGTGATAGAAGTTGATCAGTCGCCAATTGGTCGTACACCACGTTCAAATCCTGCAACTTACACGGGAATTTTCTCGGATATTCGTTCGTTATTTACAAATTTACCCGAAGCTAAAATTAGAGGTTACAAACCAGGTCGTTTTTCGTTTAATGTGAAAGGTGGTCGTTGTGAAACGTGCCAAGGTGGAGGTTTGCGCGTAATTGAAATGAATTTTTTACCAGATATTCATGTTGAATGTGAAACATGTAATGGAAAACGTTTTAATCGCGAAACATTGGAAATTCGTTTTAAAGGAAAATCTATTTCGGATGTGTTAGAAATGACCGTGAATGAAGCGGTTGAGTTTTTTGAGGCAATTCCGAAAATCTATCGATATGTAAAAATGTTGCAAGATGTTGGTTTGGGCTATATTACACTTGGTCAGCAATCGACAACATTGAGTGGAGGAGAAGCGCAACGTGTAAAATTAGCAACAGAATTAGCGAAGAAACAAACTGGAAAAACAATTTATATTTTAGATGAACCAACTACAGGTTTGCATTTTGAAGATGTAAATGTGTTGATGAAAGTTATCAATAAAATTATTGAATTTGGAAATACTGTGATTATTATTGAGCATAATTTAGATGTGATTAAACTAGCAGATTATGTAATTGATATTGGTCCTGATGGTGGAAATAAAGGTGGAAAAATTGTAGCTGAAGGTACGCCAGAAGAAATTGCAAATAATCCGAAAAGTGTGACAGGAAAATTTTTAAAAGCAGAATTAAAGTAATTTATATTTTTATAAATTAATATAGAATAACAAAAAAGCATCTCATTTGAGATGCTTTTTTAATTCTTATAATCCTACAGAAACGCCCATAAATGGCTGAAATCCTGAAGAAAATATACCAGTATCATTGTCTTTATATAAAACATTATACATTGCACCAACCTGAAATTTAATAGGACCGCTAGTTTGGTAACCAGCACCTAACCACAAAGCAGATTCTTCTACATTATAGCTTTCAGAAATGGTTTCGTATTGTAAATTTTTGGTTCTATATGTCTCTTTTCCGGTGTAGTAAACGTAATTTGCGCGAACAAAAATATTTTCTATTGGAAAAAAGTTAATATAAGGACCAACATTAAATAAATTACGCTTGTAATAATTGTTGCTCAAATGTTGATAACCTGCAATTCCTCCAACTTCTAAATTAGTCGAAACCATGTATCCAATACTTGGCGAAATATTAAATCCAAAATAACTGTCATTTCCAAACGAAAGACCTAGTCCTCCACCAAAACGCCAATTGTTTGTAAGGTTTTGATTTTGATTAATTTGACCAAAAGCTATCGTGCTAAGGGTTAATGAAATGATAAATAAAACAGCTTTTCTCATAGAAATTTAATTAATTTTTAACGTTTAAATGTGTCTTTTATTGAAAAAACTACTATAAATTTGCCTTATCAAAAACAATAATTCTGTTTTCTATGAATACAGATTAAAATTGATAAAAGAGTCGTTCTATAGTTTTTAATTATAAAGTAATAAGTTTTTAATTTAAAAAATCTATTACACCTGAGATTTATGGTCTTAAATTTGCTTTAGTAAAGTTAATCAAATAAGTACTAAATAAAATTTTAAAAAGATGAAATTATTATCGCCAGAAAACAAAGGAAAAATTGCTGATATTTTAATTAAATTATTGGCTGATGAACACATTTTATATTTAAAAACAAGAAATGCACATTGGAATGTTGAGGGACCAGATTTCCAAACTATCCATGTATATTTCGAATCATTGTATAACGAATTACAAATTGTTATAGATGATGTCGCAGAGAAAATTCGTCAAAAAGACGTTTATGCACCTGCAACGATGAAAGAGTATATGCAGTTAGCTCATTTGTCGGAAGAGCGTAAAACAGAAAACAAAGATAGTTTGAGTTTTATTGCTGATTTGCTACACGATCACGAAGTTATTATTGACTTTTTGTCAGAAGCTGTAGTAGAAATTGAAGCGTTTCATGATATATCAACTTCGGATTTCCTAGTTGGTTTATTAGAACAACATCAAAAAACTGCCTGGATGCTTAGATCGCATCTTAGATAATTTTTGAACATTATTTTACTTCATAAGTTTTTAGTGTTAATTCATATTAGTGTTAATTAGGTTGAGCCTTGGATTTATCCAAGGCTTCAGCTTTTTATAGAGGTTTGGTTATTCCTCAATTTCTTTTACAACTGCATCGGGCGCATTTGTTTTTACAGACAAAATCCCGTTTTTAGCACCAGATTCTGTTTCATAAGATTGGCTTGTTCCTATTACTTGACCATTTGTCGCTTTTAAATTAAAACTCCATTTTCCAGAAGCACCTTCTTTTAATTCAAATTTAGATTCATCTTGCGAGTTTTTACGAACCGATTCTATTCCATTTTCGCAACTTGCCTTTTGCTTGTAACCTTCGCTTGCAAGTATATTTTGTCCATTTTTAGCTTTTAAGCGAAATCTAAATTCACCTGCTTTGTCTTGATAAATTTCAAACATAGTTTTTGTAGTTATTTTAATTATAGTTGTTTATGATTCTTATAAAATTATATAAAAAAATACAAACTTCGTTGATATTTTAAAAAATATCTTAACATAAAATTCAATATATTATTACGGGAAACCGTAAGTTTTTGTTTTATTATTGAAATAACTTTGCGCTTTAAAGATATTGAATGAATAAATATATAGTTAAACTTCTTTTATTTTCAACCATATTATTGCTTTTTATAGGTTGTAGTAAACATATTTCTCCAAATTCATCTAATCTCCACATGATTAATTCGAGTAGCCAACAAATTATTGTAAGTGTTGAGGGAATTGGTAATAATGAAGGTGAAGCGATTTATAACGGAGAATTAAAAATGATAAAGACACTTCTTTTTCAAGGAATTCCCGATACAAATTATTCTCTTCCACTAATTAATGAGAGTGAAGAAAATGTAATGAATAATAATCCTTTTTATTTCGAGCGTTTTTATACAGATAAGTATAAAAATTTTATTGTAAGTAATCAAGTTCTATCAAATACTAAAAGTAAGGGTGTGCATGTACTTCGTATGGAAATAGTAGTGAATACTTCTGCGTTGAGAAGAGATTTAGAGCAGAATAATGTTATTAGAAAATTTGGATTATAATATGAAATCAGTGTTTATAAAATTATTATTTAGTGTATTATGTTTAGGATTTTCTAACACAATATTAGCACAACAAACTGAATTAAAAACAATTCAACCTAAAATTATTGTCATTCCAAATTTAAAATCAGGAGAAGATCTTAGAGCAAAAATTGAGAATGATATAAATTATAGAATAGCGTTAACAAAAATAAAAGAAGCTTTTGATAGTAGAGGTTTTACAACGATTGATGCAATTGCTAAAATAAAAGCGATAGGAACAAATGCTGCTTTATCTCAGGATACACAAACTGATTTGAAATCGGAAATTATTAGAAGTTCTTCGGCAGATATTTATGTAGACGCCGAGATAGATATACAACAGACTTCGTCTGGAAATTCAGTTAATTTTATTTTAACTGCTTATGAAGTTTCGTCAGGAAATTCATTATCAAATAAAGTTGGAGAAAGTGGTAAATTTTATACAGAAGATTATTCAAAATTGACATCAAAAGCGATAGAATCTATTGCAGATGATTTTTTGAATGTTATGCAAACAAAATTTGATCTAATTGTAAAAGATGGACGTACAATTATGCTAAATATTAGTATTGACAAAGAATCAACTTACACTTTTGATACAGAAATTGGCGAAGAATCTTTAGGCGAAAAAATTGAAAATTGGATTGCAGATAATTCTTATAAAAATAATTATGCGTTTCCTAATATTTCTGAATATTTAATGGTTTTTGATCAAGTAAAAATTCCTTTGTTTGAACAAAATGGACGAAATTATTCTCCAAATAAATTCTCTAAATCGTTAGAAAATTATTTAAAAACATACGGAATAAAGTTAAAAACAACTTATTTGGGTAATACTCAAAATGTAATTATACACTAATGAAAAAAATAATAATACTTTTTTTATTTCTGTTTGTAAATTTTTTAAATGCACAGAAAACAGATGCCGCAAACAAGATTAATTTATCGATTGTTTTACCAGATGAAGATGAGATGTTAAGCTATAATGCCCTTGCAAAATTGAATAGCAAAACCATACAATTACTTACATACAACGAGATAGTTTCTGGTGTTAATAACAGTTTCGTTATTTATCCTTCCTTAGTAATTATGGATAGAAATATAGTAGAATCTGGTTTATATAATGTAAATACGATTAAACTTGAGTTTAATTATTATATAAAAAATATGGAGTCTAATACAACTTTTTCTAGTTATACAAAAGAAATTATAGGAACTGGTAAAAGTGAGCGTGAAGCTATAAATAATGCAATAAATAAATTAGATATAAAAGATGAAAAATTGTCACGATTTATATCATCAGGAAAAGAAAAAATTATTGATTATTATAAAAATAGTTGTAATCAAATAATTGCAAAAGCAGAAAATCTGAGCATGCAAGGTAATTATGAAGAAGCACTTTCATTATTAATATCTGTTCCTTCGGAAGTAAGTTGTTTTTCTAAAGCAAAACAAAAAGCATTGGCTATTTACAAGCAATATTCTTCAAAAAAATGTCAAGAACAATTATTAGAAGCACGTGGATATTTAGCTCAAAATGAAAAACAAATTGCAGCTAATATTTTGTCAACCATTAATACTGAATCTACTTGTAGAAATGAAGCTTTACAAATTTTAAAACAATTGGAAGCTAACTTAAATGCACAAGAAAAGAAAGAATGGGACTTTATGTTAAAACAACATAATGACGATGTTGCAAAAGAAAAAGCTGCTATCAGAGCCATTAGAGATATTTGTGTTGCCTATTACAAAAAAAATCCTGTTACCTATAATTATATAATTCGCTAAAAATTAATTAGATAAATAAAATATTATGAAAAAAGTTTTACTAAAATTAACTTTCGTTACTACGTTATTATTGTCAGCAGTTGCATTTGCTCAAACTACAGAAGAATTAAAAGTAGAAAGAGAGATGATTAAGAAAGAATTGAAGTCAGAAAAAACAATTGAGCGCCAAAAGAAAATGGAAAAATTAGAAGAACCAAAACAATCTGGTGTTTCTACTATTGATAATTTAGCTTCAAATTCTGCACTATTATTATTAAACTCAAAAAATCTTTCGGCGCAAATTCCAGAATTATATAAACGTACTGTAGGAGAAACTGTAGAAGGAATTACTGAAGTTACAACTGATAAACCATCTTTAGAAGAATTAGAGAATGTTGCTTTAGCTATAGGAGCACAAGTTTTATTGGTTAATAATTATGCAGGTATTGCAACAGAAGTAGCAGGAGATGTTAAAAAAGCAAATCCATTAGCAGCAGGAAAAGTATTAAAATCTTTAAATTTTTCAAAAGAAGTTTTATCATTAACATTACCAGAATTAAATAATAATTTAATTGTAATAAAAAACTTAATTTCAACAATCAAATCTTCTAATAATTTATAAAATGAAATTATTAAGATTTTGTTTTTTATTTTTATCAGTAATTAGTTTTGCGCAAAAAAATGAAAAACCTGTTTTAGGAATTTCACAATTTTCATCCGCTAGTAATTCAAAATTTAGTCCATCAATTACAGAAATGATTGTTAAAACTGTAACCAATACCAAAAAATTTATAGTTGTTGATAGATCGAGTTATAATCGAGTAAAAGATGAATTAGAGTTTCAGAAATCAGAACAGTTTATAGATTCTAAAAATTTAGCAAAACAAGACGCTGCTTTAGCTTCAGAGTTTTTGTTAGTTGGTGATCTTGTAAAAATGAATGTTTTTGCGATGAAAAACACAGATGGATCGATTAATGGATACAAGGCAAGTTATGCATTTACATTAAAAATAAATAATGTTGAAACTGGAGTAACAACCGAAGCTGCAACTTTTCAGACAAAAGTGAGTGATTTGATGTTTACACCAGAAAGCGCAATTAATGAAGCTTTTAAAACCGTAGAAATAGATGTGATTAATTATTTTAATAAAACATTTCCTTTTGAATCTAAAATTGTAAAGATTATTGAATCTAAAAAAGATCAAGCTTCTAGAGTAATTATAATTGGAGGAAAAAGTGAAGGTTTTTCTGAGAATAAAAAGTTAAAAGTAGAACTGGTTGAAGAAATAGAAGGACGAAAATTAAAAACACAAATTGGTCAATTAAAAATAGTTAAAATCAATGGTGATTTTTCTGATGCTAATGTAATAAGTGGCGGAAAAGAAATTCTAGTAAATTTTAATTCAAATCAAACAATTATTTGCACTTTGATTGATTAAAAAGTAAAGTAATTATATAAAAAAATCCAGATTATAAATCTGGATTTTTTTATATATAAAGGTTAATGTATTCGCGTTAAATCGTCTACGTTGTTTTTGTGAACGTATAACGGAATGTGTTCTACAACCACATCGTTTTTCTCTAAACCAAAACTTTTCGGAATATTAAACTCTATTTTCTTTAAGATATAATATACTTTTAAAGTAAAAAATTCGCGCATTGTAAGCTTTGTTTCTATTGATGGAAATTTCTCAATTAATACAAATTTCATATCAGGATCTTGGTTGTATTTTTTCAAACAAGGACTTAGATATTTTAGCTGTAATTCACCATCTGCATACATATCGTTAATAACTTTTTTGATATATTGTTCTGTTTTCGGTTGTACTCGGAAACCAATATTAAACGTTATTCGATATATTTTTTGATCAACAATTGGCAAAATTTTATAGTTTAAAGTATACGGTTCGTTATCTCGATTTAGGTTTACAAACCAATAAACATCGGCACGTTTTGGGCGTTTCGATAAAATAGATTGTATACTATATTTTTCTACATTTTTTGGATTTGTAGATTTCGTTAAATAGAATAAAAATGTTGAATATTTATTGACTGTTTTGTCTTCGCTTAATTCCGTTAACACATTTGCATAACGTTTTATTTTCACAAATTCTAAGTTTCTTGAGTTCAAGATTTTTCCATAAAAACTACAATACATAACCACAAAGAAAACCCATCCCATCAATAAAGCTAAGTAACCACCTTCTGCAAATTTGACAACATTTGCAATGAAAAATGAGGTTTCTATCGCAACAAAAATAGATAAAATTGCAATGATAAATAGCTTATTAAACTTGGTATAATAGTTTAAATAATAAGAAAGTAATAAAGTTGTCATTAACATGGTGACGGTAATTGCCAGCCCATATGCGGCCTCCATGTGCGATGAATCTTTAAAAAATAACACAATAAATACACAACCAGCCCAAAGTAAAAAGTTGATGATTGGTATATATACTTGGCTTTTGTGCTCGTTGGGTTGTATAATTAATGTTCGTGGCCAGAAACCTAAGTTAATTGCTTCGTTAATTAATGTAAAAGATCCTGTAATTAAGGCTTGCGAAGCTATAATTGCTGCTCCAGTTGCAATACATATTCCTGGAATTAAAAACCAATCTGGCATCATTTCGTAAAACGGATTACGACCATCTAACATTGGATCTTCTTGGTGTAATAACCAAGCTGCTTGCCCTAAATAGTTAACTACTAAACATATTTTTACATAAATCCAGCTAATTCTAATATTCATTTTACCACAATGTCCTAAGTCAGAATACAAAGCTTCGGCACCAGTTGTACATAAAAAAACAGCACCTAAAATCCAGAAACCATGTGGATAATTTGTTAAGAGATTATAGGCATAATAAGGATTAAGCGCACTTATGATATCAGGATATTTTAAAATATATAAAATTCCTAACCCCAATAACATGGTAAACCAAACGACCATAAATGGACCAAATATTTTTCCTACTTTATTTGTTCCAAATCGTTGAAAGAAGAATAAAATGGATAATATAAAGATAACTATGGGTATTGTTGGTATATGTTCTAATCCGTCTATCATTCGCAAACCTTCTACAGCAGAAGAAACCGAAACGGGCGGCGTAATTATACCATCTGCTAATAATGCCGAAGCACCAATAATGGTTGGTAAAATAAGATTTTTACCTTTTCGTCTGATTAATGAATACAACGAAAAAATACCACCTTCGCCATCATTGTCCGCTTTTAGCGTTAACCATACATATTTTATAGAAGTTTGAAAAAATAATGTCCAAAAAACACAAGACACACCTCCGTAAACAATACTTTCCTCTATCACACGATTTTCTCCAATTATCGCTTTCATTACATATAACGGGCTGGTTCCTATATCGCCATAAATAATCCCGAAGGTGATTAATAGCGAGGCAGCCGTTACTTTATTCACCGTATGATTAGATGCCATAAGCTGTATTTTAATTTTCTACGAATGTATGCCGTTGAAAAGAGATTAAATAATTCTATTTATTTATAATGTAAGCTTTGTATAATATCTATTATCGATTTTAATTTGGTGTACTTCTACACCAAGGTATTTTAAGAGAAACTAAAATGAATAAAAAAATATACTATTTATTCATAACGTTTATTTTTTTAACAATCATTTAAATATTTAATTTACTGATAAGTAGTAAATTGATTAAAATTTTATTAAACTAATATTAAATTTTAAACTTTATTATGCTTGCATAGTAAAAAAGATTATATTTGTTATACATACACTAAAACATGTTAAGAGAAGATTTAACGATAGACTATTTATTACGATCAACATGGCTATCTGTTCAGAAAATGTATAATGAGCAAGCCGGCGAATACAATTCGACAATGGTGTATGCATTTACATTATTATCTATAGATCCGCGAGGAGGTACACCAAGTACATCATTAGGACCAAAAATGGGAATAGAGCCAACAAGCTTATCGCGTACATTAAAAAATTTAGAAGCAAGAGGTTTTATTGTAAGAAAACCAAATCCAGAAGATGGACGAAGTGTTTTGATTACATTGACAGAAGAAGGATTACGAATGAGAGATATCTCAAAACATTTTGTTTTACAATTTAATACAGCGATAAATAATCATATCGAACCAGAGAAAATGCAAATTTTCTTAGAAGTTATTTATAAGATAAATCAATTAATATCGGACAAAAAAATATTTAAAAACAATTATGAGAAGACACGTTAAACACGTAACCGTATTAGGTTCAGGAGTAATGGGTTCTGGTATTGCATGTCATTTTGCAAACATCGGTGTCCAAGTCTTGATGCTTGATATGGTTCCTCGCGAGCTTACACCACAAGAGCAAGCGAAAGGACTTACTTTAGAGGATAAAGTGGTTCGTAACAGAACTGCTCAGTCTCATTTAGACACTGCATTAAAAAGCGCTCCTTCGCCTATTTACGACAAAGCATTTGCTTCTCGTATAACGGTAGGAAATTTTGATGATGATTTCGAGAAAATAAAAAACTCGGATTGGGTGATAGAAGTTGTAATTGAACGATTAGATATCAAAAAATCAATTTTTGAAAAAGTAGATCAATTCCGTAAACAAGGAACTTTGGTTACCTCTAACACTTCTGGTATTCCAATTCATTTAATGGCAGAAGGACGTTCAGATGATTTTCAAAAACATTTCTGTGGAACGCATTTTTTCAATCCACCACGTTACTTAAAATTATTCGAAATTATTCCAACTCCAACTACAGATAAATCAGTAGTAGAGTTTTTCCAAAATTACGCTTCATTATTCTTAGGTAAAACACCTGTTTTATGTAAAGATACACCAGGTTTTATCGGGAATAGAGTAGGAGTTTACTCGATGGCAAAAGTAATGGAATTGACGCAAGAGTTAGGTTTAACAATAGAAGAAGCCGATACTTTAACAGGTTCTATACTTGGTCGTCCAAAAACAGGAACATTCAAATTAGGCGATTTAGTAGGTCTTGATACAGCATATAATGTAACAAAAGGTTTACAACAAAATGCGCCAAATGATGCAATGATTCAAGGATTAAAAGATGCTAAATTCTTAGATTTCTTAATCAACAATAAATTTTTAGGAGATAAAACCGGAAAAGGTTTTTATTATAAAGAAAAAGACAAAGAAGGAAACTTAAATCGTTTCGCTTTAGATTTAGATACATTAGAGTATCGTCCAATGGAACGTGCAAAAGTTACGGCTGTAGAAACTGCGAAACAAGCAGGATCTATGCGTAATAAATTAGGCGTTTTATTAAAAGATTCTGGTAAAGCAGGAGATTTAATTCGTAAACATTTTGCATCATTATTTGCTTACGTTTCTCAACGTGTTCCAGAAATTACAGATGTTCTTTATCCAATTGACGATGCCTTAAAAACAGGTTACGCTTGGAAATATGGACCATTTGAAACATGGGATTTTGTTGGATTAGAAAATGGAATAAAATTAGCCGAATCAGAAGGTTTTACAGTTGCAGATTGGGTAAAAGAATTAGCAGAAAGTGGTGCAACTTCATTTTATAAGATAGAAAATGGTAAAAAATTATTCTACAACCAAACTTCAAAACAATTCGAATTAATTCCTGGTCAAGATGCATTTATTATTTTAGACAATATTCGTAAATCAAACGAAATATGGTCTAATGCAGAAACATCTATTCAAGATTTAGGAGATGGAATTATCAATATCGAGTTCCGTTCTAAAATGAATTCTCTTGGAGGAGGAGTTTTACAAGGAATCAATAAAGGAATTGAGTTAGCCGAAAAAGATTATCGTGGTGTTGTAATTGGTAACCAAGCAGACAATTTTTCTGTAGGTGCAAATTTAGCAATGATTATGATGATGGCTGCAGAACAAGATTGGTGGGAATTGAACATGGCAATCAAAATGTTTCAAGACACAATGATGCGCGTTCGTTATTCGGATATTCCAGTTGTTGTTGCTCCTCACGGAATGGCTTTAGGTGGAGGTTGCGAAATGTCACTTCATGCAGATAAAATTGTTGCAGCAGCAGAAACTTACATCGGTTTAGTTGAGGTTGGAGTTGGATTAATTCCTGGTGGTGGTGGTTCTAAAGAATTTGCTCGTCGTGCAACAGAATTTGCGTTGAAAGATGATGTAAAAGTGAATCATTTGAGAGATAATTTCATGAATATCGCAATGGCTAAAGTTGCAACTTCGGCTTACGAAGCGAAAAACATGGGAATTATTCGCGATCAAGATATTATCGTTGTAAATGGAGAACGTCAAATTGCAGAAGCTAAAAAACACGCGATTATTATGGCAGAAGCTGGTTATACACAACCTATTCGTCGTAAAGTACAAGTTTTAGGAAAAGAAGCAATGGGTATGTTTTACGTAGGAACAGATCAATTAGTAGCTGGTCGTTTTGCATCAGATCATGATCGTTTAATTGCAAACAAATTAGGATATGTAATGACAGGAGGTAACTTGTCTGAAGCAAGTGAAGTTTCAGAACAATACTTGTTAGATTTAGAAAGAGAAACTTTCTTATCTCTTTGTGGAGAAAGAAAAACTTTAGAACGTATCCAATACATGTTAAAAACAGGTAAACCTTTAAGAAATTAAAAAATGAAACAAGCATATATTGTTACAGGATACAGATCCGCTGTAGGTAAAGCACCAAAAGGAACTTTACGTTTTACACGTCCAGACGAATTGGCGGCTACAGTTATCAAAAGATTAATGGAAGATTATCCAACATTAGATCCTGCGCGCATCGACGATTTAATCGTTGGTTGTGCAATGCCAGAAGCAGAGCAAGGATTGAATATGGCACGTTTAATCTCGTTAATGGGATTAAAAACAGATAAAGTTCCAGGAGTTACAATTAACCGTTACTGCGCATCAGGTTCAGAAGCAATTGCATTAGCAGCTGCTAAAATCCGCACAGGAATGGCAGAATGTATTATTGCAGGAGGAGCAGAATCTATGTCATATATTCCAATGGGAGGTTATAAACCAGTTCCAGAAACGGATTTGGCAAAAGATCATCCAGATTATTATTGGGGAATGGGATTAACTGCAGAAGCTGTAGCGCAAGAATTTAAAGTTTCGCGCGAAGAGCAAGATCAGTTTGCATTCAATTCTCATCAAAAAGCATTAAAAGCAAATGCAGAAGGAAAATTTGCTTCTCAAATAGTTCCTGTTGAGGTAAATTATAATTTTTTAGATGCGAATGAAAAAATTCAAACAAAGAAATTTGACTTCAAAGTAGACGAAGGTCCACGTACAGATACATCTATAGAAGGTTTAGCAAAATTACGTCCCGTTTTTGCACAAGGAGGATCTGTAACAGCAGGTAATTCTTCGCAAATGTCAGACGGTGCTGCTTTTGTAATGGTAATGTCTGAGGATATGGTAAAAGAATTAGGTTTAGAGCCAGTTGCTCGTCTTATGGCTTATACGGCGGTTGGTGTGCCACCACGTATTATGGGAATCGGACCAATGTTCGCAATTCCAAAAGCATTAGAACAAGCAGGTTTAAAACAAGATGATATTGATTTGATCGAATTAAACGAAGCTTTTGCATCACAATCTGTTGCAATTATGCGCGAATTAAATTTAGATCCTTCAAAAGTAAATGTAAACGGAGGTGCAATTGCACTTGGTCATCCACTTGGATGTTCGGGTACTAAGTTAACGGTTCAATTGTTACACGAAATGGAAGCAAGAAAAGCAAAATACGGTATCGTAACAATGTGTGTTGGTACGGGACAAGGAGCAGCTTCTGTTTTCGAATATTTAAAATAACAAAGTCTAAAATCTAAACAAAAAAATAAAATGTCTACAAATCCAAATAGATTAATCGGAGGTCAATATTTAGTTAAAGACGCTTCATATAATGATATCTTCACTTACGAAGACTTATCAGAAGAACAACAAATGATTCTTCAATCAGCAAAAGAATTTATTGATAAAGAAGTTGTTCCAAAAAAACACCAAATCGAGAAAAAAGATTATGCGTTAATCGAAGATTTAATGCGTAAAATTGGTGAATTAGGATTATTAGGAATTTCTGTTCCAGAAGAATATGGCGGAATGGGAATGGGATTCGTAACAACAATGTTAGTTTGCGATTACATTTCTGGTGCTACAGGTTCTTTGGCAACTGCTTTTGGTGCGCACACAGGTATTGGTACAATGCCAATTACATTATACGGAACTGAAGAGCAAAAACAAAAATATTTACCAAAATTAGCTTCAGGAGAATGGTTTGCATCATATTGTTTAACTGAGCCAGAAGCTGGTTCTGATGCAAATTCAGGAAAAACAAAAGCTGTTTTATCCGAAGATGGAAAAGAATACATCATTTCTGGACAAAAAATGTGGATAACAAATGCAGGTTTTGCAGAATTATTTATTGTTTTTGCTCGTATTGATGATGATAAAAACATCACAGCATTTATTGTAGAAAAAGATAAAGCTGGCGAAGGTTTTTCTTTAGGAGAAGAGGAAGATAAATTAGGAATTGTTTCTTCATCAACTCGTCAAGTGTTCTTTAACCAAGTTCGTGTTCCTGTAGAAAACTTATTAGGAGAAAGAGATGGAGGATTTAAAATCGCGATGAATGCTCTAAACGTTGGACGTATCAAATTAGGTGCGGCTTGTTTAGATGCGCAACGTCGTATTTTAGATAATGCATTGCAATATGCTTCAGAGCGTAAACAATTCAATACATCAATCAATACATTTGGTGCAATCAAAGAAAAATTGGCTGATATGGCTGTTGCAGCTTTTACTTCAGAATCGGGTGCTTATCGCGCTGCGAAAGATGTACAAGATGCAATTGATGATAATGTTGCAAAAGGAATGTCGCATAATGAAGCCGAATTAAAAGGTATCGAAGAATATGCAATTGAAGCGTCTATTTTAAAAGTTTGGATTTCTGATTCTGCTCAAGATTCTGCAGATCAAGGAATACAAATTTATGGAGGAATGGGATATTCGAAAGAAATGCCAATGGAATCTGCTTGGAGAGATGCGCGTATTTCTAGAATTTATGAAGGTACAAACGAAATTAATACATTATTATGTGTATCAATGTTAGTAAAACGTGCTTTTAAAGGTAAAGTTGATTTGATGACGCCAGCAATGAATGTTGCAAACGAATTAATGTCTATTCCATCTTTTGATGTACCAGATTATTCTGAATTATTTGCACAAGAAAAAGAAATCATTGCAAATCTTAAAAAAGCATTTTTTATGGTAGCTGGTTCTGCATTACAAAAATTTGGAGCAGAATTAGAGCAACATCAACAATTAATTTTAGCTGCTTCTCATATCATGCAAGAAATTTATATGGTTGAGTCTGCTATGTTACGTGCAGAAAAAATAGCTAAAGAAAAAGGAGCTGACGCAGCTGCAAATGCAGTAAAAATAGTTCAATTACAATTATTCAAATCTGTAGAAATTATCAAATCAGAAGCTACACGCGGAATTATTTCTTTTACAGAAGGAGACGAGCAACGCATGATGTTATCTGGTTTAAGAAGATTTACACGTTACAATGAATATCCAAACATTGTAAACTTAAAAACTGAGATTGCAGATTTGTTAATTAAAGAAAATAAATATACTTTCTAAATAATAATTTTATAGTTATTTATTCAAAGCACTCAAATTTTGAGTGCTTTTTTATTTTTAACATCTTAAAATATCGTTTGGTATATCGTTTGATTATTTAGAAGACAAGTACTAGTCTTTATATAAGTTAGTTGAGTTTTCATGGTACTTAAGTTTTAGTAGAGAAAAAGCCTCGGTTTTCCAACTGAGGTTTTTTTGTTTATCTATTTTTTATTCATTAAAAATAAAGCAGTTATACGTTTATTTCGTGTTCAGAATTATTATTAAAAGGATTAATCGCGTTAACTTTAATAAAAGATTTAACCGATAAATTAAAAAATATGATAATTAACGCAGCTATTTTAACAATTACCATGTTTGTAACTTTTTGCATCATGTGCTTAGTCAAGATTAACGAATTAAGAAGTTTAAAATAACAAAAAAACGCGCATCATTTTGATGAGCGTTTTTTTTATGGACAATATTTTACAACAAATAAAAAACTGTATTTTTAGTCTTTAATAATAAGGTAAATGAAAATTGTTGTTTTAACGGGAGCTGGAATTAGTGCCGAAAGTGGAATTTCTACATTTCGAGATGCAAATGGATTGTGGGAAAATCATGATATTATGGAAGTCGCTTCGATTGATGGATATTTAAAAAATCCAGAATTGGTACAAGATTTTTACAATCAACGCAGAAAACAATTGTTTGATGTAACACCAAATGCGGCGCATTATTTTCTGAAAGAATTAGAAAATGAATTTGATGTGACCATTATCACACAAAATGTGGACGATTTACATGAGCGCGCAGGTTCTAAAAATATCATTCATTTGCACGGCGAATTGCGAAAAGCAAAAAGTGATAAAGATGAAAATTTGGTGTATGATTGGAATGATGATATAAAAATTGGCGATTTAGCCGAAGACGGAAATCAACTTCGACCAGCAATTGTTTGGTTTGGAGAAATGGTTCCGATGATGGATAATGCAATTGATGAGGTTTTGAAAGCAGATATTTTGATTGTAATCGGAACGTCTTTGCAAGTTTATCCCGCAGCATCATTATTAGATTATGTATCAGCAAAAACTCAAATCATTTGCATCGATCCAAGTGATTTGCCAATTAACAGTAAAATTAAACACATTAAGAAAAATGCAACCCAAGGAATCGAAGATTTAAAAAAGTTATTTAAATAATTTATAAACTTTTTCGTTTGCTATTTGTCGATTAATTAAGATAAAATGAAAAATATATTTTTACAACTTACACTTTTTATTGCCTCAATTTCTGCAAATGCACAAGAGTTTAATCCGTTTTATCAATCAATCGTCACACAAGTAAAATTTGATTCGGTTCAGCAAAAACTACAAAAATTTCAAGATTTCGGAATCAAAACGGTTGGATCTTCTGCGCACAACAATGCGTTTGATTGGTTAAAATCGTATTATAAAAATTATGGTTATACGACTATAGAGCAGCAATCTGTAAATGTTTCTGGGAATATTGGTTATAATTTGATTGTGACAAAACTTGGTAAAAAATATCCTGATGAATTTATAATTATTGATGGACATTATGATACCTTGAATGGTCCTGGTGCAAATGATAACGGCTCGGGAACGGTAACTTTGTTAGAAATTGCTCGATTGATGGCGAATATTGAGACGGATTATTCGATAAAATTTATCCATTTTACAGGAGAAGAACGTGGTTTGATTGGGAGCCAAGAGTATGTGAATAAAATTGCTGTTCCGCAAAACCTAAAAATAAAAGCTGTTTTGAATATTGATGAGGTTGGTGGTGTAAAAAATAAAGCCAACACGATTATTGTTTGTGAACAAGATGAGAGCAATCCGACTTCAAATAATGCGGCTTCATCAGAATTAACAACTAAAATGGCAAATATTTTTCCGTTGTACACATTATTAAAAACCGAAATTTCTAATGCATATAGTTCAGATTATATGCCTTTTCAAGCGGTTGGATATCCTATAACTGGGCTTTTTGAGAAAAATGAAACGCCTTATGCACATACAATTAATGATGTGATTGATAATTTGGATTTGAATTATCTGTATGAAGTTGTAAAAGGTTCTTTGGCAACTTTGCTGCATTTTTCTGAAGCAAAACAACAATTGAATACAATAGATATAAAGAATGAAATTGTAAAATTATATCCTAATCCAATAAAAGATATCGTTTATTTTTCTGAACCGATTGTAAATATAACAGTTGAAATTGTTAATCAAAATGGACAAATCGTTTTTTCTGAATATTTATCTAAATCAACTTCTCAGCTTAATTTAAAACAATTGAAGAAAGGAGTTTATTACGTAAATTTGAAATATAATACTTCACAAAATCAATATAAATTGATTAAAAAGTAAATAAAAAAATGCAATTACTCTTTATAACTTGTGATTATAATTGATTTTCTGTAAACTGATTCTCCAGTTTTACTTACAGTGTCTTCATTTAATTGTCTAATTGTTTCTATTTTGAAATTAGCAAGTTTTAGTAAATCAACAATTTCTTTTTCTGAGTATAATTTAAAACCAAAACGAGTAAAAGGCAAAGTTTCCATAAATTCTTTTGTAGAAAAAGTAAGCGTAAATTTTCCTTTTGATTTTAAAACGCGATAAATTTCTCGGAGAAATGCATTTACATCTTCCCAAAAATAAATTGTGTTTACAGTAAAAATTTTATCAAAACGTTTTTCATAAAACGGAATTGTTTTTCCATTAAATAACTCAAATCTTACATCAGAATTTGAATGTTTCTTATTGAGTTTGATAGCTTCTTGTTGCATCAACTCAGAAATTTCTAATCCAACATACCTAATACTTGTAGCTTGTTGTAATAAAAAATCAAGATGACCACAATTTCCATGACCTAATTCTAATACTTGTTCATTTTGCTTTAAATTTAACTCCAAGATACTTGATTCAGTCATTTTAATATTATTTTCATTCATATTATCAGCAATCGTCACACCGCCTTTCCCGCTAGGATGACGCAGTTGTGTGGCTAATTCTTGTAATTCTGTATCATTTAGTTTGATCGTCATATTTATTTTATTAGAATTTTTATTGAAATTATTAAAAAAATAAATACTTAAAAATGAGTTAAGTCATTTATAATTAAATGATAACTGATGTTTTTGAAAAAAAGAAGTTAAATACATCTATTAATACGTAGTAAATTAATTATAATACGTTTCTAGACTACATCCACTATTTTTCCAAGTCTGCGATAAATTTCTATAATTAAGAACAAAAAATACCTCGCTGTCATTCCGAGCTTGTCGAGGAATCTCTCATTATATATAGAACAATTATTCTTTTTGTCCACCTGAACTCGTTTCAGGATGACATCATTTATATAATAGTCTCACTTTTCCCTCCAATTTATCACCCCAAACGCCCAAAACTCCATCCAAACTAACATCCTCTAAACTTTTTTGAAAAAATATTTTGTTTTGGTTCAGTTAGTTAAGGATTAAATGTAAAATAATTGTAAAAAGTGTTTGGTAAAATGAGAAAAGGGTGCGTATATTTGCAATCCCAATACGAAAGACGAGTAGTATGAAAAGGGATTGAAATGGTAGTTTAAGATAAAGACTTAAAAAAATAAAAACTTTTAAAATTTTTGAAAAAAGATTTGGTAGTTTAAAATTTAATCTTACCTTTGCAACCGCTTACAGATACAGAGA